>NZ_FZNZ01000016.1 GCF_900187995.1 Prevotella jejuni
TAAAAGTTTATCGGAATTCTCTTGACGAAATAAACTCAACAGATTTTGTAAACAAAGAATTAGGCAAAGCCGATAGTTGTATATCATTCATTAGAAAATTTACGCAGCTACTATCGTCTTGTTTTAGCCAAATAAGCAACTTTTTAGATGAAACAAAGAAAAATATCACTTATCATGCTTTGCTAATTGCAGCAGATCGAAGTATTATGTTTCCTTTTGTTATCAAAGCATTGTTAAAAGGAATGCCTCAAAAAGAACTGGAAGAATTAGCAAGAGCATTAGAACAAATATTCCTCCGCCATCGAATTATAGGTACAAGAGCTAATCTTTTGTGGCGTCTGAATGACTCTTATAAAATGATGGGTAATGGAGCAAAAAATGTAGTCAATCACATCCAATGGATGAAGAGTAGGAAAGACTGGTGGGGCTATTGGAATAATGATGAATTATTACGTACTCTAAATATGGGAATGAACCACAACACAGCCAAAATACTCTTATGGAAATATGAAAATCACCTTATTCAGTGTGGGAAAGCAGGATATAAGGTATTGAGGTATGACGACATTGAGCAACCTCATCTTGAACATATCGCTCCACAAACAGAAAACAAAGAACCGAACAATGGATATTGCCCTTATGATGAGGACTTCTATAATCGTTATTTGGAATGTTTGGGAAACTACTTGCTACTGTCTGGTAGCCATAACATGTCATTAAGCAATGAAAGATTCCAGAAAAAGCGAGAAAGTTATACATATTTGCAGCAGCAAAGGGAGGTTCGTAGAATGACGGAACAAGACCCAATTTGGGATAAAGAAAAAATTCATCTACGTCATTCAAAGATAGTTGATTACTTAATGCAAATACTTTAAATATCATATTTATGAGTAACAAATTAGAAAAAGTCATAGAGTGGTGTATCTTTCAAAGTCGATGGCTCCAAGTTCCTGTTTATCTCGGTATGTGCGTAGTAATGGGAATGTATTCATACGTCTTTTGTAAAGATGTCATACATAGCCTTATAAATATTGAGACATTCACAGAAGAAACTATGCTTATGCTCGCTATAGGGATTGTGGATGTCTCAATGGTTCTGAACTTAATCATCGTATGTGTAATTGGAGGATATTGGTCGTTTGTTAGCAGACTGGAAATCATAGAGAAAGACAAGGATAGTAATCAGTTTAGTTATCTTGGTAAGATAAATCCAAATGCATTAAAACATAAATTGATGATTTCGCTTATCAGCATTTCTGCCGTTCATTTGTTGGAAACATTTGTAGCAGAAAATATAGATACACAACACACGATTATGCAAATCAGTATTCATATTGTATTTGTTTTGTCTGCTTTGGGCATTACATATATGGATAAAATCGGAGAAACGCAGCATTAAATACAGGATAGAGAATAATGTTAGAGCGACGGCTTGTAGAAAGGGTATAGTCTTTCCCAATCCTTTGTATGCCATAGAATAAGCTCAGCCCCTGCAGCCTTAGTTTGTCTATCTTGCAAAATAGCCGAAATGCAAATAAGGCGAGAAAGATTTTATTCCAAGGAGTTGCATATATCGGATATTTTTAGTAGTTTTGCACCATAAAGCACTTATAATCTTCTACCCCCATGAGAGGTCAGAGAGATAAGAGAACTCCCAATAATAGTTTCTAATGATTGATGTTATAAAAGCAGCTTCTTATATCTTTAAAAGGTATAAAGATGAGAGGAATAGTGAGATAGACGAGATGAAACTTCATAAACTCATGTATTTTTCTCAGCGAGAGTCTATTATCCGCACTGGTCAACCCATGTTCGACGAACAGTTTGAGGCATGGAAATATGGGCCTGTAATCGTTAAGGTACGCAACAAATATAAGGCTAAGGCACTCAACGAGCTACCATCACAGACGGAGTTGGCTCCTTTCCTTGAGTCGTTCGATTATGTTTTCCAGCATTATGCCCCTAAAGATTCATGGTCATTAAGTATTCTTGCTCATGGAGAAAGTTCTTGGCAGCATGCCCGTGAAGGCTATGGAGACGACGACCGATGCGATGTTCCGATGGCACTCGATGATATCATACAAGACGCAGAACGCATAAAGATGCGGCGGTTCTATTTCGATGAGATATTACCTCAGCTCAACAAAGAAAACTAAATGTCTAAAGTAATAGAAGAAGCGTTAACCTTAATAGATGCCTTTGAGGTAAGAAGAGTACGCGAAATAGATAAGAGTATCTTGGACGCTATGACTGGTCCAACCGTTGAAGGTGTGGAACAAAGACATATCATAGCGTGGTTTAATTCCGTAGAATATGTAGAAGATGACTTTAAAGGTCATCTTGCCTCTTTTGTTGTGATGTCTCCAACAAATATCCCTTTAATCTTCTTCTCTATACGATGTGGCGAACTATTCGAGATGGCTCAGCCCGAAAGGATGAGAGTAGGCTATAATGCAAGGGAAGCGCTTCGTAGACTGATGAATAGAGATTTTTCGTCTGACACAGAAAAGGACCAATTATTAAGGGATGTCAAGGCAACCAAAGACTACAATATGACACCTGACGACATCTTTAGGTATGCTGGTAAGAAGGAATCTTGGGAGAAAGACGAGAAAATAGAAAGAACAAAAGAGGTTACAAAGGTGCTCGCTTCCTATCCAGCCGTAGAGCTGAAACTGTTTGGAATCAATGACGCTGCACGAGCGTATTGGGCGTCATTGGGTCTACCAAAGCATATAAGGATGGGCGAAACCTTGTTTTGGTTAAAGGTTGTGGAGACACTTGAAGCGATGCACAAGTATGTTGGTTGCCAATATGTATATTTATTTGCAGCCGACAAAGAAGCTGAAGGAAAATTAGTTCAGTATTATAGAGTGCGCCTAAAGTTTAAGTCTGATGCAAACTTATCGGCTAACAAGCCACAATTCGATTGGCAAAGTCAATTCCTTTACCAAAGCATTGAGGAGTTATTCGAGCAGAAAATTCGGTTTAGAGAATTGCTTATAAAAGATTAAGAGGAGTAAAGTTTTTTCCGTTTTAATAAACTTCTCCAGTCTAATACTTGCCCTTCATGATTAAAGAAGACGCCCTTCTTTATTCGAGGATATGCTCTTCTTGTGTGTAGAAGGGCTCCTTCTTCGAGCAAGGGGAGGCTCTTCTTGAACGGGGGAGATAAGTTACTGATTTTAAGTTAGTTGCGAAGTGTGTTTTGCGAGGTATCCCAGTTGTGGTTTAAGGAATAACTTGCGATATTCTGTCAAGTATTTTCATAAGAGTTAAGCGATGTTGGCAGATTTATTACTCACAGGATTGACAGATTTAACAGAAGCTTATCAGCATACGTCTTGATTCATTGAGAATGTTTTTTCTCACAGAGTTTAGAACGCAAGAGGCTCGTTGGCAATGTTATCTCTCACAGATTTTCACAGATGAACAGAAGCCTTTCTGCGAACAGGGAGAACACATAAACGTCTGCAAGCAGACGACAGATAACACAGAATTTATAGCCAATATGAGCTGTAAAGTTCTGTGATATCTGTATGCCGGAGGCGTTCTGTGAGATCGAAACTGTGCGCAAAAGGGTCTGTCAAATCTGTGAGTTCTGTGAGAGAAAAAACTCCGCAGCGAGTTGTTTGTGTGTTATCTCATAGAGTGGGTGCGTTCTCATTCTCACAGAAAAACACAGAAGAACAGAATACACAGCATTCCACAGAGACATTAAGTCAACCGATTTCACAGAACCTTACAGCCATCTTTGGCAGTTACGCTCTGTGAATTCTGTATGCCGGAGGCGTTCTGTGAGTTCGATACTGTGCGCTAAAAGGGTCTGTCAAATCTGTGAGTTCTGTGAGAGAAAAAACCTCTACGAAGTATGCAAGCAACCCAATAGGGGTAACCTCACATACTACGCCCCTCGCCATTCGGAGAGGGGTTGGGGGTGAGGCCGAACGGGGCTGGGGGTGAGGCCATCATCCATTTGTACAGGTGAAAGCGTTACAATGGTGATGACACGTTGATGTTCTTGCGTAAAGAACGGCTCATTGGTAAATTGTTTTATCTTAACTTTCGCATTAAATCTTTAGTTTTCTATCACAAAGAGGAAATCTTAAAATATGTTTTCCTGTCATTTCTGTCATCCAAAATAATGACGTAACTCTATAAGAAACAGCACGTTAAATCGAAGTGTTAAATGTGACAGCAAAACAAAATAAAACTTATCTTGTATAATACGTAATAATCGTGTTGTTGTCAGGAGGGGTTTATCAGTCCCTGTATCAAGTGAATAAAAAAGATTTGATAAGCCTGTATCGGGGAATAAATGTCAAACCATGCTTGCTATATCGAACGAATAATAAGAACATAGTAAGCCTGTGTCGAGGAATAAATGTCATACCATGTTTGCTGTATCGAGCGAACAAAAAGAATGCCGTAAGCCTGCATTGTGGTAGGAACCACAGCTGCATACTTACGGCATTAGCCTTTTTCGAACTTATCTTTTTTACTGTTTTATCTCTTCTTCAAGAATGCTGCAGGCTTAGCACTTGTGCTCAAAGGATGGAAGAGCATCACTGGTTGAAGCATATAGGAAACATTGTTAAAAGTTAGCGTGCGTCCTTGTTGGGCATACTTATAGATAGCGAGTGCATTTCCATTAAATGAACCAATAGGGAAACCCAGTTTTCCTAAAGCATTATAAGACTGGATGTAAGCAGCACTCGCAGCATTACTCTCAAGGAGACCAGCAACCATGCCATCCTCCTTAGAGTAAGTCATTCGTGCTGTCAGTGACAGATTAGGTGAAGCATAGATGTCATAGATAGCAGTAACCATACTCTGGAATTTAGCAAAGTCATCATCACTCACTTTACCAGCGTTATGTGCTGCTGTCTGCTGTTGGATAAGGTTCATCAATACAGCATAGTGTTTTATATCCCAAAAAGCTGTACGATAGCGATATGACGTATTATCCTTCGTTTGTGAAAGGATAAATTCACCACCCTTCAATGTCAGTGAGAGGTCAGCAGGATCGAAATAAAAAAGCATCTTCATACCCGTGTCATCAGAGACGAAAGACAGCTTAGTATCAGATACCTTCTCAAAGGTACCAACAAACTGCGTGACCAATGAGTTGATATCAGTTGTTGAGCTTGTCATCTTCAACAAGTCATACCCATAGAGACTATACGTTTTACCAACGAAATCATCAATGCTTCCCTGCGTTACAGTAATCGTATCACGCTGCTCTTGGTTCTTCAGAACGAGCAAGAACGTACGAACCTCACCTGTTGAATTGGCATTGATATGTGCCACAAAAGCAGAGTCCTTGTCCTCAACAGATGATACCGCAGAAGCATCAGCAGAATCGGCAAGCACTAAGGCTGGTTCAGCACCCACCTTTGAATAAGGCAACGTAAGGGTTGTATCCTTGTCGCTAACAACAATATTCTTAGCTCCTTTATATTTAAAGACAGCTCCCGACTGCAAGATAGGCAGATTAGTAGAGTCATTCCCATTCTTGATAGTCAACACAGCAGAACGACTGTCGACAGCTGGATTGTTAGTAACACTGACAACGACCGAGTCATTCAGCAGTTGTGCCGTAGCCCATGAATCACTGACAGAGACGGTTGAGCCAGCTGGTGCAGTAAACTTCACCCCACCCTTCTGTGCCGCAGCAGAGAAGAAAAGCTTAGAGCTTACCACATTGACAGGATTCTTACGCAAGTAAGAACTACCTGCATCATTGTCGTCACTGCAGGCAATAAAGCCCGCAGCAACAGCAAAGAGAATACAAATATTAAATATCTTTCTCATAAAACATTTACTTGTTTAGTTTTACTTGTTTCGCTACAGATGTGGTAAGACGTGAGCTAAAGTCTACATCAAAGCTTGGAATACGATTTGGCAGATACTGTGGCATCTGTAATGACAGAGTATTGTCGGATGTCTCCTCTGGTAAGATAGCAGGCTTAGCAGATGAGGATGAAGAAGACCTCTTCGTTATCACTGGGTTAATCCACATATCCAACATAGCAACAATATTATCATCGCTAAATGGTTCGCTCGAGTAAGCATTCAGAATGAAGCGTTCAGTAGTCAAATTCACGTACCTTAGCTGTCCGTTAACTTTGACGAATAATGGACCACAAAGTGATGCACTGATATCACCATTCTCATTTACAGAGAAGGTAATCAGGTTATAGAAATCAGTATCTGTACCCGTACCACGATTTGCATCAATATTAAAAGAATTAGCAATGTAGTAGGTTGCTCTACTATTTCGTATTGTTATCACATTCTGACCACTCTGCATTAAGAACGCTTTTGCGGAAGCCACGTAGGTCAATGGGAATACAAAGTCGTCACCATAAGGACTGGAAACATTCAAATAGAACTTACGGTTCGCACCAGAGCCTTCATATCTCAGTCGAGCTTGGCGTGTATTCACCTTGAGAACATCCTTGTTATTGTCACCAGCAACGTATGAAGTCATCTTGAGTTCATAGTAACCCATGAGAGCAGAGAGGTCATATTGCATAACCGCTGCACTTGCTTCATCAATACCATTAGAAATCTTAATCTTAGCACCACGCGCCTTGGTAGCAATCGCATTGGCGTCTACATCAATGGTAAGCGTGTTGCCCTCCTTTGTTAGGTGAACCCATGAAGCGTCACAGCTGACGTTGAGCCAACTAAGATAAGGTATTGTCTTCTTAATTTTCTTAGCACCATTAGAGACATCAATAGTACCAATCAGATTGGCAATAACGTTGACATCAATCTTTGAAGAAGTAGTCTGAACACCGTTACCAGAGAGCTTTGCAGTCTCTTTATCAAAGGTCAAATCATAGACAACAGCACCATTAATCGTGATAGGTTCGTACAAACGGATTCCCCTATCAGTAAAGGTATAAGCAGACTCAGCTATAGGAGTATTGCCATCATAGATAGCTAACTGACGATTATCCCTATCGGTAATAACGAGCGTGTAAGTCTTTCCACCAATACTAAGATTGAAATCAGAGAAAACAAAGAGGTTGGTGAGGTCGGTCACCTGCTCTATATAGTCAGTTGCAGGCTCAGAGAGCTTGCGAAGATACATAGTATTCAACGAACGTTTGCCATGAACCTTGATGTAGTCAGCCTTAATTTCGTCAATAACAAACTCGAAATCGCCTTCCATACCACGATACTCACCCTTCTTTGGAGTAGCATACTTATGAAGGAAAGCATTGTAAGTATCGAATGACAAGACAGGTCCGTCGTCCTCTTTCATCTTATACAATGACTTCACTTCGCCATCATCAGGGTTTTTCTCATAGCGTACGATGGCATCATCATGAGTGAACTTAATAGTATAAGCCACGCCACCATACACCTGATTACTCTGTGGGTAATAGTCTAATACCCATCCATATTGCGATGCAGTCAATGTATCCTGAGCCTTCTGCAGGAACTCTCCCATGCGCTCAGAATAAGGCTTATCAAAGACATTATCCTCCTCAGTCTGACATGACTGAAGGAAGAATGCTGGCAAAGCAAGTAGGAGATATATAAATAATTTAGTTGCTTTCATTATTGTAATCCTTTCTTGTTAGTTAAGACTTGTAAGATTATAACTGCCACTAACAACGTTGTTTTCACGTCTGATAACAGCATCACGCACCTTATCAAGGTCGACATTAAAGGTCTCCTTATAGTAACGTTTGCAAATCTCAAGCTTCTTCTCAAGCGCTTCTACGCCTGGTTGAGGAGCAGGTTTTCCTGTTCCCTGATCCTTGATAGGGTTTCCATTCGCATCAACAAGAGTAGCCTTCTTAATAATAGCATTCCACTGCGCAGGTGTTGAGATAATGTAAGTACTTACCATCTCGGCAAAGTCCTCGCGCTCTTCCTTCTGTGAGTATGCTGAAACGAAACCACGCTTCTCAAAGCCTTCTCCATACGTTTCAGAACTCCATGAGTCATTAACATAACCATTTGGAGTCACCTTACCGAAGTCACGTGGGTAGTCCTTGGTCTGGTTAACGATATGAACAAACTCGTGGTGAATGGTCTTAAGGAAATATTCATCAAGTAGAGGACGATTGGTCTTATACTTATCAATATAGTTAACACCCAAGAGACGTATCTTCTTTCCACCCTCTGCAGTACCGAGTTTCTGGCTACCACTGTTCTCGTATTCGAACTCACCTAAGAAGCTAAAGAGCTTTGGGAAGTAACGACGTGTGAAGTCAATGCCTGCAGCTTCGGTATAAGCTTCCACACAGGTGTACTTAATGATATGTGCTAACTCGACTGACTGATCCGAATCAGCAGGTACGTCATAGTAAGACATGTCTGACTCATTGTCCTCATAACGCCACTGAATCTGAATGTTATAAGGTACTACGAAATTCTTATACAGCCACTTGTCAAAGGCTGTGTCTGCTGTCTTGGAAGACTTGATAACGCTCTCACTTGACAAAGCATCATCTGAACAAGCAGTGAAACCAGTTGCTACTGCTGCCAAGAGCGATAAAGCTAATATGTTTTTTTTCATTTCTTAATCCTTTAATTAGCTATTAAAAAGTGTGTGCACCAGCCTGAGCAGGATACTGATTGACCACTGAGAAACCTGGTCCGCTGTAGGCAGAAGGGTTGATGAGTGTTGCATTTGGCACAGCTGTCTTGGTAGGGTTACCTTCAACACCAGCCTCACGAATACTCTGTGGAATCTGAACTGTCTGACGTGGATCATCCTTCACCAACCAATCAAGGTTCTTAGAAGGTTTACCATTAGCACCGATGAGTCGACGAGGTATCTCGATGTTGTAACGTCGGATATCCATCCAACGCAATCCCTGATGTACTGTCTCGATACGACGGAAGTTCAGCAAGCACTGCAAGAGTGACTCCTGTACGGACCCTTCGGCATCAATAGCGAAGCGAGGACTGATGTGCTTCTTGAAACTTGGCACCATCTTATCGGCATCAGCGTATGCGTATGGCACTGAATTAAAGTAAGTTTGCACACTTGAAGGCGTCAGCGTCACGCTGGTATTGAAGTAGTTATGCATCCAAGTGTTCATATCTGCACAGGCTGCATCGTTCTGTCCAAGCATGATTTCAGCCTCAGCACGATTGAGCAAAGCCTCATCCATAGTGAAATCAACATTCAATGTGCGAAGAAAACCTGTACCAGTTGTCGTATTGATAATCTGTATCTCACGTGGAAGTTTCATCAACAAAGCAAAGTTAGCTTCACCTTGATTAGCAGTAAATGGCTGCCAGATGGTGTTTGCAGCTGAACCCCAAATATTATTACTCATAAACAACTCGGTGTTTGCCAAGTAGTTAGTGAGGGTATAACGCTTATTTGATACCCATGGAGCAAGTGCCATACCAGCACTGCTGACACTGGTCTGAATGAGAAGGTTACAACCTGCAGAAGCACTACAATAAGCCTCAGCAATCTTCACTGCCTGGTCTGAATTACTCAAAGGCATAGCCTGCAAAGTTTTATAGTCACGCAGATAAGCTGCAGGATTACTACCCAACAGTTTGTCTGCATATTCCTTTGCTTTCTCCCACTTCTCATAATAAAGATAGAAGCGAGTAGCAAAGGCGTAGGCAGCCTGCTTATTGAAGTGATACTTTGGCACCTCGTATGTATCGTTAATCAATGGTATACCCGCCTCGATATCAGCAGCAATTTTTGCATAGAAATCAGCTACCGTACCACGATTGCTCTGCTCTGCTGCAGCGGTGAAGTCAGCTATTCCGGTTGCATAATAGAGTCCCGGATCAGTCTGACTGGTCTTACCATTATAAGGACGGCAGAACTCATTGGAAAGAATGAAGTGGTTGTAAGCACGGAGCAGCAGCGCCTCACCCTTTGAGTTGCTGAGTTGCTCATTCTTTGCACCACCTTGTTCCTCAATAGCAGCCAAAGCCTCATTAGCCTTGTAGACGCCATCATAATAAAACATCCACACCTGTTCAGGAGAGTCATTACCTCCCTCTGTCTGCTCTTGCCAGAAGAAGTACTGGTCATTACCACGACTTCCAAGGCTATTATCACGTCCCATATAGTCCGTATTATCAGACATCCACTCGTTAAAGAGGGTCGGCGTACGGTCTGGATAGGCTGTTACGAGCAGCCCCGCAATCTTCTTTGGTGTATCCAAAGTAGTACGGTTGTCTGGCAACGTATCCAATTGGTCAGAACAAGATGCAAGTATCGCCACAGATGCAAGCATCAAACTGCCCATATATATGATATTTTTAATTTTCATATTCGTTCTATATTAAGTTACTTCTGGTACCGGTTCAGTTTCTTTCACATAGCCTGTCAGTTGTCATCTAACAATCCTCAGTCTTGTTAGGGTTTATCCTTATTATCATTAAATATTGTGATATTCCCAGCTGAACCTATCCCTCAGTTAAAATATTAAAGACCTAATCTCAATGTCAAGGTGAACTGCTTTGGAACTGGTGCAGCCACACCACCTGTATTGAAGAACTCTGGGTCCTGACCATTCAGCTTCTTGTCTGAATAGAACAGGAAGAGGTTCGTTGCCTGAAGCTTCAATCCTAAGCTGCTAACGCCGATACTTCTAATCATCGTTGCAGGGAAGTTATAACCCAATGAGATTTCCTTCATACGAATGAAGTCGCCCTTTGCGATACGAACATCAGAATAGTTATAAGCATTGTAAGCAATATCCAACTGCGTGTTGTTACGGTTCTGACGACGTGAAGCAATCACTGGGATATTCGTAACAGCCTCATCACCACTGTATGCCCAGCGATTACGGAACTCCTTAGGCAGGGCGTCCATATCGTCATAGCGGTTATTGAATATATGGTTCAGTCGAACTTTATTGCCAAAGCTATATGTTACGAACACATTGAGGTCCCAGTTCTTATAACGGAAGACGTTACCAAATGAGCCTGTTGTCGTTGGCTCAGCAGGACCTTCGTACTTCAAGTACTTAATCTTCTCCTGATCACGTTCTTGAAGGTTAAGGTCTGAGACCGTTCTTCTACCATTCTCGTTCATATATGTTGGTAGACCCTCACCATCAAGTCCTGCGAATGGGATACTAAAGATAGAGTTTGCAGGATAACCAACAAGACTATAACCTGTTCCCTGTACGAGGTCAACGACACGAGCATGGGTGAAGAGACTTGTAATCTCATTATGTGTCCATGAGAAAATGAAGTTTGTTTCCCAACTGAAGTCCTTTGTCTTGATGTTTTGTGTGTTCAATGAGAACTCCACACCATTTGATTTCATTGAAGCAACATTCGCAAGGTTGTAAGAACCCAACTGTGGATGGTTCACGTAACCGATAAGGTCACTATTGCGACGCCAGTAGAAGTCTGATGTAAGATTGATACGGTTATCAAGGAAACCAAAGTCGAAACCAAGGTTGAACTCACGTTTCTTCTCGTAAGTAAGGTTACTATTACCGAACTCCTCATCGTATCCTGTCTCTTGAATAGAGGTGAATGGACGCCAAGGCACTGTTGCTGTGAAGATTGGCAATGAGTTGGTTACAGGAGGACGGTCACCAGTAAGTGAGTAGCTGAGGCGCAATGTTGCATGTGTCAACGCCTGCTTGAACAGCTTACTGAACCAACCTTCCTCGTGTGCATTCCATGCACCAGAAACGTTATAGGTTGGCAGCCAACGAGCTGAGGTAGCCTTACCCAGATAGTTCGTACCTTCATAACGGAAGGTACCCGTTACCTGATAGCGACCCTTATAAGAATAGGTACCCGTACCGAAGTAAGCAAGACTGCGGATGTGGGTATTTGACAAACCATAGTAGTTAGATCCCTGCTCTTGGAACATCTTGAAAGCACGATAGTTCAGCTTTGCAATCTCACCAGCATCGAACATCATACCCCACTCACGGTCGAAGGTTGCCTTACGGTCAACGCTGTTACTCTCCACACCTGCGTAGAGGTTTACGATATGAGTGTCGTTGAATACATCATTATAAGCGGCAGAGAGACGTGTGTCCCAGCCGAAGAAATTGTTACCAGTCCTATCGAGAATACCGCCTTCTTTGAGGATTGACTCTGGAAGAGCAAATGGGTTATCAGGATCAGTATAAAGGTATGGATTCGCGTCACGGATAGTTGTCGTACTCATAGCACGATAAGCCAATGCTTGATTAGAGTTCTCTCGAACGATATGTTCCATCGATGAGGCTGCACTCTTCACTGCTATCAAGGCTGTAAGTTTAACTTTTGTGATAGGCTTATAGTCTACACTGGCCTGAACACGGAAGTCGTGCACATTAAGATCCATATAGTTATTGTCCAACTCATTGAAGATGTTGAACGGAGCATAGTTACGTGTGTAAGACTCGTTAGGGTCGAGAGTACGTGAGGTATTCAGAGAGTAAGAGTAAGGGTTGATGTCGAAAGCACGACTAACAGCACCCGTTGTAGGGTCGATCGTACGGCTCAACGAACCAGGAGCTCTCTGTTTACGATAAGAAGCATTAGCGATAAGGTTCAAGCCTATCTGCTTGTTAATATTATAAGTTGTGTTGATATTACCTGTGTAACGCTGAACACGACTTGACTTATACCATCCTGGATCATACATTGCAGAGAGGGAAGCATAGTACTGACCCTTGTCTGTACCACCAGAAGCACTCACTGAGTGGTTGTGCATGATTGAACTTGAGAAAAGCTGGTCGAACCAGTCTGTGTTACGATACTCTGCAGCGCGCAGATAAGCGTCACGTGCAGCCTGTGTGTTCTCAAGACCGAACTGTCCCTTAGTAGCGTCATACTCAGAGATGAGCTGATACATACGACCATAAACGCCACTTGTAGAGGCGTTAGCGATTTCGGCATAGTTCAAATAGCCCTTCTTCTCCAACTCACGATAAATCTCCATCTGGTCTTGTGAGTTCATGATATTGAAGTTCTTATAGCTTGGCTTCAAACGAAGAGTGTACTCACCGGTATAACTTAAATGGCTCTGACCAGCCTTACCCTTCTTTGTTGTCACAACAATCACACCCGCCATAGCACGAGCACCATAGATAGATGTAGCCGAACCGTCCTTTAATATCTGAAAACTCTCAATGTCGTCAGCATTCAGACCAGCGATAGCAGAAGAAATCAAAGTCTTTGCATCACCTGATGACAACGAACTTGCATCAACATTAGCAATGTCTTCCATGATGACTCCATCAACAACCCACAATGGTTTTGACGAACCAAAGATTGACGTATTACCACGCACACGAATCTTAGGTGCTGTACCGAACGTACCAGACACGTTCTGAACACTCACACCAGCAGCACGACCTTCGAGCGAACGGCTCACATCTGCCATACCATCGAGCTTTGCTTTTGAAGCATCAATCTTTGTTGCAGCACCAGAGAAGAGGCGCTTGTCTTGTTGAGTCATACCAGTTACAACAACCTCATTAAGCTGATGATTGTCATTACTAAGGACAACCTTCATGCCGTCTTTGGCTGCTACGGTCTGCGTGACCATACCAATGTAACTGACTACGAGTTTCTTTCCTGCAGGAACATCAAGTGTGAAATGACCGTCAATATCTGTGACAGTACCCGTCGTAGTACCTTGTACCATGACAGACGCACCGATAACGGCCTCTCCATCGTCCTGAGAAACTACGGTACCATTAATCTTTGTCTGACCAAATGCTGTCCCTAAAGACAGAAGAAGACCAAACAAAAAGAGAGTAAATCTTTTCTCCATAGATCTCTTTTGATTATTATAAATATTATTGTGTAGTTGTTTCGCTAAACGTTACCCTTATGTTTCACAATGAAACATATCATCAGAGATAGGTCGTAAAATCAAATATATTATCACTTTTCAGCTTAATATCTAAAGATTTTTACGCTCAATGGCTGCAAAATTAAGTATTATTTATAAAAAACACAAACCTTTTCTGATTAAAATTACATTTTCTATTAAAATTTAACTGATTACTTACTAAATTCAACAAAATAGTATACAAAACACCTATAATTATTAATCTACGCAATTAAAAGACGAGTTGACAGGTTTAGGAGTATGTTGGGTAGTCCTTTAACTGATTTTTGTTTATGACAAGTAAACTTATTGACAAATTAACAAAGTTCTGTTTTCATTCGGCCTCACCCACAACACCAGCAAGCCTCACCCACAACACCAGCAAGCCACACCCACAACACCAGCAAGTCACACCCACAACACCAGCAAACCACACCCACAACACCAGCAAACCACACCCACAACACCAGCAAGCCACACCCACAACCCCAGCAAGCCACACCCACAACACCTCTTGGCCTCACCCCCAACCCCTCTCCGAATGGAGAGGGGCGTGATTACCGAAATAAACCTATTGTTAGGAATAACAAAACCAAATTCTATCGGCTTTACCACCAAATTCTGTTTATACTTTACACCCAGTCTTTATTTGTCATTATGTTATTCTGTCTTCAAAAAAATCATCTGTCTCCATTTGTCATTATGTCATTCTGTCTTCAAGAATCCCCCTTTCTTCGTCTGTCCCTCTGTTACTCTGTCTCTAAAACATCCTCTGTCTCCATCTGTCACTATGTTATTCTGTCTCTAAAAAAACACTCTGTCATTATATGTCTCTATGTCATTCTGTCTCTAAAAAAAATCTGTCTTTACTCGTCCCTATGTTATTCTGTCTCCAAAACATCCTCTGTCATTATATGTCTTTATGTCATTCTGTCTCTAAAAAAACACTCTGTCTCCATCTGTCCCTATGTTATTCTGTCTCCAAAATATCCTGACTAAAACACGTACAAATGTCTGACAAAAACACTTAAGGATACACATAAAAAGCAAGTCTATAACTCACCGATACTCAGTAAGTTATAGACTGCAAAGAAGAAGACGCCCTTCTTGCCTCAAGAAGGGCGTCTTCAACGTTCAAGAAGGGCATGTTCTTAAACCAAGAAGAGCGTCTTCTTAAATCTTAAAGAGAATGTATAGCTTTTATGTTGTCTGTCTTTTCTTATCATCAGATGAACAACATACCCACTTGGAAGACCACCGCACTGACTATCCAGGCTAAGGCTGTGGTGTATCCAGCAGCAAAGAGCGCCCATCCCCAACTACCTGTTTCACCCTTGATAGCCGCTATCGTTGCTACACAAGGGAAATAGAGCAAGACAAAGAGTAGGAAAGCAAAGGCCGTCAATGTTGCTATAGGCTCTGCTTCCTCATAGCTTACATGGTGCATCGTTGCCACATCCTTTGTTATTAGATTATGTAGTTTGGAGTATTTACCCACCTCACTACTATAACCACTGTCGTCAGAGAAGCTATCATCATTAGAATAGAGCACACCCATTGTTGATGCTACAATCTCCTTCGCACCCATACCTGACAGCAAGCCGACATCCAATTGCCAACTAAAACCTTGTGGACGAAATACGGGTTCGACGGTTTTACCGATTCTGCCGATATAACTCTGCTCCTGTCGAGCCTGTTTCCCCATGTTCGGATCATCTGGAAGAGGGAAATAGCCTAAGGCCCACACGATAATAGAAGCTACGAGAATGATACCTCCCATCTTCTTGAGATACTGCTTACCCTTCTCCCATGTATGGCGACCAATTGCCTTCCATGTTGGGAAACGATAAGGGGGTAGCTCCATCACAAAGGGAGTGTCCTCTCCTTTTACTACAAAGGCAGAGAAGAGACGACTCATCACTACTGCCATCAACACACCTATTATATATAAGGAGAGCATGGCCAGCGAACGATACTTCAAGGCAAAGAACGAGCCTGTAATCATCACATAGATTGGTAGACGAGCCGAACAGCTCATCAAAGGGAGTATCAGCATTGTCACCAACCTGCTCCTCCGGCTTTCTATCGTACGTGTTGCCATCACGGCAGGTACGTTACAACCGAAGCCCATGATAAGTGGGATGAACGACTTACCATGTAGTCCCATCTTGTGCATAAGCCTGTCCATGATGAAGGCGGCACGTGACATATAGCCACAGTCCTCCATATAGGAGATGAAGAAATAGAGTATCAAGATCTGAGGGAGGAATACGATAACGGCACCTACACCACCGATTATACCGTCGACAATCATATCCTTCACCGGACCGTCAGGCATATTCGTAGAGACAAACTGCCCTAACCAGCCCACACCTGCCTCAATCCAGTCCATCGGATACTGTCCGATGACAAAGGTAGCAGTGAACATTACCAACAAGACAAGGAAGAAGATTGGGAAACCAAAGTATTTGTTTGTCAAGACATGGTCGATAACATGGGTGGTCTGATAGGTGTCTTTCTTATCTCCTGTCGAGTAGTTCGCCTCTTTCAGTGCTCCATTAATAAAGCCATACTTGGCATCCATTATCGCAGTCTCGCTGTCATTGCCTGTCTCTTCCTTAACTCTTGCAGCCGCTGTATCACGATGTTTGAATATCTCGACCGAGTCGCCTAACGGACTAATGAGCTGTTCTACATCCTTGTCATGCTCTAACAGTTTGATTGCGAGATAACGGGTTGAATAGCGCCGATAAAGTTCTGGGTACTTCTTCAGGTGCTCTTGCATCTCTTCAATACCATGTTCTATCTCATGACCATGGTTGATATGGATGTGACGAAACTTCAGTGACTCGTCTTCTGTACCTTCATAAACGGCTATTATCTGTCGGAAGAGTTCTTGTACGCCCCTGCCATTGGTGAACACCGTCGGTATCATCGGTATTCCAAAGAGCTCTGAAAGCTTCTGTGCATCAATATGGTCGCCACGTTGTTCTGTCTCGTCATACATGTTAAGGGCACAAACCATACGTATGTGCATATCTATCAACTGGGTTGTCAGATAAAGGTTGCGCTCAAGGTTTGAGGCGTCTATCACATTGATGACGACATCTGGCGTCTTGTCTACCAACTGTTTACGCACATAGAGTTCCTCCGGACTATAAGCCGAAAGACTATAAGTGCCGGGAAGGTCTACGAGGTTGAACTCGTAACCATCAAAGGAAGCATGCCCCACCTTCGCATCTACCGTCACTCCCGAGTAGTTTCCTACTCGCTCGTGTGCACCTGATGCAAAGTTGAAGAGCGATGTCTTACCACAGTTCGGATTACCGACAAGGGCCACATTGATGGTGCGGCTCTTTTGTTCTACGGCATCTGACAGCTTCTCTGGGGTTAGTTCTTTGTCGGTACTATCGTAGGATGTAGAGCCAGCTGATTGCTCACTTTCCTCATACTCTACGTCTTCTACCTGCGCAGGGTCGACTGTGTCGGGCAATACTTCTATCTGGTCGGCCTCGCTATGACGGAGACTAACCTCATAGCCCATAATTTTGTATTTGACAGGGTCGTGCAAAGGCGCATTGAGCAACACCTCAACAGTCTTGCCTTTGATAAATCCCATCTCTATTATTCGTTTCCTAAATCCACCGTGTCCCGATACCTTTACGATAACACCAGTTTCTCCTGTCTTCAATTCTGATAGTTTCATAAGCCTCAATCATCATTTTAATTCTTATCCAAGAATTATCGTTACTTATTCTTAGTTCGCCATGTGTAGCAAGCTACTCGTCTACTTCTTCTCTCGTAGACTCGTCTACTTGTACATATTTGAACAAACAAAGGTAATGAAAAAAAACAAGATAGAAAGTGTTTACAAGAAAAATACCTAATAATGGGGATGGCTAACGACCCTAAACAATGGTTTTAGCTGCTCTATTCCTCACTATAATAACAACACAAGAAGTGGCTTTTGCTGTCCTATTCCTATCTATAATAACAACGAGAGATTCGCTTGCTAAAGGAGCTAATAAAATGTCTCTAAGATGACAAGAAACATTACTTAATATACGAAAAAAGTTTTATTTTGTTTTGCTGTCACATTTAACATTTCACGTAACTATACTGCAAACAAGCAAGTTAACATCCCTCTCTGACTGACAGTAATGACAGCAAACTTCGTTTTAGGTTTTTTCTTGGTTATTAGAATATAGCGATAAGAATATACAAAAGGCTCCAGTTCCCATAGTGATTCTAATAGATTTTACCGAGACTAAAGCAGAACACAACAATGAATCACACATCGAGCAGTCGTACAAATCTTACAAAACACAATTCACTATAAACAAAACAACTGCCCCCTACGAATAGAGTGCAGTTGTTGAAAGTATGCAGTCATGACTACAGTCTGCTGCAAAAGATTATGTTTATTCCTTGATAGAGATTACATTAGCACCAGAAGCCATATCTTTAAACATAGGTGAACTTGGATGCTCTGGTCTCACTAATCCCAAAGTTGTAGTATTACCATTCTTCACACCAAATGCAAGAAGACCATAATAACCGTACCACTGCTGAGTAGATGAGAGTGTACCTGGACCCTTCTTCTTCTCAGACGACCAATAGTAGCTATGCCCTGCATCCGTAATCGTAAAGTTTCTCTCACTAAGAATACCCATTGCAGGAACAAAAGCAGCCTTACCATTGTTACCATTGTTAATCTTGGTAAACTCATCCAAACGAGGAACACGGAATCCTGCAGGACTTGGGTCATATACTGTCTTTACGAAAGCATTAGGGTTACGATAACCTACACAGTTATTCACATCCCACAAGTTAAAGTAGGTAGCATGTTCTGCGTGGCTGTAATACTTAGTACCATCACTTTGGTCAGAGAAGTTAATCCACATCCAATCGCCATTTGCTTCTCCCTTTCCTATACCTGAATCATTAGGATCGTATGTACGGAATCTTGCCATCATAAGAGGCATTCTCACAGCCCAGAATGGTAAGAAACCTCTATTGTAACCATTAGGGTCAATACCTGTTGACTGCAATGACATACCATTACTTGGATAGAGTGGATCCTTACGTCCCTGCTGATAGTACATTGCTTCGCCCTCACGCACAAGAGCAGATGCTTTTTGAGTGAACTCAACCTGCGCAGTCTTTCCTGTGCGAGTCTGAGTAACTGTAAGACGAACCTTGCGGTCCTTTTCATAAGTAGTACCATGCCACTCCGTATGACGGAAGCCTAAAGGCTCACGCATAAAGTAGTCTTTGCTGGTATCGATTACATCCTTAGAGGTAATCCAAATGTGCCAACTCCAAAGAACATTATAAGCTCCCAATGTATTTTTTGTAACACCAATAATAACACTTGCCTCCTTCATTTTGTCCTTGTTGACTTTGAACTCAACATTACTACCATTTATTGTTACGTCAGATACAATATCAGGAGTACTGGTCCACAACACTTTAGCACCATCAGCACCTGTAATATATGGACTGTTAATCTCTGAAGCACCCCAGAATTTATTAAAGATATGTTCGCTGGCTGGATAACTTGAAGTATAAGAAGAAGCATTAGTAGCACCATTCTTTATAGCATTACCATATACCATTGGGAATGAATACTTACCACTGGCTGAAACTACATAACAGTTAGCTGTTTCCTGTGGACCATTAACCTTAGAAAGGTCTACTGTACCAGTCGCCTCATGTGCTGCCTTAAGTGCCGCCTCACGCTCTGCCTTATAGTCGTGATAGTCATTGGTAAATGTCATCGTGCGTGCCTCAGCAGACGTACCACCATTACCACTCTCAGAACTCATATCAGCAACCATTGACGGCTTACCCTCTGTCCAAGTAGTACCATCAGCACTGGACTCATACTTTGTAATTGTCCAAGGCTCTGCCTTAGCAGGTCTACCACTTCCTGTCACTTCGCTATAACTTGTAACGGTGAATGGTACGTTGGTCTCATTGTAGTCAAATATATTCTTAGCTGCATTAATTGTTAGAGTAAGTGTTCTATCATCCAAATCCTTTGAATTAGAGATAGTATATGTCTTGGTCGTACCAGCAACCCACTTCTTACCAGTACCACCAATATTGGCTTTCACAGTCTTACCACTTACAAAAGTAATCAACACATAAGCCTCATCTGGAATATCCTGAGGAACCATAAAGAAAGTACCGTCACCACCATTCATAATAGAGCCAGCATTTGTTGCTGTACTGAAAGGTGCAGTAGAAAGGTCGAGTTCGAAAGTTTTCTTTGTAGTACCTACAGTCCACGCATTTGTAGCAATATCGTATGTACCATCACCAATCACGTTCTTAATTTCAATCTTCTTAACCTTCTGCTTGTAAGTGAGTTCATTACCAACCTTAAACAGAACGGCAGTTGTGGCATGTGAGAACGCAATTGGAATCTTCTGACTTACATAGTCATCATAATTGAAAGGGTTTGTGTTTGCTACCAAAAGGTCAAACTGCTTCTTCACATCTGTGTTTGGAGCATAATTCACAACAGGGTTTGTACCAGAAGACGTAGTAACCAATGGGTTAGAACCATCTGTAGCTGGATGAACAGCAAAGAACTTCAACTTTGAAGACTCGCTCTTCTTCCACTTCACTGGATTTACCATTGTACCATCAACGTTCACCTTCTCATTGTAGAGATAGTTAGCAACTGTACTACCTTCCTTTGTTGCAAAGATAGCAAATGGCTTTTTCAAACCAGCAAAGTTGTCATTTGTAGTGATGGTACCACGGGTAGGAGCTGGGTAGTATACAGGATTTACACCCTCAACTGTAGTCTCTAACAACGACAATCCCTCTGCTCCTTCACCCTCAAGCGCAGTAGAGGCTGTTTCATAGACAGACGGTGCCTTTGTCTTTGGGAGTGAAGATTCAGAGATATTCTGAATATCTGTCACAGCAAAGCTAATACCATCTTCTACTTTTTTCGGTGCTTCCTGCGCTGTATCACTATCGGTACAAGCAGTTACAACAAATGCGGCCAAGCCTATAAGGACAGCCTTCAAAACAAATTTAGAATTTCTTGATTTCATTTCTTAAAACTTAATTTCTTAGGTTTGTTATGGACTTATTAATACAGGAAATTACTCTCCATCCAAATCCTCTTCTCCTCCATTTTCAAATCCACCTACGGATGCGCCAATACTTGGTTGACCACCAGAACCTGCCAAAATCGTCTCTGCCTCCACAATGTTATATACATTGATAGTGGGCGAAAAATACTTCTTTTTCATTCTTTTTAATAGTTATCTTTGTTTTATAAATTACGTTTTTTTACTCATGTGAGCGATAAAATAGAGGAATGAATAATAGTTATTCTTGTCCTATACAATTGTGACTAAACTGTTTATGTGGCGTAAGAATTATCTTAGTTAGGCATGTTAAGCGGTTACAAAGTTACTACATTTATTACAGATTATCAATGAAATAGACTGAATGTTTAATGTATTTTAACTACATAAAAATACTATAAGATTTCCAAAAAAGTCACGGAAGCCTTGGTTTTAGTTGGCTTTTTGGTCAATTATAAGGTTTTGTCTTATTGCTCACGGACATACCAAAAAGTAGGTATAAACACTGAGATACACGCTCGCTGTAGCACGATATTAATATTACTAATGCTGTTTGGCAAACTATGAAACAATCATTTTTGTAAAGATAATTCATCTTCTTAAAACCAGACTACGGTCTTTAAGGATTAAGAATACGCCTTTCTTGCTCGAAGAAGACGCCCTTCTTGGATGTAGAAGACGCCCTTCTCCACCCTTGAAAGGCATCTTCTCCTTTACTACTACTTAAATTATTGAATACAAAAGAGTTACGACACCAATAGAGACTACTATCCCCATCCTAAAAGAAGGACACGAACACGTAGTTTTGTAAATATATTTTATCACAAGCAAAAGCAGCGTTTTCTGTTTATCTCAGCCTTACAAACGACAAACACGCAATTTCTCAACCATATAATAGACAGACTTTCTGGCACAAAACAGGGAGAGCAAGCCGAGAAAAGACGGTCGACAAAATACCACATAGATAATATTTTCATCGTTTTCGATAAACTTTTACAGCGTTTTTAAGGATAGAAAAGAGAATTATCCCTATCTTTGCAACTATAAAAAAGATAAATTCAGTGTGATTAGCCACACACGTCTATCCTTATATAAAAGGTGTGAAAGGTGCGCACTACAAGTTGAACAACATAAAAAGAAAGGATTATACGATATGAAAACAGCAGAACTATTATTCCCAAAGGTTGAGAGTACAAAGGCATCCCTCCTTTTGTTGGCATCACGCCTCGTGTTCGGTTTGACCTTTGCGAGCCACGGCCTCGAGAAACTGCAGCATTTCACGGAGACCGCAGCACATTTCCCTGCACCCTTCGGATTGAGTGGTGAGGTAGCTGTAGGACTAAGTATTTTCGGCGAGTTGGTATGCGGTTTGGCCTTTGTCTTCGGTTTTCTCACTCGATTAGCACTGTTGCCGATGATATTCACCATGATAGTAGCCTTCACAACCGTCCATGGCGGTTCGGTTAGCGGTGGTGAGTTAGCCTTCCTCTACCTTGTCATCTTCGTCCTCTCATGGTTCGCTGGTGCTGGTAGATTCTCAGTTGATGGCATCATCAGAAGCAAATTTTCCCATTAAGCGGTAACCAGCTTCGTAGCTATCCATCCGTTTACTCTGGGAGAGATGTGCACAAACAGAATAGTGGACACTATCCTTGTGGAATCAAAACGTGGGCGGATAAAGTTCTGTTAAATCTGTGTACTCTGTGAGAGAAAGAAATCCCCAGCGAGTTGCATGTGTCTCATCTCATAAAGAGGTTGCGTTATTTTTCTCACAGAATAACACAGAAGAACAGAACACACAAGGTTCAGTGAAGATAGTGGCCCCTCCCCCGTCCCCTCCCCCGAAGGGAAGGGGCGTAATCACCGAGATACCCCTATAAGGAGGATGTGCGTCTCGATCTATTATCTTACTGGCTGTCTTGTAGGGGTAACCTCACATACTACGCCCATCCCTGCGGGGGAGGGGTTGGGGGAGGGGCCACTATCTTATGGGCTCGAAACGTTGGTAGAAAAGTTCTGTTAAATCTGTGTGCTCTGTGAGAGATAGAAATACCCTCCGTGAGAGAAAAAAATACCCTCCGTGAGAGAAAGAAATACCCGCTGTGAGAGAAAGATACTCCCAACATCTCAAGCAGCACGAACCTAAAAAAGGAAAAGAGCTTACCACCAACACAAGTAAGCCCTTTCTCTCCTACCAACATTCAATATCTTTTTCGATATCAGGCATTGTCTCGCGTTTGAAGACAGGACTCTTCACACCTGCCCGCTTCTGTTGTCGATAGTCATCGAGTAGGCGGAAGGCATATTTACCAAGTGTGATGATAGCTATAAGATTGCATATTGTGACGAGCGCCATAAAGAAGTCGCCAATACTCCATACAAGGTCAAGACTGGCAATAGCACCAAACATCACCATCAAACCGCCTGTTATGATACGCAGAACAAGGATGGCTGAAGGACGCTGGGTGAGGAAGCGCACGTTAGCCTCACCATAATAATAGTTTCCAATAATACTACTAAACGCAAAGAAGAAGATGGCGATGGCTACAAATATCGGTCCACTCGAGCCTACCTCATGCTCTAAGGCATTCTGTGTAAGCATAATACCCGACGCTGAACCGTCTGTATAAAGTCCGCTGATGATAATAATAAAAGCCGTACAACTACAAACGAGCAGCGTATCAGTGAACACTCCGAGCGACTGGATAAGTCCTTGTTTGACGGGATGGGTCGTAGATGCGGTCGCAGCAATGTTCGGTGCCGATCCCTCACCAGCCTCATTACTGAAGAGTCCACGCTTTATTCCATTCATCATCGTGGCACCCAATCCGCCACCTGCAAACTGTTCAAAGCCAAAAGCATTCTCTACGATAAGGCGGAAGACGTGTGGGATGAGTTGAATATTCATAACGATAACCACCAAGGCAAGGACGACATAGCCCACTGCCATCAATGGGACGAGGACACTACTGACCTTCGCAATGCGCTGAATACCACCGAAGACGATGACCAAAGAGAGTACTGCAAGGGCAACACCCATCCATGTGGGATTGATAGAAAAGGCCTTCTGCATTGCACCGCATATCGTATTGCTTTGTATGGAGATATAAGCCATACAGAAAGTCATCGTTATCAGGATGGCAAAGAGCTTCGACATCCATTTGCAATGCATACCATGAAGGATGTAATAGGCGGGTCCACCAATGAACGAGTCGGCATGGCGACGCTTATACAATTGGGCCAGCGTTGACTCGATGAAGGCCGTGGCCGACCCAAGGAGAGCGATAATCCACATCCAGAAGACCGCCCCCGGACCACCAATGGCTATGGCACTCGCTACACCGGCAAGGTTTCCTGTCCCCACACGAGACGCAATAGAGACTGCAAAGGCTTGAAAGGAAGATACATGCTTCTCTCCTTTATCGTGTGTATCAGTCGATTCACCCAAGAGGCGAACCATCTCACCTACCATACGAAACTGCACGAAATGCGTACGAAACGTAAACCATAACGCACAGAGAATAAGTGCCGCAACAAGAATATACGACCATGTAAAATCATTGATTGACACGATACTCTTATTCAACCATCCGTCAGCAGAAAAGATCTCAACCATAGTATAATCGGTTTATTACCCACCGCAAAAATAATAAAAACATCTGAAAGTTGCCCTATTATCCCATAAAAGTTTTGCTATTCACTTGACATTCACAATATTTTCACTAACTTTGCACAAAGCTAATGGTTGACAAACACATGGTAAGAAAAAGAAAGAATAAGTTAAGAGATGTACGCGAGTTTCTGATGATTGCGTTAGCTATGCTCATTGGGAGTTTCGGCTGGTGTGCTTTTCTGTTGCCCCACCACATCACAATAGGTGGTATTGCGGGTATTGCGTCTGTCATTCAGTGGGGTTTCAACATCCCAGTGCAGTACACCTACCTTATTATTAATGGCATACTACTCTTTGTTGCGTTAAAGATCTTGGGTTGGAAGTTCTGCGTAAGGACAATCTTTGCCGTATTGGTCTTTGCCTTCTCGACATCAGTATTGCGTGAGGCCTTCTCTAATCACCCCTTGTTCTCTGACGAGCCATTCCTTGCCTGCGTCGTAGGAGGTGTGCTCTTAGGGGTCGGAGTAAGCATTGCTCTGCAGTATAATGCCAGTTCGGGCGGTTCAGATGTTATTGCCGCAATGATTCATAAGTACCGAGATATATCGCTCGGACGTGTCATCTTGGCGTGTGACCTGTGTATCATCACCTCCAGTTATCTTGTGTTAGAGAACTGGGAGAAGGTTATCTATGGTTATATCGTTCTCTTTGTGATGACCTACGTGGTAGACTATCTTATCAACGGTATGCGTGGCTCGGTGCAGTTCTTTGTCATCTCTGACCATTGGGGAGAGATAGGTTCTGCCATAAACAACGATGTCGACCGTGGTTGTACGGTCATTGAAGCACGCGGATTCTACACTGGTAAGAAGGTGGGAATGCTCTTTGTCATCGCACGACGGTCTGAAGCCCACTCTATCTATCAAGTGATTGACGAGATAGACCCTAACGCCTTTGTTTCACAAGGTGCTGTCAACGGTGTCTATGGCATGGGATTTGATAGAATGAAGGTGGCCCACAAGAAGAAAGCGGCCGACGAGAAAGTAAAAGAAAAAGTATAAGTAAGAAGGGAAGAAAGTAAAGATGGATATTCAGGAACTCGAAGGTAAGCGTATTGCCGTTCTCCTTTCTGGAGGCGTCGACAGCTCAGTTGTGGTCTATGAGTTTGCACGCTTAGGACTACATCCCGACTGTTTCTATATAAAGATAGGACCAGAAGAGAAAGAGGACTGGGACTGCAACTCAGAAGAAGACCTTGAGATGGCTACGCTTGTGGCACGTCGCTTTGGCTGTAAGTTGGAGGTCATCGACTGTCATAAGGAGTATTGGGACCAGGTGACACGCTACACTATGGAGAAGGTGAAGGCTGGCTTTACACCAAACCCAGACGTTATGTGCAACCGACTGATAAAGTTTGGGGCCTTTGATGAGAAGATGGGACATGACTATGACCTCATCGCAACGGGCCATTATGCACAGACTGAGTGGATTGATGGGCGTAAGTGGCTCACAACAAGTCCTGACCCAGTGAAAGATCAGACCGATTTCTTGGCACAGATTTACGACTGGCAGCTGAAGAAAGCAATCTTCCCTATTGGCCACTACGAGAAGAATGAGGTGCGAGAGATTGCCGAACGAGAGAATCTCATCAATGCCCATCGCAAGGATTCGCAGGGTATCTGCTTCCTTGGGAACATCGATTATAACGAGTATGTACGTCGTTATTTAGGCGAACAAATAGGCGACGTCATCGAACTTGAGACGGGAAAGAAGATAGGCGAGCACAAGGGACTATGGTTCCATACCATCGGGCAACGTAAAGGGCTCGGTCTTGGCGGTGGCCCTTGGTTTGTTATTAAGAAAGATGTAACTAAAAATATCCTATATGTAAGTCATGGTTACGACCCTGCTACAGCCTATAAAAAAGATTTCCCGCTCCATGACTTCCATTTCTTAACAGAAGGTATTACAACCTTACCAGAGAAGATTACCTTCAAGATTCGCCATACACCTGAGTACCATCCAGCAACTGTTGATCAGTTGTCGGACGGTAGGTGTTTGATTCACTCTGCCGAAAACATCCATGGGGTGGCCCCTGGACAGTTCTGTGTTGTCTATGATGAACACCATCACCGATGCTTTGGGTCAGGCGAAATAGCGTTGTCAGTGGACGAGTGAACGAGTAGAACTGTTAACAAGTAGACGAGTTAACGGGTAGACAGGGTATGTCTTTTGCTGATAAGAAGACAGGGTAACAGGTGAACAGGAGTTTTTTGTAAGTTAACGAGTAGACGAGTTAACGGGTAGACAAGTTATGTATTTTGCTGAAAAGTAGACGAGTTAACGGGTAGACAGGGTATGTCTTTTGCTGATAAGTAGACAGGGTAACAGGTAAACAGATTTTGTCGTAAGTGGACAAGTAGACAGGGTAACAGATAAACAGGCTTCGCTGCGTGGTAACAAATTGATAAGGTAACGAGCTTAAAAGCTATATCTCTAACAAAGGATATATTTTTCTCTCACTGAGGTGATTCTCTTCTCTTATAGAGGGTATTTCTATCTCTCACAGAAATCACAAATTTAATAGAGCGTTTAAGCACATAGCTTAATTCTTGTGGGTATATTATCTCTCACAGAGCGCACGAATTTAACAGAACGTTTTAGCACACTGCTTATTTTCTGTGGGTATATTATCTCTCACAGAGTACACAGAGTTAACAGAGCGTTTTAGCACACTGCTTATTTTCTGTGGGTATATTATCTCTCACAGAGCACACAGAATTAACAAAACATTTTAGCACACGTTTCGAGCCCACAAGATAGTGGCCCCTCCCCCAACCCCTCCCCCGCAGGGAGGGGCGTAGTATGCGAGGTTACCCCTACTGGGCTGCTTGCATACTTCGTAGAGGTTTTTTCTCTCACAGAACTCACAGATCTAACGGAACCTTTTTGGCACACGTTTCGAGCCCACAAGATAGTGGCCCCTCCCCCATCCCCTCCCCCGCAGGGAGGAGCGTAGTATGTGAGGTTACCCCTACTGGGCTGCTTGCATACTTCGTAGAGTTTTTTTCTCTCACAGAACTCACAGATCTAACGGAACCTTTTTAGCACACGTTTCGAGCCCTCAAGATAGTGGCCCCTCCCCCAACCCCTCCTCCGCAGGGAGGGGCGTAGTATGCGAGGTTACCCCTACTGGGCTGCTTGCATACTTCGTAGAGGTTTTTTGCTCTCACAGAACTCACAGATCTAACGGAACCTTTTTGGCACACGTTTCGAGCCCACAGAAGGCCGTCGGCATACAGAGATCACAGAGCGTTTCAGCTAAAGATGGCTGTAAGGTTCTGTGTTATCGGTTGACTTAATGTCTCTGTGAAACTTTGTGTATTCTGTTCATCTGTGTAATTCTGTGAGAGAGAAAAATCCTGTGTGTCCTGTTCATCTGTGCTCCTCTGTAAGAAAGAAATCCCCTTCACTCCCTAACTCCTTTACCCCTTGTCAAGAATTTTCGCTTCTCTCGAACAGAACAGACGCCTTTCATGGGTGAAGAAGAGGCCCTTCAACGTTCAAGAACAGGCTCTTCTTGCATGTAGAACATGCCCTTCTTGAGGCAAGAAAGGCATGTTTTGCAAAGCAACTTGTAATATACTGATTTATTGAACGTTATAACATCACATGCACGAGACTTTATACTCGGATTTAGAGAGTATGATAGTCGACGTATTGTAATACTTTTTTGTCATCAATAGGTTCCTTTGCACTATGATGAACGGGTATATAGACTATGTCGACTCATTGTTAATAAGCTTATTATCCCATATTTTAACAATCAACTAAGACGTCAGAATAGATATGCGTATTCTGTCGGCTCGTCGACTAAACCAGCTTATTTTATAACAACAAGTGTTTTGTGTACGATTTTGTTTGAAATAGATACAAATAAGACTAATTATGAATTAAAATATAATTTTAAGCGAAAAAACTTTGTTCTAACCATAAATAATAACTACTTTTGCAATAGATTTATAAAAGAACAAATAACCTGTAAAAGTGTTTGCTCGATATTTATCACAACAACTCCTCTGCTTTTAGTGCAGAAACCATAGTGAAAAAGCTTATATCCGATATTTGGTCAATAATAAAATATATGTCTATGAAGCAGGTTTACGCTTATCTTTTTTTAGTACTATTGGTGTTCTCATCAGTAAACGCAAAGGCTGATACGCCCGTTAAAATCAATATTGATGACGTTAATAAAGTTACCGTGAAGGTTAATTATGTCCCAGTGGCTGACCTTACAAATGGTACAAACACGGTTAACGTACCGCAATATGCCTCTTTAAGTATAGAGGCTAAGGAGGATTACTACCTTAAGGATGTTACAAAACAAGGTAAAGACGGAGCAGTTATAGCTCAAAACATTTCAAATCTCACGTCTTGCAATATCTATCTATCAGATGCTGACAAGAATATACTCATTAAGGTTAAGAGTGGAGTCTTAGCTGATGTTCGCACAGGTTCATGCTCTGTAAAGGTCGATAATGCCCCAAAAGTGAGGGTATCTCGCTATGAGTCACACACGTCAGTAGCGTTGCAAAATGGTGAAAACATTGTAAAATGGATTCCTAATACCGAGAAAACGCTTGTGATAACCAATGCTAATTATAGCGATGCCCCTATATATAAGGTGACAGTCGACGGTAATGACGTAGCTTCTTCAGGTGGTCAATACTTTGTAACGCTGACTTCAGGCTGTGTTGTAGATATCAAAGCCGATTATCCGGACATATCTTATCCAGTGAAGTTCAACTTCTCTAACGAGGTTGCAAAGGGTATTATCTCAAAGGTAATGGCTGATGGTAAGGAAGTTAAGAACTACAATGATGCTGATTTCAAGCTCAAAGCAGGAACGAAACTATCCTTAACTTTCGACCAAAACAACTATGCCTTAGACGCTTTTAAGGTCAATGGCACTGCCGTTACGATATATGGTAACTACGAATGTTACGTGAAAGACAATCTTGTCTTTGATGTTCAGGCACATAAATATGCTACTGTAAAAGCTGTGTTGACTGTTGACAACGCAGCAAATATCACCGCTTATGAGGGTCAAAGCTATAATAATAAGGTGATAACCCTACAGAATGGCAGTAATAATATTGAGTTAGGAGAGAAGAACAACCTTATCCAAATAAAGCCAAACAGCGGTTGCAAGGTTGAGTCAATCAAGGCAAACGGTACTCCTGTAACAGCCAATTACGATGGAGCATACGAGATAAGACTAACCGAAGGAATGACGATTGAGGTTACGACATCAGCCATTGTACGCGACCAGAAGGCAATAGTTGTGATTGACGACATCAGCCTTGCGAACTATGGATTCAACTTCTACCGCTCTGACCACTCAACGGTAAAGATGCAGACAGGCGAAAACACTGTTATGTTCTCAGCCGATGATCATCACTTCATGCTTGGTGCATACGGTAATGACTTGAGTAAGATGGTGGTTAAACTCAACGGAACGAAACTTAACCCACCTTATCCTGGCGGCACAAGCTTTGAGTTTGATTTGAAGAACGGGGACCGTTTGGAGGTCTTACTCAAGGGCGACACAGCTGGTATTGACGCCATAGAAGCCGTAAAACAAGGGAAGGCAGTAGTCTATCGTCTTGATGGAACGCGTGTAGAAGGTAGTCAGCTACCTAATGGAGTCTACGTAATTAATGGTAAAAAGATTATAATAAAGAAGTGATGAGAAAATTTCTACTTACAGTATTAAGTATCTGTACGGCAGGAATGGCATTCGGTCAGTCGAAGCTCGACCTACAAAGTCAGTTGGAACTGTATAAACTCCGCAATACAGCCATACCTACGTACAATAGTCGAACACGCGCGTTTGAACGACCTAAGAGTGTACCAGAAAACACAATGGCAATGGTCGAAATGAAGGATCAGAACGACCGAGCAGACTTAGAAGCACAAGGAGTAAAGGTGTTGCGAGTACGTGGTAATATCGCTATTGTCGTAGCTCCAATAAAAGACATAGAGCGTATTTCAGCCTTGAAGTGCGTTCGTCGTATGGAACTCCCACGTCGTGTCTATCAGAAGATGGATGTCGTTCGTAAGGAGATTGGTGTCGATAAGATTCACCAAGGTGTTGACCTCCCACAGGCTTACACTGGTAAAGGGGTGGTAACGGGTATTGTTGACGGTGGTATTGACCCTAACCATATCAACTTTCTCAAGCCAGACGGCAGCACGCGATTTGGTTATATCAGTAAGATTACAGCCAGTCAGTCGAATAAGGATGGTTATCAATTCGATAACTATTACCCTCGTGCCGTACTTGACACCCTGACTAATCGTGATAACGCATACGCTATTGAGGACTTTACGACCGATTCCTACACTACGTTCCATGGTACTCACACTACAGGAATCATGGCGGGTGGATACAAAGGCAATATCACCTATGCTAAGACTAACGATAACGACAAGTCTTATAAAGTGACAGGTCCTAATCCTTTCTATGGTTGTGCGACAGAGTCAGAACTTGTGGCTTCATGCGGAGACTTGCGTGACCAGTATATTGCATTTGGTGTTGATGATGTCGTACAGTATGCACAACTATCAGGAAAGAAGCCTAAACCATGTGTTATCAACCTTTCATTAGGTAGTAACATTGGTGTACACGACTCTACAAGTGTAATGAATCGCTTCCTTGCAGAGGAAGGAAAGCACGCTATTATCTGTGTTGCTGCAGGTAACGAGGCGAACATGGGCATCGCATTAAAGAAGGATTTTGCTGCTGCGGGAGAGACAGTTAAGACCTTCCTTACGCCAATGCAGCCAGATAGTTTAAGTTCTGGAGGTAAGACCTACTATAATCTTCGTAACGGACAGATAGCTGCTTATAGTAATGACTCTACTGCGTTCGATCTACAAATAGTTGTTACTAACACGAAGCGTGGCAATAAAGCTGCTGTTAGAATCCCTCTTCAAAATAATACAAAAGGTCAACCTATTACCTATGCATCAGGTGGTGACTATTCAATGTCAGGTGCTGTTATCAACCAAACCTTTGCGAAAGCGTTCGATGGATACGTCACAGCAGCTTCTATGATAGACCCTGAAACAGGCCGTTACTACGCTATGGCGCAGATAATGACCAGTGATAACCAGAAAGACAACAAGGATGGCAACTATAAACTGGCGTTGGAAATAAAGAGTAAGAAGCCTGGACAGCGTGTAGAAGTTTATAGTGATGCACAGTTTATCTACTTCGATAGCAACAAGCAGGATGGTTTCGTAAGCGGAACACGCAATGGTTCTATCAGCGATATGGCATGTGCTGCAAACATCGTTACTGTTGGTAGCTACAATGTACGCAACCACTGGTCATCTCTCGACGGCTTTGTTTATGGTTACAACAAGCGAGGTGACGAAGATGACTTCCCTGAAGGCGAGGCTTCACGCTTCTCTTCTTTCGGTACATTAGCCGATGGTAGAAACCTTCCACACGTATGTGCACCGGGCGCATCTATCATCTCTTCTGTCAATACATACGCTGTAGAGAATCCCGACTTAGGCTATAATGACATGGCATTGCAGGGTAAGTTGGAGAAAGGTGGTAAGAAATACTACTGGCATCAATCCCTCGGTACATCCATGGCTACGCCTGTTGTGGCTGGTGCTATTGCCCTCTGGCTTGAAGCAAACCCAAGTTTGACAGTCAAGGACGTAATACGTATCATTCAGCAGACCGCTCGTAAGGATAACTTTGTTACTAATACAGGTGACCCAGTACAGTGGGGAGCAGGTAAGTTTGACGCTTACGCTGGCTTAAAGCAGGTACTAAAGGAAAAAGAAACCGATGGTATTAATGGCGTGAGATACGCTGAGAGTCAAGAAGTACCTGTCATCACAATGACTGGCGAACGCTCTTTCTCAGCCTTCCTTGCTGGTGCAAAGCAGCTGAACTTACGTGCTTATTCACTCAGCGGACAGTTAGTTCACTCGCTCTCAGCACAAGGTGACGAACTCAACGTCAATGCTTCTTCATGGAACAAGGGCGTTTACTTGATTCAAGTAAATGGTGGTAAGGCACAGCGTATCGTTATCTATTAAGGCTTGATAAACGTCGGATAATATTCCCAAAGGATAGGAAGAACACTCCTCATCCTTGGGAATACGATAATTAATCACATGCTATAATATAAGAAAACTATAATATTTATAAATATATGAAGCATAAATTTACTTTTCTGCCATCCTTTCTTCTCTTAGTGATGGCAATGTTTTGGAGCTCGCTTGCTGCCCATGCGCAAGACGATCAACAGATCATCAAGTTCCATACTAACATACCTGCTAAGGCTAAAAGTAGTGGAATTACAGCACAAGTATCCTTTGTGTTGGGCGCAAAAGACAATGCAACGACCGTTAGCATCGACTGTGGTTCAGGTGACGAAGAGTTCGATGTGAATAAAACCATAGTAGAGAATGAGAATGGCGAACAGACCATGAAGGGCTCTCTCTACACTGGTACAGTGTCAGATGATGGGTGGGTAACGATTAAGGGTGACCCTGCTAACATCTATTACTTTAATGCCTCTGGTAACGAGATCGACCAGATTGAGTTTAATGACAACCTAAAGCTACAAGTATTAAACTTGGAGCATAACAGCTTAAAGTCACTCAATATTGATAAGTTACAGAGCCTAAGTGTTATCTATCTGCAGGACAATCCGTTCACAGCCGAGACTCCATTGATGATTGGTCGTATGCCTAATCTTATGGTGTTGGAGGTTCCACAGATTGGACATATCTCTCCTAACTTCACGCTTAAGAACTTTCCTAAGCTCCGTTCGTTTGATGCCTACCACACACTCAGCCTTAAGGTTGCAGACCCAACAGAGTGTCCTCTGCTGCAGCGTTTGAGCCTTGACATGACAAGCGTGGAGAGTGTAGACCTCTCAAAGAACCCATTACTGCAAATACTCAACGTGGGTGACTCTCGTGTCAAGACTCTTGACCTTAGTCATAACCCTGAGATAACGCAGCTCTACATATCTCACTCCTCTGGAGCAGTCAATACTGACGTGAAGTTTGAGACCATTGATGTGTCTCACTGTCCGAAGCTCTACTACTTCTATTGTGGTGGTAACAACTTGAAAGAGCTTGATTTAAGAAACAATCCAGAACTCTTCACACTCTCTTGCGACCGTAACCTCCTACGGAGCCTTGACGTTAGTCAGAACGTAAACCTATATAGTGTCAACGTAAGATACAACTACATGGACTTTGCGACACTACCAGAACCAGGCAACTGGTTTGAGTATTATCACGAGCAAAACCCTATGGAGTTGAACGATACATATAAGGTAGGTGATGTCATCGACCTTAGCAAGCGTGTACTTCGTAAGAACACAAGAACAGATGCAAGACTTTACCGTGTTCCAAAGGCCGACCCAACAAAACCAGTAGAGTTAGATGACAGCTATTACTCATACGAGGCTGGTAAGGTGACATTGAAGAAAGCACTTAATGATCAGGTCTTTGTACAGTTCACGAATAGCCGTCTTAAAGACTACCCTATCCGTACTGAGAACTTCAGAATAAAGACTGTTGCCGAGTTTGGAAAGGACGAGAAGGCTGTTGAAATGGCAAGTCTTGGATCTGAAGGCGACTCAGTTAACATGTCAGTGGGTATCCTTGGTGCTACAGCAGCTAATCCTGTAACAGTAAAGGTTGACTTAGGTAATGGAGAGACAACGCCGTTCCAGATTAAGGAAGAGCGTCCTGCTACACCTAACATCGCTACTACACGTACTGGCGCAGGTAACATTATTATATATGTTCCACAAGATAAGTACGTAACAAGTCTTGAGTCTAACGGTCAATATATTGATAACATCGACCTCTCTGCACTCACAGAACTTCGCATACTGACGCTGAAGAATGCAAGTCTTACTACTATTGACCTCTCTTACAACAATAAGCTTGAGAAGCTCGACTTATCTAACAATCAGCTAAGACGTGTTGATCTCCGTGGTCCATCATCTTACTTTAATAAGAGTAATTTGACTGATATCAACATTAGTCATAACCAGATTGACTCATTGCTCTACTATACCATCTATGGTGTAACGAAGCTGAATGTAAGTCATAACAATCTGAACAAGCTGGATCTTAAGGATGCCGACAACTTGCGTATGCTTGATATCTCTTACAACAAGTTCACTCGTCTCCTCCTTAACCACAGTGAACTGATAGAAGACGTCAATGTTGCTAACAACGAGTTGACCGAGATTGGAATACCAACCGTTGCACCTGTAAAGAAGTTGAACATCAGTGGCAACTACTTCACATTGGCTAATATGCCTAACGACTTCGGCCTTTCTCGTGGCAACTTCATCTATGCTCCGCAGCACGTTCTACAGATTTCAACCTCTTCACCAGGTATCGACCTCTCTGAACAGTACATCACAAAGAATGGTGCTAAGACTCAGTTTGTATGGAAGAAGAAGGATGGTACACCGTTACAGTTGGGTACTGACTATACCATTACCGATGGTTCTGCTAAGTTCAAGAACCTTGCGCTCGACTCTATCTATTGTGAGATGACGCATGCAGCCTACCCTGATTTCGAAGGCCAGAACGTCTTCAAGACAACATACGTTCATCCTATCGCCTTCCCACAGTATGAGTTGGCTTCATTCACAACGCTCAACCAGACTGACAGCGTGGCGCTTTCTCTCGCAAGCTATGTTCCTGGTAAGTCTGTCTACATCGAATGGGAGGGTAATGGTAACGTCACACAGTATGCACTTGGAGAGACTTACAAGCTCTTCCGAGCTAAGTCAAAGCCAAATACAAAGGTACGTGTACTTGTTGCTGAGCCTGATGATAAGGTGAAAGTCTTCAGTATCTCAAACGTTAAGATGGCCGAAGCTGACTTCACTGGTATGAAGGAAGCAAAGCTTATCACTGTTTCGAAGGCAGGACTTACAACTATTAAGCTCCCTGTAGCACCAAACCTTACCGACTTGAACCTTGATGAGAATGAGTTGACAGACGTTGACTTGTCACCGTTCCCAAAGCTTTTCTCAGTGTCATTGATTGGTAATAAGATTAAGACCTTCGACTTATCAAAGGCGCCAAGCCTTAATGTTGCTTACCTATCAAGCAACAAGATGAAGGATATCAAACTTGATAACCCTATGCTTTGGAACCTTGACTTGAGCAATAACGACCTCGAAAGCGTGTCACTCGACAAGCTTCCTCAGTTGGAGCAGTTGTGGTTGAACGCTAACAAACTTACAAAGGTTGACGTGTCAAAGAATACTAACCTTAGAGTTCTCAACGTTGTTGGCAACCGTCTGAAGTTCTCTACAATGCCATTGCCAAGCAACAACGGCAGGCGATTTGATAAATACTCTTACAACCTTCAGGCCCCAATTGATGTTAAGTGCGTTAATGGTAAGGTCGATCTCAGCTCTGAGGCGGTTGTTGGAGGTGAGCCTACTACCTACCGCTGGTTCGATGGCAATGTGCAATATGTTGATGGTGTGTTACAAGGAGAAGAGCTTGCAACCAATGACGAGTACACCGTTGAGAATGGTGTAACTACTTTGAAGCTTAGTGAAACCTTCACGAAACTTGTTTGTGTGATGGCGAACGATAACTTCCCTAATGCCCTTCTCCACACAAACTACATCACATTCACTCCTTCAGCAGGCATTGATGCAGTCAGTGCAGATAAGGATGTTAAGATCCAGTTCTACGATGGTGCTATTAATATCCTGGGTGCAAAGAATGCTACAACAGCTATCTACACTATCGATGGTAAGCTCGTTTACCAAGCTAAGATTGCTGACGACAGCACTCGCATCTCCCTCGCTCGTGGTACCTACATCGTACGTGTAGGCAACAAGGCTGCGAAGATTAGCGTTAAGTAAGAACGATAACACGTAAATAAAAAGTCCCCTTGTTGGTTGCTGAACACTTGTTCGGCAAACAAACAAGGGGATTTCTTTGTCTAATTACCCCACCCTAGACCCTCTGTCATAAGCAACGAACTAAACTCATGAAAGGCTTGGTCATAAGTTTCTAAAAACCTTTGTTATAAACGTCAGAACACTTCAATATAAGCATCAGAAAGCTTTACTATAATCGTCAGAAAACCTCACTATAAGTATCAGAAAGCTTTACTACTATCATCTGAGGAACCTTCTTGTAAACCTTTTTCGCTCTACTCACTCCCTGTACATGCCCGTCAGCGTTCAAGAAGACGCTCTTCTTGCTTCAAGAACATGCCCTTCTTGCATGTTGAAGACGCCCTTCTTGATGCTTATTAGGCGTCTTCTTCTTTGCTACCTATAACCATCTGAATACATGATAGTTACATACTCACTTCTTATACATATTCCTCTCCTTTTTTCAGGACCCCTATACGCCTCTTTGTAAAGACATTTCAACATCAGACAGACAGAATATATGAGAGACAGAATAACAGGGGGACGGACGAAGACAGAGGGATTTTTGAAGACAAAATGACATAATGACAAATGGAGACAGATGATTTTTTTGAAGACAGAATGACATAATGACAAATGAAGACAGATGTTTTTTTTGAGACAGAATAACATAATGACAAATGGAGACAGATGATTTTTTTGAAGACAGAATAACATAATGACAAATGGAGACAGATGATTTTTTTGAGACAGAATGACATAATGACAAATGAAGACAAATGATTATTTTTGAGACAGAATAACATAATGACAAATGGAGACAAATGATTTTTTTGAAGACAGAATGACATAATGACAAAAGGAGACAGGGTATGGTTTTGAAGACATAATGACATAATGACAAACGAAGAATGACATATTTTTTCTCACAGAGAACACAGATGAACAGAACACACAAAGGCCCACAGAGACATTAAGTCAACCGATTACACAGAACCTTACAGCCAACGTTAGCTTATCATCAACACCTAACACCTAACATTCAACACCCTTCTTTAGCTATAACGCTCTGTGAACTCTGTATGCCGAAGGCCTTCTGTGTGCTCGAAACTGTGCGCCAAAATGCTCAGTGAACTCTGTGCGCTCTGTGAGAGAAAAAACCTTTACGAAGTATGTAAGCAGCCTAATAGGGGTATCTCGGTAATCACTCCCCTCTCCATTCGGAGAGGGGCTGGGGGTGAGGTCAGTAGGGGCTGTGAGTGAGGCTACTATTACATACGTCTACAAAAACCTATTGACTATCAGGAGAAAACAGGTGTAAAGGCAAGGAGAGGAGGCTACCCTTCTATCCTAACTATTCTTATCATTCTGATTGATAGTCATCTACAAATATTGTACATTGTACCAACAAAAAACTTCAGCGTCCTAAAAATTGTCATAAAAGATTAGCTTATATTCTTTTAAATCACTACCTTTGCACCCACTAAACAATACCTTATGGACTGGTTAATTGATATTTTTTCAACAGCAAAACAGGATACGGTAGCACATATCGTGTTGCTTTATTCGATTGTCATTGCCTTAGGTGTACTACTTGGCAAGATTAAGATTGGAGGTATCTCACTTGGAGTAACCTTCGTTTTGTTTGTCGGCATTGCAGCCGGAAGCATTAAATTCACAGGCCCTCTACCCGTGTTAAGTTTCTTACAAGACTTTGGATTGATTCTATTCGTCTTTATGATAGGTCTACAAGTAGGGCCGGGTTTCTTCGAGAGCTTCGGTAAAGGTGGACTAAAACTTAACATTCTCGCCTCGGTGACAATCCTTCTTAACATCCTCGTGATGTTTGCGTGCTACTTTATCTTCTTTGACACGAAAGACTCAAGTAGCCTTCCTATGATGGTAGGTACGCTCTATGGTGCCGTAACAAACACCCCTGGTCTTGGTGCAGCGAATGAGGCTTTACACAACGTCTTTAAGAACGGGATGGACTTCGACATCACTTCTGGTTATGCCTGTGCCTATCCTTTGGGTGTCGTAGGTATTATCGGTGCAACAATTGCTATACGCTATATCTGTAAGGTAAACCTCGAAGAAGAGAATGAGAAGCTGAATGAGGAAGAAGCAGAGAACCCAAATGCAAAACCTCACACCATGTATTTGAGGGTACAAAACGCTTATATCGCAGGCCGAAAGCTCAAAGAAATATCAGAGTTCCTCAACCGCGATTTCGTTTGTACACGTCTTATGCACAATAACGTACTCAGTGTTCCTACATTAGACAATGTCTTTGAGTTGGGTGATGAGATACTTATCGTTAGTGCAGAGGTTGACGCACAGGCTATCCAAGCCTTCATTGGTCCAGAGATTGAGGTAGACTGGCACGAGGAAGACCAGCCTCAACCACTCATTAGTCGCCGTATTATCATCACCAACAGCTCTATCAACGGTAAGACTTTAGGTAATCTACATTTCCGTTCAGTCTATGGCGTGAACGTGACACGTATCATCCGCCAAGGTATGGACCTCTTTGCGGGTCGTAACCACCGCTTTATCGTTGGCGACCGCATCATGGTTGTTGGTCCAGAAGAGAATGTAAACCGTGTTGCAGAGATGATGGGTAACTCCGAGAAACGCCTCTATGCGCCAAACATCGCAACTATCTTTATCGGTATCATGGTAGGTATTCTCTTTGGAAGTCTACCTATCAGCATCCCTAACATGCCTGTAGCTATGAAGCTCGGCTTGGCCGGTGGTCCGCTGATCATAGCCATTCTCTTAGGTCGCTTCGGTCATCGTATAGGTCTTGTCACCTATACAACGACATCAGCCAACCTGATGTTACGTGAGATGGGATTGGCCCTCTTCCTTGCCTCCGTGGGCATCAAGGCTGGTGCAGGGTTCTGGAATACGGTTATTCAAGGAGACGGTTTGAAGTATGTTTACACTGGTTTCCTCATCACCATCATCCCAATTCTTATCGTAGGAACCATCGCACGAATGAAGTATAAGTTCAATTACTTTACAATCATGGGTATGTTGGCAGGTACCTATACCGACCCTCCAGCATTGGGTTACGCTAACTCCATCTGTTCAAGCGAGGCTCCAGCTGTCGGATACTCAACTGTTTATCCGCTCAGTATGTTCCTAAGAATATTTATGGCACAAGTGATAATACTCTTCTTCTGCCATCCTTAAAATGAGGAACAGTATTATTTAGAATAAAAAAGAGTTGGGTGTATCAGCAATCTGATGCACCCAACTCTTTTTGATTATCCACGAGAAAGAAAGAAGAAAGCAACGGTCTCCATCATAGAACGACTAAATCATGTTGTCAAATAAAGATGATAGATAATTCTGTAGTTGCTTAACCCCTATTTGAGAAAAGTTTTGTAAATTTGCCTTTAGATTATAGATTGACTGCGACAAAGACCCTATAAGATAGATGAAGAAAGCAAGAACATACGGTAAAATACAAGGATGGGTAGCCTGCCTACTCCTTCTGCTGTGTGTCGCTTGTAGTTCGCCCAACCAGAAAGAGGTCGACCTCTACAATGACAAGGCCTACGCTCTCCATTACCGCAACCTCGACTCTGTCACAATCTATGCTAATAAAGCCTATAACTTAGCGAAGAACTATGACGCAGGAAAGGCAGAAGCACTGAACAACCTTGCCTTCGTCGACTTGATGAAGATGCGCTTTACAGCAGCTAACGCTAAGCTCGATTCCGTATTAAAGATTACTGATAACCAGGTAGAACTGCTGGTTGCTGATATCCAGTTGATGCGTCTCTGTCAGCGTGAGTCGCTCAATAAGGAGTTCTACGACTACTATGAAAAGGCACAGAAAAGACTTCATCGTATTGAAGAAGACGAAGCACTGCTCTCTCCTCGTCAGCGACGTCGTATGGTCTATGCCCGCTCTGAGTTTGCTATCGTTACCTCCACCTATTATTATTATGTAGGTTTGGAACAGCCATCCATCAAAGCCATCCACCAGATAAACCCTGATGGAGAGATCCAAACAGACATAGCACAGCTGTTGGCCTACTTCTATAACATCGGTTCGGGTGGTATTATCAATACGAACACACAGAAAGCTATTGAACAAAAGGAGTTTGAGTATCTCATAAGATGCTATATGCTTGCTCGACAACACAATTTCCCTTATTGGGAGGCAAACTCCTTACAGGCTATCAGTGAGCTGATTGTGAACGATAAGAGTCGGGAGACACTGATGCACAATAACCTCCCCTCGTTCCAATACATCAATCTTGATAATATGCCTGATAGCCTCCTTGCAGGTAACTTGGCACAGCGTTCGCTGCATATCTTCCAACGTTATGGGGATGTCTATCAGACGGCAGGTTCTTATCGAACCTTGGCTTCATGCTATTGGCAGATTAAAGACTATCGTTCAGCAATCATTTGTCTGAATAAGGCATTAAACAACAATCCTGCTATAAAGCAGGCTCCAGACCTCGTTGCGTCAATCCGTGAACAGTTGAGTGTGACTTATTCGGCGATTAACAACAAACAACAAAGTGATTATAACCGTAATATCTATCTTGACTTACAGGACGAAACGCGACAAGACAGGTATCTCACCTCACGTGCGGAACAATTAGAAAACACCTCACAACAGCTTAACCTCATCATTATTGCTGTGGCTCTTTCTATCATCATCGTATTGGGGTCGCTCGTTCTCTTCCATTACCTCCGTAGAAGAAAAGATACACAAGGGTCGTTAGACGACCTCCTTCAGCCTCTTGAACAATGGCGACAACAGAACGAACAGCACATGGCGGAGTTGGCTGAACAGTATGAAGAGATTTCCGAACAACTGGATATCAATAAGTTACACCTCACTGATAATAAGCGTAAGAACCTTGAACAAAGGGCTAAGATATCACTCGTAAACGGTGTTATCCCACTCATCGACCGTATGTTACATGAGATAGAAAGACTCAAGAAGGGCGGTGAAAGTGAGACTGTAAAGGCTGAACGTTACACCTATATACGGGAGTTGACGGATAAGATTAATGAATTAAACGCTGTACTCACAGAGTGGATCCAACTCAGACAAGGGCGACTGTCGCTACACATCGAGAGCTTCCCTGTGCAACAGGTGTTCGATATCGTGAAGAAAGGACGTATGGGCTTCTACATGAAAGGTATAGAACTACGTGTAGAGCATACCAAGGCTATTGTCAAAGCCGACCGTGTTCTGACGCTTTTCATGGTGAATACCTTGGCTGATAACGCCCGTAAGTTTACAGAGAAAGGCGGGAAAGTGACGATTACATCTACCGAAGCACCAGACTATGTAGAGATAGCTGTTAGCGATACGGGCTGTGGACTCACAGAAGAAGAACAGCAACATATCTTCGACCATAAGCCTATTCATGACCAGAAAGACAGTTCATCGCATGGCTTCGGACTGATGAATTGTAAGGGTATCATCAATAAGTATAAGAAGATTAGCCAGATATTCGCTATCTGTGAGATTGGCGTTGAGAGCAAGAAAGGCAGGGGTAGCCGCTTCTTCTTCCGTCTGCCAAAGGGTATCAGCCGTGTCTTGTTGGCTTTCCTCCTTGCTACTGCCTCCTTATTGACTGCTCAGGCTCGACCTACAAGGGCCTACGATAAGGCTACAGCACTTGCAAAGAAGGATTACACCACCCTTGCGGCTATTTATGCCGACTCGGCTTACTTCTCTAATATCAATGGTTCATATAGTAAGACGTTGGCTTATGCGGATACTTGTCGATACTACCTTAATAAACGCTATCTACAGCTCCACCCTAAAGGAAAGGAACTGATGAAGCGACTTGGGAGCCTATCTATTGTCCCAGCAGAGATTAAATGGTATCATGATAGTATCCCGTTGAACTATGGAATTATCCTCGATATACGCAATGAGAGTGCTGTTGCAGCACTTGCCTTGCATGAGTGGGACCTTTATAAATATAATAACTCTGTCTATACCCACCTTTTTAAGGAGCGTTATGCCGATAACTCTTTGGGCGAATACTGCCGAATGATGATGAAGTCGGAGACCAATAAGAATGTGGCTGTTGCCCTTCTTGTACTCTTCCTACTATCCATCCTACCAGTGTATTACGTGATGTATTATCGTCACCGCCTTGTCTATCAGTTCTGTTTGGAACGTGTAAGACAGATAAACACTATCCTCCTTAGCGACGTAAGCGAAGAGAACAAACTGAGAGAGGTTGAGAAAGGGGTGAGCGACAGATTTCCTGAACGATTATTGGCTATCGTCAACCAGATTAAGGAGGCACTTGTCGCATCGGTGGAAGAGAACCAGAAGAGCCAGTCTGATATCGAACTGCTCGAAGATGAGGTGCGTTGTGTGGAATACGAGAACGAGCGTTTGCACATTAGTAATAGTATTCTTGATAACTGTCTGTCAACGCTGAAACACGAGACAATGTACTATCCTTCACGTATTCGCCAGCTTGTCGACGAAGCTGACGGTCAACTTGAAGCGATTGACGAGTTGGCTATCTACTACAAGGAGCTCTATCAGATTCTTAGTCAGCAGGCTATGAGCCAGATTGAGGCCGTGAAACTTGTATCGCGTCCTGTGGATATCACGACTTTGGTGAGCCCTGCAAAACTGACGACAGCCTTTGAGTCACCACTTATCAATGGCGACCCTGTCTTCCTGGCCTACTTATTTGAGATCTTATACCTTATTAATAATAACCAACCACTGACGGTCACTGCCGAAGAGCATCAGCCTGGTTACGTGACCTTACACGTCATTATGTCTACGCTGTCACTCTCTGATGATGCTTGTCGCAACCTCTTCCAACCATCTGCCGACCGTTTGATGTTCTTCATCTGCCGACAGATTGCCCGCGACAATGGCGAGGCTACAAATAAACGTGGCTGTGGTATCTCAGCTAACGAGACACCAGAGGGCGTGAGAATAGACGTGGTCTTGGCAAAAGCAAATTAAGAAACAAAATAAAACAAAATATATCTATGGAGAAGTTTAGAGTCATTATCGTTGAAGACGTACCCTTGGAATTAAAAGGAACGGAGGGTATCTTTAGAAACGAAATACCGGAGGCGGAGATTATCGGAACGGCTGAAAGCGAAGTTGCCTACTGGAAACTAATTAAGCAGAACCTACCCGACCTCGTGCTACTCGACCTCGGATTGGGTGGTTCAACAACGGTGGGCGTAGAGATATGTCGCCAAACAAAGCAGACCTATCCGAACGTGAAAGTACTTATCTTTACGGGTGAGATACTGAATGAAAAGCTGTGGGTCGACGTTCTTGACGCTGGTGCTGATGGCATCTGCTTGAAGAGTGGCGAACTACTGACACGTGGTGACGTGGCAAGTGTCATGTCGGGTAAACGAATGGTGTTCAATCAACCTATCCTTGAAAAGATTGTGGGTCGCTTCAAGATGAGCGTGAGCGGTCAGCTAATGCACCAAGAGGCGATGGTCAGCTACGAGATTGATGAGTATGACGAACGCTTCCTTCGCCACCTTGCACTCGGCTATACTAAGGAGCAGATAACCAACCTACGTGGTATGCCTTTCGGTGTAAAGAGTTTGGAGAAACGACAGAACGAACTCGTACAGAAGCTCTTCCCTGATGGTAACAATGGGATGAGCGTCAATGCTACGCGCCTTGTAGTTAGGGCATTAGAACTGCGTATTATCGATATCGACAATCTCCACGCTGATGAGGAATAAGTTAGGATATATTGTCTTAGTACTTCTCGTTGCCCAACTGGCATTGATACTGCTTTCATGGCTTGTTACGGCAGCTTTCCCAGAGCTCTCCATGCGGTCTATGCTGAGCAGTGAAGGCATCCGTTGGTTCTTTGGCTCATTTGTCAGCAACCAACTATCACCACTACTCATCTACTTTATTATGGCAGTTATGGCAGTGGGTGCGTGTGTTCGTAGCCGCCTCTATGATGCGTTACGTGAGACATTATCCAACACGAGAAGTAGCCTAACAACATCTTCTAACCATCAGCATAAAGTTCATTATCGTGAGAAAGTTGGTCTACGAATAGCTTTGGTCGAGTTTATCGTCTATGTTATCATCATGGTTCTCCTCACTGCTATTCCCCACGCTATCCTCCTAAGTGTGACAGGACAGCTATTCCCCAGTTCCTTCTCGTCCAGTTTTATACCTTCCTTATCGCTCATCATCATCATTATGTCACTTACCTACGGTGTGGCAAGTGGTACGATTGACAGTGTCGCAAAGATGCACAAGGTCCTTGTTGGTGGTTTGGAGGTTGGCTCAAGACTCGTTCCCACCTACGTTGTCGGCATTCAACTCTATATGTCGATAAGGTATGTATTCATCTTATAAAACTCCATGTAGATTGTTATTGGTTTGCAAACAGACAGCAAGGGTATGATGCTGTCTGTTTGCAAACCTTTTTGGCTCTTCAAATATTTGGAATGATAAGGATGTAGCCCAACCTTTGGTTTCTAACGAAATGTCACACAGAAAAATAGAAAGTACGGAGGTTTTTAACACAACACTGGTAACAAGAGATCCGTTGGGTGTTTTATCTCTCACAGATTTTCACAGATGAAAAGAAGCCTATCTGCGAGCAGGGGGAGCATACAGATAAGTACTGGCCCCTCCTCCATCCCCCCCGAAGGGAAGGGGCGTAATCACCGAGGTACCCCTATGGCTAATCATCAACACCTAACACCCATCACCCAACACCCATCTTTAGCAGTAACGTTCTGTGCTATCGGTTGACTTAATGTCTCTGTGCCCCCTTTGTAAAATCTGTTCTTCTGTGTAACTCTGTGAGGAAAAGAACACAAGAGTCACGTAGGGATACCTCTCACAGATTGAACAGAAGCTTTTCTGCGAACAGGGGAAACTCACAAACGCCTGCAAGCAGGCATTATGTCTTTTATCTATAACAAATCACAAGGAGCCACTACCTTCTGGTTTGGATCCATACCTCGCCTTTTCATTAACTTTCCAAGTCCAAACACATGGTAAGATTTAATCGGTTTGGGCGTAGCGAGTTGAATACCAAATTGATTCTTGTAAATATCGTATATAAGTTCTGAACAATAGTATTTATCATTATTGAACTTAAAAGCTAAATCATACTTCTTACCAAGATATTTAGCATACCTAATCTTAACAGGTTTATTAAGTACTCGTCTCCTCTTATACTTACCAAACTTTCCTCTACTAATCCATTTCTTAAGTGGGGTGAGCTTAACGACATTAGAGGCTTCAAGCACATAGATTTTATCGCCTTTTTCTACTATAACTCCACAATGTGACCACGGCGAATTAGTCGCTAATTGAATAAAAGGAGACTGATTACTTTGTGACACTTGAAAGATTAAATCTCCCTCTTTGAAATCATTTACTATCCGTGGCGTATGCTGTGCATATACTGCTATAGCAACGAGTAGTAACATGATTATTGTATTAAACTTTTTCTTCATTTTTATTCTTTATCTGTTAATGCTGCTTTTATAGGTAATCCTAATAGGAATCGACAATGCCAAGCAGCTTATACTTAGACTTATGAACATGGGGCGCAGTGACAAGGTTTCTCCCAGACTCTCATACTGTATATGCTGTAAGAAAACCTTTTTGCTTTCATCTTCAAGGTCTCTATATTACCTAAACAGACTATATTCACATCTACCATTTAACCCTCGAACGAGGCTATTACATCTCACTAAATATCAACGCCAATCTACCTCTTAAAACACGAAAATAGTTTTATTTATCGTTGCTGTCATTTTTAACATTTCGTGTAAGTCATTACTGACTAACCAGTTAACGTTCGCATTTGCATGACAGGAATGACAGCAAATTTATTTTTCACCGAAATCAAGCTTTGGGATGTCCGCCCTCAAAATTGCTATTTTGGGCATTCTCCACCAGTCCCTTCATGCCTTATCTCCACTAATGAATGTCATTCGGAAAATAATGTGGGTCTTCAGGATTTTGGAGTGATAAGGTTTGCCACTTGTGTTTAGAGTTTGAAGCAATGTCACACGGAGACACGGAGAAAACGGAGGATTATTAAATACAAAGCTATAGTAGTAACAGAGGCACCGTCGGTGCATAGAGCAACGGAGCTTGTTTGCCAATTCTATTAGCAATTTATATACAAAACGTTTATTCCAAAATATTTGTCAAGAATCTGTATGCTGCATCTCCGTCGCTCTTTGTGCCCTCGGCACCTCCGTGACATTGCGTTACCTCCGTCCCCTCCGTGACTCTGTGTGCCTTATATGTAAGAGTTTTAGTTTATCACTCCATATTTCGGATGAGACAATAATGTTACCAACAACTCATTTTCAAGACATCCCTACCCTAACCACCAAGAACTCTACCCCCAAAGAGCCATGAGTACTAATGGAAAGCAACTACCTAATTCCACATCGCCATGGACAACGAGGAAAACGACGTTTCTTAATCCTTGTTCTAAGGGAAAATGTTCTAAGAGTTACTACTTTTGAGCACGACACAATCATCAATCAGTCTTTATCCTTGTTCTAATGGAATATACGCTCGGCATTATGAACATTTTCCAAATCTTCGTCAGTATGCAGGTGTCTTAATCCTTGTTCTAATGACAGATACGCTTGGAGTGCTTGATTGAGTTCTTATAAATTTAATTTATTCTGGCATAGACATGTTTACCATATATATAATGAGATAAGATAGAATAGAAAATAATCCTACAAATACCCATTCTAAGATGTTAGGTATTTTTCTCATATCTAAATATCTTATATTTTGCAAATCTATATCCAGATGCAGGAAACATCGATTTCTGCTTGAAATCAGAAACCCATTGTTCACCATTCCATATTGCTATATGCCCAAAGATATGGTTTTTAATAGCAGGAAATACGATTATATCACCTTTCTTATAATCTTTTGTATCTATTACCTTAAAACCATATTTCGGTAATACTTTAGAATAATAATACGCTGGATAAATTCCTATTGGACATCCTCCTGCTTGCATAGCCCGCATAACAAACCATGCACAACAAGTATGTGACCTACTTAGTGCATTATTTGTGACATATACAGCCGTCTTCTCTGGATTATAACTAAAATTTCTACTCCATATAACAAGAACGGATATCAGAATAATTACTATTGATAAAATCTTTTTCATTATTTAATTGAATCTAATTTATTCATACTATATTATTTGCTATCTTGCACCACAGAACTTGCTGTCATCTTAGTCCTTGTTCTAATGGAACATACTCACAGAGTTCCTGATTGAGTTCTTATAAATTTAATTTATTATGGCATAGACATATTTACCATATAATTTCTAATTTCGTTGTTTGATAGATACATTTAATAAATCATATATACAGGCATCTACATAAATATCAGAGTTTGGAGATTTAATCTCTACGAAATCATGATCTTTAGTGAAGTTCTTTAATCTATTATTAAAACTAAAGATACTACTAACTAATGAACATAAGTTAATCCCAGCAAAAGTTACATCTCCAACTACAGGATAAGCTGTAGCATCTATATGATTTACTTGAAATGCATAATTACATACAGAAGCTAATACTTTAGCATACAATACACAATGAGCATTAGTTTCCTTCTTAAATGTAACTGGGCTACATTTGTCAGAAAACTTTAATGTCTCAGCAGTTAGCTCAATGCTATAATCAATTATCTCATCTTTAGACATGTTTTTTGTCTTAGACTTAATAATTTCTTTTTGAAACTTTGGAATAGTTATTGAACCATCTCTATTATGGCTTTTTACTAATCCCAAACGAAGAAAAGGAATAACCAAACTTATTAGTAAGATAGTAATCAATCCTCTTTTGAGTAATTTATTTTTAACTCCTATATTAATTAAGTAGATAATAACATATAATACTAATACTACTATTATTAATAAAGGTACTAAAAATAAAAAACTCCATCCAAAATCACCATAGTGTTGAAATGAATAATCTAATTGTTCACCCATAATATAATTGTTATTGTTGTTTATATTTTCCTAATTTAATATCTCTAATCCTTGTTATAATGGAAGGTAGTCTCGGAGCGCTTTGTGTGGCACAAAGAAGACTGCAAAGTATTTGTCTTAATCCTTGTTCTAATGGAAGATACTCTCGGAGTTACATTTCCTCCATTCGGAAAGTCATACATGGAAGAGTCTTAATCCTTGTTATAATGGAAGGAACTCTCGGAGTATTTACAATTGGTTCAAAACTCAAAACCTAAAGGAGTCTTAATCCTTGTTCTAATGGAAGATACTCTCGGAGAAGTATGGTGTATTTAGAACAGAAAGTTTATCCGAGTCTTAATCCTTGTTCTAATGGAAGATACTCTCGGAGCAGAGGTAACGAGACGGTAACCGTCTCTTCTATTCGTCTTAATCCTTGTTCTAATGGAAGATACTCTCGGAGGGTTAGGGGCGTGAAGGCTTTGTTTCAGGCAGGGGGAGAGTAGTAAGACTTATAAATCCGGGGTTTGTTAACAGAAATAACTACTTTTTAAGCGGGTGCAAAGGTAGTTATTTTTTTGGCAAAATGTCAAGGAGCGCAGGGTCAAATAGCACTAATCTGGAGCGGAAAAACTTATAAGTTCGTTCCTACCTGATGTTTCCAGAAGCGGGAGGTGATATCCTCGAAGGATCCATCTGGGCATCGGCGGTACATCCGCTGATTGGTGCGTGGGGAGTCGAGGGCACCGAGATGGCGGAGATAGGGCCCCACTTTGATATAGTCGAAACGCTGTTGGTCGATGAGTGGGGAGATTGCTGTGCGCCCAGTGTACCAACCAACTTTCAGTCCTTCGTGGTTCTGTCGCACGTGTTCAGCGAGCCTGTCGACCTCAGCAGGGTCGCCATCGCCCCCCATAAATCCCACACATGTTATCGTGTCTTTCGCTTCATGAATCAATGCAGACAATGCCTCTGTCGTCAGGTCATGCCCCCTATCCGCCCACAGGAACTGACTATGACAGCCAGGACAGTGACACGGACAACCAGACACGTTGATGGCAAGGGTCACCTCATCGGGGAACTCCTGAAAAACAATATCTGTATTTATATAATGAAGCATTTCTATCTGACTCTAAACGATAAAACACACTCACGTTCAAGGGGTTATATTCATCCGCGCAACAGCGTCCCCTATCCCATCGAACGGACGACTATCTGGCCTACAAAGATATAAAGAAAGTATTAAACACGGCAGAATTTATGCAAAAAAAAATAAAAAAGAAACAAATGTTATAGGGGGTGAGAAGAATGAAAACGAAACACTTTTTTGTAAAAGAAAATTATATCCTTACCTCCAACAGAGGCCTAATTGAGTTCGAGAGGGGGCCTTTCTGCGTGGGAGAAGACGCCCTTCTTGACCCTTGAAGGGCCTCTTCTCGACCCTTACTAAGCATCTTTTACTTTACAACAGTATAACTTCTTAATAACAAAAGAGTTACGAGAACATTAAAGACTACGTTTCTCTCTTATTTTCAACAAGTATAGCACTGATTCATGTAAAGTAATTTCAAAACAACAAAGCAGCAAGATAAGACATCACAAAGCCTCATCCTATTCTCCCAAGTGACGTTCCCAACATACCTTATAGCCGTAACTGCCGTTAAAGCATAGTATTAGCCTACATTCACAAGTGACGTACCCAACATTCTTTATAACCGCAGTCACCGGTCAAGCACAGCCTTTATTTTCGCGCCTAAATCTATCCTTTCGCCCTCTCCTCCTTGCCTCTATGCGTCAAAATTCATGAAGTTTTATCGTGACAAAGTAGCTTTTCACGGAACAGACAGGTACGCTCTTCACACACATAGAGAACACATGAAAAGCAGTATAAACAACCGAGTCCATAGAAAATAATGCCATACATCGGCAAAAGCGACCAACGATTTTACTTGGCTACAACACCTCCGTAACTCCTACCCGTAAACAGATTACAATGCCACACAGCGAGAAGAAAAACCCTTCCACTACGCACATTGAGACCCTCCTAACCATGGTTGGCCCACCCCTCCCTCGTTTGGCAGAGCTAATAAAAGGCTCGATCAGCGCTCTAACCAAGCCTTTGGCATAACATTACAAAAGATATATTGAAGGCTAACGACATAGCCTCTCCAATTATTAGGCTAATGAAAACGAACACACAACACGCCATGTAGGGATTGAAGGAAACCAGCATAGACACGTAGAATCCCCTCCCCTATCAAGGAGAACAGGGCATACGAGGACTAAAGAAAGTCACTTCATCCACTTAGAGACCTCTCCTTTATCAAAGAGAACACGGCATGGTAGGGACTAAAGAAACTCACCCCAGCCTCGTAGAATCCCCTCCCCTGTCAAGGAGAACAGGGCATACGAGGACTAAGAAGGTCACTCCATCCACTTAGAGATCTCTCCTTTATCAAAGAGAACACGCCATGTAGGGATTGAAGGATACTCACCCCAGCCTCGTAGAATCCCCTCTCCTATCAAGGAGAACAGGGCATACGAGGACTAAGAAGGTCACTCCATCCACTTAGAGATTTCTCCATTAATAACATAAGCAGGGCATATAGGGGCTGAAGAAAGGCCCTTCAGCCACTATACACATTGTTCGTGTGCCCACAGAGCACGTTAGTTACTTCTTGGGTTCTGCTCTAAGTTGCCCTTATAAGCATTGATAGCCGACTGCGGAATAAAGTAGATTACACGGTAGTCGGTCGCTGGGATGTCAACCATCGGCTGATGTGGACCAGGGAAGCGACGTGTTAGTGTATCGCCATTACGGAACACGTCGTAGCTACGCTCAGCCTCAAAGGCAAGTTCCAATTGGCGTTCTTTGTCCACTAAGGTCTTTGCCGTAGCGGCCGTAAACTGTGCACTCGTATAGCTACCACCCACGATAGCACGCTCACGGATAGTGTTCACGTCGGCCATCGCACTACTGATGTTACCCAACTTCACGTTAGCTTCAGCACGATTGAGGTACATCTCATCAAGACGAGAGATGACAGGCGAGTACAACTGGTTCTCCTTACCACCCTGACGAGAGCATTTCACCACGTAAAACATAGGATAAACGCGGTTAAGCTTCATCTGATAATCAAGCACACCACGGTAGGTATGCCCCTGATAGTTTATCGAGTAGAGGCGTTGCGCAGGGTCGATAGGTGTCAGAACAAGCGGTGTGGTGTGTCCTGTCCCCGTCGTATCGCATGTCAGACTATTGTCTGGCTGCCGTGTATAACGCAGTTGCACGTAGTTGAAGTTCACCTGATTACCGCTCGCATCATAGACGTTCTTGATGAAACGGAACACTGGGACGTACTTATCAGTCTTATCCTTTACATACTGAGGTTCAATGAATTGCGCACGAATATCAGTATATTTCTTATTAAACCAATCGTTCTGCCCCGTCTCATTGAGCAAGTCGAGATATTTAGCCGAGGCATACATCTCTCCCCAACCCTTACCGCCAATATTCGAATACATACCGCCGATGGTGTAATAATAGTCCCAACCAGGAAATTCAGAGTCAACCCTCTTCACTACAAAGATGTTTTCAGGGTTGTTCTCAGGCTCCAGCGTGTTACTAACACCATAGTCTTTACGACTTAGCAGACTAAACTTACCAGAGTCAATCACCTTCGTTGCATACTCAACACTCTTCTGTGCGTAGGCCGTGTTAGGGTTTTTATAGGTGCCACTCATATAGAGGTAGACCCTACTCAACATTGCCCAAGCAGCTTCCTTAGATGCGAATATACAGTGTTCCTCGCCATGTATGTCCTCAGTCATCAGTGAAGCCGCCTTCTCCAAGTCGCTAATAGCCTGCTCGTAGGTCTCCTTCACGGTTGAACGATTTGGTAAAACAGCATTAGCAGGGTCGTCAGGAGTACCGTTGACAATCGGCATACCGAGGTTCTTCTCAGGGTTCTGGGCGTACGGTCTACCGTATGCACGACAGAGATAGAAGTAGATCATGCCTCGTAAATAGTAACATTCGCCCAGCTGAGTATCCGTAGTAGTATTCTTACCTTCGGGGATTGCCTTAATAATATTAGATGCTTGAGCAACGACCTTATAGCTGAAATCCCAGAAGTTCTGTAGTCGGTAGTTATTAGGAGTGCGTGAGTAAGAGATAAACTCATAGAAAGCATCGGTAGAAGTACCACGTATCATGATATTATCTCCAGCGTATTCACCACATCTATACATAGGGTCCGACCATGTTTTTAGGTATCCATAGCATCCCTTTAGCAGTGCTGGAAAACTCTCGTCGATGTTCTTTGTCATGGCATCCTCATCCATCATATATTCAGGATGACGCTCAACACTACACGAAACCATTGTGATAGCTGCCAAAAGCAGCAGATATATTTTCTTCATGATAGACTCTTTTGTTTAGAATGTAACATTAACGCCAAGCATAAACTTACGTACAGAAGGATAGACACCAGCGCCAGTAGAGATCGAGAGAGCTGTCGAACGCTCGCCAGAGGCATTGCGGCCACTGTCAGCAGCAGGCAGTTCTGGATCGACACCAGAGTAGTCAGTAATGCAGAAGAGGTTTTCTCCGCTTACATACACCCGTAAAGCCTTAACAACATCACTCTTGAGATGGAAGTTATAACCCAAGGTTAGAGAGCGAAGCTTTAAGAAGTCGGAGCTTTCTAAGTATCTTGTAGAGGCCTTGTTAGCGTTAGAAGGGTTATTGTATGCGGCTGCTGGGTGAGTAGCAATGTCTCCCTTCTGTCTCCAACGCTTCCATCCTTTCTGCAGACTGAACTGGTTACGGTCGGTATAGGCACCGTCTGAGTCGTACTCCTGTCGTGAGTAGTTATAGATAGAAGCACCTAAAGAATAGCCGAACACGGCATTAAAGTCAAAGTTCTTATAGGTAAGTGTGGTAGAGAAGCTACCGAACACGCTTGGTGTAGCACGTTTGTCGAGGGCTATCTGGTCGGCTTTAGCATAACTCTTCGTGATGACCCGCTCACCATTAGCATCTGTTGTGTACCACTGTGGAGCACCCGTCTCTGGGTCAACACCAGCCCATTCGCGCAGGTAGTAAGTGTCGACACTCAGTCCGGGACGTAACAACGTGTTAGCAGAACCCGCTATACCATCGCCTACAATGATTTGGTCTCTACCGCTATACAGCTTCTTAATCTTGTTAGAGTTGGTCGACAGGTTAGCATCAACAGTCCATGTAAGGTCCTTCCCCTTGATGATGTCGGCCGAAAGTGTTGTCTCAAAGCCAGTATTTGTCAGCTCACCAATATTCTGCCAGATGCTTGTCACACCGATAACACCTGATATAGGCACAGCGAAAAGGAGGTTACTCGTGCGCTTGTGATAGAAGTCGAAGGTCATACGAAGGCGACGGAACATATTAAGGTCGATACCTACACCTGTCGTAAAGCTCTTCTCCCACGTCAGTTTCCTGTTCGCTAACTGAGCGATGACAGCACCCGGTTTCTCGTTATAGTTGGCTCCTAAGCTGTATAACCCATATTGTGGATAGAGGCTATTAGGTCGACTACCGACCGAACCATAGGATGCGCGCACCTTCAGATAGTCTATGCAAGGCACCTTAAACCACTTTTCTGCCGTAGCTACCCAGCCCCCACTGACCGAGAAGAACGTACCGTAGGCGGCATCCGAACCAAAGTTACTTGCGCCGTCTGTTCTCAATGACAGTTGAAGGAGGTATTTATTAGCATAGTCAGCATTGAGGTTAGCGAAGAAAGACTGTACTGCCCACTCGTATTTATTACCTCCCACCGACTCAGGTGTCGACGTGATGTCGAGTTGTGCAAAGCCTGGAACAAGTCCTGTCCCACTACCATTATGATAACGATACTCGCCATCATTAAACTCATAACCAAGCATTAAGAATCCATGATAATCCCCGAAACTACGTGTCGCTTTAATTAACTGGTTCGTATAACGGCGTGTGTTCGTACTGGTACTCTCGCTCACACGCCCCTTGTCCTCCGCTCCCGACGTACGAGGGTCTACATAGCTCTTGTCAAGGTGAGTACTCCAACGATAACTGTTCACTGATGAGAAGGTCAGCCAGTCAGTCAGATAGATATCGAAATCGAAGTTTCCATTAAATGAATAAGAGTCATACTTGCTCCAATTATACTGTAACTCATAGAGATAGTTAGTAGAGTTACTGTTCACCCAAGCCGATGATCTATTGCCGACAATCTTCCCGTTTTCATCGTAAGGACTATCCCATGGCAGCATAGAATACATAGAATAGGTGGAGCGTTGGCGGTCGTCAATAACTCCCTTACTACCATTCAAGGACGGACGAATAGCTATCCATGAGAATGGTTTGAAGTTTAGTTTCATCATGGTGTTATATCTCGTGAAGTCATATCCACGTACTGCACCATCTTCCTTATAGACTCCACCTGTGAAGACAGCACTCAACTTATCTCCACCACTATTAATAGTAAGGTCGTAGTTCTGCACGTTTCCGGTGTGAGTAGCCAGTTTCCACCAGTCGAAGTTACTATCTCTCAGTTGTTCATTCCATCGTGGGAAAGCAATCTCGGCAGCGTTGGTAAACGACTTATAGTAGTCGTATAGATCGGCACCATCCATCATCTTGACCTTTCCATTATTCAAGGTTGAGAGGCCCATCTTGGCTGAGAAGGTGATTGATGTCTTACCAGCTCGTGCGCTTTTGGTCGTCACCACGATAACACCATTAGCTCCTTGCGAACCATAGATGGCTGTAGAAGCAGCATCTTTCAGTACAGTGAGCGACTCAATATCGTTTGGATTGATGTCGCCAGGGTCCTTTCCTACGATGACACCATCGATAACCCAGAGTGGAGCCGTACTGCCGTTGATAGTAGACTTACCACGTACAATGATCGCACCAAACGACCCCGGCTTGCCAGAACCTGGCATAACGTTCATGCCAGGTATCTTTCCTGTGAGCATGTTAGTGACGTTTGCGGTCGTTACATTCGTCAGTTCCTTATTGTCAATACTCTTCAGCGAACCCGTCAGACTGTTGCGTTTCTGCGTGCTATAGCCCACCACGACCGTTTCACTAAGCATTGTGGAGGTAGCGACAAGGCTAATTGTCATATTCTCAGCAGCCTTCACCGTCTTCTTCTCATAGCCTAACGAAGTGACAACCAGCTCATCACCAACTTGTGCATCGATAGAGAACTCTCCATCAATGTTCGTTATGGTCATCTTCTTAGTACCATTTACGGTAATACTGGCACTGATAATCGGTTCACCTGACTGTGAATCAACAACTTTACCTTTGATAATAGAGGTCTGCGCTTGTATCATCATCGCATGTGTAGCGCATGCTTTCTGCACCACGTAAGGGCTACACATAAGAGGGACCACCAAGAGCAGCGATCGTCCAAGGTTAGTTTTTCTCATAGTTCTCATGTTTTTATAGGTTTTTACTTATATTGTTTTCACATCTCACAACACTTGTGTGCTGTTTAACTTGTCGTAGGTTAGCTATCTGCAAATTTATAGTATTTTTTTTAATTGTAGCCTATTTCAGCTTCTTTAACACGTCTTTATCCTGTTTTTCTGCTCACAACTACCCACGACCCTCCCATTCACACGTATCTTGGCGAGCGCTAAGTAGATGCTGTCCCCTCCCCTTGTGGAATCGAAACATGCGCTAAAAGACTCCGTGAACTCTGTGTGCTCTGTGAGAGATAAAAGTCCCCAGCGAGTTGCTTGTGTATCATCTCATAGAGTGGGTGCGTTCTCTTTCTCACAGATTTACACAGAAGAACAGAATACACAAGCTTTCACAGAGACATTAAGTCAACCGATATCACAGAACCTTACAGCCAACGTCCATCACCCAACACCCTTCTTCAGCTAATCATCAACACCTAACACCCATCACCCAACACCCTTCTTTAGCTATAACGATCTGTGAATTCTGTATGCCGAAGGCCTTCTGTGGGCTCGAAACAGTGCGCAAAAATGCTCTGTTAAATCTGTGAGATCTGTGAGAAAAAACTCCGCAGCAAGTCTCATAGGCCTAATCTCATATCGAGGGTGCGTTCTATTTCTCACAGAAAAACACAGAAGAACAGAACACACAAAGGCCCACAGAGACATTAAGTCAACCGATATCACAGAACCTTACAGCCAACATACATCACCCAACACCCATCTTTAACTAATCATCAACACCTAACACCCATCACCCAACACCCACCACACGAGTAATTTACCAATCCAGACTATCTTTAGAGCTTTCAATAAGGATGTAAAAAATCATTACATCTCATCAAGTTAAGGACGCTCAATATAGGAGAACAACACAGCTTACCATCGACACTATAACCCACAAGAAATCAAACGATTACAAACACCATTCGAGAACATGCCCTTCTTGCATGAAGAACATGCCCTTCTTGGACCAAGAAGGGCATGTTCTTAAACGTTGAAGGGCCTCTTCTTCTATCTTGAAGAGCACATACTTCATCCAAGAGGAGCGAAAAATATTGACATAAAGACACGAAGATGGGTGCATGACCTGCCTCAAGACGGAGGGAGGACATACGTCGTGTTGACACAAACGGGTGTAGTCTGTGGAGATAGTAAGTAATAAGATGTGTGCTTTTAGATAGCGTTACGTATCTCAATATAGTTCTTAAACAGCCAAGAATTGCCCTCAGCGATAACCTTAACAAGCTCAGCACAAACGAAGAGACCGATAAGGACCGAAAGAACAAACGCTAAACTGAACCCGAAGAATATCCAGAGATCACCGTCAGCGTACTTCTCTTGAAAACGACGTAGGCGCGAAGACGACTTATTAACAAACTCGGTTGTGGTCTCGGTTGCGTTCTTCAAGGTCTCACCAGCTCGTTGAGACGCTTCAACAAGCTTCTGTCTCATCTCCGCAAGCTTCTCTTTTGAAGGCGTGTGGAGGAGGTGCGTCGGTACAGTCGGTAAGTTTTTAGCCTTCTTAACGACGATAGGTGAGGCCTCAGCCAATGGAATAACGGAGCGAGCATGCGTACGGATAGGTTGCGGTTCATCAAACCTACAAGTCAACACGTTACCACAATAGGGGCAACGATACTTCATTGTCCCATATTTCTCGGTCTCGGCCACAAAGTCGCGACCGCAGTTATTACATTTGACAGTATATCTCATGATGGGGACAAAAGTATAAAAAAATGTTGAAACAACCGCAAAAAACGATATTATTTATGTGTTGTAAGGCGTTAATTCAGCTTAGAACGAGTAGCCGAGGTTGACCATTATGGAGTTGCTGGCAGCATGATACTTGCCGTAAGCGAGGTTCAGTTTGAACTGCTCGAGGTTGATTCCCGCTCCTACACTGAACCCTGCGCCATGTGCACTGGCGTTCTCAGCCGTTCCGATGGTCATCTCGTCGGCCTTGCGAAAGTTATATCCGCCCCCAATCCATATACTTTCCGATAGCAGAATGTCTGCTCCAAGATTTAAATGATTGATGAACCGATAGTCATAATGGGTCATATCGACAAGCGTGGCAGACACTCTTACGGGTAAGGCGACGAAGGTCTTGCTCACACCTAACTGTACGTCAATAGGCATCTTACCATAGTCTTCCTCGTAGGCCTTTATCTGTCCACCGAGATTCTTAGCCACTAACGACACCGACCATTGGTGGTCTGGCTCATACCAGTTAAGGCCGAGGTCGACACCCACAGCCATGGAGTTGTATTGTCCGATATAAGATGTGATAAACTTTGCCGTGATACCGCCCACAAGGTTGCGTGCTAACTCGTAGGAAAAGATACCTTCAACGGCAATGTCGCTGGCATTGAACGTACCCGTCTGTACGTTATTAGCATCGACCTCCTTCATCTTCCCGTAGTTCATATAGAGTACACCGCCAGCGAAGGTAGCCTTCTCACCTAAGGCTTTAGTGTACGATGCACTCATGAAATGGGCTCCTCGCATATAGTTCATATAGTTGAGTCCAACGGTCTTGTCGCTCACTGACGAAGCTAAGGCAGGGTTAGAAAACATCAACGAGGGGTCGTCCTCGATAATTGAAATATTCTCTCCGCCTAAAGCAGCAGCATGGGCACTGACCGGAAGACGCAAGAAGTTGTATTCAGTTTGACTCTCCTGCGCTCGCATAACAGCCGCAAAAAGTGTTAATAGGAGGGTGAAAACGATTTTTTTCATCTGTTCTAAACTAATTTCTCGGCAAAGTTACAGCTTTTTCCGAATATCTTATTACTTTTGTCGTTGCAACCTTTTATATGGCAATAATTAGCCATCTATGGTTTGTATAACGGCAGAAACGAGCGTTTAGTATATCTTATATTGGAAATAAAGAAGTCAAATAGAGCTGATTTAGAGAGTAAACGGTGGGTTGGTTTCCTATTGGGAATCATCGTTGCACTGTCTATTTTCTTTGTTGCCATGGAGTATAATTCATCGGGAACAGAGGACGACTCGGCCAATACCAAGGCCATTAAGAATGTCACACTACACGATATGGACATGCTGCCGGCCATCGACCAGCAAGATTTAGCTAAGACACAAGAGGACAAGAAACCCACGATGGAGGACTTACTCAACCTGAAACGGCGTGATGTACCTAATAAGGTAACACCGCATGATGCGGGGAGTATGAACTCAAACGACAAGAAGACGGGGGCTCCACAAGTAAGTGAAGAACCCATCGTCATGCCTATGGTGACTACAACTCCCGAACCTCCGAAGGTGAAAGAAGAAGCTAAAAAGGAGATGGAGAAGATGTCTGACGATACATCCGACAAGGTTGTAGAACGTTATGACGATAAGGTTAGCAAGCGAATCTTATCCCAGACGCCTACACCCCCAGGTGGTTGGGTGGAGTTTATGAAGTGGCTTACGAAGACATTACAGTACCCTGCCGATGCTAAGGACAATAATCTGCAAGGGACAGTGAATATTACTTTTATCATCAATGCCGATGGTACGGTGCATGATGTGACTGTTAAGAATGGTAAGATACCTGTCCTTAATGCTGAGGCACTGCGTGTCTTGAAGACAATGGGCAAATGGAAGCCTGGCATCGAACGTAATAAACCATGCCGCTCGTTGGTAGAGATACCTTTTGTCTTCCAACTCTCTTAACGCACACGACGGCCATCTGCCGTCACAACGATTATTTATAACATAACTTTTAACACCTACTCTATATGTACACTGCTGACGAAATCCTATGTAAAGTTAACGAGTATATAAACAATCTCACCTACGATCGCAAGCCACAGAGCTTGTATGACCCTATTAAATACGTACTCTCGCTGGGTGGGAAACGCATCCGTCCTACGCTGATGCTCCTTGCCTATAATCTCTTCAAAGATGATCCGGAGACGATACTATCACCGGCTTGTGCCTTGGAGACCTACCATAACTATACGCTCTTGCATGATGACTTGATGGATGATGCACCTCTTCGACGCGGACAGCAGACGGTTCACGTGCGTTGGGATGCTAACACGGCTATCTTGTCGGGTGACTCTATGCTCGTATTGGCCTTCGAGCGCATGGAACAGTGTGACAGTAGACACCTACGTGAGGTGTTGCATCTCTTCACGACGACGGCACTCGAGATAGGAGAGGGTCAACAGTATGACATGGAGTTTGAGAACCGCAATGACGTAAAGGAGGCCGAATACATTGAGATGATACGCCTGAAGACAAGTGTACTATTGGCTTGTGCGATGAAGATTGGCGCTATCCTTGCTGATGCTCCAGCCGATGACGTAGACAACCTCTATAAGTTTGGCGAACAGATAGGACTGGCCTTTCAGCTACAAGACGACTACCTTGATGTCTATGGAGACCCAAAAGTGTTCGGAAAGAAGATAGGTGGCGATATTATCAGTAATAAAAAGACTTACATGCTGATAAATGCTTTCAACAAGGCGAACGTCCGCCAACGTAAAGAGTTGGAGAGATGGATTGGCTGTGAGAACTTTAATCATAACGAGAAGGTGGCTGCCGTCACTGCACTCTATAATAGTATTGGGGTCGACAAGATGGCTATCGAACGTATTAACTACTATTTTGATGAGGCTAATAAATACCTCGATGCGGTGAAGGTGAGTGCTGACAGGAAAACTGAACTGGTGGCATACGCACAGAGAATGCTGCATAGGAAGAGGTAACGGGGGACCTCCCCCAGCCCCTCCGAAGGAGGGGAGCCCTAACAGGACAGGCTGGATAAAAGCGAAATAAACGTGGAGTAGCTGTTCTCAACATCTATCATTCCTCAGCTTATATACGCTCCTTCAATATCCTATAAACATTTCGTTAACATCCAACACTTATCACCCAACACCCTTATAAACACCCCATTAACACCCCTACAAACATCACCCAACACCCTTATAAACACTCCATCAACACCCAACACCAAACACTCATCACCCAACATTCACCACCCAACGCCCAACACCCAACACCCAATGATCATCGACACTCACGCTCATTTAGATGTAGAAGAATTTGCAGAAGACCTCCCAGAGGTCATCAGTCGCGCTCGTGAAGCGGGCGTAGAAAAGATATTCATACCAGCTATCGACCTCAAGTCAATGGACACAGTGATGGCTGTATGCCGTCAGTACCCTGACACCTGTTACCCAATGATAGGGTTACAACCCGAAGAGGTGCGCAAAGACTGGCGTGAGGTATTAGACGCAATGTACCAACGTATCATGCTTTCCCTCAAACAGAAGGAGGAAGGAACGGCCCTACCTGGTGAGACAATCATCGCCATTGGTGAGGTAGGACTTGACTTCTATTGGTCGAGAGAATACGAACAAGAACAGTTGGCAGCCTTTGAAGAGGCCGTAAAATGGAGTGTGGAGACACGCTTACCACTGATGATTCACTGTCGGAAGGCCCAGAACGAGATGATACATATCATGCGACACTATGAGAAGGAACTGCCGGGTGGTGTCTTCCATTGCTTCACTGGCAATCAACGAGAGGCTGAGGCGTTTCTACGCTTCGACCGTTTTGTATTAGGTGTGGGCGGTGTCTCTACGTTTAAGAGTAGTCATCTTCGTGAGGACCTGCCTGCTGCAGTACCCCTCGACCGTATCGTTCTCGAAACAGATAGCCCTTACATGGCACCTGTCCCCTACCGTGGTAAACGCAACGAGAGTGCTTTCATCGTTGAAGTGATGCGTACCCTTGCTGCAAGCTATGGCCTTGATGAGGCCGAGTTTGCCCAGAGAACCAATGAGAATGTGCGTAGGGTGTTTGGTATTGGGTGATGGGTGTTGAATGTTGGGTGATGGGTGTTAGGTGTTGGGTGGTGATGAAATGATAGGTTGCGAGGGAGGTAGATGCAGCGAGATAAGGTAATGATAAATACGAGAAAAGTAAGTATATGAAGAAAATAACTATCGCCATCGACGGCTTTTCATCATGTGGAAAGAGTACAATGGCAAAGGACTTGGCCAAAGAGATTGGCTATATCTATGTGGATACAGGGGCTATGTATCGCTCTGTAACCCTTTTTGCACTCCGTCATAACCTCTTTAACGCTGACGGAACTATCCGTGAAGAGGAACTGAAGGAGCAGATGAAGGATATTAACATTAGTTTCCAACTTAATAAAACGACTGGTCGTCCAGACACTTACCTCAATGGTGAGAACGTTGAAAACGACATCCGAACGATGGAGGTATCGTCTCATGTGAGCCCTATCGCCACCCTTGCCTTTGTTCGTGAGGCCCTTGTAGCACAACAACAACGCATGGGTGCAGAGAAGGGTATCGTCATGGATGGACGAGACATTGGTACGGTAGTGTTCCCAAAGGCTGAATTAAAGATATTTGTCACCGCCTCTGCAGAGGTGAGGGCACAGCGTCGTTACGACGAACTAAAGGCGAAGGGAATGGATGCCGACTATGCCGATATACTCAAGAACGTGGAGGAACGTGACTATATCGACTCTCATCGTGCCACGTCACCACTCCGTAAAGCCGATGATGCCATCGAACTCGATAATAGTAATCTCACGATTGCTGAACAAAAGAAATGGCTCTACGAACAGTATCGTAAGGCTGCGGAGGAATAGAAATCGCCTTACCCTTAGGTCGTTATTAGGGCTAATAGGGGCTTAGCTATTAGCCTTATAGGCCCAATAATCTATTAGCCTTATAGGCCCAATAAGGCTAATTGGGCCAATAAATAAGCCCAATAAGGCTAATAATCTATAAGCCCTATAGGCCCTATAAGGCCAATTGGGCCAATAAATAAGGCCCAATAAGGCCAATTAACTATTAGCCCTATAGCCCCTATAAGGCCAATTGGGCTAATAAATAAGGCCCAATTGGGCTAATAAATAAGGCTAATAAGCCCTCTAATAAGCCTAATAGGCCCAATAACAAAGCTCTATCTGTAAGGTTGAGGAGCATTGTGTTGTCGAATTATTTACGTGAAAAGAAATATTTCCAGTCGTGAAGAAAAATATTTCCAGTCGTGATAATAAATAATTATTATCGTGTAAATAATTCGCTACGGACAGTTAACACGATAAGTAACGACCGACAATTACATACGAATCATGGATTAAGAAATACTAAAAGAGAGATATTTATACATCCTTCACTCCGCTATCTCAACTTAAAATGTTACCTTTGCAGCTATGAAGTTAATAAGAGTAATATTCCTCATAGCCTGCATCTTCTCTTTTGCAGGTACTAAGGCGCAATATACTATACAATGCGAAGACACCTGCAGTCACATCCACGGACTCGATATGAGCCATTATCAAGGTGACGTATGGTGGGAGACAGTGGCCGAGAACAGTAATCACAAACTCAATTACGTGTACTTAAAGGCTACTGAAGGAGGCTCACGTATCGACCAACGCTATCTTGACAATATCGAAGCGGCACAACGCTACGGTATGAACGTAGGCTCATATCATTTCTATCGTCCGACTGTCCCACAAGAAGAACAGCTTAGGAACTTTCGCATGCAATGCCGCCCACAGGACCAAGACCTCATTCCGATGGTAGATATTGAGACTACTGGCGGACTGGGCCGAGAGGCTTTATGCGATAGTCTTCAGCGTTTCCTCGTACTCATGACAAAGGAGTATGGGGTCAAGCCGTTGGTCTACACTTACACAAACTTCTATGATCGCTACCTCAGTGGGGCCCTTGATGGCTATAAGCTCTTTATCGCACAGTATAACGGACGAGAGCCGGTACTGCAAGACGGAAGGGACATCTTCGCTTGGCAATACACTGGTAAAGGGCGCATCAATGGTGTAAACGGATATGTCGACAAGTCGCGCTTGATGGGAAGGCACAGTATGCGCGAACTAAGATTCCCACGACGACGAAGATAGCCGACCAAGAGAAAAGAAAAAGATAATTATCCAAACTACTATAATCTTACGTTAGATAAATGATCATCAAATGCCCTGAATGTGGCCATCAAGTGAGCGATAAGGCTCCCGTATGCCCCAGTTGCGGTGTAGAGATTGCTGGACATATCATTAAATGTTCTCATTGTGGTGAGTTATACCTCAAAGAAGAGACGTCATGTCCTAATTGTCATCATACGGAAAGTCACTTTGAACCTTCCGTAAATACTACTGAACAGAAATCAAACGAACTTTCTAACGAACACGCTACAGCCGCTCCTGCTGTCGTTGTCGCTGTCGACAAGAACGAAGCAAACGAGGAGAAGGAGGCTGAACGTCCTGCAGCTGAGGAGGAATCAAGCCATAACAACGTTGAACCACAGCAGCCTTTCGAAGATGAAGGGATTGAGGATGGGACGGTAGATGCCGATTTCATCATGGACAACGAGGCCGATGAGGAGGTGATAGCAAAGGCCGAAGCACTCGCAGAGACCACTGAAGAGGAAGAGGAGAGCAAGTCGTCTAAGGATAACCACCTCTCTTTGGCTGTCTCTTTGCTCATCGCTGCCATCACAGCTGCCGTCTTGCTCTTCCTTTACAACCAAGAGATAGGGTCAAGCAAGACTAACACTGAGCAGGACGCCTACGCCCAAGCGATTAGTAGTAACGAAGCTACGGTGTTGAAGAACTACCTTGATGGGAACCCATCAGCACCGAAGGCGCATCGTGACAGTATCGCTGCACGACTGAAAGCACTGACAACAACGACGGCAAATGCCCAACAAGCTAATAATGACTTGGCTGTTGCCTTAGCAAGCAATTCAAAGGATGTGTTACAGCAGTTCATCGCTAAGTATCCTAACTCTACTCATCGAGGGGAGATAGAGGCTAAGATTGACGAGATAGACTGGGCGCAAGCCGTGGCTAAAAACGATGAGAATGCTTTCCTCGGATACAAAGCTCAACACCCAAATGGGCTCCACAGTAAGGAAGCCGATGAGAAGCTGAAGACAATCCTCGTACCAACTGTATCGGAGGGGGATAAGACGAAAGCTGTCAGTGCGGTACGTCAACTGCTGCAGGGAATGAACAGTAAGAGTACTGACAAGATTTCTGGTGCTGTTGCTTCATCGTTTAATTTCCTCGGCGCGAGCGGTGCCACGGTGAAAGACGTGCGTCGTTACATGACCGACAAACTCTATCAAGCTGACGTGAAGACCATTAACTGGCATCTTGGCTCACCTGCTGAGGTGAAGAAAAGCAGTAATGATGATGACGCTGAACTACGTATTAAAGTCCCTGCCACACTGGACATCGATCGTAAGGGGGGTAAGTCTAAACGTAGCTACGTCATTTCTGCCACCGTAAAGGGCGGCCGAATCACGCAAGTCAACTGGAATCAAATTTAGTCTTAAGGCTGAGCTCGTTGGGAGGATAGAATAGGCTATCCTTCTAAAAGGCTTTGCCTGTCGTATTTCTCACAGCTGTCACAGTGCGACGAAAGCGTTTCCTCCCCTCCTATAGAGTCCACAGAAGACATGTATCCACTACCCTCTTCTCACTTTATGAGAAGGGGCAACGATTGTAGGAACCAACTATTAGAGGGGTTCCTACCTTTTTGTTTATATCCCCTCGGCCCTCACTCATTCCAAGCACATAACGCCTTCTATCACAACAAAGTTATGTGAACAATCAAGAGTAACGCTACCACAAAGGTAAGACTTACTATATAATAAGGTGTATCGCATCTTCTATCAGAGAACCCACGTCCCACAACAGAGGTAAAGCTTATTATATAATAAGGTGTAACGCCTCCTCTATCAGAGAGCCTTTGTCCCACAACAGAGGTAAAGCATATTATATAATAAGGTGTAACGCCTCTTCTATCAGAGACCCTGTGTCCCTCTCCGTCTCAAAAGGGCTAAAAACAAAAGGGTATAACAAGGCATGCTTGCTATATCCCAATCGTAATATCGTATGAAGCAAAGGCCGAGTCCTAATTATCTATCTGGTCGATAGTAGGCTTCTTAATATCTGGCACAGGAGCTTTAATAGCCGGCTCCGACTGCCCATCAGGGTTAGTAGGAACGATGACAGGTTCCTCCGACTCCTGAGACTCCTCTGTCTCAGTCGCTTCAGGCTTAGGGCTATCCTTCTTCTTCTCCTCTTTAACCTCCTCGTCTTTGACCTCCTCCTTTGTTAATACAGGTATCTTCGGACCATTATCAATACCGATTACCTCACCAGACATGTCCACCTCATACTTACGGGGGGGTGCCATCTGTCGCGTTTCCATAAGAATAGCAAGTACAATAGCACCGACGAACAAGACAATAGCACAGATAGACACTGGCACTTTATAGGTTGGTTTCTTCTTCATTAGCTTCTTTCTTATCCTTTAATTCAATCCCTTATCCACTTACTCCGTTATCTGCAGGCAGTAAGGCAACGGCTGTTGGAGCGTAAGGAAACTGATAGTAGGCTGATTGTCCTTCGTACATATCAGCGTACTCTTATCCCCTTTCACCGCCGAACCCATGTCGTAGCCCATCGCCTTCACCTGTGACTGCAGTCCTGCAAAGGCCGTACGATTAAAGACATAGACGTAGACCGTCTTACCATCTTGCGCCAGAAGGACCATACTGGAGTTACCACGTCCCATCGCAGTAGGCAAGAAGTCGCTCGTTAAATTCATGTTCTTCACCCAGTTATAGTCCTTTCCGTAAGCGTCAGACGACACACCCTTATAGACATAACCTTGTTTTTCAAGCACCTGTTTGCCCATCTGTAGCGTCTTGGCTTGGAAGATCTTAATCATATCAGCAACCGAGACAACATCTTTCTGAGCATGTGCACCTACCGTAAAGAGGGAGATAGCGAGTAAAAGGAGTATTTTCTTCATTCTTCTTCGTTCGTTTATACCGTATCAATAGGGCCTACCCTCGTTTTGACGCAGCCCCACTCCGACACGTTACAAAATTATGAAAAATATGGAGAATGAGCAAGAAAAGGAGGGAAAAAAGGTTGGGGGAAGAAGAAAGAACAAGAGAGTCTCACCCCCAGCCCCTCTCCGAATGGAGAGGGGAGTAGTATGTGAGGTTACCCCTATTGGGCTGCTTGCACATGTCATCGAGTTTTTTCTCTCACAGAACTCACAGAGTTCACGGAGGTTTTTGGCGCACATTTCGAGCACACAGAAGGCCTTCGGCATACAGAGAACACAGAGGCCTCACCCCCAGCCCCTCTCCGAATGGAGAGGGGAGTAGTATGTGAGGTTACCCCTATTGGCCTGCTACTGATAGGAAATGGGCCGCTAAACATCTGGAGGACATGTAGGGGTATCTCGGTGATCACTCCCCTCTCCATTCGGAGAGGGGCTGGGGGTGAGGCTTCTGTTGGTTGTAAGGCTCTGTGAAATCGGTTGACTTAATGTCTCTGTGGAATGCTGTGTGTTCTGTTCTTCTGTGTTCTCTGTGAGAAAAAGAAAAGTCCTCTGTGAGAAACAGAAATATCCTATGTGAAGGAAGAAACGCTAATCAATCGAACAGAGATTGTCAAAAGATTTCAGCAGCTACGCCCCTCTCTTTTCGAGGACACGTCCCTCTCCATTGAAGAAGACGCTCTTCTGCAATCGAGAAGAGGCCTTTCAAGGGGCAAGAACATGCCCTTCTTGAGGCAAGAAAGGCATATCCTCGAACGCTGCTTGTAAACTTCTGATTTCTTGTGAGTTACAAACTCAAACAGAGAGGAGAAGATACTTCCATTTCGTAGAGCATTAGGCCTATCGCATGTAAAGGTTTTTCACAGCATTACAAATACGAATGAGACGTGTAGCAAAACGGACGCTATAAGAATGAGAACCGTGTAAGACATCCCGCAGAAGACAGTATAAGCCGAGAGAAAACCATCCCCGACACAGCAAGGGGGCAAAGGGTAGATACACAACAAAGGTGTATCAGGACGGAGAAAACCATCCATGATACACCTTCGGTATATATTCTAATAAACTATTAACGCACTTTACCATCTACGTCTTTTAGAGGCTAAACGCTCCTCGCGCATCTTCTCCATCACAGCCTCCTTCTCTTTCGCACGCTGTTCAGCCAGATGAGCGATCAAGCGGTCGAGGTCTAAGGCTATTTCCTTAAATCTATTCAACTCCTCCTCATCCTCAAACAATTTATTGACCATACAAGAAGGGATATCCTTAGCCTTCTCTTGTAGTTCCTTACCATGCTCGGTCAGCGACACAAAAGTCTCTCTTCCGTCGCGTTCTCCTTTGACACGTTCAACCAAACCGAGCTGAGCCATGCGCTGAAGAAGTGGCGTCATCGTGTTGGAATCAAGGTAGAGTCGATGGGCAAGTGCCATCACCTTCTGATGATCCTCTTCCCAAAGAGCCATCAAAACGAGGTACTGAGGATAGGTGAGACCTAACTCGTCAAGCAATGGATAGTAAGTTTGTGTAACAAGTCTGCTCGCTGTGTACAATCTAAAACAGAGTTGACTCTGCAATTTGAGTTGGTTATATACCATACTTTATTTACTTAATAATGTTCTGTTAAACGTCAAATCCCTTTTTTGGTCTTGAGTTCTAATGTTTCCTAAAATAATCTTTTTCGGTGTACAAAGGTACAATAAATTATATTTTTCGTTAATTGTCTTGCATCTTATTTAACATTAATTACGTTGAAACACGATAGTTTTAAGGCTTCTTTTGACTTTTTCTTCTAATCTTTCCTCTTATCTTCTCCGAACATAACCCACTTATAGTCAACATCAAAGCGACATCGTCTATTCTTCTCGCAACCCTCGCCTACCCCATTGCCAACCATCAACAAAAGAGGTGACCACAGACAAGCAGCACTCATCCATGGTCACCTACGATTATTCTAAATGCCGAAGGCCGTTTATTCAAAGTAATAAAGGAAGGTAGCAATACCCTCAAGAGCAGGCTTGCGCTCGCCCTCTATCTCTATTTGGAACTTGATTCCAGCCTTACAAATACCCCTTAGATTTTCGATACTATCGAGTGAAGCGACAAGACGGATACGTGAGTTCACGAGGACAGGACGACCGAAGCGCATCTTATCCATACCGTAGTTGACCATCATCTTTAGGTTGTTAACCTCGATAATCTCCTGCCACATGTGCGGAAGAAGCGACAGTGTCAGGTAGCCATGGGCTATTGTGCTCTTGTATTGGCTCTCGACAGCAGCCCTCTCTGTGTCGACATGAATCCATTGATGGTCGAGTGTCGCATCAGCAAAGAGGTTAATTCTCTCCTGATCGACGAGTAACCACTCGCTTTCACCAAGCTTCTCGCCCAGTCGGGCAGCAAGCTCTTCGTAATTGTTAACTGTTAATTTTGCCATAGTTGTTGTTTCCTGTTATTACTACATAACCTTGTTTGATAGCGTTCCTTTACCTTTCATCCCCCTACCTATATATTATAAGGTGTGGAGGGGTGCCCTATCATTTATCGTACAAATATACAAAAAACTTTCTAAATGCCAAAATCTGACGGCCAAGCAGCCCTTTTTAAGCCTCAACACGATGTACACGCAATTTGCGCTCCATCCCTTCTCTCGATACGTTAAGAAGATGTCCTCCTCCTTTCTAAAGCATCAGCAAGATAATAAAAAAATCCTTACATCGCATCGAGTAAAATACCCTTTACATGGAAGTATCTCATCCACTACAAAGCACACCATAACCCTCACGAAATCAACACGTTACATTTAGCATTTAAGGACATGCTCTTCTTGTTTGTAGAACATGCCCTTCTTGGGGCAAGAAGGGCATGTTCTTGATTGTTGAAGGGCGTCTTCTTCAACGGAGAAGGGCGTGTCGTTGAAAAAAGAGGAGCGTGATTGCTGAAATATCTTGACAGTTTCTATCTATTTGATTAGCGTCTCTTCCCTCACAGAGGGCATTTCTTATTCTCACAGAGGACATTTCTTTTTCTCACGGAGGATATTTCTCTTTCTCACAGAAATACACAGAAGAACAGAACACACAAGCTCATAGAAGATAGTGGCCCCTCCCCCGTCCCCTCCCCCGAAGGGAAGGGGAGTGATCACCGAGATACCCCTATAAGAAGGATGTAGGCTTCGTTATGTCCCGTAATGGCAGTCTTGTAGGGGTAACCTCACATACTACGCCCCTCCCTGCGGGGGAGGGGAAGGGGGAGGGGCCACTATCTTTTGGGCTCGAAATGTGCGCCAAAAACCTCCGTGAACTCTGTGCGCTCTGTGAGAGAAAAAACTACCCTCAGTGAGAGAAAGAACAACCCAAGAACCTTGTTAGCAGCCCAATAGGGGTAACCTCACATACTACGCCCCTCCCTACGGGGGATGGGACGGGGGAGGGGCCGGCTGGGGAAGGAAGAAGGGCCAGCTGGGGAAGGAAGAGGGGCCAGCTGGGGTCAGAAATAAGCTGACCCTTTTTCGGTATCAGGAGACCCCTACAAGGACTCAAACAAAGGAGCAAAAAAAAAGCTTAGAAACCTTATTACTAAGCGTTTCTAAGCTGTGAGTTGCGGGTGCAGGACTCGAACATGCGACCTCCAGGTTATGAGCCTGGCGAGCTACCAACTGCTCCAACCCGCGATATTAACCATTGTCAATCCTTCAATAAACCGTAGTGTATTTCCGAATTGCGAGTGCAAAGGTAGGCATTTAATGCCAAACTGCCAAAGAATTATACATTATTTAACATACTATCCACTCCGCCCCCGCCGCTTCAAGGCTCTCACGACTGCCATTTCCATAGGTTACTCCGCACGTATGTGTACCTGCATTGCGCCCCATAAGGATGTCGAATTCGGTGTCACCTACCACGAGTGCCTCATGCGGTTCGACGTTGAAACAACGCAAGGTGAGGAGCACTGGCTCGGCTGCGGGCTTCTTATTGACCACATTGTCAGCACCAACAAGAAAGCTGATATAGTTTGTGAGCTTCAAATCAGTCATCAGTTTAACAAGCGAACTACGGTTGCGACTACTCGCTACCGACATCCTAATACCCATAGCAATCAGCCTATCAAGCGTTTCAAAGACCCCCGGGAAAATCGTGACAGCCCCCGGCACGTTCTTTATATTGAATATTTCGCTATACACCTCGGCACACTCTTCCGCCTTCTCGTCGGTCATTGGGATGATAGAAGAGAAACATTCTTTCAGTGGAAGACCAATGGTTCGAGCACACTCCTCACGTGTTCGCTTCGGAAGGTGTAACTTCTCGATCGTTGCAAGCATCGTATCAGTAATCAACTGTTGCGAGTCTCCGAGCGTACCATCAAAGTCGAAGATGACAAGACGTACACCAGCAAGGATATTGGGGTTCGTGAACAGGTCTGGACAACAACGTGGCCTTGCTTCGTCAACAGCCTCAACAGCCTTCGACTTAGACAGCTTTTTCCTTTTAAGATAGCCCTTCACACGCTTATAACCCTCCTTACCAAGAATCGCAACACCGGTGTATTGAAAGGTTTTCGCCAGTCCGAAGAACGCGGTAAAGAGTATGCCCTTTGTCGCTGTAGACACTGGGAAAAACACTTGCACAAAGGAGAGTGCATAGAAAGGAAGGCACATCAGGAGTACGATAACCCCTGTGCGAAACGATAGTTGTTGAAGTTTACTCTTAATAGACATATTCTGTTCGAACCATATAAACCGTTCTGTCAAAAGTAGACAACGCATAACACGTCTCTTACTGATAATCCCCACCTTGACAGACTTGGATTAATTTCAAGCTACAAAAGTAAGTAAAATCTTCCTAATAACCCCCAAACCTATCCTTATATATAGTAAAAAAGGAAAGAGAAGCACAATTTCTACAGTTGTGCTTTCGCACATTCCAACAATTATTAGTAAATTTGCACGGTAAAAAGTAATATATTCATTTCCCCTATTTATGGCAGAAAAGATTAGGATAAAGGACATTGCAGAACGTGCAGGAGTAAGCGTAGGAACGGTTGACAGGGTATTACATAAACGTCCGAACGTATCGGAAGTAGCACTGAAGAAGGTAGAGAAGGTGCTAAAGGAGATGAATTACCAACCGAATGTATATGCAAGTGCACTCGCTTACAACAAGAGTTACAAGTTCTATTGTCTAATCCCCAAACATAGTAGTGAGGCTTATTGGGAAGAGATAGAGGTAGGGGCTATGAAGGCAGTCGAGGCTCGCAGGGACTTTTATATTGACTTAGAGATTATGTATTACAGCCGTCTTGACTCCCACTCGTTTGTTGAAACCTATCAAAAATGCCTAAGGAAGAACCCAGACGGAGTAATCCTCGTGCCTACAACATTAGAACTTACACGGCAGTTCACAGAGGAGTTACACGATAGGAACATACCCTTCATTCTGCTTGACTCCTTTATGCCATCGCTGCAACCACTGTCCTTTTATGGGCAGGACTCCATTCAGAGCGGTCATTTCGCAGCCAAGATGCTTATGCTCATAGCACAGAGAGAGAAGAGCATCATGCTCATGAAGCAGACAAAAGATGGGAAAATGGCAAGTAGACAACAGGCGAATCGTGAGGTGGGGTTCCGCAACTATATGCAAGAGAACTATCCTGACATTAAGATACTGGAGGTTAATCTACCCTTGGATGAGGAGAGGAAGCGTTATGACCATATCTTAGAGAAATTCTTTAGTGAGCATCCTGAGGTGCACCATTGTATCACCTTTAATTCTAAAGCACATATCGTCGGTAAGTTCCTACTGAAGACTCGTCGCAAGAACGTGCAGATTATGGGCTATGACGTGGTGCATAAGAATGCTGACTGTCTGCGAGATGGTTCCATATCGTTCCTTATTGCGCAGCATGCCTACCAACAAGGCTACTTCAGTGTAGACTCCCTTTTCCGTGCATTGGTGCTGAAGAAAAAGGTAGAACCAGTCAACTATATGCCTATCGACCTGTTGACAAGGGAGAACATAGACTTCTATCATAGGGAATGGGGGTAAGTTGGGACCTCCCCCGACCCCTCCGAAGGAGGGGAGAATAAGCCTGACAATGGCTGAAAGGAGGGTGGAGAAAGGTGGAAGGAGATATAATAAAAGATAGTGTAAACGCTTGAAGCAAGAGATGGTAACGCTTAGTACGAAAAAAGCGTAGGCCCAGTAGGAAAAGTGTTAAGCACGAGTACGAAAGCTGTTAAACATGAATACGAAAAGTGTTAAGCATGAGTATGAAAGCTGTTAAGTACGAGTATGAAAGGAGGGGACGTCAGATTAGGGCCGTTTTGATGGTTTTGATAAGACTATAAGACCATCACCATGGATATAAGACTGCCCAGACATGACGCATCAATAGGCGACAGTTGGCACGAGTCAACGACACACTATCATTCAATAGAGGCACAAGAACCTCTATAGAAAGCATTAAATACGCAATAGAAAGCATGACAGAAAATAAGAAAGGACTCCTTGCTTTGAGTCCATTGCTGGTATTCATCGTTCTATACTTAGTCACCTCAATCGTTTCAGGCGACTTCTATAAGGTGCCAATAACCGTTGCCTTCATGGTATCGAGTATCTTTGCTATCGCCATATCAGGGGGCTTTCCACTCGCAAAACGTATTGAGATATACTCTAAGGGAGCCAGTACAGATAACATGATGATGATGTTATGGATATTTGTACTTGCTGGTGCCTTCGCTAACTCGGCAAAGGATATGGGGAGCATCGATGCTACAGTCAACCTAACTCTCTCTGTTCTGCCCGACAACATGCTGCTTCCAGGACTCTTCTTAGCGGCTTGCTTCATCTCAATAAGCATCGGAACGAGTGTAGGAACTATCGTTGCACTAACGCCAATAGCCGCAGGTATAGCCACGTCAACCAACAGTTCGCTGCCTTTCGTGGTCGCTATCGTGGTCGGAGGGTCGTTCTTTGGCGACAACCTATCGTTCATCAGCGATACAACAGTCGTCGCTACAAGGACACAAGAGTGCAAGATGGCAGATAAGTTCAAGGTCAACTTCTTCATTGTAGCACCTGCTGCTGTCCTCATCCTATTAGGTTATGTGTTCATGGGAAGGGACATCCACACCGTAGGACAGGCCTCACACGTCGACTTCTATAGGGTTATTCCTTACATGGCCGTGCTTATCTGCGCTGTTTTCGGTATGAATGTGATGGCCGTTCTGACCATTGGTCTTGTCCTCACAGGCGCTATTGGCATCATTGATGGCAGTTACGACCTCTACGGATGGTTTGGTAGTATGGGCAAAGGTATCACCGGCATGGGCGAGCTAATAATCATCACGATGATGGCAGGCGGTATGTTAGAGATCATCCGAGAGAATGGTGGCATCGACTACCTCATCAAGAAAATCACACGTCACGTCAGTAGCAAGCGTGGAGCAGAGTTAACAATAGCCTTCCTCGTCAGTTTAGTAGATATCTGTACAGCTAATAATACAGTCGCGATCCTCACCGTTGGCGGTATAGCCAAGCAGATTGGCGACCGTTACGGAGTAGATAAACGCAAGGCAGCCAGCATCCTCGACACCTTCTCTTGCTGTGCTCAAGGTCTGATACCATACGGTGCTCAGATACTGATGGCGGCTGGCTTGGCCAAAATCAACCCCGTTAGCATCGTTCCCTTCCTGTATTATCCGATGGCATTAGGCATCACCGCCCTACTCTCCATCCTCTTCCATTACCCCCGCCGATACTCATAACATATCATCAACACCCTCCATCAACACCCAACAACACTCTCCATCAACACCCAACACCCATCACTCAACACCCAACAACACCCATCACTCAACACCCGACAACACCATCCATCAACACCCAACACTCATCACCTAACACCCAACCCCATGCAACCAATAGAATCATCCGGGATGGACATCATCCAACGCAACTTCTTTCGTATCCTCTGTTCAGGCGCTTTCGGCACACAGTCGAGCCTCGAACCGATGTCAGCCTTCAAGTGGAGACGACTCATACAGATGGTGGAAGCACAACAGGTAATGCCCATCTTCACCAATGGTATCGCTCGTCACTCCATGGACGAAGGCCTTAACCTACCAGAGAGCATCATTACCGACATCAAAGCAAAGCAAGAAGAGCGCAAGACACTGACTGCAAGAATACCGAAGACCGTCAGACTTAGCAACTCACTACTTAATCGACGACTAAAGAGCCTCATCTATAATGAGCTCCACAGTATCGACACCTCCATCGAAGCCCTCGACCTTTTAAAGCTCATTGTGTCTAATTCAGAGACCATGTTCACACGTGGCATGAACTTAGGAGGTATCATCACGATGGGCGAATACCTAAGGACACGTGGCAACAAGGTAGACTTCGTGAAGCTTGAGAACTGGCTGAACACCTTACAACTAAGTGCGATGGCAGAGCTACAAGGCAATGTACTCATCTCCGTCTTTGGCTTTGAAGAAGACGAGATACCCTTTGTCACGAAGACTGACCCTAATGCTTATCGACTCACACTACGCAGTATTTCAGACTTGGCAAGGGACACTGCGCATGAATGGCACTTCAAACAAAACGCTGCAGGGTTTGTTCAAAACAACAACACAGTGCTCCAACGCAACGTACGACGCAGTCTTCGCTACGTTAGATATGCACCCATCGAGACGACAAGTAACTTCGTTCGCAACTTCGTTAGAAGCCTTTCTGAAATAGAGGAATAGCCTTGTTCAACCATAGAGAAAGCCTTGCCCCAAGCGGACAAGGCTTTCTTATTTTAGTTAAATAAGTAGTTTTTCTACACTTTTCACCCTCATTAAGCTTTTTATCAGATATTTTTTGTATCTTTGTCCGTGGATAGTTAGAATCCAGAATATAAAAACCTAAATACAAAACATTCGTTTAATCAAGATGAAGAAAATCTTACTATCAGTGGCATTGATGGTAGCGAGCATCTCGCTTCATGCCACAGATGCGAACTATCAGGTAGTTCCTCTCCCACAGAGTGTCACTGCTGAGAAGGGTGCACCATTCGTTTTAGAAGTTTTCACCTCTATCAACGTAGCCAGCAAAGATGATGCTATGCGCCGTAATGGTGAGTTTTTGAAACAGTATATCACGGAGGCTACGGGTATTACTCTCGATGATCAGAACAAGAAGGGGAACACTATCATCTTAAAGCTCAACCCAAAGATTGAGAATGAAGAGGGTTATGTCATCACCATCAAGGCTAAAACTATCACAATAGAAGGCAAGACGCCACGTGGTGTATTCTATGGTGTGCAGACCCTTCGCAAGTCTTTACCATTAGAGAAAGCCAAGAGCGTCACCTTCCCTGCAGCCCGTATCGTTGACTATCCACGCTTCGGCTATCGTGGTACGATGCTCGACTGTGCTCGTCACTACTTCAAGATGGACTTTATCAAAGAGTTCATTGACATGTTGGCCCTCCACAATATCAACACCTTCCATTGGCATTTAACAGAAGACCAGGGCTGGCGTGTGCAGATTGATCGCTATCCTAAGTTGACTGAGATAGGCTCAAAGCGTGCGCAGACCGTCATCGGTCGTATGACAGGACTCTATGATGACACACCTTACGGAGGCTATTATACAAAGGACGAGATGCGTGAGGTTGTCAAATATGCTGCTGATCGATATATCACAGTAATCCCTGAAATCGACATGCCAGGCCACATGCTCGGTGCATTGGCTGCCTATCCAGAGCTTGGATGTACGGGTGGTCCATACAAGGTAGCCGAGCAATGGGGTGTATTCCCAGACATTCTCTGTGCTGGAAACCCTAAGACTTACGAGTTCGTAAACAATGTCTTAGACGAAATCGTTGATATTTTCCCATCTAAGTATATCCATATTGGAGGCGACGAGGCCCCACGTGTGCGTTGGCAACACTGTCCTCGCTGTCAAGCTGAGATTAAGCGTTTAGGCTTGAAGGGCTCTAACGGTTTCTCTGCTGAGGCTCAGTTGCAAGCTTACTTCATGAATCAAGTGGCCAAGCACTTGGAGTCTAAGGGTCGTAACATCATCGGTTGGGATGAGATCTTAGAGGGTGATGTAGACAAGGGGACGACTGTCATGAGTTGGCGTGGCGTCAATGGCGGTATTGAAGCGGCTAAGCGTGGATTGGATGCCATCATGACTCCAACCACTTACTATTACCTTGATTTCTATCAGAAGCCTGATAATCGCATGATTCTCATCGGTAATATGCTCCCTGTAGAGACAACTTACAGCTACAACCCAGTGCCCGACGACGCTGCACCAGAGTTGAAGAAGCATGTTAAGGGAGTTCAGGCTAACCTATGGACAGAGTATATTATCGGTCGCGACCTCGCCTTCTTCCAGATCCTCCCACGTGTTGCTGCAATGGCAGAGACGGCTTGGACGGAGAATAACAAGAAGGACTTTGCTTCTTTCAAGACCCGTGAAACTCGTCTGAATGAGCTTTACAAACACTTCGGATGGAAGACTTGCCAAGATCTCTACAAAGAAAAGAAGTAATTACGATGGTGTTTTAATATCATCTAATTCGTGTTTTAAGTTTTACAATAGATTCTGCTGACAGGGTGTGGGGGCTCTCCCCATATCTTGTCGGCTTTCTTTTTGTTTGCTAACAGACTGTTTGTCGATTAGATAGCGACCTCATTAACCACGAGGACAGATAGGAGTAATAAATCTTATCCTATCGTTTTCTACTACTGACTGAGGTTTTTTAGCTTTGTATTCAATATCCTTTCCTGTTGAAATATCCTTACAAAACACACAAGAGATTGCTTGTAAAAAAGGGGTGTAATCATCCCCTTGCCACCGCATACAAGTCATTTGTTTTCAAGAAGTTACACGATTGCAAAGGAGAAGGGCCTCCTCAAGGGTCGAGAACATGCCCTTCAAGGGGCAAGAAGGGCGTCTTCTACGAGCAAGAGGGGCGTCTTCTTCATGCTTGTAAAGCCTCTTCTAAAATCAAGAGAGAAAATATCTTTACAAAAGAAGGCGTAAGCGTAGGGAAAACAAACGCATCTCGCAATCTGCACCCATCCATCAGTACGATAGTTCAACATCGCCAACACGCAACAAACAAGCGGCTTATCGAACGACTGTATTAGAAGCAATGGCGTTTAAGGAACTCCTCATACTGATTGCGATAACCATTGAAGACATTGATGTCTACCCCGCCGTGGATGCCTCGCACCGTCCCGTCAGGACTCAACTGCCAGTAGGCAAGTTTGAAATTCGGCTTATACTCGCCATAACGAGCTATCCAAACGTGATAGTTATCACCTAAGTCGGGGGCTAAGGGCATATAGGTGTTGGCGAATACTTGGCTGATATAGAGTATCGGACGCTTACCGGTATGCTTATAGACATAGCTCATCCACGCTCGAATATGATGGAACATCACAGCCGCACCACCCATTGCTGCTATCTGTGCATCAGACGGTTCGACATCTAAGACAGGTGGTAGGTCGCCTTTCAAGAACCTACTGTACTTTAAGAAATACTTAGCTTGTGCCGTACCAGCCGACTTCGTTGAGAAGAAATGGTAGCTTCCTGTACGAATACCATGCGCACGTGCGGCCTTGTAGTCGGCTCCGTAGTAGGCATTCAACATCGTACAGCCCTCTGTTGACTTGACGTAAGCGAACGAAACAGGATAGTCTACCTTCCCCTTAATAGTCTTCGTACTCAGCGTACCGAGGTCGATGATGCGCAGTCTGTCCCAATGTATCTTATAGACCTTACCCTGGTCTTCGTGCTGATAACGCGACAGGTCGATGCCATAGACACGGTCGGGATTATACGTAAGTCGCTCACCCTTAAACACATTCGCTTTCCATTCGCCCACTTGTAGATACTCATGTGGGGCCACATAGATGCCAAATCCGTTCCGTTTTCCACCTGTCCAATGACCGTCGTAGTAGCTTCCATCGTCGCCAAAATACTTTCCATAACCGTTGGGCACACCCTTCTCCATCTCGCCCACGTATCGGCCACCTTCAAAACGAACGCCTACTAAGAGATTGCCGACTATCCTACTATGACGAGTATAGTACCGCTTCAATGCCGCTAAACCACCCGCTTTCTGCAAAGGAGTGAAGACACCGAGCGGTGTTGACGCATCCTCCGTCTGTAAGAGTACACTTCCTTGCTCCTTATCAGTCTCAAGTCGGTTGCAAGCAATGCCTTTCTCTTTCTTTGATGACGGCAGAAGGGTGTAACGATTGAGCTGAAGAATACGCAGACGGGCTGAGGTAGCGAGCGTGGAGTCTAACACCTTGATAATTCTTCGTAGTGAGTCCATCGCTTGTACGACCTCCGCATTATAGTCGGCAACCTTATTGTAGCCATAATCCTGTACACTATGAACACGCAGATAATAGCCCATCTCGTTGCGTTTGGTCTGTAGTCCGTCTAACTCTCCGTCCATCTTTGCCACCGTCTGACGCAGGAGTTGCTGCACGCCGACGCCCTTCAAGTTGACTATCGTTGATGGTCGATAGTCCCATCGGATAAGAATACGACCCCGACAAGACGGTATGAGGGGCCAACGATTGACCCAATAGCCTTGTTGTCGGACGCTACGTGTTGGGATAGAGTCCTTGTTCACCGAACCACTGACAAATGATGAGTCAGCATAATCGGCAAAGTAGGCCACGGTCTTGCCGTCTGCCTCTACAGCATAATACGTCTCTTGACTAACGGAAACACCGCATTTATCCACCTCTTCCACTGAAGGAGGCAGACAACGAAAGATGATATATATAAATAGGAGAGCAAGTACAATACCAGCTCCTACATACTTTATTCGCCACTGAAGGCTCGTACTAAACATTAAAAAAACCTTTAAAAACTTTGCAAAGTTAATGATTATTTCTATCTTTGCAGCCTATTTATGAAGAAATTGGCCAACATATCACTCTCAATCCTGCTATCTGTCATGATACTTTGGGTTGGTTCGGGCATCATGGTAATGGTGTGCGAGCATACTGGGAATGTGTCTGTTGCCAAGATGGAGACTAAGAGACACTGCAATGAGAGCAAGGCCGACCATTGCATGAAGTATAATGTAAAGACGCTATCGCCCACGAACACGGCACAGAATAGCTTCTTTAAGCTCCAACCCTTACAGTTGTCTCTTCTCCCACAGATGGTTAGCTGCAATCAGCTTCTGCCTTTGCCCGTTCTGACAAAGGCACCGGAGAGGGTGTTGTCGTTGCTTTGGCATAGTCCGCCACGACAATATCTTCGCATCCTCACCACGCTTTTAATTTGATTTCTTGATGTGTCTGTTGCCCACAGAATGGGGTGACAGAGGATTCTTCCTACCTGTATCTCACGTAGTTACAGGTGCTAAGGCCGTATCAGTCTATGCCGTATGCTGATATTGCCCCACTATTCACAAATTCTAAAACATCAAGTAATCAAACAATAATGAATAAGATTATATATTTAGCAGGACTGACCCTATTGTCTGTCCTACCAGCTGCAGCACAGCAGACTGCCCCTGACTCTACCGCAACACTTAAGGATCAGACGCTCTCTGACGTGACTGTCACCGCAAGAAGGGCGTCAGTGAGATCGCTCTCTGGCGCTATCAACGGAAAAGACATCCTACGAGATGAACTCTTCAAAGCCGCTTGCTGCAACCTTGGTGAGAGCTTTGTAAACAACCCAGCAGTCGATGTTAACTACTCTGATGCGGCTACTGGTGCAAAGCAGGTGAAGCTTCTTGGACTCAGTGGTACGTATGTTCAGATGCTTACAGAGAACCTTCCTAACTTCCGTGGAGCGGCCCTCCCCTACGGTCTCGGCTATGTTCCTGGTAGCTGGATGAAGAGTCTTCAGGTCAGTAAGGGCAACTCCTCTGTCAAAAACGGCTATGAAGCAATGGCCGGACAGATTAATGTTGAATACTTAAAGCCCGAAGATCCGGAGGGAGTAACGCTCAATCTCTATGGTAGTACGATGGGTAAATTCGAGGCAAATGCCGATGGTAACATCCATATCAACGGTAATAAGAACCTTAGTACGGGGATTCTTGCCCACTTCGAGAACAACTGGAGCAAGCATGATGGTAATGGGGATGGCTTCCAAGATGACCCTCGTGTAAGGCAATATAACCTTCAGAACCGATGGTATTGGAAGTCGGGTAGCTACATGTTGCACGCTGGCTTGTCGCTATTAAAGGAAGATCGCACAAGCGGACAGGTTGATCATCATGGCTCTATGACGGCAGGTATGACGCCTTATCGCATCAATATCGGTACGAACAGATATGAGGCTTACATGAAGAATGCCTTTATCTTAGACCCTGCACACGGTACGAACATTGCCTTAATGGGCAATGTTTCTATGCACCAGCAGGACGCTTCGTATGGTATCAAGGACTATTACGTCAATGAAAAGACTGCTTACGCATCGTTGATCTTTGAGACTAACTTCACTGATGAGCATAACCTGTCTGCTGGACTGAGTCTTAACCATGACTACCTGCACCAGAGTCTGACCCTGCCAACCTCTGCTGTGCCTGCTAACTATGGTAATCTCTACCCGCTCACACGGGGTATTGAAAGCGAGACAACACCAGGCGCATACGTGCAATACACTTATAACCTGCATAATAAGCTCATCGCTATGGCGGGATTGCGCATCGACCACAGTAATGTCTACGGCACCTTTGCCACTCCAAGATTTCACTTAAAGTGGGTTCCAACCGATTTCCTCACCCTTCGTCTATCGGCTGGTAAGGGCTACAGGAGCCCTCACGCACTGGCTGAGAACAACTATCTCATGGCTTCTGGTAGACGTCTTATCATCGACAAGCTCAATCAGGAGGCGGCATGGAACTATGGGGCAAGCTTCGCTTTCCTCATCCCTATCGCACAGAAGATGCTGAAGTTGAACGCTGAGTACTATTACACCGACTTCCTTTCACAGACGGTTATCGACTACGATACGAACCCGCAGGAGATTCATGTTACTAATCTCGATGGTAAGAGCTACTCGCATACGTTCCAGATTGATGCGTCTTATCCGCTCTTCAAGGGCCTTGAACTGACAGTAGCCTACCGTTATAACCTCGTGAAAACCACCTACGGCGGTAGACTGATGTGGAAACCGCTGCAGAGTAGATACAAGGGACTGCTCACAGCAAGCTATAAGACGCCATTAGGTGTGTGGCAGTTTGATGCTACCTTGGCCTTGAATGGTGGCGGACGTATGCCTGAGCCTTACACTCTCGCTACTGGTAACCTCTCTTGGGAACGCAACTATAAGGCCTACGGACAGGTTAACGCACAGATAACAAGATACTTCCGTAACTTCTCACTCTACCTCGGTGGAGAGAACCTTACGAACTTCAAGCAGAAAAACCCTATCATTGGCTATCAAAACCCATGGGATAACAGCTTTGAGCCAACAATGGTCTACGGACCTATTCAGGGTGCTATGGCATACGTGGGCATTCGTCTCAATCTCGGAAAACATCAACAATAAGGATATTAGAACACATATTATTAATTCATAAAAACAATTCAGATATGAAGAAAACTATTTTCACAATGTTGTTGGTCATGACTGCCATGATCGCAACTGCTAAGAATCTTAAGACCGTTATCTACACGACAACACCACAGATGCACTGCGCTAACTGTGAAGCTAAGGTCAAGAACAACCTCAGATTCGCTAAGGGTGTGAAGGAGATCAAGACGGATGCGAACGAACAGAAGGTCTATGTTACTTACGATGCACAGAAGACTAACGAGGAGCAGATTAAGAAGTACTTTGAAAAGTTTGGTTATAAAGCTGAGAAAACAACTAAGGAAGCTAAGATTCCTGTGCACGAGAATGAGGAGTGCGACAATATGTAATCAGCTAAACGGCCTATAAGTATTTGATTGTAAGGGCTATCGACATCTACTTGTTAGGGCTAAAGTCGTCCTAACAGTATGCGTTCTGCTGCCCTAACAAGCGTTATCCATCGACCATTACACGACTTTCTTTAGTCGGTGTAATGGTCGATTTGTGTGTTGGAAGGGGTGAGGTAAAAAAGTAACCAGCCGGCCCCTCCCCCGTCCCCTCCCCCGCAGGGAGGGGCGTAGTATGTGAGGTTACCCCTATTGGGCTGCATGCATGAGGCATGGGGAGGTTTGTCTCTTACGCTGGGGCATATTATCTCTCACAGAACTCACAGATTTAACAGAACTTTTCCACCAACGTTTCGATCCCACAGAACGCCTCCGGCATACAGAGAACACAGAACGTTATAGCTATCGTAGATAATAATAAGGAACAAAACGAAGCCTTCATCCTTCTTATAGGGGTATCTCGGTGATCACGCCCCTCCCTTCGGGGGAGGGGACGGGGGAGGGGCCAGCTGGGGACGGGGGAGGGGCCACCACAACGAAAAATCATTACATAAACTCAAGCTAAACGCCCTCTAAACAAGAGCATAGCAACCACTCAAACCGAGTGGATAACCCACAAGAAATCAAAGTGTTACGAATAGCAATAAAGAAGACACCCTTCTTGCTTCAAGAAGGGCGTCTTCTACATGCAAGAAGGGCATGTTTTGGAATGTTGAAAGGCCTCTTCTATATGCAAGAAGGGCATGTGTTACGTCCGTGAGGGACGAAAAATGTTTACATAAAGACAAGTGTGTGGGAGCTTATCGCTGTCCGCTTGTCATCCGCCTCATCAACTGCAACAACGAAGGAACAAAGATACAGAGTGAGAAAAACAGTCCTCCATACATCATTCGGTCGTCGCCATGGAAGAAGTCGATGAGCTTTCCATCGTTCATCTCTGGTAGTAAGTTAAACATGAGATAGGCTACACTGTTGTTGACCCAGTGGAAAACGAATCCTGGAAGTATGCTTCCTGTACGGTAATACATCCATCCTAAGAACAAACCTATCACAAAGGCGTGGACACCCTGTGCTAAATTGAAATGAATAAAACCAAAGATCAAAGCTGAGATGACGATGGCTATCCAAGGATAACGCTTGCCTAATGCCACTTGCAGCGTGTGCTGTATGGCACCACGGAAGACTATCTCTTCGGCTATCGGTACCATCAGACCTATGGCTACATAACCCCAAGAAACCTTCATGACATCTTCGAACATCATTCTCGTGGTGTCTGGCATGGTCAGATTAATCTTTTCTACAAGGTACTCCGTCGGGAGGATGGAACCTAAAGCTAATAGCGCGGCCCAGACGAAGACGCCCCAAGGACGGCTCTTAAGGTAGTTGCGGGAGACAGGTGTCCATCGCATTGCAACGAAAAGGACAATTGTCATAAAACTACTTAGGACTGCTGACACTGCAATACACTCTCCAGAATTATTAGGAATGACGCTATGAACCTTTCCATTACCGCTTAGCAAATTGAAAACATAGCCGCTTCCTAACAAAGAGATAGACTGAATAAAGATGAAAAGTGATATAAACAGTATGATATATAATACTGCGCTCCACACGTTTTTAGTATTCTTTTGCATTATCTTATTGGATATTAATGAGGTTGTCGTCGATATGATAAGTCGTATCGAAGAGCTTGTTAATCTGAACTTTATCGTGCTGCAACTGTTCGGCTAAGGCGTCGATAGAATCGAACTTACGCTCGTCTCTTATCTTACTGATAAAACTGACGAGGAGTTCCTGACCATAGAGATCGCCAGAGAAGTTGAAGAGGTTGACCTCCATCGAGGTGGTTGTGCCGTTGAAGGTGGGGCGATGTCCTATGTTCATCATCCCTCGCTTCCAACCAACAGAATCCTTCAAACGCACCAAAACGGCATAAACGCCCGACGCAGGGAGGAGCTGCTGGCAACGAGTAACATCGAGATTGGCGGTTGGAAAACCCATCTTACGCCCGTTCTGATAGCCACTGACGATGCGACTCTCTATCGTGTAATCATATCCCAATAGGCGATTAGCATCCTCAACCCTACCCTCTCGAAGGCAAGTCCTTATGACTGAAGAGCTTACACGAACGTCGTCAGGCAGGAAGGCATCGGCACGGATGACCTCAATCCCTAACTCCTTACCATAGCGCACATAGTCGTCAAAACCTTCCGAACGGTTGTGTCCGAAACGATTGTCGTATCCTATGATGAGTTTCCTTACCTTTAACTCGCCTTGTAGGACGTCTCGCATAAAGTCATGGGCCGTGAGTGCGGCTAAAGAAGCATCGAAATGCAATACAACAGTATTGTCGACATGGGTCTTGGAGAGCAACAGCAGTTTCTCGTCGAGCGTCGACAGCAAATCAGGCTGATAATCAGTCTGTAACACCTCACGTGGGTGCCGATCGAAGGTAATAACTGCTGACGACATTCCCGACCGTTGTGCCTCCTCAATGACACGGTCTATCAAAAAACGATGACCACGGTGTACGCCATCAAAGAAGCCTATGGTAGCCACCAATTCAGGCATCTCTCGTGCCTCACCTTTATTTATATATATAATGTTCAATCCTTTTTATCTTATATAATCGCCTAATGGTAAATCCATCTAAACGACATTCCCGTTCCTACTACGAAATCATGAAAGCAATAAAAAACCATGCCCTCCAAAATCGTTCTACGTTTATGCAAAGATACACCAAATCGGTCATAAACCGACCTCGACTCACTCAAAATGTGTTAAAACATTAAATTTCTTTATCATCTATTCTCCTTTTTCCATTTAATTGATTACCTTTGCAGCCGAATTCACGAAATTCAGGACTTGTAGCTCAGTTGGTTAGAGCAACAGACTCATAATCTGGAGGTCCCTGGTTCAAGCCCAGGCTGGTCCACAAAGGGTAAGAAGAGCTTTACACGATGCTGTAAAGCTCTTTTTTCGTTATAAATCAAGTAATTACATCAGTAGGTTATTATGATTGTAACGGTTCATTTGTTGTAAAATCCCTCTATCTTCTCCTTAGCCCTAAATGCACACGTCACGTTATTTTGAGCAAAATTTCAGCTAATTTATCCACTTGTTGACCTCCTGTTGACCTATTGTTGACCCGAGGTTGACCTCAAAACAAGAGATTATGCTGACAATTAAAGCAGAAATTCAGAGAGACAAGTTAAGGCAAGATGGTAGTTACAACGTCCGCATCAGGTTTACGAAGGACCGTAAGGTAAAGCGTATTTCCACAAGTCTGTTTGCAAAAAAAGCCGATTTAACTGACAGGTTTACTATCAAGGAAGATTCTCTTATCAAGCAGGAAGCGGACATACTTATCCTGCATTATCGTAAGATGTTTAACGAAATACACTTAGAAGCAGAGACACTTGATGTAAACGAGATTGTAGCCCGACTGAACAGCAGAGACAAAAGCGACAAACCAGTAGATTTCATCCAGTTCGCTAAGGAATGGATTGCCAATTCCACGTTAAAGGGAGCAGTCAACTACACCTCCGCACTTAACAGCCTCATCCGATTCAACAAAAGTGAGAAGCTGTACACGCATCAAATTACAAGTGAATTCCTGCAAGAGTTTATGGCATTCTTACTCAATGAAAGCAAGGAACGAGCAGAACAATTGAAGGAGAAAGGCAAGCGTGTTCCCTCCACTCGCAGTACCTCCCTTTACTTAATGAGCATTCGTAGATTGTTTAAGGAGGCTGTAAAGCAATACAACAAGCCAGACCAAGGGCTAATCCGTATCAAGAATACCCCATTTGCTTATTTCCAAATCCCCAAACAGGAATCAACACGAAAAAGAGCTATCACAGCAGAATTAATCCGTAAGATAGAGCAGTTACCGTATCAGACAGTTTATAAAGGCATACATCACACCAACCGCTTCAATCTTGCAAAGGATTGTTTTATCCTCTCATTTTGCATGATAGGAATAAATTCTGTGGATTTATTTAACGCAACCGAATATGATGGCAATACGCTTACTTACTATCGTACTAAGACGAGAGACAGGAGAATGGATAAAGCTAAGATGATAGTGACAGTTCCTAAGATATTGCATCCTTTATTTGAGAAGTACAAGGATACAACAGGCAAACGGATATTCAATTTCTACCAGAGTTATGTCAATGAGAAAGCCTTTAACAAAGCCATCAACAAGGGATTGAAAGAGATTGGTAGTATTCTTAAAATTGAGGATTTAGAATATTATGCTGCACGCCATTCTTGGGCTACCATTGCCCTTAACAAGGTCGGAGTAAGCAAATACGTGGTACACGAAGCCCTCAATCATATTGACGAATCTATGCGAGTAACCGACATTTATATTGAACGTGATTTCTCAAATGAGAACAAGGCAAATGCGAAAGTCGTAAGATACGTGTTCGGGAGATAATGTGACAGAATATAACGAAAAATAGTTTTATACCCCTTGTTTAGAAACTGTCACCCAAAGAAAACTCCATCAGCTATAATGCAGGTAGAGTCTTTTTATTACCTTTGCAAGAAAAATAAGACAAATGACATTAGATTTTCCCATCATAGATTTAAAACGATTGTATGCAGGTTTGCATGAATGCTATGGTTTCGATTATAGTGAACTTAGCGAAGAGTTTTCTTTGATACTCCAGCAACATTATCCCTTTAAGCACGAAGCTGAAATACTTGCTAAAGCAACTACCGAAGAAGGTAAAGTAGATATACAGAAATTTGCTTTAGAAACTAACGATTGCGTTGCCATTCCCATAACAACAGAATTTGCAAAGCAAGTGAAAGATTTTTATTCCATTTTCTCATCTGTTTTCATTCCTGAATTAGACGGTAGTGCTATTTATTATGAAGCACTGTGTCTAATGGCTGCAATCTATTATAGGGACAAACATTATCTTTTCTCCGAAATACACGAGGATATTATGAATGACTATTTTGTTTATTCACGTAGAATTCGCCCAGACCAATTAAAGCTATTTATTGAACTGTGTAAAGGACGTAAAAGGACGTGGGATAATATTAAAATATCTGTTGGCAATAATAGCCCTGTATTTTTGGGTAATTATGAATGGTGGCTGTCCCAAAAATTATTCGAGATATTACGGAAAGATTTAGGCGCAAGTTCAACATAGAACTGCAATCCCAAGTGCTGGTGTAGCTTAATAATCTATACCTGAAAACACCGAGGGGTTTGGGGGCGAGAAGCCCCCATGAGAAGAAAATCAACAAGCAATGCATAAAAATAAGAAAGGGAGACCTCTGTCTCCCAAAGATTAATTAATTTTGCATTGCAATGTACAAACAATTAACCTCGGAGCAAAGGTACACAATTTCTGTGCTACTCCAAAATAGAACGAAACAAAAAGAGATTACCGAGGCAATAAATGTAAGTACAAGTACAGTGTCTCGTGAAATAAGACGTAATAGCGGAGTCAGAAGACACTATAATTGGGAAACTGCCCAAGCAAATGCAGTACAAACAAGGCGAAGAAAGCCAGGCAATCGTTCAGTAGACAAGGATGTCATGGAAGAGGCGAAGTGCCTTCTTATTACTAAGCAATGGTCTCCAGAACAAATATCTGGTGTATTGGCCAAGGACGGCAAGTA
>NZ_FZNZ01000015.1 GCF_900187995.1 Prevotella jejuni
ATTATGATGTGAAAAATTATAACAGAATAATAAGTTATTAGCCTAATTAGCCCAATTGGACTAAATAGCCTAATTAGGCTAATAGGAATAAATTGTTTGTAGACGACAGATAGACATCACACCTAATTACATTTATCATATAGTTTACCCCCCCCTTATAAAACAATCTTATTAGAGGTAGGCTTACCATGTATGTGGATTAATCTCATTCTATTAACAATCTACACATTTAACGGAAGAACCACAAATAAGGCTATGCTGATAATATCATAAGGATATGCTAAAGATACAATATGCATTATGTTGATAATGCAATAAGGCAATGCTGATAATATAAATAAGGTGTCAAGGAGAACGCAGGAGAGGGTTTAGAAGGGCAAGAGAAGGATTGTGTTTGTTTATTAATAATTATTAAATCTTTCCCCTCTAAGGCAATAAAGCTCATTATCTACTTGAAATTTACTATCTTTGTGGCTGACATAAAAGCATAATCTATGATAAAAAAGATATTTACTCCTTTCCTTTTCACATTACTACTATCTGTTGGCTTCACCTCAACAGTACAGGCGCGCGCAGCGATAGACCTGATTGACTTAGATGTTCAGACAATCTCTATCTCTGTCCTCGGCAACGTCTTGCATGTCGTTGGGGCCGAAGACGAACAGCTATCAGTATATAATGTGACGGGAGTGCGCGTGATGAGCGTGAAAGTTGATGGTGGCGATAAGCATTACACACTCAATTTCCCAAAGGGTTGTTATATTGTTAAGGTGGGCAACGTAGTACGTAAGGTCTCTATCCGATAAATGGCTGATACGTCCACACACGTTCTTATCCGACATCTGAAGCGCAGTGTCCTCCCTTGATGAAGATGACGTGATTCGCTTGTTGGCGAGTCCTGAAGGAAGACGGAAGGTTTTCCCCATGATTGTTGACCAGTACGGTGAGCCGCTGTACTGGAAGATTCGTAGTATTGTACTTACTCATGACGATGCCGATGACGTGTTGCAAAACACGTTCTTAAAGGCTTGGAAGAATCTTCCTACATTCGAAGGACGGTCGAAACTGTCTACTTGGCTCTATCGTATCGCTATCAATGAGGCTCTTGATTTCCTACGTCGTCAGAAGGCTACAACGCTTGCCAGTGCTGATGCCGACCTGTCTATTGCCAATCAGCTCATGGCCGATGACTATTTTGATGGCGATAGGTCGCAGGCTTTGTTACAACAGGCTATAGCCATGCTCCCCGATGTTCAACGTACGGTGTTCACCCTTCGTTACTATGACGAGATGAAGTATTCGGAGATAAGCGAGCTCTTAGGGACGAGCGAGGGGTCGTTAAAGGCATCCTATCATGTTGCTGTACAGAAGGTTACAGACTACCTGAAACGCAATGAGTAATATTCTTTCCTTAATGATTAAACCATTTCCTCTTTCCGTAGTCTAAGTTATATCAAAGAAAAAACTTTATGGAATCAACGAATCACTTACAAACACAATATGGCAATAAACGCCCTTTCACGGTGCCTGACGGCTACTTCTCTGACCTGTCAACACGTGTGATGGAGCAGCTGCCGGCTGTGGAACAGAAGGATACTACACACCCTACGACCGTTCAACACATCGCCTTCCGTTATCTTCGTCCGTTGGCTGCTGCAGCCGTGACGGTGGGTATCGTATTGGTGGGCTTCCTCTCTTATCATGCGTTCGAGGGTCAGCAAGACGAGAGCGCATTGGCTGGACACAATGGGGCAAAGGCATCGACAGCACTATCGGCCACTTCAGAAGACGGATTCGACCAGGCTGCCGACTATTTCATGATTGACGAGTCGGATATGTATGCTTACATGGAAAACAATCAATAGAAAGGAGGATACTGATATGAGACTGAAAAGAATAATCCTTATGCTTTGTCTTATCCTCAATGCCGCCTTTATCTGTGCACAAGGACGCTTCGACCCGAACAAGGTAAGACTTGAGACGCATAAATTCATTACAAAAGAGGCTAATCTAAGTGCACAGGAAGCGTCGCGCTTCTTCCTCATCTATGATGAGATGCGTAGTAAACAACGAGTCTATTTCGACCGACTCCGCACCCTTCATAACACCAAACCGAAGTCGACACGAGAGGCAAGTGACATCATAACAAAGTCGGATATGCTCGAAATACAATTAAAGCATATAGAACAACGTTATCATGTAGAGATGCTAAAGGTGATACCCGCCGACAAACTACTCCAAATATTAGAGGCCGAACGACGCTTCCATCGACAGATGTTCAGGAAGATGGCTGGAGAAGGAAAGGGTAGACGGTAGAACCATTAAATAGGTTATAAGAAACAAGTAGATGTGATTTCAATGCCTTGACGGCCTGTGGTGGTGTGTAAGTAATGTTCCATCAGCTCTTTATGAAGCATTAGCAGACAGCAAGGCTACTCTTTATAAATGCTAAAAAGACATGAGACAGTTTAATTCTCTATTGAGATTATTGATTGCCGCAGTGGTGTTCATCGGGCTTAGCTACGCTACATCCGCACAGGCACAGCCTAAGAAACGAGAGTTCCGTGGTGCGTGGATTCAGTGTGTCAACGGTCAGTTCCAAGGACTCGGCACACAGGAGATGCAGCGTACGTTACGTTATCAGTTAGACGAACTAAAGAAGGATGGGGTCAACGCCATCATCTTTCAGGTGCGTCCGGAGTGTGATGCCCTCTATGCGAGTAAGTATGAACCGTGGAGCAAGTTCCTCTCCGGCCGACAAGGTACACCTCCTTATCCTTACTGGGACCCGTTGCAATGGATGATCGAAGAGTGTCACAAGCGTGGTATGGAGTTGCATGCATGGATCAATCCTTATCGTGCTAAGACGAAGAACACCAACCAGCTTGCTGTCAACCATGTAGCCATAACCCACCCCGACCGTGTCTTCTCTTATGATGGACAGTATATCCTCAATCCGGCCCTACCTGAGAATCGCAATTACATCTGTACGGTGGTGGATGATATCGTGAGCCGTTACGATGTCGACGGACTCCATATTGACGATTACTTCTATCCCTATCCGGCTGCAGGACAGACCATTCCCGACCAACAGAACTTCCAACTTGACAGACGAGGGTTTACGAATATCAATGATTGGAGACGTAATAATGTAGACCTCTTCGTCAAGCAGTTGGGTGAAACTATCCATCGTCGTAAGCCTTGGGTGAAGTTTGGTGTGTCGCCTTTCGGCATCTATCGCAACCAAAAGAGCGACCCACGCATTGGCAGTCGAACCAATGGTTTGCAGAACTATGACGACCTCTACGCCGATGTCCTTAAGTGGGTTAACAACGGATGGATAGACTACTGTGTGCCTCAGCTCTATTGGGAGATTGGTAATAAGGCTGCTGACTATAAGGAACTCATTGGCTGGTGGAACCGTAATGCGGCTAAGCGACCATTATATATAGGTGAGGATGTGCTGCGCACGGTGAAGTTTGCCGACCCACAGAACCCTAACTCTAATCAGCTACCAGCGAAACGTCGATTACATCAGCAGTCGGCTAACGTCAATGGTACTGTCCTTTGGTATGCGAAGTCGGTGGTCGATAACCCCGGTAACTACGGTACGCTCTTGCGCACGAACTACTGGCGCTATCCTGCTCTGCAGCCTTCTATGCCGTTCATCGATGATGATGCTCCGTCAAAACCTAAGCGGGTGAAGGCACGACATGAGGACGATGGCTATTACCTCACATGGAAGGCTCCAAGGGGAGAGGGCTGGAACGATGCTCCTTACCGATATGTTGTCTATTGTTTCCAACCGCATGAACCTATCAACCTCGACGACCCGTCGAAGATTGTCGCTATGCCTTACGAGAATAGACTGCGCCTCAACTATCAAGGTGGACAAACGAAATACGTCTTTGTTGTCACTGCCCTCGACCGTATGAGTAACGAGAGTAGCGGAAAGAAAAAGAAAGTGAAGCTGTAAGGCTTCACTTTTTTTGTGACAGGGTAGGGATAGGGTAAGGAGGATAAGGAGACAGGATAGGGTGGATAAGGGGACATGGTATGAGAAAGACATGGTAACAGATGAACAAGTTCTGGGAGTAACAGAGGGCTGAGATAGAACAGGGTATGAGAAAGACAGGGTAACAGATGAACAGGTTCGATGAGTAACAGAGGGCTGAGACAGGGACATGGTATGTTTGAGACAGGGACAAGGTATATTTGAGACATGGTAACAGAGGAATAGAGAACACAGGGCCATAGAAAGCGCTGGCCCTTCTGTCCCCTGCTGTTCAGGCCTACGAGGCATTGCCTCGTAGCTCTCCCTCCGTCCGTTTGTCGTCCCTTCTCCTTCTTTCAGCAGGCCAGTAGGGGTAACCTCACATACTAACTACCAGTTGGCCCCTCCCCCTTCCCCTCCCCCGAAGGGAAGGGGAGTGATCACCGAGATACCCCTATAGGTTAGAGGCCCCTCCCCCGTCCCCTCCCCCAAAGGGAAGGGGAGTAATCACCGAGATACCCCTATAGAGTGGATGTAAGCATCGTTATGTCCCTTATTAGTATCTACAATAGCTGTAACGCTCTGTGTTCTCTGTATGCCGGAGGCGTTCTGTGGACTCGAGCTGTGCGCCAAAAGGCTCAGTGAACTCTGTGTGCTCTGTGAGAGAAAAACCTATCCACACACACATACAATGTTCTTTTTCTCACAGAACTACACAGAAGAACAGAATACGCAAGGTTCACAGAGACATTAAGTCAACCGATAACACAGAGCGTTACAGCCAACAGAAGCCTCACCCCCAGCCCCTCTCCGAATGGAGAGGGGAGTGATCACCGAGATACCCCTACATATCCTCCAGATGTTTAGCAGCCCATTTCCTATCAGTAGCAGGCCAAAAGGGGTAACCTCACATACCCCTCCCCTCTCCATTCGGAGAGGGGCTGGGGGTGAGGCCTCTGTGTTCTCTGTATGCCGGAGGCGTTCTGTGGACTCGAGCTGTGCGCCAAAAGGCTCAGTGAACTCTGTGTGCTCTGTGAGAGAAAAACCTATCCACACACACATACAATGTTCTTTTTCTCACAGAACTACACAGAAGAACAGAATACGCAAGGTTCACAGAGACATTAAGTCAACCGAAAACACAGAGCGTTACAGCTAATGTTAGTTGAAAGACCTCTGTGTTCTCTGTATGCCGGAGGCGTTCTGTGGGTTCGAAACGTTGGTAGGAAAGTTCTGTTAAATCTGTGAGTTCTGTGAGAGAAAGAACTATCCAAGAACCGTGTTAGCAGCCCAATAGGGGTAACCTCACATATCACTCCCCTCTCCATTCGGAGAGGGGTTGGGGGTGAGGCCAGTAGGGGTTGGGGGTGAGGCCGGCTGAGGCTGGGACTGAGGCCGATTAGGGCTTGGACTGAACCCATCTCCCTTCTGTCCAAAAAAAATACCCAAACATTACCTGAAAAGGGGCTGGAAACGGAAAAAATGTTTATCTTTGTAGCCTAAACAAATTAATATCTTATGAACAAACCATTATTATTGGCTGCCATCTGGCTGTCCCCCTTGATGCTATATGCACATGACACGGCTGGGAGAAGTCATACAAACCCGACGAATAAGACGATGGTCATGACGAATAAGGAGATGGTCGTGACGACAAGCGAACCTACTGATGAGGACAAGGGGCGGCGACGTTTCACACTGAGTGGATATGTTAAGGACCGCAATGGGGAACCGCTTATCAACGCCACTGTCTATGACCTCACCACACGACAGGGTACGATGACGAACGCATACGGCCATTTCTCACTCACACTGACCGAGGGCAACCATGAAATAAGATGTAGTTACGTGGGTTATAAGACGCTGACTGATGCGGTGACGCTCACGGCCAATCGAAACTATGACATCACGCTGCAGAACGATGCAGAGCTTACTGAGGTGGTGGTAACGACCGACTTGAACTCGCCACTACTGAAGACGCAGACAGGTAAGCTCTCTCTCTCACAGAAAGACATCATGACTGAGTACGCACTGATGAGTAGTCCTGACGTTATCAAGACCTTACAGCGTACGAGTGGAGTAGCGGAAGGAATGGAGCTGACCAGCGGTCTCTATGTACATGGCGGTAATAACGATGAAAACCTCTTCTTACTCGACGGTACACCGCTCTATCATACCAATCACACCTTAGGTCTCTTCTCTTCGTTCAACGTAGATGTAGTGAAGAACGTAGACTTCTATAAGAGTGGTTTCCCTGCCCGTTATGGCGGTAGACTATCGAGTGTCACGGATGTGCGCACGGCCGATGGCGACCTCTATCACATACACGGCAGCTACCGTATCGGCCTTTTAGACGGTTCAGTCCACCTTGAAGGACCCCTCAGAAAGGGCAAGACCTCCTATAACATTGGCATACGACGCAGTTGGTTAGACCTCCTCACACGACCTGCCTTTGCGATTATTAATAGTCGGAGAGACAACGAAGACAAGGTTAGTATGGCTTATTTCTTCCATGACATGAACCTGAAACTGACCAACATCTTCAACGAACGCTCGCGAATGTCGCTGAGTGTCTACTCTGGTGAAGACCGTTTAGACGCAAAGGACGAGTGGGGCGACCACCGAGACGACAATGGATACGGTGAATACGACATATATAAGAACTCCTTCCACTGGGGTAACTTCAATGCTGCCTTAGATTGGAACTACCAGTTCTCACCGAAGCTCTTCGCTAATTTCACTGCCTTCTACACTCATAACCGTTCGTCGGTAAGTAGCTCGGACGAGTGGACGGTGAGGCGTTCTGATGGTAAGGACCAGTTGACAACGACCTCGCATGGCTACCGCTCGGCTATCGATGACATCGGCTATCGGGCCGCCTTCGACTTCCGACCCACGCCTCGTCACCACATCCTCTTCGGTCAGGAGTACACCTACCATCGCTTCCAACCACAGACATTCAACCGCTTCGACGGCTATCAAGGCGGTCGAGAAGAGAAGGGTGACACGATAGCCATCCATAGTCATAACAAGAATATCGCCCACCAAGTGACGCTCTATGCCGAGGACGAGATGACGCTCAACGAACGATGGAGCGTCAATGGTGGATTGAACGTAGACCTGTTCAGTATCAGCGGTAAGACCTTCTCAACGCTTAGCCCTCGTCTGTCGATGAAGTTCCAACCCTCCGACCGCCTGTCGTTCAAGGCCAGCTACACCCTTATGAGCCAATTTGTGCATAAGATAGCGAACTCTTTTCTCGACCTCCCAACCGACTATTGGGTGCCTACCACAGCTCGCCTCCATCCTATGCGGGCTTGGCAGTTGGCTGCCGGAGCTTATCTGAAACCGAATGCTCACTGGTTGCTGACCTTAGAGGGCTATTATAAACACTCAAGTCATATCCTTCAGTATGCCAGCTGGGCTGGATTAGAGCCGCCTGCAGCCAACTGGGACTATATGGTAATGGAGGGAGAAGGACGTTCGTATGGCGTTGAGTTGGATGCCGACTACACCATCGCCAACTTTGCCCTGCATGGTTCTTACACCCTCTCATGGGCCGAGAAGAAGTTTGATGACTTCCATAACGATTGGTACTATGATAAGTTTGACAACCGACACCGCCTTACGCTCAGTGGAAGATGGAACATTACGAAGAAGATTTCGGCCTTCGCTGCATGGACGTTCCATACGGGTAACCGCATGACTGTCCCTACTCAGTATATCGGTCTGCCAACGGTTCCGGCACAGACTGGCGGGGGCATCACCTTTACCTCGCCCGATGACAATCTCTTAAACTTTGCTTACGAGCAGCCTAACAACGTTGTCTTGCCGGCTTATCACCGTTTAGACTTAGGCATAGACTTCCGTCATACCACCAAGAAGGGGCACGAGCGCATCTGGAACATTAGTCTCTATAATGCTTATTGTCATCTGAACTCACTCTGGGTGCGTGTGAAAGTCAATAGTGAAAACAAGATTATGATAAAGAATAACGCCTTTATCCCAGTGATACCGTCCTTTAGTTACACCATAAAATTTTAAGTTCTGAACATGAGAAAGATATATCTTTTCCTTCTCCTCGCCTTGTTGATGACAGGGTGTAAGGACGATTTCAGTGTTAGCAACCTCCCCGATGCGAAGCCAAAGATGGTGGTCTATTGTATGCCTTCTACTGCCGATACCACCTATATCACCGTCTTGCGGAGTGTTCCCTTGAAGCAATATAATGCGGCACAACCGAATGTTCTTATCGACAATGCTACCATCAGCTATCAACTCAACGGACAGTCGTTGCCTGTGACGGCCGTGGGACAAGGACGATACTATGTTGTCGGACAGCAGAAGGCGGGTGATAAGGTGCACTTACAGGTAGAGGCGCAGGGCTTGGAGACGGTTGAGTCGACAACTGAGATACCTCAACCAGTCGCCATCAGCAGTACTTCTACACGTATGGTGAGGATGAAGGAAGATCCCTCATCCTACTTGCGAGACTTCCTGCAGGTGCAGGCCACCTTCACCGACCCTGCTCAGTCGCACGACTACTATGCTGTGCGTGTCAAGATAAAACGTCTGATGAGCTGTCGTATCGACTGTTTCCGTAGGGACATTGTGGGCGACTTTAACGAGGTGGCTACCTTCTTCGACTATGATAACTACTTACAGGTGCGACAGAACGAACAGTGGGATTCGGTGGCGGTCAACTACCTCTTGCAGGAGGATGACATACCTATCTATACGGCAAGTGAACCTTTACTCAACCCATTGTCGGACATTGACGATGATTTCGACTTTAGTAGTGACTTCTATCAGGACTTCTATATCTTCGATGACGCTACGATCAACGGCAGAGAATACACGCTCCACCTGAACGTTCAACCCAACACTGCGTTGATGAACCTCTCTGATGAGGCTCTGAAAGAGATGAAGGAACGCTACGGAATAGAGCAGGGTTTCATATTAGAGTTCTATCACCTCACACCCGAATACTACCGTTTCCTACAAGCGTTAAACGATGTCTCTAACAATTCCCTTGCCCAGGCAGGTCTCTCCTCAATCCGTACTACCTACAGCAATGTCCTCAATGGTATGGGTATCTGTGCTGCTTATAACCTCCCGAAGGGTACGTGGGTGAGGTTGAAGAGGTGAGTATAGGCTTGGCTCCAGCTGGCCCCTCGTCTGTCTCCGGCTGGCCCCTCCCCCTTCCCCTCCCCCGCAGGGAGGGGAGTGAAATGTGAGGTTACCCCTACTGGCTTGCTAACACGGTTCTTGGGTATTTTTTTCTCTCACAGAGGGTATTTGTTTCTTTCATGGAGGGTATTTGTTTCTCTCACAGAACTCACAGATTTAACAGAGCGTTTTTGGCGCACATTTCGAACCCACAGAAGGCCTTCGGCATACAGAATTCACAGAACGTTTCAGCTAAAGGTGGCTGTAAGGTTCTGTGAAATCGGTTGACTTAATGTCTCTGTGAAACCTTGTGTATTCTGTTCATCTGTGTAATTCTGTGAGAAAGAGAATACACCCACCCTATGAGATAACACACAAGCAACTCACTGGGGAGTATTATCTCTCACAGAGCACACAGAGTTCACGGAGCTTTTTGGCGCACATTTCGAGCCCACAGAAGGCCTCCGGCATACAGAGTACACAGAGCGTTTCAGCTATTGTAGATACTAATAAGGGACATAACGAAGCTTACATCCACTCTATAGGGGTATCTCGGTGATTACTCCCCTTCCCTTCGGGGGAGGGGACGGGGGAGGGGCCAGCTGGGGAAGGGGGAGGGGCCGATGGCTGTTAGTGTAAAGTTTTTTCGCTAATCATTCCCTCCTCCATTCAAGAAGGGGCTGTGCTTGAAGCAAGAAGAGGCCCTTCTACGTTTAAGAACATGCCTTTCAACGTTCAAGAAGGGCGTCTTCTCGATGCAAGAAGGGCATGTTCTTAAACGCTGTATGTAATAGGCTGATTCCTTGTGGGTTATGAGTTTGGCAGAGGAAGATGATTCGCTATTGTATTGTGGGTGGTTAGTAGAGTGTGATGTAATGTTTTTTGATGACTTTATAAACTCGTTGGAATTTTTGTCTCACAGAGTTCACAGAGCGAACAGAAGCCTTTCTGCTAACGTTTAGAGCCCACAAACGCCTACTAACAGGCGACAGATATCACAGACTTTACTGCTAACGTTAGCTGTAACGCTCTGTGTTATCGGTTGGTCACAAGGACCTTTTTTACGCCACTCCCAACTCCTCTCCGAATGGAAAGGGGCTGGAGAGGATGTTTCTTCTCCCTTTGGGGATGGGTATGGAGGAGAGATTCCCTCTCTTACTTTGGGTTCTCTCTCGTTGTAATTCTCTGCGTTTATCTGTAAAGAAGAGGCCTCCTTATCAACGACACAAAGCCATTTATTTGCAGACAGAGTGCTTTACAGTGTATTATTTACATAATATCCTTTCATTCATGTGGGATATTTGTTTTTTTTTATTAACTTTGCCTTCGATGGAAGAAGGGTAAGGTTTGCGTTCTGAGTCACGACCTTATAGTGTGCTGAACAGTGTCGATGTGACGTGTAAGCAGTGTTGATGTGGCGAGCAAGCAGTGTCGATGAGACGTGTAAGCAGTGTCGATGTGGCGAGTAAGCAGTGTCGATGTGGCGAGCAAGCAGTGTCGATATAGCGTGTAAGCAGTGTCGATATAGCGGGCTAAGGAGTGTCGTTACGATAGGGCGCAAGAGCAATCTGATAAAGTATAACACCTAACTATTATGCATAAACAATTTTTATTCGGTTTATTATTATCGTCATTAATGGCTGCACCTGTGCATGCTGACGACCACCCAACAGGTGGTTATCTCTTCGGACAGGCGGCAGCACCAACTGGTAATGAGTGGCAGGCTCCGGGCGAGTTAGGCTATAACAAGTTGCCAGCACGTGCGTTATTCTCCTCTTTCTCATCGGTCGATGAGGCGAGGAAGGTATTACCAGAGTATGCAAAAGACTATCTCTCGCTTGACGGAGAGTGGCGTTTTCACTTCTCAAAGAACCCTGATGAGCGTCCAAAAGACTTCTTCACAAGGGGTTACGATGATAGTCGGTGGGAACGTCTGCAGGTGCCTGTAAGTTGGAATATGGCGGGTATTCAGAAGGACGGTACGCTGAAGTACGGTGTACCTATCTATGTTAATCAGTGGGTTATATTCAAGTATAACATCGAGCCGGGCGACTGGAAGAAGGGAGTTATGCGTGAACCGCCTAAGAACTACACCACATACGAATACCGAAACGAGGTTGGCTCGTTCAGAAGGAGCTTTGACATCCCTGCTACATGGGATGGTAAGGAGGTCTATCTGAACTTTGATGGAGTCGACTCGTTCTTCTATTTGTGGATTAACGGCCGTTATGTTGGTTTCTCAAAGAACTCACGTAACACGGCACGGTTCGATATCAGCCCTTATATCAACAAGGGTAAGAACGAGATAGCAGTTGAGGTTTATCGCTCATCAGACGGTAGCTTCCTCGAAGCACAGGACATGTTCCGCCTCCCAGGTATCTTCCGTAATGTCAGCGTGACGGCTACTCCGAAGGTACATGTTGCCGACGTGAAGGCTATCCCTGCCTATACTGACGGCAAGGGAACCGTGAACCTCAACACAACACTGCAGAACCTTACAGCGAAGACAGCCAAGGACTTGCATATACGATGGAGTCTTTATAAGAACAGACTCTTTGCGGATGACAACGAGTTGGTGGCTACCTTTGAGGATGCTAAGGCTAAAACGACTTGTAACAGCAAGGGTCAGGCTGCTATCCGACAGACTTTAACGGTCGACAACGTGGCTGCCTGGACCGCAGAAGCGCCTAACGTGTATGTTGTCGTGGGTGAACTGATGCAAGGAAAGAAAGTTCTTGAGACGATAAGTTTCCAAACTGGATTCCGAACAGTGGAGATTAAGGATACACCAGCAAGTCAGGACGAGTTCGGACTGGCTGGAAGATACTATTACATCAATGGTAAGCCCGTCAAACTCAAGGGTGTTAACCGCCATGATACGAACCCATTAACGGGTAAGGTAATCTCTCGTGAGCAGATGGAACATGAGATTATGCTGATGAAACGGGCTAATATCAACCACATCCGTACCTCGCATTATCCTAATGACCCTTATTTCTACTATCTCTGTAATAAGTATGGTATCTACTTAGAGAGCGAGGCCAACATCGAAAGCCACGAATACTTCTATGGGAAGGCATCGTTGTCTCATGTGCCAGAGTTCCAAGCGGCGCATGTTGACCGTGTAATGACTATGGCGCATCAGTTGGTTAACAATCCTTCAATCGTTATCTGGAGCTTAGGCAATGAGGCTGGTCCTGGGCATAACTTCGTTGTTGCCTACGACTCTCTGAAGGCTTACGACGCTTCAAGACCAGTACAATATGAGCGCAACAACGACATTGTCGACATGGGTTCTAACCAGTATCCAAGTATTGCATGGACCCGTGATGCGGTCAAGGGAAGGATGGGCATTAAGTATCCTTTCCATATCTCAGAGTATGCTCACTCGATGGGTAACGCCGTAGGAAACCTCGTTGACTACTGGGAAGCGATGGAGTCTACGAACTTCTTCATGGGTGGTGCCATCTGGGATTGGATTGATCAGAGTATGTATAACTACACGAAAGAGGGCAAGCGATACCATGCCTACGGTGGTGACTTTGGTGATACGCCTAACGACGGACAGTTTGTTATGAACGGTATCATCTTCGGTGACGAGCAGCCTAAACCGCAGTATTATGAGGTGAAGAAGGTCTATCAGTATATTGGTACCACTTGGAAGGATGCTAAGACGGCCACGTTGGATGTGTTTAATAAGAACTACTACACAGATGACCTCAGTGGTTATGCTATGTCTTACGTGTTGACAGCCGACGGAGTAGCTGTTAAGAAGGGCGAACTTGACTTGGGTAGCGTACCCGCAAGGACACATAAAGCAATCACCATCACGGGGCTCAATGAGGGTCTCGACCCTAATAAGGAGTATCTCCTACACATTGTCTATCGTCTTAAAGAGGATATGCCTTGGGCGAAGACGGGCTATGTTCAGGCCGAGGAGCAGCTACCTGTGCAGGTTGCAGCAGCTCGTCCAGCTATCGCAACGGCTGGTAAAGTGAACATGTCGGCCGTGAAAGACAATAAGATAGTGCTCTCTGGTAAGACCTTCACAACCACTTTCGACCTCACGAAGGGTACGATCTATAACCTTCAGTACGATGGTAAGACCATTATCCCAGACGGTTGTGGACCAGAGTTGAACGCCTTCCGTGCATGGGTTAACAATGATAACTGGGCTTACGAAGGATGGTATGCGAACGGATTGAATAATCTTCAACACAAGTGTACGAGCTATACTACCCACGCTAATGCCAACGGCTCTGTCTCTGTTGTGTGCAACGTAGAGTCGCAAGCACCATATAGTTATCGACTTGAGGGCGGTAATGCCAACTGGAAGAAGCTCATCGAAAACAAAGAAAAGCCTTTCGGTAAGGACGACTTCCGCTTTACGACGCAGGTTGTCTACACTATCTTCCCTGATGGAAGTATTGAGAGTGAGAGCGCAATCACCAGCAATAAGCCTAATCTGACACTCGCTAAGCTCGGTTATACGGTACGTCTTCCAAAGGCACTCAGACTGTTGAATTACTATGGACGTGGTACGGTCGATAACTATCCAGACCGTAAGACGGGTCAGATGATTGGTATCTACGAGCAGCAGGACGTGGAGGATGAGTTTGTGGCATTCCCTAAACCACAAGACACGGGTAACCATCAGGACACTCGTTGGCTCTCGCTCGCTGGCAATGGTGGACAGGATGCACTCTATGGGGCCCTCTTCGTGGCCAAAGACAAGATGAGTTTCTCTGCACTTCCATGGTCGGATAACACCATCGCTATGGCTAACCACCCTCATGAACTGCCTCAGAGTGATTACACTTACCTACACCTCGACATGGCTATCACGGGTCTTGGTGGTAACAGCTGTGGGCAGGGTGGACCGTTACAGCGCGACCGTGTGATGGCAACGCCACATACCTTCGGTTATATGATACGTCCAATGAACTCTGTTGAGACCAATGACCTCGTTAGCAATGCGAACGTTAGTCTGAACGGCGCTACGCCACTTACCATCGTGCGTGACGCTGAGGGCAATGTGACGATCAATGCGAATGGAGCGAAGGGCGACATCTTCTATCGTCTCAATGGCAGTAAGAAGGCTGTGAAATACACTGGTCCTGTCGGCCTGCGCGAGGGTGGAACAATCTCAGCATGGACCAAGGAGAACGACTGGCTCGTGGCTTCTCAATCCTTCTCACGCATCGAGAGCATCCCACTATCGGTTGTCTTCGCATCAAGTCAGGAGAGTGGTGAGGGCGACGCAAGCCACCTCACCGATGGCGACCCAAGTACTTATTGGCACACCATGTATTCTGTTACGGTAGCGAACCACCCTCACTGGGTTGATTTCGACTGTGGTGGCGTGAAGACAATCAAGGGTTTCACCTATCTGCCACGCCAGGACAGCAATAATGGTAACATCAAGAAGTATAGCATCCAAGTAAGTAATGACGGCAAGACATGGGGCAAAGCTGTTGCAGAAGGTGAGTTTGAGAACAATAGAAAGGAAAAGACCGTCCTCCTCACCACCCCTGTCAAGGCCCGCTTCGTACGTCTGACAGCCCTCAGCGAGCAGTCTGGTCAGGACTTCGCAACGGGTGCTGAGTTCAAGGTATTGGAGAAGTAAGGTGCTTCCTATTCGTTGTAGGTTATTCCTGTAATTGTTATCTCTACTTTTGATAGGGCTATATAGAATGAAAAAGGAGTGAAAGATATGATGTTATCTTTCACTCCTTTTCGTTTTACCAAAGTCTGTCATGTTGATAAAGATGATGTTTTACGTCATCTGAACGATTGTCCTACAGACTGGGAAACGTTCTTCTCACACCAAGTGATAAGCATTGAGATGAGTGGACAGAGTTCTCTCCCAATGTTTGAGAGGGAGTATCGGTTCCCACTTTCAACGACAATCTTATCTTCCTTCAAGACCGTTAACGAAGCAGACAGAGCGTCTTCTGGGAAGTAACTACTTAACTCCTCGTAGCTTGCCCAGCCTCTCTTACCCAGCGTTTGGATAAGGCAAAGCGTGTCCGCAACGCATATCCGTGAGATAATATTACGTATCGGACACGTTGGAAACAGCGGGTCTATTACCATTTCAGTTCTTCATTCAGTATCACACCATCACCTGCTGGTGAGTCGTCCTTGCCAAAGCTGTTTGCTCTATACTGAATACAAAGCATTAACATCTCGTCATTTCCCGTATTCTTCAACGCACGTTTGCCCTCTGGAGCAACACGAACAATACTGCCTTCTGTCACTGGGAAGACCTCACCATCTACCTGATACTCACCCTGACCACGGAGGATAAAGTAAAGTTCCTCGTGTGTCTTGTGGCTGTGAAGGAAGCCGCTATCCTGCCCAGGAACAAGGGTTTGGAATGAAAGTTCACTCCCTGTTGCCTGTAATGCCTGCCCAACGAATACCTTACCTGGAATTTCGATGTCTCCGAAAGGGAGTACATAATCCTTGATCTCACTGAGTTTACCAACGTTAACTGCTGTGAAGTTCTTGCCGCTCTGAATTGTTTCAACTGTTTTCATAATCCTTTTTTGTTTTATTGTTTTGTTTGTTTTGATGTTGCAAAGGTATTGATCTTTAAGCTATTCTACAAGTAGGCACGTAAATGTTAGTCGGTTACATCGAGGTAAGTAATGCTGAAAATAAGGTGGTTGAAGGGTGGGTGTTTTACATAGTTTAACATCATTAAGATGCGAACCTTAGCTTTTAATAGTTACTTTTGTATACTAATATGTCCAAAAGAGTTTATGAGTATGAATAGAAATGAGGTCAGAGATGCCCTTTACCCAAACTGTCCTGTTCGGAATGTACTGTCGAGAGTAGGAGACAAGTGGTCGATGTTGGTGCTTTTCACGTTGGAAAACAACCGTTGCCAACGCTTTAAGGAGCTGCAACGCAATATACCAGACATCTCTCAAAAGATGTTGACGACAACACTAAAGATGCTGGAGGGCGATGGACTCATCCATCGTGAAGTGTTCCCAGAGGTGCCGCCTCGTGTCGAGTACTCACTTACAGAGAAGGGGAAAAGTCTTCTGCCGCTTATTGACAACCTCCTTTCATGGGCGAGCGAGAACATGGATGATATCATTGAGTCGAGAAGACAGTATCTATTGAAGTAGGGTCATCGTTGGTTTTAATGGTAGATAGTTTTACAGGTAGGGTTTGGTACTGTAAAATTATTTCCTCTCCTCGATTATTGCTAAGGCTTAACAGCGTGCAAGACAAGGCCCTTCAGCGTTTAAGAACATGCCCTTCTTGCCCCATGAACACGCCCTTCTTCACCCTTGAACATGCCCTTCTCCTTTCGTGTCTGTATCTGTTTGATATCATGTTAGTTGCGTCCTTGCCCCTTGCTTATGTCGCTCTCTTCTCGTAAGGGCTTTTGCGTGTATTCGTGTTAAGTATTTTCATAAGCCTAAGAGGCTCGTTGGGAATTTTATTTCTCACAGATTTTCACAGATGAACAGAAGCCTTTCTGCTAACAGGGAGAGCAGGCAGAGAAGAACTGGCCCCTCCCCCTTCCCCTCCCCCAAAGGGAGGGGAGTGATCACCGAGATACCCCTATGGCTAATCATCAACACCTAACAAGCAACAACCAACACCCGATATCAGCTATAACGCTCTGTGATATCTGTATGCCGAAGGCGTTCTGTGAGTTCGAAACAGTGCGCAAAGAGGTTCTGTTAAATCTGTGAGTTCTGTGAGAGAAAAACCTCTACGAAGTATGCAAGCAGGCCCAAAGGGGTAACCTCACATACTACTCCCCTCTCCATTCGGAGAGGGGTTGGGGGTGAGGCCTCTGTGTTCTCTGTATGCCGGAGGCGTTCTGTGGGCTCGAAATGTGCGCCAAAAGGCTCAGTGAACTCTGTGCGCTCTGTGAGAGAAAGAAATACCCACAGTGAGAGAAAGAAATACTCACAGTGAGAGAAAGAAATACTCACAGTGAGAGAAAGAACTCCCCAGACGAGTCTCCAATGTTTTTTCTCTCACAGAGTAACACAGAAATACAGAGAAAATAGTCCTCTGTGCACCTTTGTGAGTTCTGTTTATCTGTGTTGTTCTGTGAGAAAACGAAGATTAATAAATAGTGAGAAAGAAAGTTACAGCCCCTCCGGTATTTGCTTCTTCGGGTTGATACCCAATGTGCGCAAGCCCTCCAAGCGGCGCACGATATTACCCTTGCCCTCGTTAAGCTGGCCCTTTGCTCGATTGAATTCTTGCTGTAGTCGTTCGATGTTTGTACCTATCTTAACGAAAGACTCAGCAAAGTTGACAAACTTATTATACAGTTCATTCGACTCATGGAGTATGTTCTCCACGTTTTCTGTTATACGGAAGTTCTGCCACATGGCGTGTGTAAGCTGCAAGGCCATGAGCAGGTTGCTCGGACTCAGTATGATGATATGTTTCTGGTAAGCATATTGAAGGATTGTAGGATCGGTCTTCAAAGCCGCAGAATAGCCACTCTCGTAAGGAACGAACATCAGTACGTAACCGATACAATGCGGTACAAGACGCTCATAGTCCTTTTTTGCCAACTCATCGACATGTTTCTTGATAGAAGAGACATGTTCTCTCAGGTAGCGTTCACGCTTCGCAGCATCCTCCTCTTTGATGGCCGCCTGGTAAGCTGTTAGTGAAACTTTAGCGTCGATGACGGCACACTCGTTGTGAGGGAAGGCTATCACAGCATCTGGTCGGTAGTTATTACCGTCTCTGTCCCTATAGTTCTTCTGCAAGAAATACTCCGAGTCTTTCGTGAGGCCACAGTCTTCTAAGGTCTTCTCAAGAATCATCTCACCCCAATCGCCCTGCATCTTAGAGTCGCCTTTGAGGGCCTGTGTGAGCGAGGCAGCATCATTGCCGATACGTTCCGTCTGTTCGCGTAGTTCCTTCACAGCCCGCTCTTGGTCCTCACGCATTGCCTTGATGGTCATTTCCTGCTCTGTGTGAAGTCGTTTCATCGCCTCCTCAAAGGTTGTCTTAATCTCCGTCTTGTTCGCAGTATTCTCTTTGCTGTTGTTCGTAACAGTCTGATTAAAAGCCTCTAAACGCTCTTTCAATGGCGAGAGGAGGGCATCCAAGCGTTCTTTGTCGGCCGTATTCATCTTCTCCCGACTCTCATCCAACATCTTTGCGGCCATGTTGCGCACCTCTTCTTGTAGGAGTCTATTCTTCGCTTCAGTCTGTTTTTTCAGTTCGTCACGCAGCTGTTCGCCATGTCTCCGTTCTGCCTCTAATTGTTGTCGAGCCGCTTCTTTTACCGCAGCGATACGTTCGTCGACGCCCTTCCGCTCCGTTTCGAGTTGGTTACGTACCACAGCCAGTTGCTCACTGACCGTGCTCAAGTCTTGTGTTGATTTGTTCTTCATCCACAGCAGCATGATGATTGCGCCGATGAAGATACCGATAAGGAAATAAAAGATAGACATATATAATATAATAATAGGTGGCCCCTCCCCCTTCCCCTCCCCCATAGGGAGGGGCGTAAACAGCGAGTTACCCCCATAAGTGAGACATCTTTAGGTTTTATCCTATCTCATTACTTGTCTAATAAATAGGGGTATCTTGCCTATTACGCCCCTTCCTACGAGGGAGGGGAGGGGGAGGGGCCAGATAATATAGTGTTTCCTTTTTTAGTCTTGGAAATAGACACGCTTCACGCGGGTGCTGATGGTGGTCAGAACCTCGTAAGGGATGGTGTCGAGGGCATCGCTGAGGACGGTCACAGGAAGGTGGTCGCCGAAGATCTCAACAGTGTCGCCTTCTTTACAGTCAATGCCTGTGACATCAATCATCGCTACATCCATGCAGATGTTACCAACGTATTCTGCCTTCTTGCCATTCACTAAACAATAGCAGTGACGATTACCTAAATGGCGGTTCAAACCGTCAGCGTAGCCGATAGGGATGGCCGCAATCACACTATCATGGTCGATAGTTCCCTTGCGAGAATAGCCCACCGTGTCGCCAGCCGGTACGTTACGTAGCTGAAGGATGGTCGTCTTCAAGGTAGATATATTGTTGATTGTCTTATTCGTTCGAGGGTTGATACCATATAAGCCCAAGCCCAATCGACACATATCCATCTGACGTTCAGGGAAATGCTCAATGCCAGAAGAGTTGTCCATGTGGCGTATGATCTTGTGGCTGAAGGCAGCTTGCAGCTTCTTGCTCCCCTCATCGAAGAGCGCAAACTGACGTGCAGAGAACTCGTCGAAGCTATCGGCATCAGAGCCAACAAAGTGAGAGAAGACCGAACGAGGGATGATAGCGTTCTGGTGTTTCAGCCGTTTAATGAGTTCGTCCATATCCTTCTGTGGGTCAAACCCTAATCGGTGCATACCCGTATCGAGCTTGATATGAACAGGGAAGCCCGTGATACCCTCCTTCTGGGCCGCCTTCACCAACGCATCGAGGAGTCGGAAGCTATACACCTCAGGCTCAAGGTCGTAGTCGAAGAGCGTCTTGAAGGACGTCATCTCTGGGTTCATAATCATGATATTACTTGTGATACCATTCTTACGGAGTGTCACACCCTCATCAGCCACAGCCACAGCAAGATAGTCGACACGATGGTCTTGCAAAGTCTTGGCTATCTCTACGGCTCCAGCCCCATAGGCATCCGCCTTTATCATACATACCAACTTGGTTGTAGGTTTGAGGAAAGAGCGATACCAGTTGAGGTTGTCAACCACGGCATTAAGGTTCACCTCCAACACCGTCTCATGTACCTTCTTCACCAAGAGTTCTGTTAGTCGGTCGAAGCCAAACTGTCGTGCACCCTTTAATAGGATTACTTCGTCATGGAGGTTAGCGAAGATGTCGCTATGAATAAAGGCATTGACCGTAGCGAAGAAATGCTTTTCTCTCAAGTGCTTAAAGGCAGAACGCTGTGATAACAGGCCCTCGCCAATACCGATAAACTTCTCAACACCACGCTTCTCACATAGGAATGCCACCTTATTATATAGGTCTTTATCCGTGTCACCACTCTGTAGTATGTCGCTAAGCACCAATGTGCGCTTGCGACCCTTATGGTCGGGACGACGGTTCATAAAGTCGAGTGCTATGTCTAAGGAGTTGAAGTCAGAGTTATAAGAGTCGTTGATAAGCGTACAGCCATGCTGTCCCTCCTTCACCTCGAGGCGCATGGCGACAGGCTCTAATTGTGCCATTCGCTCGCTGAGGGCGGCAGGCGTAATACCAAGATGGAGTGAGACGACAGCGCAGGTGATTGAGTTTTCTATGCTGGCATCGTCGATGAACGGTAGTTTATACTGTCCTTTCGTCTCTCCCTGCCACATGTATGAGACCGTAGTCGCTATGTCCTTCTTCTCAATAGACGTCACAAAGAAAGCAGCCTGCTGCTGTTTTACAGACCAGTCCAGCTTCTTTCCCTTATAATCGTAGGGTGCTAAGCAACGTGTAATTATCTCTTCATCAGCAGGATAGACAATCGCCTCCGTGTCATGGAAGAGTTTTATCTTCTCGTTACACTTATCTTCAATAGAAGAGAAATTCTCTTGGTGGGCCGTACCAAGGGAGGTGAACACGCCAATCGTAGGCTGAATAATATCGCGCAAAGCCATCATTTCGCCCGGTTGACTTATTCCCGCCTCGAAGACACCGACCTGTGTATTCTCGTTCAAGAGCAATACAGAGAGTGGAACACCTATCTGAGAATTATAACTACGAGGTGAGCGTGTGACAATCATCTGCGGAGAGAGCAACTGATAAAGCCACTCTTTCACCATCGTCTTACCGTTAGAACCTGTGATGCCGACTATCGGTATCAAGTATTCATCACGATGACGTTCAGCCAGTCGTTGCAAGGCTTCCAACGAGCCAACGACCTTTAAGAAGTTAGAAGCAGGATAGCGTGTAGCCCAATCATCTGGTACTACTTCCACAACAAAGTTCCTCACGCCCCTTGCATAGAGTTCTGGGATATAGTTATGTCCATCGTTGCGCTCAGACTTGAGGGCAAAGAAGAGTGTTTCCTCAGGGAAACAAAGAGAACGGCTGTCGGTAAGTACAAAGCTGATGTTTGCGTCCTGGTCACCATAACGGCGTGCGCCGATGAGCGTCGTTACTTTCTCAATAGTATAATTCATTACTATTTATATTTTTTTATATCTCTTGCAAAGGTAATGAAAAGTCTTAATACAGGCCTATTCTATCGTCTGTTTTTTGTCATTTCACTTAAGATAATATCTGTGCGAACACTTAGGACAGAGTCCTTTCACCATGTAGTTGACGGATGACTGTTCGAATCCTGCAGGCAGTTCGACCTGTGGAATGGGGGTGTCACTAAGGCAGTAGGTGTGTTGGCAGCGTTCGCAATAGAAGTGTACGTGCATGTCGTCGTCGGTCTTCTCGTCCTGACTCTGGCAGAGCTCGAAGCGTACTACATCATTGCCGTCCTCCATCTGATGAACAAGATGGTGCTGCTTAAACAGTAGTAAGGTTCGGAAGATATTTGACTTATCGATTGTCTGAATCTTAGCCTCCAGTTCCTTCATTGATGCAGGATAGCTCATTGTGGATAAGGTACGTGCGATGAGTATGCGATTAGCGGTCAATCTGATGCCATGTTCCTTTAGTAGCAGTTCAGCCTGCTTGTCATTTAATTCTTCCATAATTATTCTTTCAGTTCCAAGTTGGGGTATTTTTGTTTCAGTAATCGTGCTGCTTCTTTTGTCTTCTTTAGGAAGTCTTGATAGGTTGCGGCCTCTGGATGGAATGGACGATGGGCTAAGGCTTCTTTGATGGGACGCCATTCTTTGAGAAACTGCTTGGCTGTGGCGGAGAAACAAGTTGCCACCAGCTGTTCCCATATATAAGCCACTGCCTGCTCGTTGGGGTGGAGCATGTCTGCTTTATAGAACCGATAGTCGCGCAACTCATCGTTCACTATCTCGTAGGCAGGGAAGTAATAGACCTCTCCACTGGCTTCCTTCGTCAGCTTATCGGCAGCAAGCAGCAACACTGCCTTTGATAGTTGGCTCTCGTGATAACCATATTTGGCATAGCGGATAGGGCTGACGGTGACGATAACCCTAAGTCTCGGGTTACTTGTTCGCAATAGGCTGATGGCCTCACGCAGCGCATCAGCACACTCGTCAATCGTTAGCTCGCGCTCTTCAAACTCTCGTTGAGGGCGTTTCTGGCAGTTGTCTACAATCTCGCCTGTGGCTCGCTCCACATAGACATGATTGGTCCCTAAGGTGAAGACGGCTGTGTCAAACGGCGTACCTGCCATCTTCCTTGCCGTATGTAGCACAGACACAGGGTTATACATCACGCCAAACGGGTTCACCACAGCACGGAATTTCTCTTCTTCAAAACGCTTACCAATATTATCGGCAAAGCATGATCCGACGAAAAGGATGCGTTCGCAAGGCTCCAATTCGAATGTCGGACGGGGGATGTTGACTATGGTCCTAAATTCCATAGACGCAAAGTTAACGAAAATAAATAGAGAATGTTTATCCTTAAAGATTATTTTGAATACTTTTATTTGTCTAAATATTTCCCTTTTGTAAATAATCTCTTGGATGTGTTATCATTTCATATATTATTTGTATATTTGCCTTACTATTAGGCTTGAATATCTTAGTTCATATATCGTTGTGGCTTATTTAGCCTTTACAGGTGTCGCTTTACAAATCGTGTAGTTGTCAGTTATATTGAAGCTATCGTAACAAGTGATAACACATAGACGGATTTATATGATGGATAACCTAACAGACTTATATAGAGAAAAAGGCGTTTTATAAACAAAAGAGGACTGAAATGTACACATACAAATATCCACACCCAGCAGTGACGGCCGACTGCTTGGTGTTTGCACACACTGAAAACGGCTTGGAGTTGTTGCTTATTCAGCGTAGAAACGAGCCTTGTAAAGGGAAATGGGCTTTCCCTGGTGGCTTTATGAATATAGACGAGACGACCGCTGACGCTGCTCGTCGTGAGTTGAAAGAAGAGACGGGTCTGATTGTTGAGGACCTTCACCGTGTGGGAGTCTATGATGCTGTCGACCGCGACCCACGTGAGCGAGTTATCACGGTGGCCTATTACACGATACTTGATAAGCCTGCGGAGGTCAGCGGCTTGGATGATGCTGCACAAGCAAAGTGGTTCCCCTTGACCGAACTACCCGACTTAGCGTTCGACCATAAAGATATTCTTCTGGCAGCAAAGCAGCTGATGGGCCTGACTGAATAGGGGCTCATCAAACCTTTCATGGACTTTAACGCTTGTCAGAATACTATCGATAAGCGTGATAGTGATACCATAATCGCATGGTTATGAGCCGTTTAGTGACGGTTCATAACTCCTTCTTTCTTATTCGTTAAGCCTCTTTATCCTTCTTAGGATGCCTAATTAGGTAGAGCGTACCGAACGAACTCATTATGATTAAAGCAATGAGTGGGATGGAAAGTCTGCCCTCTGTTCCTAATAACAGTAATACGAGGCCAAGGATATAAATAGACAGAAGGAATATAACTCTTCTCATGATGACTCGTTTTTAGGTTCTTTATCAATGTTGCGTACAAATATAAGGAAAGGAGACGATGCTCGCAAATATTTCAAGGAAAAGTTTTTAAGTTCTTATCATATTCTCTTTTAGGAGCTTACCAAGCCCCTTAACGGTCTGAGAACTTTGTCGGCAGTATGCTGAAAACAAAGATGTTGATCGTAGAAAAATAACATCACAACGAATTATGTTCATGAAAAGAAATATTTCTTGTCGTGAAGAAAAATATTTCTTTTCATGAAAAAAAATCTTTCCACTCGTGAAAATAAATCCGAGCAGACCGTTAGAGGCAAGCGACAGTGAGGCCCGCCATGACGATGCTGACCATGCTCATGAGTTTAATAAGGATGTTGAGCGATGGCCCAGAAGTGTCTTTGAAGGGGTCGCCAACGGTGTCTCCGACCACAGTAGCCTTATGAGCATCAGAGCCTTTACCACCGAAATTACCCTCTTCGACATACTTCTTTGCATTATCCCATGCACCACCAGCATTCGACATGAATACAGCAAGGGTGAAGCCAGCGGCCAAACCGCCTACCAACAAGCCCAATACGCCTGCCACTCCGAGCAGAAGACCCACGATGACAGGGATGATGATGGCCAAGAGCGATGGGATAATCATCTCGTGTTGAGCACTTTGTGTACTGATTTCCACACATCGACCGTAGTCTGGTGTACCTGTTCCTTCTAATATACCCTTAATCTCACGGAACTGACGACGCACCTCTGCCACCATCTTACCAGCAGCTCTACCTACTGCGCCCATCGTCAGTCCGCAGAAGAGGAAGGCCGCCATCGCACCGATGAAAGCACCGACAAGCACCTTCGGGTTCATCAGGTTTACTTGGAAGAAGTTCATGAAGTCGGGGATAGTAGCCTTTGTGGCATCGATGGTTTCGCCTGCAACGTTCGTCATCTGTGTACCGACACGTGCCATGGCAATCTTTATCTCTTCGATATAAGAGGCCAACAGCGCCAAAGCCGTCAGTGCTGCCGAACCGATGGCAAAGCCCTTACCCGTAGCAGCCGTAGTGTTACCTAAGGCGTCGAGGGCGTCAGTGCGATGGCGCACCTCCGCTCCTAACTCGCTCATCTCCGCATTTCCGCCTGCGTTATCAGCAATTGGTCCGTAGGCATCTGTCGCTAAGGTGATACCTAAAGTAGATAGCATGCCGACTGCAGCGATACCTATTCCATACAAGCCATGCTGAATAGAGAGGGCTGACATCGACATATCGAAGCCGTTGGCACAGAGATAACTCAGCATGATAGCCACTGAGATAGAGAGGACAGGGACGCAAGTAGAAATCATACCCGTACCGATACCTTTTATAATCACCGTTGCCGCACCCGTGTGACTGGCCTCAGAGATAGCCTTCGTAGGCATGTAACTCTGTGAGGTATAGTACTCCGTTGCCTGTCCGATGATAACTCCTGCAGCCAAGCCCGTGATGACCGAGAAGCTAACACCAAGCCAGTTCTCCAGTCCTAAGAGGTAGAGAATGAGGAAGCTTGCTGCTGCAATGAGTACAGCCGCCGTATTCGTACCAAGACCTAAAGCGTGGAGAAGGTCTTTCATCGTAGCTCCCTCCTTCGTTCTCACGAGGAAGATGCCAAAGAGACTAAGGAAGACACCGACCGCAGCGATGAGCATTGGCGCGATGACAGCCTTTAGTTGCATATCACCTGACGATGCTGCGAAGGCTGTTGCACCCAAGGCTGCTGTAGAGAGGATTGACCCACAATAGCTTTCGTATAGGTCGGCACCCATTCCTGCGACGTCGCCTACGTTGTCGCCCACGTTGTCGGCAATCGTAGCCGGGTTGCGTGGGTCGTCCTCAGGGATGTTTGCTTCCACCTTACCAACGAGGTCGGCCCCTACATCGGCAGCCTTCGTATAGATACCACCACCCACACGAGCAAACAACGCCTGCGTCGAAGCACCCATACCGAAGGTCAACATCGTAGTCGTGATAGTGATAAGCATCTCGCTTGTCGTCATCTTGTCAGCATAGAACCAAGTGAGGACAATGAACCAGATGGCTATGTCTAACAAGCCTAATCCAACGACAACAAGACCCATGACGGCACCCGAACGGAAGGCAATCTTGAGTCCGTCGTTGAGTCCATTACGTGCTGCATTGGCCGTTCTGGCACTGGCGTAGGTGGCAGTCTTCATCCCGAAGAAGCCTGCAAGACCAGAGAAGAAACCACCAGTAAGGAATGCGAATGGCACCCATTCATTCTGTGCATTGAAGCCGTAAGCCATGATTGCGAAGACAATCGCAAGGACAACAAAGACAATCAAAACGACTTTGTACTGCTGTTTCAGATAGGCCATAGCACCACGACGCACGTATTCAGCAATCTCAATCATGCGGGGTGTGCCCTCTTCAGACCTCATCATAGATTTGAAGAAATACCATGCCATCCCCAAGGCGCACACCGATGCGATGGGAATAAGCCAAAAGACTTGTGGAATGTGTTCCATAATTCGAAGTTTTTAGGTTGTTGTAATGATAGATTCAAAGATGTCGCAAATATATAAAAAAATATTGATTGTCAAGTGATTTGGGGTAAAAAAGATAGGAGAAAATGTCATAGTAAAACAGAATGAAGCTATAAAGGACCTCACTCCCAACTCCAATCGGCCTCACCCTCGACCCTAACCGGCCTCATTCCCGACCTCCAATCGGCCTCACCCCCGACCCCTCTCCGAATGGAGAGGGGCGTGATTACTGAGGTTACCCCTGCTTCGCTGCTTTTTTCTTGATGGGGGTATGCTGTTGATCCGAGCCCCTCTGTGGACAATCATTAACGCTTAACATTCAACACCTAACACCCACCAGAAGCCTCACCCCCAGCCCCTCTCCGAATGGAGAGGGGAGTAATCACCGAGATACCCCTGCATGTCCTCCAGATGTTCAGTGGCCCATCTCCTATCATCAGCAGGCCAAAAGGGGTAACCTCACATACTACTCCCCTCTCCATTCGGAGAGGGGTTGGGGGTGAGGCCTCTGTGATATCTGTATGCCGGAGGCGTTCTGTGGGTTCAAAACTTTGCGTAAAAAGGTTCTGTTAAATCTGTGAGTTCTGTGAGAGAAAAAACTCCCCAGCGACTTTCGCGGTTCTTATCTTATCGAGAGGGTGCGTACTATTTCTCACAGAAAAACACAGATGAACAGAACACACAAAGGCCCACAGAGACATTAAGTCAACCGATTTCACAGAACCTTACAGCCATCTTTGGCAGTAACGTTCTGTGAATTTTGTATGCCGGAGGCGTTCTGTGAGTTCGAAACTTTGCGCAAATATGTTCTGTTAAATCTGTGAGATCTGTGAGAGACAAAATTCCCCACGAATTAAACTTTGCGCAAAAATGTTCTGTTAAATCTGTGAGTTCAGTGAGAGTAAAAACTCCCCAGCGACTTTCGCGGTTCTTATCTTATCGAGAGGGTGCGTACTATTTCTCACAGAAAAACACAGATGAACAGAACACACAGGGGTCAGAAAAATAGCGGCCCCTCCCCCGGCCCCTCCCCCGAAGGGAAGGGGAGTAATCACCGAGATACCCCTATAAAAAGGATGTAGGCTTCGTCATGTCCCTTAATGGCGGTCTTGTAGGGGTAACCTCACATATCACGCCCCTCCCTGCGGGGGAGGGGTTGGGGGAGGGGCCACTCTCTTATGGGTTCAAAACTTTGCGTAAAAATGTTCTGTTAAATCTGTGAGTTCTGTGAGAGAAAAAACTCCCCAGCGAATCTCAAAAACGTTCTTTTTCTCACAGAGAACACAGATGAGCAGAACACACAGGGCTCATAGAGAGAGGTTTGCCCTCCCTCGACCCCTGCTTTTCACCCCTCCGTGTCCTGCTGTTCAGACCTCCGAGACACTGCCTCGTAGCCCCCTTCCTCTCCATGCAACAAGTCTTCCCTGTCGTGAAAAATCATTACACATCATCAAACTAACTACCACAAGACAAGCAAAAATCATCATTTACAACCAAGCATATAACTCACAAGAAATCAGCTAATTACATTTAGCATTTGAGTATATGCCCTCCTTGCTTGCAGAAGACGCCCTTCATGGGACAAGAAAGCCATGTTCTCGAACGTTGAAAGCCCTCTTCTTGCATCAAGCCAGGCCTTTATTTGAAAAGAGAGGAGAATGGTTAGCGAAATATCCTTACATTTTCTATTTACATAGTTAGTTTTCCGTCTCTCACAAACGACATTTCCATCTCTCACAAAGGACAATCTTCTCCCTCACAAAGGATAATATTCTCTCTCACAGATTTACACAGAAAAACAGAACAAACAAACTTTCACAGAGACATTAAGTCAACTGAAAACACAGAGCGTTACAGCCAACATCCATCACCCAACATCCTTCTTTTGCTAATCATCAACACCCAACAACCATCACCCAACACCCTTCTTTGGCAGTAACGCTCTGTGATATCTGTATGCCGAAGGCGTTCTGTGGGCTCGAAATGTGCACCAAAAGGCTCAGTGAACTCTGTGCGCTCTGTGAGAGAAAAAACCTTTACGAAGTATGTAAGCAGCCTAATAGGGGTAACCTCACATATCACACCCCTCCCTGCGGGGGAGGGGTTGGGGGAGGGGCCACTCTCTTATGGGTTCGAAACTGTGCGCAATAACGCACTGTTAAATCTGTGAGATCTGTGAGAGAAAAAACTCTCCAGCGAGTTGTTTGTGTGTCATCTCATAGAGTGGGTGCGTTCTATTTCTCACAGAAAAACACAGAAGAACAGAATACACAGGTTTCCACAGAGACATTAAGTCAACCGATTTCACAGAACCTTACAGCCAACGTTAGCTAATCATCAGCACCTAACACTCATCACCCAACACCCACCAAAGATAGTCATTAACACCCAACATTCACCACCTAACACCCACCAAAGCTAATCATTAACACCCAACATTCAATACCCAACACCCACCATTCACCACCTAACACCCACCACTCAAGCCCTAACTTGGCTATATATAATAAGGAGTAGTTGATTAAGAATATTGAAGGATGGCTATAATAGAATATGAAGGGAGCGTTAGTGGCTTACGTATTAGATATTAGCTGCCAGTTTGTTGAATATTTATAGGTGATATGAAGAGGGTTAACTAAGTTCGTGCGGAGTATTGGTGTAATAATAAGAAAGGGTAGGGAAGAATGCTGTAGTTGGTTGATAGTGTGCAAGATAGGGGTTTAGTAATAGCATAATATTAGTCGTCTCTCTCGAAGAGTTGGGAGAGTAATTTGGATAACTATATCGAGTAAATAGGGGTATCACGGTAATCACGCCCCTCTCCATTCGGAGAGGGGTTGGGGGTGAGGTTCTCTGTTGGGTGATGGGTGATGGGTGTTAGGTGTTGAAGGTGGGCTGTTAGTGGGTTGTTAATCCTACATAAAGCCTTGTTCTTTCAGCGTCTTTAGCAACACTTCGGAGATTGCTTCATTCGCCTCCTTAGTATATCTTAGGTCGGTGAACACCTGTGCGAGCGTCTCTTTATGGTTGATTTCCACAAAGTGTTTATTCTCTTCGAGTTGTTCCTTAGGGGTGTAGAACGTATCAATGCGGGCTGGAGTATAATCGTTGTAAGTCTCGTTATGGATGATACTATCGATAGGCAGGCGGTCGGTGAGGGGTGGGTTCTCATCGGGCCAACCGAGGGTGATGGTTGCAACAGGCATGACAAGGCGAGGCAGACCGAGCGTCTTAATAATCGACTGCGGGTTATAGATAGTCGTTCCCAAGAAACATGTGCCTAATCCCTCCTCCTCGGCAAGGTTGCAGAAGGTCTGACAGTAGAGCAGCGCATCAGTAGCCGCATTGAGGAACGAAAGGAAATTGTCGTAGCCAGGCATAGCCTTACGGTTCTCCGCCCAAAGCGTAGTACGACGGAAGTCAGCGCAGAACGTGAGAACAACAGGAGCCCCAGTCACCATCGGTTGATTAAAGTGAGCCGGTGCAAGTTGCACCTTCTTCTCCGCTTCCCGAGTAATGACAACCGAGTAGAGCTGCAGGTTACCCATTGTAGGAGTACGTTCCGCCTTCTCCAACAAAGTTCTTATTAAATCCTCAGACACCTCCTTAGAGGTATATTTCCTTATAGTCTTTCTGTTATTAAACATTTCCATTTTAGATGATTTTAATGCTACAAAGTTAAGTAAATGTTTTCTATTTTGGAAAACAATTCGTAACTTCGCAGACGAAAAAAATCTAAAACAGCGATAATGACAACCAATCAAACTTACTCTTTCGACGAGGCCTTCCAAGCTACCTTAGCTTATTTCGGTGGCGACGAACTTGCTGCTCGAGTGTGGGTCAACAAGTATGCGATGAAAGATAGCTATGGTAACATCTACGAGAAGTCGCCAGAACAGATGCACTGGCGCATAGCTAACGAGATAGCACGTATTGAGCAGAAATATAAGAATCCATTGACGGCACAAGAGGTGTTCGACCTCTTAGACCATTTCAGATATATTATCCCAGCTGGTAGTCCGATGACTGGTATTGGTAACAACCATCAGGTGGCATCGCTCTCCAACTGTTTTGTCATCGGCTTAGACGGTAATGCCGATTCATACGGTGCTATCATGCGTATCGACGAAGAGCAGGTACAACTGATGAAACGCCGTGGTGGCGTTGGTCATGACCTCTCCCACATTCGTCCGAAAGGTTCGCCAGTGAACAACTCAGCCCTGACCTCTACAGGTCTTGTCCCTTTCATGGAGCGTTATTCGAACAGTACACGTGAGGTGGCACAGGACGGTAGGCGTGGAGCCTTGATGCTTTCGGTAAGTATCAAACACCCCGATTCAGAGGCATTCATCGATGCCAAGATGGAAGAAGGTAAGGTGACAGGTGCCAATGTGTCTGTGAAGATAACCGACGAGTTCATGCAAGCCGTCGTTGAAGGTAAACCTTACGTACAGCAGTTCCCTATTGATAGCGATGAGCCAGCCGTTACCAAGGAGGTGTCGGCCAAGGAACTGTGGGAGAAGATAGTACATAACGCATGGAAGAGTGCCGAGCCAGGCGTGCTGTTCTGGGACACGATAATCCGTGAGAGCATCCCCGACTGTTATGCTGACCTTGGTTTCCAGACCGTTTCAACAAACCCATGTGGAGAGATACCCCTCTGTCCTTACGATAGTTGTAGACTCTTGTCATTGAACCTCTACTCCTACGTTATCGACCCATTCACAGACCATGCACGTTTTGACAAAGAGTTGTTTGAACGTCATGCACAGCTCGCACAGCGACTCATGGACGACATCATCGACCTTGAAATGGAGAAGATAGACCTCATCCTAACGAAGATTAAGAGCGATCCACAGCAAGATGAGGTGAAGAGTGCAGAGTATCATCTTTGGGAGAAGATAAAGAAGAAGAGTTGTCTGGGTCGACGCACAGGAGTGGGTATCACGGCCGAGGGCGATATGATAGCTGCTATGGGGCTACGTTATGGAACGCAGGAAGCAACCGATTTCTCCGTTTCCATTCATCGTGCATTAGCCCTGAATGCTTATCGCTCATCAGTGACAATGGCACAGGAGCGTGGTGCCTTCGAGATATATGATGCTAAGCGTGAGGCGAACAATCCGTTTATTCTACGATTGAAGGAGGCCGATGCGCAGCTCTACGAGGATATGAAGAGGTATGGTCGTAGGAATATAGCCTGCTTGACGATAGCCCCTACGGGTACAACCTCGCTCATGACACAGACGACATCAGGTATCGAACCAGTCTTCATGCCTGTCTATAAGCGTCGTCGTAAGGTTAATCCTAATGATACAGACGTACATGTAGACTTCGTCGACGAGGTTGGCGATTCCTTCGAAGAGTACATTGTCTACCACCGTAAGTTCCTTACATGGATGGAGGTGAACGGGATTGACACACAAAAGAGGTATAGCCAAGAAGAAATAGACGAACTTGTGAAACGCTCTCCTTATTATAAAGCAACGGCAAACGACGTCGATTGGCTGATGAAGGTGCGTATGCAAGGTGAGATACAGAAGTGGGTTGACCACTCTATATCCGTGACAGTGAACCTACCTAACCAAGTTGATGAGGCTCTGGTTAATAAGCTTTATGTCGAGGCATGGCGTAGTGGATGCAAGGGCTGCACCATCTATCGTGATGGAAGCCGTTCGGGTGTGATGATATCAGTGTCAAAGAAAGACAAGACCAAGGAGAACAAGCCTGCTGATGAGGAGAAGGCAAAGGACTTAAACTCAGCTGAAGAGCATCACGAGCACATCTGCAATCATCCACAAGTTATTGAGGTGCGCCCAAAGGAACTGGAGTGTGATGTCGTGAGGTTCCAAAACAACAAAGAGAAATGGGTGGCCTTCGTAGGTTTGTTAGAGGGTTATCCCTACGAGATCTTCACGGGCTTGCAAGATGACGAGGAAGGTATCGCCCTTCCAAAGAGCGTTACAAAGGGTAAGATCATCAAGCAGACCGCAGAAGACGGTACACATCGTTACGACTTTCAGTTTGAGAACAAGCGTGGTTATAAGACCACTGTCGAGGGCTTATCAGAGAAGTTTAATCCAGAGTATTGGAACTATGCGAAGCTGATTTCTGGTGTCTTACGCTACAGGATGCCTATCGATCATGTCATCAAGCTCGTCGGCTCGCTGCAACTAAAGAGTGAAAGCATTAACACATGGAAGAATGGTGTGGAGCGCGCATTGAAGAAGTACGTCACTGATGGGACCAGTGCTTCAGGCTTAAAATGTCCTGTTTGTGGACAGGAGACCCTTGTCTATCAAGAAGGCTGCCTTATCTGCACCAACTGTGGGGCCTCACGTTGCGGATAGCACTCAGTATGAACCCAGAGGACAAAGGCCTTCTTTTGTCCTCACTTCTCGTAAGTAATGATGAAAATAATGACAAGTTACATTCTTCTGCAGGGTCTTCAATTCCATGCTCGTATAGGAGTAGGAGCGCAGGAGCGTGTTGTAGGTAATCTTTATGTTGTCGACCTCCGTATAGGCTATCCCTTTGCTAAGGCCATGGAGAGCGATGATGTCGCCGACACGCTGAACTATGCAACGGTGTTCGACATCGTTAGAGAAGTGATGAGTCGACCCGCCCGTCTGTTAGAGTCAGCCGCTGGTTCCCTTGTTAAAGAGCTGTCAGTCGCCTTCCCAGAGATAAGTAGTATCGACTTAAAGATAGTCAAGAAAAACCCACCCATGGGTGCTGATAGTGAAGGGGCAGGCGTTGAATTACACTTAATAAATGATAAAACCAAAGATTAGAGCCATGGTTTCCCACCGAAAAGCCGTATCTTTGTTCCCTAAAGAATTAAGTATGTTTAAGAAAATATCGCTTCTCTTTGTCTTCTTGGTCATGTTTGCTGGTCTTACATGGGCTGCAGACGGGCGTTTCACACTGGTTATCGACCCCGGTCATGGTGGTCATGATGCTGGTGCGATAGGTGCTATATCCAAAGAGAAGGACATCAACTTGAATATAGCCTTGGCTTTTGGGCGTTATGTAGAGCGTAATATGCCCGACGTCAATGTGATTTATACGCGTAAGAGCGATGTGTTCATTCCTTTACATCAGCGTGCTGATATAGCCAACAAAGCAAAGGCCGACCTGTTTGTATCGGTCCACACGAATTCTGTAGCCTCTGGTCGGTATGTGAAAGGGTTCCAAGTTTACACCTTAGGTATGCACCGTGCGAAGGACAACCTTGACGTGGCTAAGCGAGAGAACAGCGTTATCTCGATGGAGAAAGGCTATCAGCAGACCTATCAGGGCTTCGACCCTAACTCGTCAGAGAGCTATATCATGTTCGAGTTCATGCAGAATGCGAACATGGAAAGGAGTGTTGAGCTGGCAAGAATGATACAGAACGCTGTCTGCTCATCGGCTGGTCGTATCGACAAGGGTGTCCATCAGGCTGGTTTCCTTGTCCTTCGTGAGAGTTATATGCCGAGTTGTCTGATAGAGTTAGGCTTTATCACTGCTGCAGACGAGGAGGAGTATCTTAATTCACCAGAGGGTATTGATGCCATGGCGAGGGGTATCTACAATGCTTTCGTACAGTATAAGAACAAGTACGACACCCGCATCGTTGTCCCTTACCGCCCTGTTGAGAATAAGAAGATAGTCATCGATCGTGTCATCCCAACGGCCCCTGTCGACAAACCTCGTACTGTTGTGCCAACGGAGCGACGTCAGACTGTCTCACAGACTGAGAAGCCCCGTCGTATGAGTAAGGTGGAAGAGGCTAAGAAGCGGATATCGGCTGCTATCAAAGACCTCCTGCCGACGTGCGACGATCGTACTACAGCCCAGGCGAGCGTACCTGTGTTTAAGATACAGGTCATGGCCTCCAACAAACAGCTACGCGCTGGTAGTCCGCTGTTCCGAGGCCGCACAGACATCAACTGTACGCAAGAGGGCAATTATTATAAGTACACGGTAGGGTCAAGTACGAATTATAATGAGATAGCGCGCATGCGCAACAATCTATTAAAAGACTTCCCACAATCGTTTATAATTGCCTATAAAGACGGCTCACGAATGGATGTCAACCAAGCGATATCAGAGTTTCTAAGGAATAAAAAGAATAAGTAAAGTAAACAAGATATGAAGAAAGTATTTACGCCACAAGTAAAGATTGCTGTAGTAGCACTACTTGCGATCGTTGTATTGTTCTTTGGGATCCAGTTCCTGAAAGGTCTGTCTCTCTTCTCGAATGATGCGCATTATAGGATTAAGTTCAATGATATTACGGGCTTATCCACGTCTACTCCTGTCTACGCTCGCGGCTTTAAGGTCGGTGTAGTGCGTGATATCGACTACAACTATGATAAGTTAGGCGAGTCTATCACCGTTGATATCGATGTAGACAAGACCATGAAGGTGCCAGAAGGTACTACTGCTGAGATTATTAGCGACATCATGGGTAATGTGAAGGTAGTCCTGAAACTTGGCGACAGCAAGAAGTTGTTGGCTGCTAATGGGTGGATAGATGGGTGCATCAACGATGGTACTTTGGGCGACATAAAGGGTATGGTGCCTGCTATTCAGAAGATGTTACCTAAGGTAGACAGCATCCTTGGAAGCGTGAACAGCCTCCTTGCCGACCCAGCCCTGCGTACTTCGCTTCATAATGTGGAAGATATAACCACCAACCTCACCACCACTTCTCGCGAACTCAACCAACTGCTTGCACAAGCCAATGGTGCTTTGCCTACTGTGGTAGGGAAGGCTGGCCGAGTGATGGACAATGCCAACGGCGTAATGCTCAATGCTAACAAGGGCATAACAGAGGCGCGTGGGGCCATCCGTGGTGCTAACACGATGATGGGCAACCTTAATAATAAGGTGAACGAACTTGACATTGCAACGACAATGGCTAAGGTGAACGCTACTATCGACAATATGAACGCCTTTACAGCCAAGCTGAATAGCAACGAGGGAACATTAGGCTTAATGCTTAATGACGCTAATCTTTATAATAATCTGAATAATACAGTGCGCACAGCAGATAGTCTTTTGACCAATGTCAAGGCTCATCCGAAACGTTATGTACACTTCTCTCTATTCGGAAGAAAGGACAAGTAATTTAAATAAGGTCTAAATAGAACGGTCGATGTTTCACACACAAGGGATGCGTGTTGAAGCCTTTTGAGTATCAGCTTCTTCCCCTCTCCCTTGTGTTTGTTTCACTACTTGGGTCGTTTTCGTGGTTAGCAGTAGTAAAGTACTTGTTCTTCAAATACTTAGAAATACACAACTACGCTTATATGCTACCTGAGATACAAGATGACGCAAAGTCCACAAATATAACGTTTTACACCTTTTTATAATTAAGAGGTATAGAGTTAGCGATAGTTCTCTTTATAAATAAATTACTATCTTTGCACTATCAAATAATAAACAAGGGGTAGTTGGTATGCCAATACCCCATAGAAAGACATAGAAACGATAGACAACCAGTTATGAACGCGAGTCCTAAAACACTTTGGGATAGTTGCCTCCAGCTCATAAAGGAGAATGTGACCGAGCAGCAATTTGACACTTGGTTCCGTCCGATTGTACTCCAATCGTACAAGCCAGCATCAAAGACTTTGTTAGTGCAGGTCCCAAGTCAGTTCGTATATGAGTATCTGGAAGGACATTACGTAGACTTGCTACGTAAGGTCCTCACACGTGTTTTCGGACAGGGAGTACAGCTTACTTACCGCGTGTTGGTTGACCAGGAAAATCACTTATCACAAGACTTAGAGCAGGACACCATCGAGGACGTGGCTTCACAACGACCTACAGCAAGGGCTAACCAGAGCCCAACAGTGCTCGACACTGTACCACAGGACCTCGACTCACAACTCGACCCTCATAAGTCATTCAGCAACTATGTGGAAGGTGACAGTAATAAGCTACCTCGTTCTATTGGCCTTTCTATCGCAGAGCACCCTAACACAACGCAGTTTAACCCTATGTTCATCTATGGTCCATCGGGCTGCGGTAAGACCCACCTTATTAATGCTATCGGATTAAAAGCTAAGCAGCTTTATCCGCAGAAACGTGTGTTATATGTCTCTGCTCGCCTCTTTCAGGTGCAGTACACCGACTCTGTTCGACAGAACACTACCAACGACTTTATCAATTTCTATCAAACGATTGATGTCTTGATAGTCGATGACATACAGGAATGGGTTACTGCTACGAAGACGCAAGACACCTTCTTCCATATCTTCAACCACCTCTTCCGCAACGGTAAACGAATTATCTTAGCAAGCGACCGACCACCTGTCGACCTCAAGGGAATGAACGACCGCCTGCTAACACGTTTCTCTTGTGGTCTGATAGCAGAGTTAGAAAAACCTAACGTACAGCTCTGTGTGGATATTCTCCATAGTAAGATAAAACGCGACGGACTCAATATACCAGAGGACGTGGTGCGCTTCATTGCCGAAACAGCTAATGGTAGCGTGCGCGATTTGCAGGGTGTTATCAACTCACTCCTTGCTTACAGCGTTGTCTATAACAGTAATATTGATATGCGACTGGCTGAGCGTGTCATCAAGCGTGCCGTGAAGATTGATGATGAACCGCTGACCATCGATGATATCTTAGATAAGGTTTGCTCGCATTATAATGTTACGATGACAGCTGTCAACTCTCGTTCGCGTAAGAAAGACATAGTGATGGCACGCCAAGTGAGCATGTATATGGCGCAGAAATACACTAAGATGCCTGCAAGCCGTATCGGTAAGCTGGTCGGAAACCGCGACCACAGCACCGTAATCCACAGTTGTTCGAAGATAGAAGACCGTCTGAAGGTTGACAAGGGCTTCCATGCTGAGCTCGCAAGTATCGAAAACTTGTTTAAGTTAAAAGCATAAGGTATTAGTTTGAAAGTCTGCTGCATGGGTGTAGCAGGCTTTTTTTGTTCCTCTTGCTGATGCTGAAATGATACTGTAAATGGGCGGTAGTTCCCCTTTATGTGAATACTTGATGGGTCTTCCTCAGCTGCTCTCTTCCCTAACTCCAGCATCGCAAAGAGGGGAGTTGTATGTGAGGTTACCCCTTTTGGGCTGCTTGCATGAGGCGTGGGGAGTTTTTTCTCTCAACCTGGGGAGTTTTATCTCTCACAGAGCTCACAGAGTTCACTGAGCCTTTTGGCGCACATTTCGAGCGCACAGAAGGCCTTCGGCATACAGAGAACACAGAGCGTTTCAGCTAAAGATGGGTGTAAGGTTCTGTGATATCGGTTGACTTAATGTCTCTGTGAAACCCTGTGTGTTCTGTTTATCTGTGTAAATCTGTGAGAAATAAAACGCACCCTCTCGATAAGATAAGACTCATGCAAGTCATTGGGGAGTTTTTCCTCTCACACTGGAGAATTTTTTCTCTCACAGAGCGCACAGAGTTCACTGAGCGTTTAGGCGCATATTTCGAGCCCACAAGATAGTGGCCCCTCCCCCAACCCCTCCCCCGTAGGGAGGGGAGTAGTATGTGAGGTTACCCCTACAAGACAGCCATTAAGGGACATAAGGAGGCCTACATCCTTTTTATAGGGGTATCTCGGTGATTACGCCCCTCCCTTCGGGGGAGGGGACGGGGGAGGGGCCAGTTTTTCTCTGCGTGCTATCCCTGTTCGCAGAAAGGCTTCTGTTCATCTGTGAAAATCTGTGAGAGATAAAATATCCAACGAGCTTCTTGCGTTCTAAACTCTGTGAGAGATGAAACACCCAACGAGCCTGTTACGCTCATGAAAAAACCTGACAAAAGCGCACGAGAAAACCCTTACGTCAATAGAGTGATATGATTAAAAACCGAAACCGCAACTAACAAGAAATCAATCACTTATAAACTCGATGCAAGAAGGGCCTTAGTTAGCAGCAAGAAGGGCCTTCGCAACACCCAAGAAGGGCATGTTCTGCGAGCAAGAAGGGCGTCCGCTTGAAGCAAGAAGGGCGTACACTGATAGGGAGTGGACGAAAAATATTTACATACAAGGACTGTTGCTACTTTGCGGATGGGCTTTAGTACTGCTGTAACTCTTGTGAGTTTATGGAGAACACCAGCGTTGGAAGCAAGGAAGAACAGGCGATAAAATGAATTTAATAAAGACAAAATAAGACAATGAAAACATTTGATTTCCATTATTCCGTTCGTGAAGTAGACGGAAAAGAGTTTGAGTTAATTGAGTGCACTACGTGGCCTCGCCTTAATGTACAAGTGTTACACACCACGCCAGAACGCTTCGAAGCAGACTTGAAGGAGGTGAAGAGCCGTTCGCTCTGTGGCTATTCTCTGCAGGACAAGACCTTTATCTTGAAGCATGCGGGCGGCGAGGGCAATGGTGAACTGACGCAAGCTAATATCGACGAAATCTATGATGGCATGCAAGCAATCATGCAAGCCGCTGTGAAATGGTGGATTCAGAATAGAAAGAAGCTCACCACCTCGGAGAAAGAATAGGCAGGGTGGTCTCTTTCCCCAGTCCCCCTCTCGCTCTTCCCATGGCCTAACGCTATGAGAGAGGACTACATTCAATCGCTTGACGCTGGGCAGTCTTCTATCTTGATGAAATTAATCTTGGATCTGAAACGATAATAAAATGAATAAACAACATACGATTGTTGAGTTATGGCAATAAAGACATTATATAAAACTGTCAATACAAACGGAGATTATAGTTGTGGTGATATAGGAATCACTACGGCTGAGTGGCTTGATATATTACGTGATGAGCGGTCGATGCCATATCATGAAGCATTGCTGTGTTTCCTACGTCAAGATGGGAATATGGCAACTTGTACAAAGGTCTCTAAAGAGTATGGGAAACCTGCCCAGTACTATAACAATAAGGTATATAACTTCTCTAAGTGGGTACAAAGGCGATTAAATAGATTTAGAGTAGTAGGGCCAGATAATAAAGAAACCTACTGGTGCATTGCAATGAAGAAAGGTCGGGAGACAAGACAAGGTTTCCTATGGCAGATGCGTGATGAACTTGTAGATGCTTTCAGAGTCTATCTTATGGAAGAACTCATCGACATCTTTGAGAAAGAAAAGTTATTTATAGAATATGGAGAATACTATAAATGGGACTTACTCGATAGGGTGGAGGGAAAAGAAGTTCTTAAAGTCTTTGACTCTCTTAGGGGAGAAAACATAGTAGACAACCCTCGTGTTGATACTGTTATTAAGTATTTGGTGGATAATGAAGCCGACAAGACAAGTGTTTGTTGTCAACATTTGATAAACGAGTCTGTTCCATTGACGACTCGATTGGCTGCTTTTAAGTCAGATATAGAAGCATTATGTTCAGGTAAATGGAAGAACAATGCAAATGATGAACGTACAGCCGCAGCCTTGCTAACATGTGTTTATCCAGAGAAATACACCTTCTATAAGGATGAAATTTATCGTAATATTTGGCGCTATTTTGGTTATACTCCTCGAAAGGTAGGGGAGAAGTATGGCCATTTTATGGAACTTATTAATGGCTTTGTAGAACATTATGGAGAAGAGATACAGCAGATTATGCTGAAAGAAATCGAACGATTCAAAAACAAACCACTCAACCTTGCGGTTCAGACTTTATTTTGGTGCATGAAAGACTATATGCAAGATAAATTGGATAAGAAGATGAATACAGATACAAATAATAGCTCAAAAAGTACTCGGTATGACGATATTGTCGGTATATGGAGACGGCGTAAGAACATCGTTTTGCACGGTGCACCGGGTACAGGTAAGACTTACGACATACCGGAGTTGGCTGTGCGGCTATGCGACCCAAGCTTTATGAGCAAGGGACGGAGTAGGGAGGAGATAGTAAAAAGATACAATCAGCTTAAGGACGATGAGCGCCTTACGTTCACTACCTTTCATCAGTCTTTAGACTATGAGGACTGGATTGAGGGCTTGCGCCCTGTGGTGAACGAGACGAGTCAAGTGACCTACGAGATAGAGAACGGTGTGTTCAAGAGGCTTTGTGAGGCTGCCGAGCGTTCTAAACTCGAGGGTAATCAGTACGGTATCAGTTCGAAGTCTGACGTTTGGAAGGTTTCGCTTAAACGGACAGGAGACAATGATGTGCGCAAAGACTGTATGGAGAACGACTATATTCGTATTGGTTGGGATGAGTATGGAGATGATGTTTCAGACGAGACAGATGGTAGTATTCGCAATGATAAGGGTAAGCTGATATTAGACGCCTACATCAATAAGATGAAAGTAGGGGATATTGTAATGTCTTGTTATTCAAGTAAAGAGATAGATGCGATAGGTGTTATCACGGGTGACTATCGGTATGATGAAAGCCTACCAGCCTATAAGCGTATCCGACCAGTACACTGGCTAATAAAAGGTAAGCGAGAGAATATCGTGGAGAGAAACGGTGGTAAGGAGATGGTAGAGTCTACTGTCTATCATTTGAACTCGATTTCTCTCGAAGATGTAGAAGCCATCCTTGAGAAGTACGGAGTGTTTATTGAGCAGAAGGAGGACGATAAGCCCTACGTTATGGTCATTGATGAGCTGAACAGAGGGAACGTCTCAAAGGTGTTTGGTGAACTGATAACGCTGCTTGAAGCAGACAAACGAAAGGGGAGTAAGAATGAGGAAAGTGTGAAACTACCTTATTCTAAGAAGTCCTTTCACGTCCCTGATAATGTGTATCTGATAGCAACCATGAACACAGCCGACCGCTCTTTAGGGTCGTTAGATTATGCTATTCGACGTCGGTTTGCCTTTATTGCGGAGCGACCCATTGGTTTAGAGGACGACAGATTCAATGCAGAATTGTTTGAGAAGGTCAGTCGGTTGTTTGTTAAGAACTTTGATGAATATAAAGCGAGTGGTTGGGATGCAACGATGCGACTCCTTCCTGCCGACACACTATGCGATGAGTATAAGCCAGAAGACGTCTGGATAGGGCATAGTTATTTCTTAATGCAAGACGAGGAGGGAGTAGACAACAGCCGTGAACGTATTCTATATGAGCTTATCCCACTCTTAGAGGAGTATGTTCGGGACGGTGTCTTGACAGCTGATGCACAGGCGGTTATCGACGAACTGTATAAGCAGGCGACAGCGTAATGAGGGTTGTGCAACTTCAAGAACAGCTGTTGGAGAACACTTGTCTTCGGCAGTCGGAGTGTGAGGCTATCCTCCCCTGTATGGATGATGGGGCCGAGGTGGTGTGTACTGTTAGGCGAGGTCGTGAGGAGAAGGAGCTTTGTCTTAGGTTAACGCGTGAGTCAGATGTAGTTCGTGCAACGGGTTCTTACTTCGTTGGAGTAGACTGGATAAAGGAAGAGGACGTGGCTGTGCAGGTCAGTCCTAAGCTGAATGATGGTTTTGAGATAGACTATGTTCGTATGCTAAACGAGGCGTTGACCGAGACAGACAACTACAAGCATCTGAAGGATTTACTGACAATTCATTTCGAGAAGCCGTCTATCCGTATCAGTCAGCAGCAAGACCTGTTGAGTATCTTCTTGATTACTGAGTATTTGAATATCCTTCATCGTATCGTGAGAAAGGGGCTGAAGAGGAGCTACTATAGGGTTGAAGAGACGTTAAATAATAAGGTTAAAGGACGCATACAGGTGGGTAGAACGATACAACGCAGTCTTGCGAAGGGTCGGATAACGGATAATGTATGTCGTTATCAGGTCTATGACATCGACTCACCAGAGAACAGAATACTCAAGAAAGCCCTTGCCTTTTGTAGAAAACAGGTGGGGGGGTATCGTAATACACTTGACACAAGCGTCTTGGAGAGGAAGATAAGACAGATAAAACCTTATTTTGAGCGGGTGAGCGATGAGATAAGTGTCAAGTCAATGAGGACGTTTAAGGGTAATCCTGTGTACAAGGAATACTACACGGCAGTTGAGTATGCACAGTTGCTGTTGAGGCGTTTCAGTTATGACATTACCCTTGCTGGTAAGAAGGAGATAGACACACCGCCGTTCTGGATAGACATGAGTAAGCTCTTCGAACTATATGTATATAGTAAGCTAAGGGCGGTGTTCACAGGACGAAAGGAGGTTCAGTATCATGTAAAAGAGCATCGTCAAGAGCTCGACTACCTCTTAAAGCCTGCGAAATGGGCCGAGCCCTACGTTGTCGATGCTAAGTATAAACCACGTTATGGGAAGGGTGGGGGCATAACCATCGACGATGCGAGGGAAGTAAGTGGTTATGCTCGGTTGAGTTGGGTCTATAGTAAGTTGGACTTGGATGCTAATGCGGTTGCTCCTATTAAGTGTTTAATCATCTATCCGGACCAAAAGCAAGAAGAGAGGTTCACCTTTACAAGGACAACTGAGCCACAATTTGAAAAGGTGTCGGGGTATGTTCGATTCTATAAGGTAGGTATCAAGTTGCCTGTGATAGCCTCGAAGAATCCTTAAAAATTGTGGTTTTGGGGCTTTTGGGTGCCCGCTTTTTTAGGGTTGAGTGCTTTATAAGGTTATTCAAAGCTTTATATTTTTTTGTATTGGAGGGTGTTGGGGAGGGTGTTAGGATAGTTGGTAATTTGTTGGGGGATAGGGCCTTATGAGCCATATAGGCCTTATAAGGCTTATAAAACGACTTATATTATAATTGACAAGAGCTTGTACTCGATTTTAGTCTCGCTTTTTCTTCGTAATATTGTACGTGAAAAAGAGAGATAAGAAACCTAAATCTTCGTAATTAAAAAAGAAGGTTTGAAGTGCCTAATAAGGCAAGATCTGAATTTAATAACCTTTTAATATAAGTCTTTATGGGATTAAAAACATTTACAAAGTCTATGTTATGTTGCGCACTCTACGTTGTTGGCGCATTAACCGCACATGCTGCTGACCGCTTGGTGATCGTTGGTGACGCTACATGGGGTGGGTGGAATCTTAGTCAGTCTACCGTTATGCAGAAGTCTGACGAGAACGCTGATGTCTTCAAGGCAACCGTTCATTTAGATGCAAATAAGGAGTTTAAGTTCCTTACCGAGCTTGCTTTTGGTAAGTTGGAGTACCGTGCTGGTGCTGGCCCTGTTACCTTGCAGTCGGGTGTTGAGGCTCCGTTGGTGAGTAGTGAAGATGAGCCTACAGACGGTAAGTTCTTTGTTTCTGAGTCAGCCAACTATGATATCGTTTGTAACTTGGCCGAGAAGACGGTTGTCGTGACCAAGGCTACGTATCAAGCAACAGCCTTGAAGCACACCGCTTTATGGATGATTGGTAGTGCAACAAAGGGCGGTTGGAGTATCGGTGAAGGTACTGTGATGAAGCAAGATGCGACTAATCCTGCTAAGTTCTCAGCACGAACAGAATTGAAGTTAGGCGAGTTGAAGTTCGGTACGAATATCTATGCTGGGTTTGATCAGATGTTCTATCTGCGCGACGTGACCGATGAAGGGAAGATAGTCTTTGGTGGTAACGATAATAAATGGAACTTCACAGAGGAGGCTACATACGATGTTACGGTTGACGTTGCAGCGATGACTGTTTCGTTTACTAAGGTTGACCCAACCGCTATCAATGCTGTGGAGACGACAAGTGAGGCTCCTGCAAGATATTACACCTTAGGTGGCATGCAGGTAGAGAAGCCCCACGCAGGTGTGTATGTAAAGCGTCAAGGCGGTAAGACAGTAAAGGTAATGATTAAATAAACTAATATATTCGGTACTACTCCACTAATTTAACTTACAAAAAGAAGGCCATATCGACATCTTTTAGGAGATGAAGATATGGCTCTTTTGGCTTGTAGAAAAAGGTTTGTTATACCTTATGCGTTCGGTAAAGGAGGTAGTCTCCATCCGCATGGACCGTAAACTCGCTCGACAAAGCTTCGTTCAGTGTTCCTTGCCACAGCTCGCTAAAGGGGTAGATGTCCCATTTTAGTCCGCTGCTCGATAACTCCTTGCAGGTAGCATTGAAGATACTGACTTGCTGACCGGGGTAGGAAGCAAAGCGCATGGAGCCCGATGCTGCTACAAAATAGCCATAGTCGGTAATCATAACAGGGTCGATAGCTAACTGCCGATAGTAGTAGAGCATGAGAGAAATATTCCCTAAGGTGTGGTCCTCACGCTTCCCAGTCGCTCCGAGATAGCAGAAACGAGGACGAGTATGGGTTGATGCGTCCATCTTCAGGTGTGAACGAGCGAAGAGAGTGGCCTTGGTAAGGTCGTTAAACTCCTGCTCCGAGATAGGATGATAGATGTGTGCATAACGTTGCTTCAGCTCTTCAGAGAGTGAGTCGCCGTCACCGACCACCGCTGTTGGTGCTATCTCATAATCAAGGAGTTCCTCCAAAGCGCCGTCACAGACTATCAGGTTCTTCGCAGTACGTAGGATGCGAAGGGGCAGAACATGGTTGGGAAAGTCGCCAGCAGCCAGGATAACGGCCGAGAAAGGGCTGTGGGAAGGGACCTCCCCTAACCCCTGAGAAGAGACCTCCCCTAACCCCTCCGAAGGAGGGGAAAGCCTAACGGAGTGCTCGCTGGGGACGTGTGGATGGTTGCTGGGGACATGTGGATGGTCGCTGGGGACGTGTGGATGTTCGCTGGGAGCGTGTGGATGGTCGCTGGGGACGTAGGGGTACTCGCTTGGTATGTGTGGGGTGCGCCCTTCCTTATTGTTGTCTTTGTTGTTGATATTCATCTGTTTTAGTTTTATCTACTATTATCCTTCTCTTTCAAGGTACTTTATTAGCTTTTTATTGATTGTTCTTAATCATCGATTCAAGCACTTGTATGCGTTTTATGGATTGTTGTAAATCATTGCTTTAAGCACTTGTATGCGTTTTATGGATTGTTGTAAATCATCGCTTTAAGCACTTGTATGCGTTTTATGGATTGTTGTAAATCATTGCTTTAAGCATTTGTATGCGTTTTATGGATTGTTCTTACTCATTGCTTTAATCCTCTCTTATACCGCTATCGAGTGTTATAAATAGATGTAATAGCGTATAACAATCTTCATTAAGACTATATCTTTTACTCCAATCAATGGTTATTATGTGGGGAGTCACAGGTGAGGTTTTGTCCCGTTAGGCTTCCCCTCCTTCGGAGGGGTTAGGGGAGGTCCCCATTAGCAGACCCTCTCGAGCGGTTGAGGGAGGCCGCCTCTCTCTTCCACTTAAAGTACCCTGCCACAGCGATAACGGCATAGAGAGCATAGAGGACAGCGGTGAAAGGGATTCCTTTATATAGGTAGAGAGCAGCCAATTCGGCATCGACAACAATCCAGATCCACCATTGTTCGATGTATTTCTTTGCCAATGCCCATAGTCCGATGAAGCTGAGTGCATTGCCGAAGCTATCTAACACGGGGACAGTAGAGTTCGTGAAACGAATGAGGAGGAGGTAGAGAACGCCCCAGAGGAGAAAGAATACAAGCAGTGAGGGGAGTGTCAACCGTCGAGGATAATGTGTGATGGGAATTTCCTCTGCACCCTTCTTCCGTCCAAACCTCCAATACAAGAAGCCATAGATGGCTGCTAACGTATAGTAGATCTGCATCCCAAAGTCGGCATACAGTCCTGCTTCATAATAGACAAACATGTAGATGACAGGCATGATAATACCCGTCAGCCAAAGCCATATACTCGCTTTGTATTCTTGATAGATGTAAATAAGGCCGACAAGGCAGCCCAGCATGTCTAATGTCATAAGTCAATAAGATAATGTGGCACGGCTAAGGGCGGCACTAAGCACCCTAATGGTGGCCCCTCCCCCAGCCCCTCCCCCGTAGGGAGGGGAGTGATCACCGAGATACCCCTACCACTTAGCGATAAGCATCTACTAATTGCTGATATGAGCCCAGGCTCTTACTTCTTGATGGCTGATACTCTACTTAGACTTTGCTTGCGGCTACTTTGCTTATAGAAAGTAGTGTTAAGCAGTCTGTGAGTCCTATCTCTTTGTTGTCGATAAGGGCCATCACTATTTTAATAGAATATTTTTAGTTACCAATCCCTGCGTAAACAGTATATTACACGCCCCTCCCCTGCAGGGAAGAGAATGGGGGAGGGGCCAGTTGAGTAGGTCGGTGTCCTGATGTCTTAGAACTTCAGAGTAACACTCCCCATCATGTTAAAGCCCGCCATCGGTATGAAACCAATCTGCGTATAACGGTTCTCATTAGGATGACCGTCGTGGTCGAGGATGGAACTATACACCCATCCGCTGGCTGCATAATGGCGATTGAAGATATTGTTGAGGTTCAGACCGAAGACTGCCTCCCTCATTCCAGCAATCAGTCGACTTGGGTGAAGGGTATAGCTAAGGTTGACGTTCGTCTGTGAATAGCAGGGCAACGACCGTGTCCTATTCTCAGTATTGTCTAAATACTGGCGACTCACGAAGTTAGTATGCCATATTGCCTCAAGCCCTTTATAGTGGAGAGTGAGCATACCATTGAGGATAGCGGAAGGAGAGAAGGCCAGGGTAGAGTGGTTATAATGTATCTTACGGAACGAAGACTCCCAGTCGACGCTTGCCATCTCATCAAAGTCTTTGATGATGTTACGGCTCAAAGCAGCATTACCCTCAACCGTCAACCATGACAGAGGACTCCATCCTGCCTCCAGCTCAGCTCCCATACGATAGCTGTCCTTAATGTTCGTTGTCAGATTCTCGCCTATATCACTCTGCGCACCCGTCTGTACAAACTGGTTGTTATAGTCCATGTAATAGAGATTAACGCCTGCTCTCCAGTTGTGACCATTGTATTGATAGCCCATCTCGATATCCATCATGCGTTCTGGCGATGGTGCAGGATAACTACCATTATTGGTGAAGTTGTTGCGTTCAGGCTCTCGGTTAGCGTATGCAATAGATGCGTAAGCCTTATGACCAGCACGGTAGTAGCTTACACCTGCCTTCGGATTGACAAAGTCATAACGCTCACTGATGTCTAAGAGCTGGTTCTTGTAGCCATTAGCCACCTTATAGAAACGGTCGTTCTGACCATCGGTCATATACTCCACATGGCGTATCTGCAGGTCCATAAACACGTTCCAATAGTCTGCAAAGTTATATTTTGCCTTGAAGAAGCCGCTGTAGTCATACTTATGAGCCTTGGAGTCATAGTACTTATAGTCCTTGCCACCCGTGCGATACAGCGCATCTGCCTCCTCATTCTTTATATAAGTAAGGTAGCCAAAGTGGCTGCCACGGAACTGCTGAAGGTTCAGTCCGCCCGTTACATCCCAACTCTCGTCCTTGTAATTACTTGTGTAGACAATGCCGTAGGTGTGCTGTGACAATCCTTTCAGGCGTACGAAATCACTCTTCTTGACGAAGTTACCATTGCTATCGGTGAACGTCAAGCCGAATTTAGCAAACTTTGTCTTAGGCTTAAGTTCGCTGTAATAACCGTAGCCGTAGGTGTAGTGCAGTGTTATGTTGTGACTCCAGTGCTCAGAAGGATGGAAAGCAAACGACAAGAGGTTATGGTTCTGATAGAAATTATCTGTCGTTTTGTTCCAGAAAGAGCCGTCACGCATGGTGTAACGTGCCGTCTCGTAGTTGCCATTCCCATCCTTAACAAAGGCCCCGTTAGCATCGGTCTGCAGGTATTCATAGAGCTGGTTGAACTTGCCCAAACCTCTCTCATACATATCCTTATAGGTGGTGATGCCCGTCTTAGAGCCGTAGGTGCCATCCATCAGACTAAGGTCATTGCTCCCCGTAACGACTCCGTTCCATGCTTGGCCAGTCTTCTCAAAGTTACCAATGTTCTTATAACTGATGCGGAAGTTATCGCCCAACCATGTTAATCCACCATAGTAAGACCCCGAACGGCCACTCGTACCGTGAACATATCCGTCTGTGGCGGTCTCATGATAGGCCCCATCGAAGATAAGATGATTAAAGAGAAGACCCGTAGAGAACTTTACACCAGTGTTATACGTATGGTAAGAACCGTAGGAACCGCTCACCTCAACACTCGGTTTCGTGCTCGGTGCACTCGTAGCCAACGACACCGAACCACCGAAAGCACCGTCGCCATTGGTAGAAGTACCGATACCACGCTGTATCTGTACGCTACTCATCAGGGAAGCGTAGGAGTTCATATTTGCCCAGAACACCGTCTGGTCCTCTGGAGAGTTGAGTGCCACACCGTCTAAGGTGATGTTGATACGGCTACCCGCAGCACCTCGGATGCGCATTGCTGCCGTACCCGTTCCGAGTCCGTTCTCGCCCCAAGCCAGTACGCCCGGCGTCTGTGAGAGGAGGAAAGGTAGCTCGCGTCCACTCTTCGAGAAGGCTTCAAGCTCTGCTTTTTTGATGTTAGATACAGCGTACGGAGCACTCTTCGGCGCACGTACACCTGCCACAACGACCTCGTCGAGATGCTGTTGTTTCAGCGTGTCTGTCACAGTCTGTGCCCTTAACGACGCCACACACGTAAGTGCAGCAGTAAACAGGATAATTCTTTTCATATCCCAGGTTGATGATTGAAGATAATAGATAAAGGGGGAATCTCCCTACGACGGCATTATCCGTATCAGGTCAATGGGTATAATCTCAGCAAGCCCAAACAGGCAAGCACCCCTTAGTTTCCATTCTGAAAACCGATGCAAAAGTAATAATATATTATCAATCTGCCAAGAGTAAACCGTATAAATATCGTGCGAGGGTGGTTTTATCTGCCCTTCTCTGGCTGTTTCTTTCCCCAAGGAGGGGTGTTGGGTGAAGGGTGTTAGGTGTTGATGATTAGCTTAGGTGGGTGTTGGGTGAAGGGTGTTAGGTGTTGATGATTAACCAAAACGGGTGTTGGGTGATGGGTGTTAGGTGTTAATGATTAGCTATAGAGGTATCGGGGTGAGTCAACGTTCCTATCAAGACACAAGCAGCGAAGTAGGGGTAACCTCGGTGATCACGCCCCTCCCTTCGGGGGAGGGGAAGGGGGAGGGGCCGCTAACCAATAGGGGTATCTCGGTGATCACGCCCCTCCCTTCGGGGGAGGGGAAGGGGGAGGGGCCGCTAACCAATATGGGTAACCTCGGTGATTACGCCCCTCCCTTCGGGGGAGGGGAAGGGGGAGGGGCCGCTAACCAATAGGGGTAACCTCGGTGATCACTCCCCTCTCCATTCGGAGAGGGGCTGGGGGTGAGGCTTCTGGTGGGTGTGGGTGTGTAAAGAAAATTCCAACCACGAAAGAAGAAAGGCCTTAGTTAGCTTGAAGAGGACGCCCTTCTCGCTCGTTGAGGACGCCCTTCTTGCTCATAGAAGAGGCTCTTCTTAAAGATAGTAAGGCCTCCTCTGCTTTGCTATTCATAACTCGCTGATTTCCTTGTGGATATAGACTTGTTTCTTGCGTAGTCTTTTCTTTGTTTTAGATAATTCGTCTCTAAATATGTAAAGATATTTCTAAACTTGTCAGACAAGTGCTGCGAACGCCGATAACGTTGTGCGAATAAATCAAAGATTATTTGTAATTCTTCGGATAAAAATACTATCTTTGCAATAGATTATTAGTGCTTTTGATTTTTAGTAAATAATTATTTAATGCTATAATAATACTATTCACAGAATATAGACAGACATGGCTGCAATGAATGACGAGGTTAAGGAGTGGGCAGAAAAGCTCCTTACATCAACGACAACTATCCCTTGAGACGATAAGCGCTTGCAGGAATGTTAGTTGACAGGGCGGTTGTAAGACTTTGATATGCGGTCCTTTAGGAAGGTATAGTCCGTCAGCAGTCTGTATTACCTCGCTTATGTAGAGGAATAAGTAGAGTTACCTATACAAATAAGTAAGATGAACAGAGGGATAGTCTACGACGAATAATGACAATAAAGTATTAACGATTAAGAGAAGGAAAATATGAGAACCATTACAGACGAACATTTACAGGCTTATCAAGAGGGAGGATGTTTACAGAAATTGTTCGATGTCATCAAGGAGGACCCAGCGCTTTCTTTTGAAATCAGAATGAACAACAAGGTTATGATATACTATCATAAGGATAGAATCTTGACGATAAGTTACTGTAAAGGGAAGCCTTCGATAGACACCTTATCAGAGAAGTATTACAAGAACGCTACGCCACCTTCAGTCTCTTTCGAGGATGGAGATTTGATACAGACACTAAGAGATAAGAGTCTGTTAAGGCAATACTTTAGAGAAGCTAAGCGGCTGGTCGGTAGTTACAAAGAGGGGGTGGAGTTTGAGGTCCAGCAGAATATCGCTTTGGGGAACCGTAGTTTTAGCAACAGATTTGTTGTTGTAGATATGGAGTGGCAGCTCCCTCAATCGGATATCAAGAAAGAAGAGCGAATAAGTAGGACGAGAATAGACCTCGTAGTGGTTGATATGAAGAGAAACGAAAGGGGTGAGAATGATATTTATCTTGGTGAATTAAAGGTGGGAATGGATGCAACAGACGGTAAGTCGGGGATAGTCGACCATATAAAAAAGACTAATAAATTAATTTGTAGTCCCAAGGCTTGTGCCGTTCTAAGGGCGGATGTGGAAGGTATCATCCGTCAGAAGGCAGCGTTAGGACTGTTAGAGGGCGATTATGCAGGGTTGAACTTGTCGGCTACACCACGTATGATGCTAATCCTTGCCTGCCGAGGAAGCAAAGAAAGGCAGGCTTTAGAGAAGCAAGTAGAGAAAGAACAAGATAAGGCAAAAGCGTCGGGAATGGCTATGCCACTGATAGTTTGGCATAATGTACAAATCATTTTAGACGTATGATGAAGATAAAAATACATAGAGGACTTGACCAGATAGGAGGTTGCATAACCGAGATATGGACAGAGTCGTCCAGAGTCTTCATTGATTTTGGGCAGAATTTGCCAGGCAATGGAAAGCCAACAACTCCTGAAGAAGACGCTCTTATGGTTGCTGATATTGTCGAGAATAATGAGAAAGAACACCAGGCAGTATTCTATACGCATGCTCACGAAGACCATGTAGGTTTGTTCCCATATATCCCATTTGACCAGTTTATTAGCGAAGGAGGTAAGGACCTTTTACTTATAAAATATAAGACTCTGCTGGAGGGATACGAGATAGCAAGAGAAAAGTGTGGTAAGCAGCGGGCGCCCGATAGGTCAGAAGAGGAACGACTTGAGGAGTGCTGTCGCAGAACAAAGACACTTATAGACAAGTTAGAGACGTTCAGAACTTGGAAGCGAACAGGACGTGGGGATTATCCTAACCCTATAATGGTAGGGAATATTAGGATAACTCCTTTCTTCTGCTGCCATAGTATATATGATGCACACATGTTTCTCATTGAAGCCGAAGGGCAACGTTTCTGGCATACAGGCGATTATCGTGGACATGGCTACATGAGTAAAGGGCAGTTTCTCATGCTGAGAAAATACGCAACAAACATTGATGTGCTGATTACAGAGGGTACGATGCTAAGTCGAGAAGACAAAGCTATTAGTGAGTATAGGGTGTCGATGGAGATGATAGATGTGATGCAAGCCTTCAAGTATGTCTTTGTTTTGGCCTCAGGTACGGATATAGAACGATTAGGAAGTATAAATCATGCGACCAAGAAGACGAAGAAACCTTTGTGTATTATGTCCTTGTTTATGAAAAGAATGATGGAGCTCTTTACTGAGCGAGAGGGCAATCTGGGGAGAGGTCTGTTCTCCTTTTCACCGCTGTTTTATACTGATAGACTGTATAGCAAACTGAGAGATAAAGGCTTTACGATGGTTGTTGGACCGTCACAGGGCGACAAGGTGAAGCCTCTTCTCAACCGACTTCCACAAGAGGAGACAATCCTCATCTACTCTTCTTGGAATGGATACTACATGAGAGAGGAGCAGGTGAGGGCGAACGCAAAGTACAAGGAGTTTCGAGAGATGTTCCATAACGTTGTGGATATACATACTTCTGGACATGTGGATAGAGATGCGATAAAGAAAGTTATCGGTATGATGCATCCAAAGGAGGTTATTTGTATTCACAAGGAAGCTGATGCGAGGTTGTAAGAGGAGGCTTGCGACGATGACGAACTATTATTACCTATTATATTAAACGACTACGACACGACGATGAGAATACTTCAAATCTCTGATACACACAACCGACATCAATTGCTGACCGGTATGCCTACGGCCGATGTTCTTGTCCATTGCGGTGACTGAGATAACCCTTCTTGCTCATAGAAGATACTCTTCTGAAAGACAGTTAGGCCTCCTTTTCTTTGCTGTCCATAACTCGCTTATCTCCTTGTGGATATAGATTTGCTTTGTGCACAGTCATTTCTTTATTTTAGATAATTCACCTCTAAATATGTAAAGATATTTCTAAACTTGTCAGACAAGTGCTGCGAACGCCAATAATGTTGTGCGAATAAATCAAAGATTACTTGTAATTCTTCGGATAAAAATACTATCTTTGCAATAGACTATTAGTGCTTTTGATTTTAGTAAATAAAAACTTAATGCTATAATAAAACTATTCACAGAATATAGACAGACATGGCTGCAATGAATGACGAGGTTAAGAAGTGGGCAGAAAAGTATGTACCTAAATTTAATGAATTGTCGAAGAAGTATCAAACCGCCTATTACACGCAATCACCCTTGAATGTTGTTGAGGGGAATGTGGATACAATGGTTATTGGAATAAACCCGAAAGGCTGTTTAGGTGGTGGTGAGAGGGTGTTTGACAGTGCTGATGATTACTTAAAAGGGAACCCTACTTGGGCAAAAAGGTTCCTTGCTGATGGTAGTATCAACCCTGATTGGAAGAAGTTTCTTGCTGGTTCTCATACGTTTCTGGGTTATGACCATTTCTATCATCCAGAGAGTATTGATAATGATCAGAGGACGGTGTGGACTAATCTCAGTCCTTTTGTTTCAGCTAATGGACATAAGGACCTTTATAAAGAACTAATGACAGAGGGCGTAAAAAGTACTTTAGAGCTGATAGAGATAGTCAAACCAAAGTATATTGTTTTGTTGGGGAAAAATGCATTTATGGCGTTGAAGGAGAATAGTGGAGCGTCTGATACAGCCATAGAATATACTCATGTGTTTAGCAATAGAGCAGCTCAAATCGGTCGTATATATAAGATACCAGCCGTTTGTGTGGTTCATCCTTCAAGACAATGGGAGGTAAGTAATAAATTTATCCCTGCTTTTATCTTTTTACATAAGATGTCAGAAATGACGAATAGAAGGAACAAGATGTTTCCACTTAATGTTGTTGCAGACAATATGCGGAGGGAAATGAGGTTGTGGCAGGATAGGGTTATTATTTAACAAGTAGGTCTGCAATATCTTAGAAGAACTATCAATATAACGTGGCATGATAGGTTTCTGTATGCTTGCAGTGCCTATCCTATGGAGGTTCTTAAGGTAGTGAGTAATGTTGACGACTTGCTAAAGAAGCCTACAATAGAGAGTTGTATAGGTCTAACAAGTGAGCTTAACAAAATAGTGCAATAGCCTGTTACACTAAATCAAGCCGAAGATAATCAGGAAGATACAATTGTGCAACAGGCTGTTGCACGATTAGAAGATGTCTTGGTGACGCTGACAACCGTGATATAAACGCTCTCTTAAAAGATAAACTATTATTACCTATTATATTAAACGACTACGACACGACGATGAGAATACTTCAAATCTCTGATACACACAACCGGCATCAACGGTTGACCAGTATGCCTGCAGCCGATGTCCTTATCCATTGCGGTGACTTCACCGATATGGGTACGGAAGAGGAAGTGCTCGACTTTCTGAATTGGTATATCTCTCTACCTTATTCGCACAAGATATTCATTGTTGGTAACCACGACCTTTGCTTGTGGGAAGCAGATGGGATAGAAGACTTGCCTGATAATGTTCACTTCCTTCAAGACCGGGGGTGTGAGATAGAGGGAGTCAAGTTCTTTGGCTTAGGATATAATCATCCAGAGTGCTTGATACCCATGGGTATAGACGTTCTTGTGACCCATGAACCACCCATCATGATATTAGACGAAAGCAACAACACGCATTGGGGGAATAGTCCTCTTCGTAGTCAGGTGATGAGAACGAAACCTAAATATCATCTGTTTGGGCATGTTCATTCTGCTTATGGGATTGAGAAACATGAGGACATAGTGTTTTCAAATGGCTCTTCGCTTGATGATTATTATGAAGTTTGCCATAGTCCTCGTTTGATTACATTGTGATGACATGCTTTTTATAGTATGCTTAATTCGTTTATCGGTATAAAGTATTATCTTTGTGGACGGGTGTCACATAGATTAAAGTTACCAAAGAAGATAATTGTTAAAATATATCTAATTGAAAATAAAGAAGTTACCTTGTTGGTAAAAGTAAATAGGTAACGATTTAGGAACGAGCGAGCTACTTGGCTTCGCTGTTTTCTGCCTAACAAAGAACGTATGTTTACCTTTATCTGCAATTCTTTTCATTATCTGCTTGGTTGATTTCCAAGAGTGAAATTATGAAGAGAAAGAGTAGTATGATAAGCACATGGTAATTTTGACAGAAACCTGCCACAAGGCATTTCATTTGGAAAACAGAGCTAGCACACTGAGTGGCTACACAATGGTGGTGTGTGTAAGCTGCTTAATATCAGCAAGCGTACCTTGCAGCACTATCGGGATACAGGCGTGCTGCCATTCTCCCAAATCGGACACAAGTGCTATAACAAGCGTGAGGATGTGGGCCGATTATTGGAAACCAAATCAGTGAAATCAAACACAGACAAATCCAAGAACAACAAATAAGACAAGAGAACGATGGAACAGGTAAGAGATTTGAACATGAAGGCTGACGATATGCAGATGGTGCTGTCTGCTGTCAGCGGAGTAAGCAAGAGAATTAAGGAAATGGCATAGACACACAAGCCACTCTTCGGAGATGAGCATTTCCTGACAGGCAAGGAAGTGTGCGAGCGGCTGTATATCAGCCCCCGCACCCTGCAGGACTATAGGGAAAGGAGGATTATCCCCTACACGCAGTTTGCAGGGAAGATACTTTATTAGGCTTCGGATTTGGAAAGGTTGTTGGAAGATAACTATAAGGAGTAGCAACATGTTATCTCCTGAATATGTTATAAAATCTAAAATAATCAATAATGTGATTGATTATTACACTTTTGTGTAGAGTATATATGCTTTATTACATCTACTTTTGCCTAAAATCATTATTTTATTATGGAAAAAAGATACAGCAGAAACAGGCTCTATGTGAGCGAAAGAGAACAAAGCATCATCAAGGATTATAAGATATTCCTTGGTGGTGCTGGTATTGGCAGCATTATCGCTGAATGCGCTTTAAGATTTGGTTTCGAACATATCACCATCGTTGATGGGGATAAGGTGGAGGAAAGCAACCTTAACAGACAGAACTATACGGAGAATGACATTGGCAGATATAAAGCAGAATGTTTGGCTGAGCGTTTGCTAAATATCAATCCCAATGCGCAGATAGATTACCATACAGAGTTCCTTAACCTTGATAACATCGAAGAGATGCTGAATGGGCATAATGTAGCCATCAATGCATTGGACTTTAAGGACAAGACCCCATTCGTCTTTGATGAAATATGCAAAGAAAGAAAAATCCCAGTATTGCACCCATACAACTTTGGTTGGGCTGGCTTTGTTACGATTGTAGACCCATGGGGGCATTCTTTATCTGAACTGACTGAAGAGCCAAAGGGATTTGAATTAAAGGTGGCTGAATATGTAACCGGACACGGGGCTTTTTGGAATCAACCTAAAGAGTGGTTAGAAAAAATTGTAACCCAATATAAAAAGGAAAACGAAATGCTCCCACCTCCACAACTGTCCATAGCATCATGGATTGCAGCAGGATTATGTACAACGGCAATGTACAATCTTGCTACGGGGAAACCTGTGAACTATTTTCCTAAGTTCTATCTCTCTTTGCTTTTGCCGTAAGTTATTATTTTCAGAAGAGTTTGTTTAAGGTAGCTCTTGAAATAGCTTCGGTGATATTCGTCACGCCTAATTTGTCAAAGGCATGGCGTTTATAGGTTTTGATAGAATCTAACGAACGGCACATTCTGTTCGCAATTTCCGTCATGGTAAGCCCTGCTGCTGACAACCGTAGCACTTCAAGTTCTTCTTCTTTGAGTGATATTCCATCACATTCTTTCCACCGATGTCCTTCGAAAGAATATTTCCAATAGTTAAGATTACCCTTTTTGTGAAACTCTACATGTCCCACTGTTTTATGTGAAGATAGTGATACGACACACATACCAATCCATATCTTGCCTTCATCTGTCAATAGAATGGGAGTAAGCTGGTGATTAATCAACTTACTTTTTGTTCCACTCTTCAGGTGAAAATGATATGACATGGAACATTGGTATTTATCAACATTGTCGAAAGTATCAAAGAACTTAAAACCACTTTTGTTCAACTCAACAAGCATTTTTAGTTCTTCCTCTGGTACATGCTCCAAGTAAAAGCTGTACCCTAATTCCTTTACTTCCTTTGCCGTATGACCACAAAGAAACAATGGGTTGTCCGACACATAAAGAAATTCCTGCCTGTAATAGTCTATCAAGTAAACACTCTGATAGGTAACACGAGCAAAAGCCTCTACGGTTTGCGCCAATGTAGAGAGTACATTGGAATCATAGTCAGGTGCGTTGCGCACGGTGTTCGATGCTATAAAGAAATCTTTTATGTCTGTCATATATGCTAAACATGTTAAGGTTCTCTGATATATTTCACTACAAAAGTACATTTTTAATGCGGAATACCGCAAAAAGAATACACAAAAGTGTAAAAAACAAAGAGAGAGATGCCAAATTACACAAAAGTGTAATAGATGATATTCGCATAGGAAGTATTTTTGCCGTATAAATCAAGAAACAAAAAGCATTATGGAAAAACAGATTGCAACATTTAAGGACTACGCTATCTTCATGGCAGACAAAACGAGTCTGTTGGAAATAGCACAGTTTGTGGTCAAGGAAAATTACTCTCATCACTTATCTTCATTTACAGAGGAAGAGATAAACAAAGATATCAAATCTGTGCTTGAAGAAGAGGAATATCTGTATGATAACAAATCTCGCATCTATATTGCAAGGGACTATTTGGGGAAAATGATTGGCTGCATCAGGAGTTTTCATTGGGATAAACACAAGACTCTTCCTATTGAAAAAATATATGGAATAAATCCACTGAATGCTATTCACCAGGAAAGTAAATATAGTTTTTGGCATATCGGACGCTTTGCCGTTGCAAAGGATTCGGGAATATCAACATTGACATTGTTCAAGCGATTAATGGCATTAGCTGTAAAGCCGATAGTTGAGGACAAGTACAGCTATATGATTGCAGAGATTGACAGCAAACTATTGAAAGTAATGAAGGTGTTGGGATTTGGTACACGTCAAATCGGAAAATCCATTGATTACCTGACATCTGAGACCGTTCCAGTATGCTCCAGTAAAAGAGGTGTTATGGGGTTCTTTTCCAAATATGGTGAACTTTGCAAGGTAGCATGATTACACTTTTGTGTAATATTTCAGACAACAAATTCAGAATTACACAAAAGTGTAACGATATAATTTAGAGATATAAATATATTTGCAACAGAAATAATCAAGTCGACAAGATTATAAAACAGACCTAACTGGTTAAAGGAGCAATGCCGGAAGCTATAGGATGGCAAATTCAGACCAAACTGAACTTTAACATAAAGGAGCGGATACTGAAAAGCTATACGAGTAAGTAAATTGTAAAAGAAATAAAAATGAAGAACAATGAGATTGCATCTTATGATTCATTTGAAATTTTAAATTTCGATGAATTGGAAAACTTGTGCGGAGGTGAAAGATTTGGTGAGCAAGCAGAAGCAGGGAAAGCAGTCGGCTTCAAATGCTGTAACGGTAGCGGTAGCGGTTCTACCAGTGTGGAAAAAATATGATATAGCAGATAGAAAATGTATCCACCTACCTTTAGATAGGTGGATACTATTTATTAAATATAAAGCAGATGAGGAGTACAAGATACAAGGAACTTGAGGTTGAGGATAAGAAATTCATTTACAATGATTTGAGCATGTCTTTGATTTCGATGAAATCTTCTTCCGAAAAACTCGATAGTAAAAAGATGAAATCTATATTAGGTGCCCCTTGTATAGAAACAAAGGTTAACAACACAGAACCCCATAGGGATATAAATAGAATTACTTTATGTGTTTCTAATAATTGCAATTTGAGATGTAAATATTGTTATGCACAAGGAGGTGATTATGGTGCCGTAAGATCTCTAATGACAATTGATACAGCAAAGAGTTTTATATCCTTTTGCAAAAGTAATTTTGATTCTATCAATAAAATTGTTTTTTTTGGAGGCGAACCTTTACTCAATGAGAAAGTTATTGATTTCGTATGTAAAGAAATAACCAATATGTACAGAGGGGAAAAACTCAAAACTCCAAAATTTTGCATTGTAACAAATGGAACTATCCTAAATCCCGTATTACTTGGGGTCATTAGGAAATATATTAGTAGTATAACCGTTAGCATAGATGGACCTGAAACTATACATAACTTTAATAGAATACGTGCGAATGGAAAAGGAAGCTACAGCTCTGTTGTCAATTTCATTGCAGAAATTAAGAAAATAAAAACTATAGAGTTATCTTATGAAGCTACTTTTACACAAAAAGCAATAAAAGAAGGCTTCGATCATATGAAATTAAAGCAGTATCTCAAAAGTTCTTTTGGAATTTCGGGTGCCATTGTTAATGATTCTCATTTAGATAAAGGTTATGCGTTATCTTATATTGATTCTATCACAAGAGAGCAAATGCGTGAAAGTGAATTTCGCTGTCTGCCCACTGAATTTTGGAACATTTTGGAGCACCTAATCAAGAAGAATAACAATCTTTTTTGCAACGTTGGCTTCAACAACATATCTGTTTCTGTAAACGGAGAAATATATGGTTGCCATCTATTAAATGAGAAGTCCAATTGCAGTTTAGGTAACATTGCGGGTGCTAATTTATACACTGATATGCAAAAGTTCAAATATGCAATTAGTCATGTCAACAAGGAAAACCAAGACTGTGTTAATTGTTGGTGCAGGAATCTATGTGGCGGCTGTACCGTAGAGTGTTTTTATGACGAGAAAAAAGGATGTTTTACTAATCGTCCCCAAAAGGAGTTTTGCGAGTTCCGTCAAGAATATATTAAGAAGATTTTGACATTACTGGTGGTTATAAGGACTGATGAACCTCTTTGGAGGCTATTGATTAACAGTTTAAACGGTAAAGAACTATGAGAAGAATACTTTTGATTTGTTTATTGTCACAGCTTGTTGTCCTATCTTACGCACAAAGCGTGATGGGCAAAGTAGTGGATACTCATCATGCTCCCATACCATTTGCCAATGTTGTGCTGCTCAACGCCAAGGATTCCACTTTCATGGCAGGGACTGTGACTAAGGAAGACGGCTCTTTTTCTTTGGAGACAGGGGGCTCTAACAATATTCTGAAAGTGTCGAGCATAGGATATGTGACAACACTGATAGCATTCAAAAGTGGTAATATCGGGGATATAATATTGGATGAAGGCAACCGAACCCTTGCTGAGGTCATCGTGAAAGGTTCTTTACCACAATATAAGGCTGTTGCCGGTGGACTGAACATTGATATTCACAACTCCTTACTGAAGGATGTGGGAACGGCAAACGATGTCGTCTCTATGCTGCCAGGCATTGAAGGTAATAACGGCAATTTCACGGTCTTTGCCAAAGGCACACCTGAAATATACATCAACAACAGGAAGGTGCATAATGCCAGCGAACTCAAGTACTTGAAATCGAATGAGATAAAAAGTATAGACATCATCACGACACCGGGGGCAAGATACAACTCGGAAGTGGGTTCGGTCATTCGTATAAGTACCATTAAGAACACAAGCAGCGGCATCGGCGTGACAGCCTTCGGCCAAGGTGAGTATGCCCGGAAATGGACCACTTACGATGACGCTGCCATCAAGTATCATACAGGTGGTCTTGAAGTGACTGGGGCCTTATCTTTTACAAATGGCTATAATGCTGCGGATGCAACGATCACAGATGACTTTAAGAGCAATGGCAACCATATTAATATATTACAAGTGTGCCCTAATGATTTCTGGTATACTATCGCCGACGGGAAGATTGGGGCAAGCTATGACATCGGTGGGAACAACTTGATTGGGCTGTCCTACAAACTCGATGGCTCTATATACGAGGGAGGACACGCCAACACGCAACAGACCATAACGAGAAACCAAGTATTGGAAGGCTATGTTGACCAGCAGATGACCATTCTTGAAAACGAAAACCCACAACACGAGGCAAATTTGTATTACCTGGGCAAAGTGGGGAAGCTTGGCATAGACCTAAATGGTACATGGGTGTGGAAGAAGTCTTCCCGCAACCAGATGTCGGCAGAAAGCAGCGAGGAATTAGAGGGCCGTCTCATCCATTCTTCAAGTACCAACAGGAACAGGATGTTGGCTGCAAAGCTCATCCTTACCTATCCCATATGGAAGGGAGAGGTAAGTGTCGGCAGTGAGGTGTCCCATACTAAAACACATGGGTTATACAACAATGTTGAGCAAATACTCACGTCATCGGATGACGAGATACGCGAGAGCAACACAGCCTTGTTTGCCGAGTACTGTGCTCCTTTTGGAAATTTCAATATCGTTGCTGGATTACGTTATGAGGATGTGAAATCCTACTACTATTCATTTGGGGAATTGCAGACAGGACAGAGCCGTGATTATAACGATCTGTTCCCCAATGTCTCCATTGGCTGGCACCACAGGCTGGCCGAGGTGCAGTTCAGCTATGGGAAGCGCATAAGCAGGCCTAGTTATCAGTCGCTTAGCTCCAATGTGCAATATGACAACCGCTACGAGTATGAGGGAGGCAACCCGCTGCTGAGACCCACAATAATACATAACGTTGACTTGCTTTTTACTTATTCATGGCTTCATCTTGCAGCCGGGTACAATTACCGGAAAGATGCACGGTTCTCATTTGCAGATTTGTATCAGGAGGACTCTGAGATTACTATCTGGAGAAATAAGAATTTCGACAAACAGCAGTCGTTCAACGCCTCCATTACACTGTCGCCGAAATTCGGATTCTACAAGCCTTCACTCCTGTTAGGCTACTGGCAGCAGTTCCTTGATGTGAAACAATATGGGGTATCAGAAGATCTGAACAAGCCCTTGTGGAAGATGGATTTCCGCAACTGGTTTGAAATAAACAATACCTGCAAGGCAATGCTCTATTTGAGGTACAGGTCAGGCTATGATGATGGATTTACCAGAAACAAGCATTCGTTTAGCGTCAACCTCCGATTGCAAAAGGATTTCCTACAGAAATCTCTGACCGTCTCACTATATGCCAACGACATATTCAAGCAGCAGCGCAACTGTTGGACGGGCTATTACAGTGTGGCTACTATGACTAAGGACTCGTACGGCTATACTAGGATCATTGGTATCTCTGTGTCTTACAATTTCAACAATACAGGAAAAGGCAAATACAAGGGAACAGGTGCCGGTAATGATGAAAAGTCAAGGTTGTAAAAGGCTTTAGCATGAAAGATAGCTTCAAGTGTATAATTCAGTCGGACAGTATGATGTGCGGCATCACCTGCTTGCAAATGGTATGTAAACATTTTGGCAGGGAAGTCTCATTGCGTACATTGTCAAAACTTTGTGTTGCGACATCAGAGGGAGTTTCGATGCTGGGTGTCAATGAAGCTGCAAATAAGCTCGGACTACGCACAATGTGTGCAAGAACCGATTTTGATACTCTGAGCAAGGCTACTCTTCCTTGCGTCCTCCATTGGAATCAGAATCACTTTGTCGTGCTCTACAAGGTGAGGAAAGGGCGTATCTTTTATGTGGCTGACCCTGGCAAGGGACTCGTGAAATATAATCTTGAGGAGTTCGGGAAACACTGGGTAAGCACTGCTTCTCAAGGAGAAGAGAAAGGTATAGCGATGTTTCTCGTGCCCACACTGGAGTTCTACTCGCATAAGGTGGACAATGAGGAAGAGGACGGCAGCCCAAGGTCTTTCCAGTTCCTCTTTGGTTACATTAAGCAATATCGCAAGTACTTCGGTCAAATTGTTTTAGGCTTGCTCGTTGGCAGCCTGCTGCAACTCATTCTGCCTTTCCTCACACAATCTATCGTGGATGTGGGCATCAAAAACCAGAACATCGGCTTTATATGGCTGATACTCCTTGGACAGCTGATGCTTACCATAAGTAGAACTGCCATCGATTTTATCCGCCGTTGGCTGTTGCTCCATATCTCATTGCGTATAAACATTTCGTTGGTGAGTGATTTCTTCATTAAGCTTTTAAAGTTGCCCATGTCGTTCTTTGATACAAAGCTGATGGGCGACCTTATGCAGCGTATGGGCGACCACAGTAGGGTAAACACGTTCCTGACACAGCAAACGCTCAGTATTGTGTTCTCGCTCTTTACCTTTGTGGTATTCAGCATCGTACTGCTATCCTATAATTGGCTTATCTTTGCCATTTTCATGCTCGGCAGCCTGCTTTATGGCGGTTGGCTTGCGCTCTTCCTCAGGCGCAGAAAGGTTCTCGATTATGAACTCTTCGAGCAACAAGCTATCAACAACAATAAAACCTATGAATTTATCACCTCTATGCAGGAGATAAAACTGCAAGACTGTGAACAGCGCAGACGCTGGGAATGGGAGGACGTGCAGGCTGATTTATTCAACGTACAGATGAAATCGCTAAAGCTCCAACAAACACAGGAGGCTGGCAGTATATTCATCAACGAACTGAAGAATATCGTAATCACCGTAGTGGCAGCAACTGCTGTTATTCACGGACAACTCACACTGGGTATGATGCTTGCCGTGCAATACATTATCGGACAGCTCAACTCGCCTGTGGAACAGCTGATGAGTTTCTTCTACTCCGTACAAGATGTAAAGATAAGCCTTGAACGTATCAACGAAATCCACCGTATGGACGATGAGAACGGAAAACAAGGATTGGAAACTTCAGTAACTGACGAAACTAAGGGTATAGACATGGAAAACATAAACTTTAAATACGACCCACATGCACTGAAAACTATCATAGATAATGTAAGCCTCACTATCCCCAAAGGCAAGGTAACAGCCATTGTCGGAGCGTCGGGTAGCGGAAAAACCACGCTCATCAAACTTATGCTGGGCTATTATCCTGTGCTGGGTGGACAAATCAATATTGGTGGAACAGATGTAAACACGCTCAATAAGAAGTGGTGGCGCAGACAATGTGGCGTGGTTATGCAGGACGGCGTGATATTCTCTGAATCGATAGCTCGCAATATAGCCGTAGACGATAAGGAGATAGACAAACAGCGATTGCAGACAGCTGCAGAGATAGCTTGTATTCACGATTATGTGATGGGGCTGCCATTAAAGTATAATACTAAGATAGGTCGTGATGGCGTTGGCTTGAGCCAAGGACAGAAACAGCGTATATTGATAGCGAGAGCCGTCTATAAGAACCCCAACTATATTTTCCTTGACGAAGCTACCAACTCGCTCGATGCCAACAACGAACGTATGATTGTGGAACATCTGGACGAGTTCTATAAAGGTAAGACGGTAGTTATAGTGGCACACCGACTAAGTACGGTGAAGAATGCCGACCAGATAGTGGTACTGGATAAAGGCAAGGTGGTCGAGATCGGCAACCACGAGGAACTCACGGCAAAGCGGGGTGCATACTATAACCTCGTGAAAAATCAGTTAGAATTAGGCAACTAACAGCAGAAAGGAATATTATGGCAGACAACAAGATAGAACTTCGCAGCGAGAAAGTAAGGCACATCATTGGCGAGATACCGTCAAGGATTGTCCGTTATGGTATCACAATCATCACCATTGTGTTATTAGTACTGTTAGTAGGTGCATATTTTATACCTTATCCCGAAACCATCAGCGCAAAGGTACAGATGACAAATGCCCACCAAGGCACAATAGACATTCCTTATAAATATGTGAATACGATAGCAAGAGGAATGACAGCGAACATCGAAGTTGAGGGCTACGATACAGAAACCTACGGAGTTGCCAATGGTGTAATAACAACTACATCGCATACACCCCGACAAACGGCAGAAGGCAGCGTGTTCACAGCACAAGTAAAGATAACGGATTGCAGGTATAAAATTATCAGCGGAATGACAGGCACCGCATCTATACTTGTAAGCAATGAAAGCGTGCTTCAGAGGATTGTCCAGAGAATAACAAACAGCATATAATTTCCTTTTTAATCGTAATCAAGCGGTGAAAGAAGAAGGGCAGATGTAGTTACTGCGTAGTACCATTGTTTCGGGTATTTTACTACACGTTAATCCTTTTTCTTTCACCGCTTTAACTCCTATTGTAGTAATGTAGTAAGATATAATCGGTGAATTCTGCCCTTTTTGAAAAGAGTATTTCTACGCAAATCGTTCCGTTCATTCCTCATTATCAGTTTGTTTATGTCAGCTTCGATTTCTCTTCATTTTCGTTGATTAGTTACCAAAGAAAGTGTTACAGAATGAAGAAGACGGTTTATTTCGCAGGTTCTATCCGCGGTGGTAGAGAGGATGCTGCAGTGTATAAGCGGATGATAGACTATATCAACATGACCGATATAGTATTTACGGAGCACATCGGTTTAGAAAGCCTAAACTTGAAGACACGTACAAAAGAGGATGATGTACATATATATGAGCGTGATACAGAGTGGATTAGGACGTCTGATGTGTTGATAGCAGACTGTACGAACCCCTCTCATGGCGTCGGTTATGAACTGGCTTACGCTGAGGCTCGTAATATCCCAGTGCACATCTTCTATGATAAAAGCAAAGCTAATGTCTCTGCAATGTTGAATGGCAACACCCGCTTCAAGCTTTATCCATACGAGAGAGAAGCAGAGATATATCCTGTTCTGGATAATATCTTAGGAAATAAGTAGGGCGGTTTAATAGAGAGAAATCAATATCTTCGGGGATTTGGAGTGATAAGGACCACCTGAGTTTAGGACTTATAAGAAACGTCACACAGAGAAAAGGAGAAGACGGAGGATTATTACATACAAAGTAATGGTAGTCACAGAGGCACCGTCGGTGCGTAGAGCAACGGAGGTTATTTGCCAGTTTTATTTGAGATTCTATGCCCAAAGCATTTATCTCAAATGATGTCAAGAATCTGTATGCTACACCTCTGTCGCTCTTTGTGCCATTGGCACCTCCCTGACATAGCGCTCTTCTCCTTCCACTCCGTGCCTCTGTGTGCCTTATTATGTAAGAGTTTTAGATTATCACTCTATATTTCGGAAGTTCCAAAAAACAATATTCGAGGTTGACAGTATTCTCCTATTCTTGTCAAGAAAGGGATAGGCACGCTTGCATCATATATCATAAAGCAAAGTGAGTAGTAAGCATCACGCATCTTGGACGGAGCTGGTAGAGGGTGTAGCCTTCGGTGAGGTTGCTATTAGAACGATAGACAAAGGTGTCTGTATTGAGGATGTTATCGAAGTTAAGAACGAATTGCACCTTCTTACTTGGCTTGAAGGTGATGCTAAGGGTCATAAAGGTATAGTCCTTTCTATCGGTAAAACCACTGTTATGTGTGTATTGTAAGGTCGTATTCAACAGTAGTCTATCAGGGAGGAAAGTCATGTCAAGAGACGTCTCATTGCTGACGTTGCGAATAGTATTTATGTAGTTACCTGCCTTTGATTGGGAGATAGTCCACCTGTAGTTATCTGTCAATCGGATATACTTGATAAGGTTAAAGGTAAGGTTAGCAGAAATAAAGAAGCTATTAAAGTGATAGTTGGTGATGACAGACTGGCGTAGTATCTTACTTGTGTTAGTAGAGTATTCAGCTGTTGTGCCAATACTCGTATCGTGCCAAGCGATTTCCTTTCTTGTGCTTATTGTTATTGAGTAGTTGTTACTATGGTTAGGAGCATATTCAGCTTGCAATAGTGTATGTGCATTCTGGTCTATTGTCGTACCATAGAGGATGTCACTCCATGAGCGACTAACTGCCCCAGAGAGATAGGCAAAGAACTGATGAGGGATATCCTTGTAGTGTATCTTCCCATGTATAGTAGCCGATTTGTTTTCGGATAGGTTCACTTTGTAGCGGTTCAATGTTCTATAGTTGCTCATCAGATAAGCAGTCATTAGGTTTCTCCAGTTCGTAGGATACATTCCATAACTCCCTCCTGCAGAAAGCGTCCAATTGTCCGTAGCTTTCCAAAGCATTGTAAAAGAAGGCGAGAAGAGCAGGGTCATGCGCTTTCCTTTCGTCGTCTCGTTAGCTATTGGTTCGTTATCCACCTTTGTGTAGTTAAGTGATAAAGGCAGATTGAACGATAGGCGGAACGTGTTTCTGACATATTGTAGGTTGGCTCCCAAGTTGCTTTTCATCTGCAAGTAGGCCATATCACCGCTCGTCGCCATCGTCACAGCTGTATCGTTTAATAGACTTTTCAGTCCCACATATTCAATATCAAACTCTGCAGAAGGAGCAATAGTCCAGTTGTGTTTTCGGATGTTTCTTATCAAAGTAAGGCTGTTGTAACTTCCCATGTTTGAGAGTCTCACATCTTGTCTTGCCTGCATATCCCCTTCAATGGCGAGTGCTTGTGGGTTTGTCTGTACAAAATTGGTTGTCTTTAGATAGAAACCTCCGCCATTGGTTGTACGTTGGATCCATTCTGTATGATTGTTCAGTCCTAAGTTCCTATTAAAAGCATGCTGCAGAAAACTGGCCTTGTTAGATACAACCCGTCCGTTGTCATCGCTCCAATTCCCAGCTAAGTCAAGTGTGTTCTTAAGATAAGTCTTATTGCCATTATCCTCAAAATGCAACTGCACTGTGGTCGCATTCGTTGTGTTACGGGCTGATATATCTTCTGATATCATACGAGTAGTTGCATCAGGGAGCAGATAAGTGGTTTGTGAATAGCTACTTTGCCGTTGGATATCGTGCCTGTAAGTTATGTTATACTTTATTTCCGCCGTCTCACTCAGTTTGTTGAGATTGCTGAAACAGATGTTATGTTGGTTGTTACGCAGGCTCTTACCGACAGGAGAAGAGCCTGGCAAGATAATAGAAGTAAGGTTGGAGGGTCTAATATTATGCTCTCCATAGTATGACTTAAGCCAGTTGACACTTGAACCGGTATTATCTGTTTCGTAATAGAAAACGTGCTGTTGTCTTTGTGCAAAGTACATAAGGGCAGCATTGACATCTCTCAGTAAACCGTTAGAATCGAAGCCTACCCCTAAGTCTATGGTCTTTAGCCATCTACCCTTTGCTTTCTTCTTTAGCTTCAAGTTGATAGCTGCCGATTCAGGTGGTATCTGATCCTGCAATGCCTTGATGTGTTCATGGTTTTCCATCACCTGTACCGTACTGACATCCTCAGCCTTAATACCATTCGTGGCGATGCTATATTTACCCGCAAACATATCCATGTTCTCAATGTAGAAATGGTTGATAGGTACACCTTGATACTTCACCATGCCACCTTCTAACGTGATACCTGGCAGCTGTTTGAGAATATCACCGATGGTTCTGTCCTGTCCTTTCATATAAGCAGAGACCAAGTAGTTCAGTGTGTCCCTACTTCCCCATAGCTTTCTTGCCTTTATCTCCACTTCTTTCAGTGTGATACTCTCGTAGGTGGTGGTGAAGTTAACGGTCTGACTCGTTGGCGTTATCCGCTTCACCTGCCGTTTAATATTGAATCCTGTCAGGCTTAAAAGAAGGTTATCATTTGTTCGTGGATAGCTGATAGCGTATCTGCCGTCTTCATTGGTCACACTACTGGCAAGAATGGAAGAGTCCTTCTCTTGTATTATAGTTAGGATACAACCCTCCATAGGTTGATGTTTATTATCAACCACACGCCCAGTAATAGTCAGAGAGTCTCCCTGACTATTCTGAGCCATACTGTTTATAGACAATAAGCCGATAAACGATAGTAAGATAAGTAGGTGTCTTATCATTCTCGTTCCAAAGGATTGTCGAATGTAAAGAGCGTTAGTTTCACAACTTGTCCATTGAAGTTAGTTGTCGTGAAGTTGTAGCCATAACTCTCAAGGTAGCCTGCAGGATCTTTCAGCAATAGTCTCTCTTGCTTTCGGGTGTTCTCACGAGAAGTCTTTACATAGTTCCTGTCAAGGAAATAGATAGGCGTTGCTGTCTTAGGTTTTTCGATGCCTGTAACCGTCCAGTGATAATCTCCCTCTTTGGTTTCAGCCTCCATAACTAATCCCGGCAGTCCTGTAAACTTCCACGGACCATAGGAAAGCGGAATCTTGGTAGTGAACCATACCTTATAATTTCTTCCACGATAAGAACAGGTTGCAGCTGTACAATCGTAGTCTAAAAGCGTTTTATGCTCGGTTGTAAGTTTCCATTGCATCTTCGGAGTAGCCTCTTGATAAAGGTAAGAGCCAGCTCCGTCCATATTGTAAATTACTGTTGTCTTTCCCTTTGGATAGCCAATATAGGTTTCACCAACATTAGCGACGAGTTTCATAGATGCTCTTGAGCCACGCTTTCCATTACGTAGAAAGGCTTTAGCCATTCTTAGGTCGGCATTATGTTCGCTCTCCACAAAACTCTGGCAAACCTTACGTCCGATGTAAGTATATACCTTTTCAAAATCAGGATTATTCTGTCCTGATAGGTCATATTTAACGGTTAGGTCATAAGAAACAATCAGCTGCGTCGTGTCAATTGCTGTATGCTTAAAAACATCTAATTCCGTCTTCTCCTGTGCATTTGCAGATACCGACAAGATTATCGCAATGAGTAGTAGATTAATCTTCAATTTCATAGTTGATTTATTTATAGTTATAGGTAAAGCAAAAAGTGAGTACAATAGTACGAAATGATTTATCACTTGGTCTTATCGTTTCGTCTTGCCAAATAAATCAGTGTGCGTTCCTGTACTCATCATGAGTAAGGTCAACTCTGTATTATTCTGCTCCCATATAAGCAACCAGTCAGGTTGTATATGGCATTCCCATTGCCCATCCCTATTACCATGTAACAAGTGAGGTCTGAATTGGGCAGGAACTCTACCGTTAGTAACCAATTCGTTGATAACCTCTTTGAGCTTATCCATTGGCAGCCCACGCTTCTTACATCGTTTGAGGTCTTTCTCAAACTGGTGTGTTGTCAAGAGCTTATATGCCATCAGATGCCCAATTTGGAAAACAATTCGTCTGCATTAGCATACTCGTTGATGCGCCCTTGTTCCTTGTCATTAAGTGCCTGTTCGTAAGCGGTGTGCTTAGTTGTGGTTTTATGTATCGTCCACCCCATACGCTTTACGAGCGACTTCAATAGCGATGTATCAGCCCTGGGTATTTCCAAGGAATAGGTGTCTGTCAGTGTACTATCTGTATTCATTACATATCCTCCTATATTTTTGTTTATATTGCAAATATAGTCTTTTCTTTTGAGAGTTGCAAGAGAATAAAAGGAAAAGCAGCAAATGATTGCTCAAATAAGAATAACGCAAGTCTTTGTTATGATGATTATTGTGAAATTAGTATGCGCGAACCATATAAAGTCTTTAGATTACTTCCTAATAACGCATGTTTACTAAATTCTGTCCCAGAAACATCCCAAAAAAGTTTTAAAGAATTGCAATTGAAGAACGCATTATCTTCAATTCTATTGATTGGTTTACGACGAGTATTAATATAAACAAGATTCTTACATTTAGAAAAAGTCTCGTTATGAATAATAATCCCTTCTACTCTCCCTAAACTTAGATTAATGAAAACAACTTGATGACAATTTTTAAATGTTTGTTTAAGTGTTATCTGTTTAATTATTCCAGTATTACTTGTAAATTCCATAGGTTCCTTTTTTGGTCTATATCCTATGCATTCACATCTTGAAGCTGTAGTAAAATATATTGGGACTCTGTCAGAATCATATATTAAGTTCTTATGAGTTGATATATCACAGTAATATAAAGCCTCACAATTTTCAAAAGTTTGTAATAGTTCTAAAGAAATGTCACTATAAATATGATTGGATACAGTTAAACTCAGAAAGACAGCATATAGACTCGAGCAGTTTGCAAAGGTCTCTTCCCCCGTTACAAAAACTTCATCTCCACAAAAATTTTTCAATTTTGAACAGCCTTTGAATGCTTTTGGATGAATTTCTACCTGATATACAAACGAATAAGTTTCTCTTTTTGTTTTTAGGATGGTATCATAACGGAAAAGAGTAACTCTACACACTTCTAAGAGATAGCTTGCAGTTTGCATTTTTCCTTTTGCTATTTCCCTTCGTCGGCATTCACGCATCTTACCTAAATATTCATACCGATCCAAAATCTCTCCCAAATTATGTTGTTCTGTTTCTGTTTTTTTAAGAACTTCAAGATTACAACAATTCTCAAATGCGCTCATTCCTATATGTTGGCAATTTTGAGAAAGTATTATTCTTTTGAGAGATATACAGCCAAAGAATGCTTCATTATAAATGTTACCAACAGGTTGTTTTACTTCTTCTAAAGCTTTACAGTCTTTAAACGTTGAATCTGGAACCACGGAGAAGTTTCCTATATCAACAACCTTTAGCTTTACACAACCCTCAAAGATTCCTTTTCCTTTATAATAAGTTATTTTCGCTATTTGCATAAATTTTATTAAAATTCAAGTGGTCCAAAATCCTTGATTACCACCTCCTCTAACTGGCTACAGTCACTGAAACAATAATCACCAATATTTGATATCGAACCAAGTTCTAAATAATATAAACTGCAACAACCTCGGAAAGCTTCGTCTTCGATAGATATACGAGACGGGAAATATATATCTTCTAGACGCTCACAATAGAAAAATGCTCGTTTCCCAATTTTGTATAGAGACTCTGGCATAACTATATATTTTATTGTATTACAATGTGCAAAGGCCTCATCTGCTATTTCTCTAGTTCCCTCTATAATAGAATAGGCATCTATATCTGCACCTTTTAATAGGATTTCTTTATTCTCACTGTAAACGACTCCATATTTATCAATAAAGTATTTCGGCTCTTCAGGAATAAGTTCGTTGGTTGTTGTTTCTTCTATTGCTTCTATCTTGGCTACTTGTGTTGGACATTTTCCTTCCGTTACCTCATACTTTTGTTGTAATTTTTGAAATTGTGAATAGAAGAAGTCACATGTTTCTTGTTCATCGAAGTAAAAAGTTTCTACTTCGTCATTGTATTCTGCTTTATTTGTCCAGTTATATGAACCCGAAATCACTACTCTATCATCTATAATACAAAATTTCTCATGCAGTAATTGCTTCGAAGTATTCCATCTAAGAATGCCACCTGCTTCTAAGAAAGAAGTGAAGTCGAGAGAAGATTCTCCCCCTTTATTTATATTGTCGTCATTCAATATGATTTCTACACTCACACCTGTTTGGAGCTTTAAGACCAAAGGGTGGAATAGCAATTCATTTGTAAACCATGCAACAGCAATTTTGATGGATTTCTTTGCACCAAAGAGTTCTATCTGTATGGCGTTCTGGATTTTATAAGAGACATGCTTTATCATTATTATTTTATAATTATAGTCAATGCGTTGCGTTCTTTTCTTCAAAATCCTTGATGATGTGTTTGATAAAGACAATTACATTGTCGTAATCAAGAAATCCTTTAGAGGTTTCTTTTCCTCTGTTTCTGTCTGGTATATTTAATTTACATCCATCTTTTGAGATTATTCCATGGCAGAAAGAATTCCTTAGATGCCTACAAAAATCTAAAATTTGGACTTTGCTCTTTGTAAAGAGTAAGGTTTGTCTATTAGATGTTTTCTCATTTCTAATTTCTTCATCATTAGCATACTTCATATTTTTCTGCATACTTTTTTTGAAAGAATTAAGAGCATTAGTACTTATTTCTTTAAAATCAGCTTCTTTTGACATATGTTTAATATGAGATTCGTAAATAAAGACAAATTTAGCTAATGTTTTTAGCTGACTTTCTAGGTTATTGTATCGCATAATTATTTTGTTATAGATATAAACTCTACTATATGTTTTACTATTTCTCCAGCCATTCCACCACTTACAGGTAATCCTTTCTTATTCAAAGAAACGATGATGCTGTATTGTGGATTGTCTGATGGATAATAGCCACAGAACTGTAAGCAGTAAACTGTGTTATCTCTATCGTCTTTTGTTGCGACAGCTCCTTGTTCACCAGCGATGCTCACTTTATTAGAGTATGCTTGATGAGCAAGACCATTTTTTACTTTCTGCACAAGTAGTTGCTGAATGATGGCAATGTTTTCTTTACTCGCTAGCTGTTCTTTTATAATGGTGGTATCCCTCTTATGAAAAGTGGGCTTTACCATCTTACCATTATTGGCTATGGCATTATAAAAGGTGAATATCTGTAAAGGGGTTATCTGCTGATTCTTTCCATTTACAAACTTGGCAAAGGAAATATCATCATTGTTGTAAATTTGGCTCTAATGTAGAATTGAAATTTTGACCATAGCTTACTATAAGTAATACCTAATAGTGTGACCAATATTATATTTCTTATGAACTTATTTTTCATTATAATTTAAGCTCATATATTTATCTAATTCCATTCTATCAGCAATAATATTACCATCTTTATCCTTAAAGTAAATGTTTGTAGGTTTACATTTGTTAGTATTACTTAAGAACTGCTGAATACTCAATGCGATAGCTGTTTCTGCTTTAATTTTGTCTTTAGGCAACTCCCATTCTACAGAAAATTCAATTTCTTTTCCTGTACTACCAATTTGGAAACCTATCTTATTCATAAGAAAAAGTTTATTGCTCACTGTTTCCCAGAAATAAGCGGTTACTATTTAGGTAAATGGAAAAAGCGTGGGAACTATTGCTGTTATCCCCTCTGTGGTCGTGGAAAGTACCTACTTCAGATAATCAACAATAGCCCACGCATTGAGGTAAATTATCCCCATTGGTAAGGGTACAATAATCCCAAGCGTGAGCCTTGCTGTCATCATCCTTGCAGTATTGAAATTTTCCACGTTTCAGAGGAAGGATAATTAAAGCAAACGCTCTTTTAAAAAGTAGAACTCTTTGTAACGCACATCTGCACACAGATGTACTGGAAATCCACTGCAAAGATAGATAAATTTTCTTATTAAATGTTTCTTTCCTGCAAAAAGTTTGTATAACAGAATGATTTTTCTATTTTAAGGGTGTTTTTTTGTTTGTTATTCAGCATGTGATGACATTTTTAGTATGGGGTGTATAAAAGAACTATTCTCTGAAAAATGTCATTGATTAGAATGTAAGACAGTCGTAGGTTTCCAAGATTTCTTCCTTACGTAATTCAAGATACCGTTTGGTAATAGCTACAGATGAATGATTGAAAAGCTCCATTAGCTTGATCAGTGCCAGTTCTGCATTGTCACTATTCATGTTATAAACTTGTCTTCCAAATGTCTTTCTCAAACTATGGCAGCTGAAATGTTTTATTTTCAGTCTGTACCTCTGTTTGAGTTCTTTGAGTATTACGTTGATACGTTGCACGGTGAAAACCGTACCTTTCTGACTAACAAGGACAGGAGCTGCAATGCCAAGAAGATTGATATGCTCGTAACAGTCTTTAATATGCAATTGTAGTTCTATGTTGAACTTGCTCTTAAATAGGCCTTGGATTTAAACAACGTCAAGATGACAATGGAGCTTTATGGAAAAGTTTGAATAGCAAAAAAAATCATTTTATCGTTATTAAAACAGACGAAGCCTATTGGAAAGAAGTGTGGATTGCGGTTGCTTCGGAGGACAAGACTATTCCGTTGCAACCTAAATTAGATTGCTTTACACGTGAACCAACCCAAAATTATCCTTATGGTTGGAGTTGGATTTCCGATAACGAAGGTAACAACTGGCATGATATAGCTCAATATCCAGCAATTGGAAAAGAAGAAGTGTTAAAGTGGATAAAGAATAAGATTAGAGAAATAGAAGATTGTTTCAAAGATTAAGATTTAGAAAAAAATAAATGGAAGAATTGAATCAACTCCTGGATTTTGGGGAATCATATCCACAATTTGTTGCTTATCATTGTTTTGGTGATAAAGCTACAGAGTGTCTGAGCAGTCTACAGCAGCCTTATAAGGATATAGTTACTTATAATATAGTTGACTTACGCCCTTTAGAATGCCTTGCTGTTTTTGTCTTTACTGACAATGCAGAAGTATATATGTCTGAAATAGACGCTTTTATTAAACAGTATAATAGTTTAGTTGGTAGCATTTTTGTTTTAGACCTACATCCTACTTCGCGGTATATAGTTTTCAAGGGCAGGTGGAAATTCTACAATATTTTTACCTCACACTATTATACTTTGCAAGATAATATTCTTCACTTTTTGATGTTTTTCCATAATTTCATGGAAACGAAGGGAATCATAAGTATGGACTTTAATGATTTTAGGACGTGTGCTCGTTTGGCAACTTATATTACTTCTGGAACAGCTCCGTCGTTAGCTCAGGCTATTTACCCAATATCTCCCATATCACATAGTGATAATATTAGAACTATAATGCTTGGGTTACAATTGCAAAGCTTAGAAGAAAATATGCTAAGGGAGGATATGAAGGTGTTAGCTTCTTTCTTTGAACAACTTCCAGAGAATGTAGAAGTCAAATGGCAAATTACTCCTAAATGTGGTCACCATCATACAGAGTATATTGTAGGTTTTGATGAGGACCCTATGCGGGATAATGATAATTCATAGTTCTCTGATATGAAAATCCTTCAATTCTCAGATATACATCATCAGTATCAACTGATAATCGGATATGTCTGCAGCCGATATTCTTGTCCATTGCGGTGACTTTATCGATATGGGTATGAAAGAGAAAGTGCTCAACTTTTTGAGTTGGTTTATCTCTTTGCCTTATCCGCACAATAAAACTCATTACAGATTAAATTTAGAGAGAATTTTCCGTCCCCTTAAATTTGTCAAAGGCGGGACACGATTCTAATAATAAATTTCCTGTCACTCCTGTCACTCTGAATGAAGATGTAACAGATTAGTTTACAAGGGTTTCTGTCTAAATGTTAAAATGACAGCAAACTTAAAATAAAAGTATTGTTAGATATAGGTCTGTTATTCTCTTATGCTGTGAGCGTAATAGTGTAATGCTCCTTTCGCCTATCAGTTGCAATAAGAATGTGAAAACCAAGATGTAGATTTGGAGTTGTCATAGGAAAATGTTATATTTGCAGAAAAATATAAACAGGAGGTATAATTATGGCAGGCACAATGACAAACATCGAGAACAATACGATACGCATGTATTGGAACGCATTGCGTTCGATGAGTAAGAACATTCGGTTGGGCTTAGCAGTGAAACTTACTAACTCTGTACTTGAGGAAGAACGCAAGGAAATGTCCGACGAAGCCTATACAGAAGAAATGCTTAATAAGTTTTTTGGGAAGTGGGAAGGAAACGAAACTGCTGAAGAATTGATGGGTATCATCAAGCAGAATTCCAGTTCAAGTGAACCAATTAGCTTTGAAGGCGTATGAAAAGTAAGAGCCAACATGGTCAGGTTTTGCTTGATAGCAATGTTCTAATTCATCTCCTACGTAAGAATGAAAGTGTACGGCAGCACATCTTGGAAATAGGGTGGCGCAACTGTTGTGTGTCTGAGATTTCTATTGTCGAGTTGCTTTATGGAGCAGAATGTAGTGCATATCCAGAAAAGAACCGTACTCTTTTGAAAGACTTGCTCAACCAACTTGAGATAATCCCTTTCTCTGTTTGTATCGAAGAGTTCTGTCGTCAGAAAGCAGTATTGCGAAGAAAGGGACAAATGATAGAAGATAATGACCTTTATATTGCCTCTACGGCACTTACGTTGGGGATTCCAGTGGCAACAGAGAATGTAAAACACCTTGCACGTATAGAAGGATTGGAAGTGCAGAACTGAGTTAAACGATAATTACGGCTATTTTAATAATAAGTTCGGTTGATTAAATAACATATTCTTAACAGTTCTTGTTAAGAAGTGTTTTTCCTATTTAACGAATAATAAAAACTTAGTGTTTGTTGAAGTAAAAAGCTAACTTTGCTTGTAATTATTGTATAAATACATATATAAGACTGAAAGCATAAAACTATAATTACAATGAAAAGTCTAAAAGATATTCTACCTTGGGAGGAGCGTCCTGAGGGATGTAAAGATGTGATGTGGCGTTATTCAAAGAACCCAATCATCGATCGTTATCATATTCCAACATCAAACAGTATCTTCAACAGTGCTGTTGTTCCTTTTGAAGACGGCTACGCAGGAGTGTTCCGTTGCGATAACAAGGCGGTACAGATGAACATCTTTGCTGGTTTCAGTAAGGACGGTATCAACTGGGAAATCAATCACGAGCCTATTAAGTTTGAGGCTGGTAACACTGAAATGATTGAGTCAGAGTATAAGTATGACCCACGTGTTACATGGATTGAGGATCGTTATTGGATTACATGGTGTAACGGTTATCACGGACCAACAATCGGTATTGCTTACACCTTCGACTTCAAGAAGTTCTATCAGTGTGAGAATGCTTTTCTTCCATTCAATCGTAATGGCGTCCTCTTCCCAGAGAAGATTAATGGAAAGTATGCGATGTTGAGCCGTCCAAGTGACAATGGTCATACACCTTTCGGTGACATCTATATCAGCTTTAGCCCTGACATGAAGTATTGGGGAGAGCATCGTTGTGTGATGAAGGTTACTCCTTTCCCAGAGAGTGCATGGCAGTGTACAAAGATTGGTGCAGGTTCAGTTCCTTTCTTGACAGACGAAGGTTGGTTGCTCTTCTATCACGGTGTAATCACTACTTGTAACGGTTTCCGTTATTCGATGGGTGCAGCTATCCTTGACAAAGACAATCCAGAGAAGGTTCTCTATCGTACTCGTCCATATCTTCTTGCACCAAATGCACCTTACGAGTTGCAGGGTGACGTGCCAAACGTTGTCTTCCCATGTGCTGCTTTGCAGGATGGCGAGCGCGTAGCGGTTTACTATGGTGCAGCTGATACCGTCGTTGGTATGGCATTCGGCTATATTAAAGAGATTGTAGAGTTCACTAAGAACAATAGTATTTTATAAGAACAGAACATCCTCTTGTAGGGACAGACACACTTGTTTGCAGGTTTGAATCACACAGAAACGGACCTATTGGTGTGTTTGTCCCAACAGGGGATATTATCATTTCGGAGCATATCACTCGAATAATAACTAACAACCCTAAACTTTATGAAGCGTAACTTCTTGTTGGGACTACTTCTTTCCTTGTCTTTTCTTTCGCTGAAGGCAATTAGTAAGGGTGGGGAAGAGCCTGTTGACCTTGTCAATCCTTTTATCGGAACATCTAATTTTGGTACCACCAATCCGGGAGCAGTATGCCCTAACGGATTGATGTCAGTCGTACCATTCAACGTAATGGGTTCCGATTTGAATAAATATGACAAGGATGCACGCTGGTGGTCAACTCCTTACGAATATCATAACGTCTTTTTCACTGGTTATTCTCACGTCAATCTGAGTGGTGTGGGCTGCCCAGAAGTAGGCTCATTGTTGCTTATGCCAACGACAGGAAAGCTGAATGTAGACTATAAGGAGTACGGAAGTACATACGAAAAGGAGGTTGCACACCCAGGTTATTATTCTAATTATCTGAAAAAGTATAATGTGAAGACAGAGGTGACAGCTACTCCTCGCAGTTCTGTTGCACGTTTCACATTCCCGAAAGGAGAAAGTCATATCTTGCTGAACCTCGGTGAAGGACTCACTAATGAGTCTGGTGCTATGGTGAAGAAGGTGAGCGATACAGAGTATGAGGGCGTAAAGCTGCAGGGTACATTCTGTTATAACCCTCAGGCTGTATTCCCAATTTACTTCGTGATGCGTGTCAGCAAGAAGCCTACAGAGGCTGGTTATTGGAAGAAACAGCGTCCGATGACAGGCGTAGAGGCTGAGTGGGATGCCGACAATGGCAAGTATAAGCTCTATAAAACCTATAACAAGGAACTCTCTGGCGATGATATCGGTGTATGGATGAACTTCAACACAGAGGCAGATGAGCAAGTAGAGGTACAGATGGGAGTGTCATTCGTAAGTATGGCAAACGCCCGTGAGAACCTTGATGCCGAACAGCGTGGAAAGAACTTCGACGCTATTCGTGCCGAGGCGCGTGCTAAGTGGAATGATGACCTCTCTCGCATCCTCGTTGAGGGTGGTACAAAGACAGAGCGAACGATCTTCTATACAGCTCTTTATCACGTCCTTATCCACCCAAATATCCTACAGGATGTCAACGGACAGTACCCTGCCATGGAGGGTGATGAGATTCGAACGGTGAAGGAGGGCAACCGTTATACGGTCTTCTCTCTGTGGGATACCTATCGCAATGTGCATCAGTTGCTTACGTTGGTATATCCAAATCGTCAGCGCGACATGATTCGTTCGATGATTGGAATGTATGAGGAGCATGGCTGGATGCCAAAGTGGGAACTCTTTAGTCGTGAAACTTACACGATGGAAGGCGACCCAGCTATCCCTGTTATCACTGATTCTTGGTTGAAAGGTCTGCGTGGTTACGATATTAATAAGGCTTACGAGGCGTTCCGCAAGTCGGCTTTGACAAAGGGAAGCGAGAACCCGCTGCGCCCAGACAATGACGAATACATGGAGAAGGGATATGTAGCTTTGCACGAGAAGTTCGATAACTCCGTTTCTCACGCACTCGAATACTACATTGCCGACAATGCCCTTTCACGTTTGGCTGCGGCATTGGGTAAGAAAGATGATGCCCGCCTGTTCCACAATCGTGCCTTGGGTTATCGCCATTATTTCAGCAAGGAGTTTGGCTTGTTGCGCCCATTGATGCCAGACGGAACCTTCTATAAGCCTTTCGATCCAAAGCAGGGAGAGAACTTCGAACCATCTCCAGGCTTCCACGAAGGTAATGCTTGGAACTATACATTCTATGTTCCGCATGACGTAATGGGACTTGCAAAGCTTATGGGAGGACAGAAAAACTTTGTAAACAAGCTCCAGAGCGTGTTCGATAAGGGTTATTACGACCCTGCTAACGAGCCTGATATTGCTTATCCTCACCTCTTCTCTTATTTCAAGGGCGACGAGTGGCGTACACAGGTGCAGACACGCAGACTCTTGAAGGAGTATTTCAAGAATGCACCAGAGGGCATCCCTGGTAATGATGATACCGGAACAATGTCGGCATGGGCAGTGTTCAATATGATTGGTTTCTATCCTGACTGTCCGGGCGACCCATCTTACACGCTCACCTCACCAGTCTTTGACAAGGTTACTATCCGTTTGGATAAGGCACAGTGGGGCAGAGATAACCTCTTGATTGAGACTGTTCGTCCAAATGATGAGGCTGTTATCATTAAGAAGATAGAATTAGGTGGTAAGCCATTGAACCGCTATCGCATTACGAATGACGAACTCTTGAAGGGCGGAGTATTAAAGTTTTATTTAAAGAAATAAGGTGGGTCATTCGAGGCTAATACCTATCGTATATCCCACCACAACGACACTATAGTCATGATTAAAAAAGTATTTATAGGCGCAGCATTCTTGCTGTTATCAGCGTCAATCACACAACCTGTCTGTGCGCAGAGCATTATCCCTCAACCCGAGAGTATCACTCGTCAGCAAGGCACTTTCACATTGGCTAAGGGGCTACAAGGCGTGACCAATCTTAAAGGAGAGGATTTCAAGATACTGAATCAGTACACCTCAGATGTAATGAGTATCCCGTTCTCATCCGTAAAGAACCCAGCTGCTGATGCACCCTTGCGCCTCATCTGTACTGGTACGGAACAGGAGGCGGCGATGGCGGCAGATAGCGTAAGCCTACAAGGGTATGAGTTAAATGTTACGCCAACAGCCATGACCATACAGGCGAGAACTCCTATGGGACTTTTCTATGGTTTACAAACACTACGACAGCTGGAGAAGGATCGCCAGATTCCTTGTGTGAAGATAACAGATACACCCCGTTTCGCTTATCGTGGTCTGATGATAGACTGCTCAAGACACTTCTGGTCGAAAGATGAAATCAAGAAGCAACTGGACGCTATGGCGTACTTCAAGCTCGACAGATTCCACTGGCACCTCACTGACGGCGGCGGATGGCGCATGGAAGTGAAGCAATATCCACGCTTAACAGAGGAGACTGCCTATAGAACAGAATCTGACTGGACGAAGTGGTGGAACGGAAAGAAGCGCCACTATATGCCTAATCCTAGCCGCCTTGTATGTTGGAAGGGAATGAATATACATGGTGGCTATTACACGCAGGACGACATTAAAGAGATTGTCGATTATGCCGCTGCACGCCATATCACCATCATACCAGAGATTGAAATGCCTGGGCATAGTGATGAGGTTGTCTATGCTTACCCTGAGTTGTCATGTACGGGTAAGCCCTATACTCAGTCAGATTTATGCGTAGGGAAAGAACAGACATATACCTTCATGGAGAATGTATTGAAAGAGGTAATGCAACTCTTCCCTTCAAAGTACATTCACATAGGAGGCGATGAGGCTGAACGCCGCACATGGAAGACCTGTCCCGATTGTCAGCGTGTGATGAAGGACTATCATCTAAAGGACGTAGCCGAGTTACAGAGTCATTTCACTCACCGCATTGAACGCTTCCTTAATGATAATGGTAGAAAGCTCCTCGGATGGGATGAAATCATGGAAGGCACCTTAGCTCCCAATGCCGCTGTCATGTCATGGCGTGGCACTGAAGCAGGATTGACTGCCGCTAAGAGTGGGCACCACGTGGTCATGGCACCGCAAGAGTTCTGCTATTTGAATATGTATCAGGACGACCCCATGACGGAACCAAAGGCGCAAGGAGGATATACGAGATTGGAGAAGACTTACAACTATGACCCTATCCCAGCGGCTTATAAGGGTACGTCTTTGGAGAAATATATCGATGGTGTACAGGGTTGTGTATGGACGGAATTCATAGAGAAACCTGACCATCTAGAGTATATGATATATCCTCGATTGCTTGCATTAGCCGAGACGGGATGGACGAAGCAACGTACAGGCTATGCCGACTTCCGTCAACGAGTAATTACGGCAACTGATGCGCTCAAGCGTGCTGGCTATAATGCTTTCGACATTCGAAAAGAGAAAGGCGCACGCCCTGAAAGTCGTTCCATCGTGCAGCATGAGGCATTGGGTAAGCCTGTCACTTACTTAGGACGCTATGCAGAGAAGTATCGTGCCGAAGGCGACAGCACACTGACGAATGGTTTGCGTGGCGACTGGGGCTATCTTGAGGGGCGTTGGCAGGGCTTCATCGACAGTACGGGTGTGGATGTAGTAGTCGATATGGGTAAGGTTACGGACATACGTGACGTTCGTGTTGACTTTATGCACCTCTATGAATCGGTTATTTATACGCCTGAAACAATCGAATTGATGGTGTCAGACGATGGTAAGAACTTCAAGACGATTGACACAGTACGACCAGGTATTAAGGCTTCAGAGGATTATCTCGTTTATCCTTACAAGTGGAAGGGAGATGTCAAAGGCCGTTATGTGCGTGTGAAAGCACTCCCTCGCGAGAAAGGCGCATGGATTTTTACAGATGAAATCATCGTCAATCAGAAGTAAACGAACACTTGATGAGCCGTTGAATGACGGCTCTGTCAAGACATATAAGACAAGAAGATTAAAACAATTCAGTATATGAAAAAAAGGTTTTTAACTTTAATGGCGTTTGCTGCAACCAGTCTTTTCGCTCTTGCGCAGGACTATACGCAGTATGTTGACCCATTTATTGGAACAGGCGGACACGGACATGTGTTCCTTGGAGCTAATGTTCCATTCGGTAACATTCAGGCTGGTCCTACACAGAAGAAGCAGGGCTGGGACTGGTGTTCTGGTTATCATTACAGCGATTCAACAGTCATCGGATTCGGACAGATGCACCTTAGCGGTACGGGTATTGGTGACTTGGGTGATGTGTCACTCCTTCCGACTACCAATCCAGCGCAGCGTGAGGTGAAGTTCTCGCATCGTGCCGAGCATGTAACCCCTGGTTACTACTCTGTAATGTTGGCTTCTGGTATTCGTGTAGAGCTTACCGCAACTCAGCGTGTAGCCTTCCATCGTTACGCTTTCCCTGCTGATGCAACAAAGGGTTACGTTATTTTGAACCTCTCACAGGGTATTGGTTGGGACAAGATGACTTCTTGCAACTTCAAGCAGGAGTCAGCTAAGACCGTCAGTGGCTATCGTATGTCACAAGGATGGGCTAAAGATCAGCGCGTTTACTTTGTGGCAGAGTTCTCACAGCCTGTTAAGTTGGAGTCAAATGAGCGTGATACAATCGGTGTCTTTGCTTTCGACAATGCCGAGCAGCCACTTCTCGTGAAGGTAGGAATCTCTGCAGTGAGTGTTGAGAACGCTCGATTGAATATGCAAAAGGAACTCCCAGGATGGGACTTCCGCAATGCTGTTGCTCAGGCAAAGGACGAGTGGAACCGTGAGTTGAGTAAGATTGCTATCAAGACACAGGACGAGAGTGCAAGAAAGATATTCTATACAGCATTGTATCACTCAATGATTGCGCCTTCTGTCTTCAATGATGTCAACGGTGAATACCGTGGTGCAGACGGTAAGACACATAAGGGTGACTTCACAGATTACACCACCTTCTCACTTTGGGATACCTATCGTGCAGCGCATCCTTTGATGACGATTATCCATCCAGAGAAGCAACGCGACATCGCACAGACGATGCTTCATATCTTTAAGGAACAGGGTAAGTTGCCTGTATGGCACCTTGTGGGTAACGAAACCGACTGTATGATTGGTAACCCAGGCGTTCCTGCCCTCGTTGATATCGCACTGAAAGGCTTTGATGTAGATAAGAATGCAGTCTTTGAGGCTGCTAAGGCGTCTGCTATGCTTGATGAGCGTGGTATGGGATTGTTGAAGAAATATGGTTATATTCCTTGTGACCTCGACCCAGAGCATGAGACAGTAGCAAAGGGATTGGAGTATGCTTTGGCTGATGCATGTATTGCAAAACTCGCCAAGGAATTGGGTAAGACAGCTGATTATAAGTACTTCTCAAAGCGCAGTCAGTCGTATCGTGACTTCTACTTCGATAAGAAGACGAAGTTTATGCGTGGTGTAACATCTGATCGTAAGTTCCGTGAACCATTCGATCCATTCAGTACTGTTCATCGTCAGGACGACTATGCTGAGGGTAATGCTTGGCAGTATGTATGGCTTGTTCCACACGATGTGCATGGTCTTGTATCTGCCTTCGGTGGTGAGAAACCATTTGTTTCAAAACTCGATTCCCTCTTCATCGTTAGTGGTGACATGGGAGCAGAGGCTTCACCAGACATTACTGGTCTGATTGGTCAGTACGCTCACGGTAACGAGCCAAGCCATCATATCCTCTATATGTACAACTATGTGGGTCAGCCTTGGAAGGCAGCGGACAAGATTCGCTATGTGCTCAAGAACTTATACCACGACGACTTCGATGGTTTGAGTGGTAACGAGGATGTGGGTCAGATGTCTGCATGGTACATTCTCTCCTCTCTTGGCATGTATCAGGTAGAGCCTGCAGGAGGCAAATATATCTTTGGTACACCGCTCTTCGATGAGGCTACGGTGAACGTTGGAGGTGGTAAGACCTTCCGCATTGTGGCACATAACAACAGCGATAAGAATATCTATATTCAGAGTGCTAAGTTGAATGGCAAGCCTTATACCCGTTCTTACATTGACTTCAAGGACATCAAACGTGGTGGAACACTTGAGTTTGTAATGGGTAGCAAGCCTTCTCAGTTTGGTGTTAAGCCTGCTGATAGACCCTAAAAGTTTTTGGAGTTAAGGAGTTAAGGAGTTGAAGGGAGTTAAGACAAATGTATTGTTGGACTATATTAATAAAAAACATTACGTTGATATTGAAGTTATCAGATTTTGACCCATATAACATTTGTCTTAACTCCCTTCAACTCCTTAACTCCTTCACTCCTAATAGTGCATCAATCTTTAATACTAATAAACAACTATGACTAATTTTAATGATGTTGTATCACAGTTCCGTATTGAGGGAACTGTTGAGAGTGTAAGTCCAATTGGTAATGGACTGATCAATGAAACACTGCGTGTAAAAACTGTAGATGCTAATACGCCTGATTATATCTTACAGCGTATTAACAACGCCATATTCACCGATGTAGACCTGTTGCAGCATAATATCGAACTTGTAACTGACCATATCCGCCACAAGTTGATGGAGAAAGGTGAAACAGATATCGAACGGAAATGTCTGCGTTTCGTACAGGCTAAGGACGGTAAGACCTACTACAAGGATGTTGACAACCGCTACTGGCGTGTGAGTGTCTTCATTCCTAATGCTGTTACTAAAGAGGAAGTAAACCCAGAGAGCGCATTCTGCTGTGGTGAAACCTTCGGTAACTTCCAGAATATGTTGGTTGATCTGAAAGAGCCATTGGGTGAAACAATCCCAGACTTCCACAACATGGAACTTCGTCTGCGCCAGTTGCGTGAGGCTGTAAGTGCTGATAAGGCTGGTAGAGTGGCTTCTGTGAAGGATATGATTGCTGAGTTAGAAAGCTATGCAGACGAGATGTGCCTTGCTGAACGCCTCTATCGTGAGGGTGCATTGCCTAAGCGTATCTGTCACTGTGACACAAAGGTCAACAATATGATGTTCGATAAGGATGGTAAGGTACTCTGTGTTATCGACCTCGATACCGTAATGCCAAGCTTTATCTTCTCTGATTATGGCGACTTCTTGCGTACTGGTGCTAACCATGTGGCTGAGGATAGCGACAATTACGATGCTGTCGGACTGAAAGAAGATGTCTTCTGCTCATTCACTGAAGGCTATCTCAGTACGGCAGGCAACTTCCTTACCCCTGTAGAGATTAGCCACTTGCCATACGCTGTAGCATTGTTCCCATACATGCAGTGCGTTCGTTTCTTGACAGATTACATTAACGGAGACGTTTATTTCAAGGTGAAATACCCAGAGCATAACCTTGTTCGCTCACGCAATCAGCTCTTGCTCTATCGTGACGTGCGTCGTCATGACCAGATGATGGCTGACTTTGTGAAGAAAACATTGAAACAATGAAACAATTAAAGGTAAAACGTTTGGAGTGTCAGCAGGTGAAAGCTGCTGACATTCCAGTCCTTTTCAAGGATAATAGCGTATCTTATAATAAGATAGATACAGTAGACTGGGCAGCAGAATTCCCTTATTGTCCACAGGTTGAGTTTGCTATTGCTCATAAAGGTGATGCCATTCTGTTGCATTATCGAGTTGAAGAAGACAGCGTGCGTGCTGAGGCTGGTACCGATTTAGGTCCAGTTTGGCAGGACTCATGCTGTGAGTTCTTCTGCAGCCCTGATGAAGAAGGCGGCTATTATAACCTTGAAAGCAACTGTATCGGTACGGTATTACTGTGCAATGGACAGGGACGAGAGAATCGTACTCATGCTCCTGCAGCCGCCTTAGAGCAGATTGATCGTTGGGCATCTTTGGGTCGTGAGCCTTTTGAGATGAGAGAGGGACGACAGGCATGGGAACTCACACTCGTTGTTCCTGTTAGTTCTTACTTCCGTCATACAATAGAGAATCTCTCAGGAAAGACGATAAGAGCCAATTTCTATAAGTGTGGTGACAAGACATCGCAGCCTCATTTCCTATCTTGGAATCCCATTGCCTTACCTTCTCCCGACTTCCATTGTCCCGCCTTTTTCGGTGAGTTAACGTTCGAATAAGCAATAAATAATAAGAAAGTGTAGTAAGTTTTAGGGTATGCAAATGTACCTCCCTATTACTTACTACACTTTTTCTGTTTTCTTGAACAGGTCCTCCTCAATCCAAGGGCGTTCGGCTTCTCTATTCGTAAGGTGGTTTGACTGCATGGGTCTCTTCGTCGAGAAGGGTGTTTGAGCATAGTGAGTAACGCTCTTTGACATTCGTGACAGAGATAAGGTCTTCAAGCAATGGGGTGTTTGAGCATAGTGAGTAACACCCTTCGACAGCCTAAATTTATTTGTCGTAATGGCTCTTATCGTATCAAGCCGAGGCTGTAATAAAGTACAGAGGGATAGCAGTGTGGGAGGAAATAGCACAGAGCTAAAAAAGCAAGTTGATAAGTTTATATCTAACTCATCAACTTGCTTTTTTTTATTCGTAAACTTGTAGACGACAGAACTCGTCAATCTTCCTTACTTGGTGTTCTTTGTCTTTACTCCTTCATTAGTACAGCTTGCATAAACAGGGCGGATGTTATACATGTTATACTTAGGGTTATGTGCGCTTCCACACGCATTGACAGTACCTGGATAGAACCAACCATTGTTCATGTAGTAAGCCGAGAAGGCGGTTGCTTGGGCATAGTTGCAAGGGTTAGCATCTGAGGTCCAATAGTAGGCTTGGCCACCTGGACGCTGAAGACGTGGTGCACCATCGTTATACTCGGTGTAAGCTCCGGCGAATGGGAGGAACACGCCCTTGTCGATATCGTCCTTAGAGAAATTCTTCAGACGTGTGTTATGGTTGTTATACTTACCTACGTAGATACCTGTAGAACGGTTTGTTATACCGATGATACGGCCATTCTTGTCGAGCACCTTGCCCTTCTTACATGCTGGAACAGTTGGGTCGAAGAGTACACCCACGACGGTGTTACAACCATCTTGATAGTAGCCTATATACTCGCCAGTCTTTGCCATGAGCTTATCGAAGTCGGCCTTTGTAGGCAGCATCCACTTACCTTGTGAAGCATAGAAGGCGAGGTCGCCATAACATCTGTTCTGTATCACTGCTTGAAGATTACCCGTATAATAAGAGTAATAGCGTGAGTAGCAGTAACTGTAGTTGTGGGCAGCAGCGATATTACCCCAACGGAAATGGTCGAAAGCAGACGTGTTGAATGCACGAGGGAGGAAGTCGGGATAGAGATTGAATGGGTCAGGGTTGGTATAGAAGTAGTCCCAAGCCTGCTTAGCCAATCTGTAGCCAGGTTCCCAGCCTTTTAAGTTGGTGCATGGTTCGTATTGTAGGTTGTACTTACCCCATTTCTTGCCGTCGATGTCAACCCATGGGCATGTCGTCAGTTCGAGTGTTTCGAAGTAGTATTTTGCTCGCTGACAGTTATAAGGTACTTTCACGGCAGAGTAATACTTCTCGCCATTGACCGTCTCAATCTCAAACTGTGGTGCAAAATGCTCGTCTGGGAAGAGTGCAACATAGAAGGTATCAACAGGCGAGTCGGCTGTAATGGTCAGTTTCCCCTTTGGACTATAGTTCATCTTACCTGTTGCAAGGTCGAACTTAGCTTCGGTGTAGACATTACTTAGCGTCACACGCTTAATCTTCTTTACTGGTTCTCCCTTGTAGCGTACGCTAAAGCCTACGAGAGAATACTGTTTCTCAAAGGATACATTAGCTAAGGCATAGACGCCAGTAGACTGGATGTTCTTTACTTTAATCCATGAGTAATCAAAGAATCTTATATTCTCAAGCGTACCGTTCTGGTGCCCCTTCCTGACTTCGCCTTGGTCCATAACGGTGTTCTCTTCTAAGCCTAAGGTGATAACTCCCATGCGGCTGTCCCTCTTCTCATATATATAAGGATAGAACATTGCCAACTCGTCGCCATCACTCCAATGTATATCGCCCACAAACTTAGAATAGAATCCATCGCTCGCAACAGATAGATAATCGTAATCAGAGCGTGGTGACGTAATGTTATAAGCAAAAAGACGGTCGCCAGCATTCCACGTAATAGGCTTTGTAAGTGATATATTCGTACGTGTCATGGGCTTTTGCACCTCTGTAATGACAAAGGATCGAGTTTCAGAACCTGTCGTAGCCGAACGCTCATCGGCTGTCTCTGTTGAACAAGAAGCAAGGATTACAGTGGTTGCACTTAGTAATAGTGTGTAAAAACTTTTAATGGTCATACTCTTTAAGTCTTTAGTTTTGTAATTTGGTTACCATGGTCTTTAATCTTCGCTCTCAAAGAAGAAGCCCTTAGCAGATGAAGTCTTTGTTCCTGGTGTGGCACCGCCTGGACCACCACCTGGTGTGCCTGGTGTAAATTCTCCACTGTTTCCACCAGGGGTTGGTGTGTTTGGTGGACATGGAGGATATTTTGAACATTTCAAAAAATGGCCTTCACACTCTACCCTTGTACACATTGTGTACGGTTTCAAATAATTTTTCATTTTAGTTCACTTTTTGGTTATTTCAATATAATTTTATGAATAGTTTTCTTGAGGTCTAAACACTTTTTTGAGCAAGAAGAATCTGATAAGTAGGCTGAGTTTATAAGTTAACTCGCAGTAATCACCTTATTATATTAAGATAATCACACTCGATTCAGATTGACTATCTGTCTTTTTATTGACTTTTATTTAACTTCGTTGTGACAAAGGTATATAAAAAGCGTATAGACAATTATACTTTTATTGATAAAAATAGCTAATAAAGATTTACGAATCTGACATTCTTAATATTGGTAAAATTCTAAGTTAAAGAGCCTTTCAAACGTAAAAAGTTATACTAAATATAATCACTAAATAGGAAAGTAAGTTAAACGAAAAGTAAAGAGGAGGACAGGAAAGATGAGAAATAGGACTTTTTTTAGGTTTTATTCGCCTATTTGGGCAAGGTGACTAACCTTTCTTACAATGATAGCGTTGGTCTTTTTCTTTGCCTTTGGGTTTCTTTAGGGTGATTGAAAGGCCATGCGCCCATACAAAAATCTGTCTTGCTCTGTGAGAGTAGGAATGTCGAGCTGCCTTAGTTGAGGATGCGAAGGAGGAGAATTACCCCCCTTTTCTCTTATTTCGGGGGAGTAGATAAAAGCATAAAAAGTATCGCATGAAGTTGTGCTAAAGACCGTTTGAATAGGACTGTAATATCTTCTATAATCAAGTTTGTAATGTTCAATAAATCAGTCTGTTATGAATAGTGTTGGAGAAAGAGGGTGTGTCAAAATTGATACATCCTCTTTTCTATTCTTCCTTTACCTTGTCTACCACATAATTCGTTATTTACTGCAGCTATGCTGCTAATTTCATATAAAATGATTTATTGGGCTTTAAATAGCCTATATAAACTTG
>NZ_FZNZ01000026.1 GCF_900187995.1 Prevotella jejuni
ATGAGCCTAATAGCGTAAAGCTGATAAGGCTAATTGGTCTAATAGTTTATGGCTGATATGGTTAATGGGCCTAATAGTGTAGGGCTGATAGGGCTAATGGGCCTAATAGTGTAGGGCTGATAGGGCTAATGGGCCTAATAGTGATAGGCTGATAAGGCTAATTAGCCTAATAGTGTATGGCTGATAAGGCTTATGGGCCTGGCCTAATGCGTAAGGCTAATAAGACTGATGGGCCTAATAGAACAGGGGCTGATGGGGCTGATGGGGCTAATAGTGTAAGGCTGATAAGGCTAATGGGCCTAATAGTGTAGGGCTTATTGGCCTAATAGCGTTGGGCTGATAAGGCTAATGGGCCTAATAGTTTAGGGCTGATAAGGCTGATGGGGCTAATAGTGTAAGGCTGATAAGACTAATGGGACTAATGTTGTAGGGCTGACAAGACTAATGGGACTAATGTTGTTGGGCTGATATAGCTAATGGGCCTAATAGCGTAAGGCTAATAAGGCTGATGGGTCTAATAGTGTAGGACTAATGAGACTAATGGCGTAAGACTATAAGGCTAATGAACCTTATACTGTAGGGCTGATAAAGCTAATGAGACTAATGGCGTTGGGCTGATTGGGCTAATAGGCCTAATAGAATAGGGCTGATATGGCTAATGGGCCTAATAGCGTAAGGCTAATAAGGCTAATGGGTCTAATAGTGTAGAGCCTAATAGCGTAAGGCTGATTTGGCTGATGGACCTTATACTGTAGGGATAATAGGGCTGATGGGCCTATAGTGTTATATACTAACAGAGTATAGTTTTCATGCATAATTATAAAATAATTTGCTTTATATTATATTTTTTAATAACTTTGTAATGGTAATTAATCTATTACAACTCACTTTAAATACTTGGCTTAATCCAGCAAATTATCTCTTTATGTTATATCCTTTAAACTAACTTAATATGATTAATTTATATCGTTTTTTTACTTTAATGGTAGTTTTGATAAGTAGTAGTTTAGCTACTTTTGCACAATCCAATAACGTTCTGCCAACTGATTTAGGTCAGTCTATTCCTGTATTAGTGCTGCGAGGTACGTTTAGTAGTGAATACCAAAATGGGACAGTGGACTTTTATAGCTCACAAGGTGTAACTCCTGTCAGTTACGAGGCTAAGATAAAGTGGCGAGGAGGAAGTACTAACACTGAAGGTAAACATAAACGTAATTATAAGATAAAGTTTAAGGAGAAACAGCAGTTCTTCGGTTTGAAAGCTGACAAGAATTGGATATTAGATGCTGGTCAACAAGACTTGTTTAGACTGCGTAACCGTATAGCTACTGAGTTATGGACTGACTTTGCGTGTAAGCCTTACTACACTGCAGACGGAGCCGAGGTCGTTACCGGTGTTAGAGGCCGAGTGGTAGAGGTCTTCCTAAATGACGAGTATGTCGGAATTTATAGCTTGACAGAAACGATGGACAATAAGACGTTAGGTCTAAAACAGTCGAAGAAAGGCATTATCCACGGTCAGTTATGGAAGACGAGTGGGCGTGGATTATCGATGATGTATAATACTCCTTCAGCATTTGATAACACTTCTTCAACTTGGGATAGCTTTGAGACAAAGTATCCAGATATTAAGGATGTTAATCCTACAGACTATTCACCCTTATGGAAGGCTATTAACTTTGTAGTGAATAGTAGTGATGAGGAGTTCAAAGATTCAGTTGCTTACTATTTTGATTTACCTGTTGTTGAGGACTATTATATCTATACTCAAACTTTATGTGCAGTTGATAATATTGGAAAGAATATGTACTGGGCAATATATGACAGTAAGGAATCACCAAAGATTACTTTTGCTGTTTGGGATTTAGACTTGACAGTTGGTAACTCCTATCTTAAAGTTTATGATGAGAAATATACGTTACCTAACCATATCATAAAAGGGTATTTCAATTTGATAAAGCGTTTGATAGCCACGAATGCAGGTAATTTCAATTCACAGGTGAGGGAGCGATACTGGTCAGCAAGAAAGGATGTTTTGTCGACAGACAGTCTGATTGCACGTTATAAAAGCTATTACCAGTTATTAAAGAAATGTGGAGCAGCTGAAAGAGAAACACAGCGATGGAGTGGGGACACGGATATATTAGAGCAAAAGATTGATTATGACAAAGAGATGGAGCATATTGCCAATTGGATTACTCGTCACATGAAAGTGCTTGATAGGCAATTGTTTAATGATCCTAATGCTATAAAGCCTTCCCGAGTAGCAGCAAAAGAGTCGGATGATGTCTATACGCTTCAAGGAATAAAGGTCGATCCCAATCATTTGGGTAGTGGAGTTTACATCAAAGGTCGTAAGAAAATATTTATAAAATAGTAGCTTTACAAAACCAATATATGCTTTTTTTGATTTAAGAAGACGCCCTTCTTGCTTCAAGAACATGCCCTTCTTGCCTATAGAAGACGCCCTTCTTGAACCATGAAAGGCGTCTTCTTCGGTGTTGCTTGTAACCTTCTGAATATGTGATGGTTGCGAGTAACAATTAGTATGTATGTCTTGTACTTTCTCCCCAACCTCCTATACGAATTTACGTAACGATTTTTCGTAATGTAACAGACGCTGATAGGCGTTCTACACTATAATTATTGATAGTGTAGATAAGCTTATTTGATATTCCAAATGAGAGTCATTTGGTCGTGTGATTTAGATTCTACGTTACGCTCAATATCGTCAGGAAGATTACAGAAGAAGTCGATACCAGTTTTCTCCTCGAGTTCTTTGATGCTAACAACATAAGGTTTAAGTGATGTTCCGCTATTGTTTTCGTGCTTAAACCAGAAACCGATAGCTTTGTATTGCCACTCTCCTTGTCCTTTCACTTTATATTTCATCAGAGCAGCAGAGAAGAAATAAGTAGGGACAATAAACTTATTTCTGATATAGGTAAATTGTCCTTGATTGTCAATCGTACCGCCGCGGCAAATGAACAGTGTATCCTTAGATCCACCAGTGGCAGTGATGTAGGTTCTCATCTTCCTCTCCATCACTTCCCAGATACCAGCATTAAAGCCATGAACCTGCGGTTGCATATTACTAAGGAAGAAAGTTTGGTCATTAGACTCTCGGCTGTTCACCCTGTCTTGAGAGGGACAAAGGTGTCCATGGTCATAGCCAGATCCATAATAGGGGTCGTCTGAGAAGAAAGCATTAGCGGTCCATAGAGGGTCCATAGGGTAGAGGTTAGGACTTTTTGGTGACTTTCTTTCTGTATTCTGTTGTGCATTACTTGCATAAATCTGATAGCACGTCCATCGATTCGACATCTTCTCTATGTCCCATTCAACGCTATAATTCACCTCTCCAGTCCTCAGTTTATGAGTGAGGACAGTACTGTGACCATCCTTTAATTTAGGGAACTCCAAGTGATGTGTCTCACTACGTAAGTCTTTAAGATTAGAGTTTATGTTATTGGTAATATCCACCGTTCCCCCTGTATTAGTAGAACTATCATCATCCTTACTACATGCAGTAAACAAGGCGAGCGAAAGGAGTGTAACTACCCATACGTTTCTTTTTCGTGTTATCTTATACATTCTTTTGTTTTTGGGTGGTTGATGTAAAAGTTTTAATGTTGTTAGCGCAGTCAGAACAGGGGGCAACGCAATGCATCCCACTATTCACTTTACTCCATTAAATAGTAGACAAAAAAAGTGTTTGTGCTTTGTTGAAAGCAAAAGTGCGAGCAAACGTATATGCAACTACGTTTGTTCGCACTTTGTATGTAATAATGTCGAAGGGTATTATCGATTACTTCTTCAACTTACCGTAACGGCTCATGAAGCGGTCAACACGACCTGCTGTATCGACAAGCTTGCTCTTACCGGTATAGAATGGGTGAGAGGTGCTTGAGATTTCGACTTTTACCACTGGGTAAGTTTCGCCTTCAAATTCTACTGTCTCTGAAGTCTTGCATGTAGACTTTGTAAGGAACATATCACCGTTGGACATATCCTTGAATACGACGGGGCGATAGTTTTCTGGATGAATACCTTGTTTCATTTTGTTTTTATCTAATTGTTAATAATGTGCTTACTATTGTCTCTCCATTAACTAAAACGGAGTTAGACACTTTATAGGGTGCAAAATTACGAATAATTCTGCACCCTGCCAAATATTTTAAGCTGTTTTTTATTTAACTTCTACGTTCTTGATCTCCCATGTGCCAGCTGCTGATATTCCATCACAAGTGTAGAGGAAACCTATGCGGACATTGCTTTGGCCAGCATACGCAGAAAGATTACAAGTTGGAGTAACGAACTTCCAGTCTTTAGCAGGATACGTAGAAACAGGGACATCATGCCAAGTTGTTCCGTCAGTTGATACTTGAACTTTGAAGTTGTCAGCTGCTGTTGTGAAGAAGTTTGCTGCAACTTGGAAGGTTAAGGTTGCTGATGTCTTTCCAACAAGACTAAACGCTGGTGACTCTAAGCGACTTTGTGCTGCATAATTGGTATTATTCTTATATGATGATGCCTTCATCTGTTTTCTACTGGCATCATGTTTCCAAACGAAAGAAAGGCCTGCTGGGAGCGTAATATTATTGATAGTAAAGTTATCCATACCAGTCTCAAACTTAGCAGTAAGACCAGTAGCAGCAGGCTGAGGAGTTGAAGCACCGCTGATAGAGATAATCTTATTGTTCTTATCAACCTCCATGATGACCTTGCCCTGCTTATTGGTGAAAGCCTTTAAGTTACCCTTAACAACTACCGTCTGACCAGCCTGAAGGTCGGTCTTAGCAGCGAAGTCAGCACCATTAAGACCCTTACCAGAGAATACCTGGAGCGTCTTGTCCGTACCATTATCAGAGATATAGTAAGTGATACTCTTATAGTTCTCGTTATAAGAAACCACCTCAGAGATGATACCCTTAACGTAAGCCTCACCCGTAGTAGTCTGGTTAGCTTGAATCTTCTGTACAGCTTCAGCAACAGACCATGCCGTAGCCTCAGTGTTCAAGTCGGCTGTTGGTGTTGGCTGAGTAGCCTTATTGCCATTAAGCGAGTAGATATAGTTACCCTGTGTGAACTCCTTCGTACCCTTGAAGTTTACAAGTTTACCATAGACAACAACCTTATCACCAGCGTTAAGTTTGTCATTTGCAGTAAACTTCTTATTACCGAGCGCATAACCACGATAGACAGTTAGCTGTCCGTTAGTCGTTCCGTCGTCAGAGATGAGGTAGGTAGCGTTACCATAGTTGGCAGCGTCAATCTCCTTAACGCTAACGATAGTACCAGAAACATATACCTCTTTATCAAGGTCCTGACCCGCCTCAATATACTTTAAGGCAGCAGCAACGTTGAATGGGTCAGCCTCAGTACCTGTTCCAACAGTAGGAGTGGTAGGCGTGTTAGTATTGTTATTGGTATCCTCATCAAAGGTAACACTGTATGGAGCAGGGACGTTCTCACAACTTGTAAAGGCCGTAGCAGTCATCGCCAGCGCCATGATTGAATAAATAAACTTTTTCATATTCTGTATTGTTATTTGTCTTGTTAATTAATTGAGATAATCTTACTGTTGCGTCCAACCTGTGGGTTTGAGGTTGGTTCGTAGTAATCTAAGGTGCCAAGGATGACCACCTTCTTTCCTACAGCAATCTGTGATGCGCTTGTGAACTTATCGCCATTCAAGAACAAGCCACGGAACACCTGCAACTGGTCAGTTGGTGTACCATCGTTAGACAGGTAGTAGCGAGCATTACCATACTGAGTTGACACCTCATCTATCTGTGAGATGATACCCTTGATATAGTAAGTGTTAGCATCCTTCTTATTCAACTTAGCGTATGCCAAGGCACGTGTGATGTCCAATGGGTTAGTCTGTGTACCATCACCCTTGCCAGGGAGTCCCTTAAATGGGTCGACCTTCTCAGCAGCCTTGATGTCATCAAGAGAGCGGATGATAATTTCCCACTGGTTATTAAAGCGTTTGAAGATACCAACGATATCAACCTTACCCGTTGGAACCTTGCTATTAGCGAATTTAGCAAAGTTACTGTTGTAAACGATAACCTTTCTGCCATCCTGCTCGTTTAGGGTCCAGCTAACGCTACCCGCACCACCGTTAGCATCAGCGAAAGTATCAGTAACCTTACTGCTGTTGCTACTCTTAAAGCTAACGTTACGGATGATACCCAACTTACCACCATCAGTATCGAGGTCCCAAGTGGTAGTGTTGGTACCAGAAGCAAACTCAGTAGGTTCGACCTTATTGCCAGAAGAGAGAATCTTATAGTGCTGGTCCCAAACAGCACGGCTTATACGACCAATGGTTGTAGCGCCAGCAGCATTCATAGAAGGAACGCCAATCTGTGCCTGCTTACCATAGTTACCAACGTAAAGGTCCTTTAGACTAACCAAGATCTCCGTACCGATAGGTAGTGCACCATGCAATCCCCCCTGTGCAACACTAACAATAATAGCACCAGTTGCGTCCTGCAAAGCCAATTCCTGATAGATGTTACCAGCAACGTCAGTACTTGTAACCACCGCCTTAATCTTTATGTCGTCCGTAACCTTAGCATAGCTGATGCCATTACGATAGTCAGTAGCTATATAGTTAGCAAACTTACTCTTCAGTTGAGCAATAGAGATGACATTCGTCTCAGCCAGTTCGTTGTTGCCGTAAGGAGCTGAACCAGTATCAGCAGGTTCAGCGTAGCTATCGCCCATACATGCTGCAAAGAGCACGCAGACAGCTGCCATCATTAAATATTTCAGTTTCTTCATAATCGTTTCCTGTCGTTAGTTTTAGAATTTATAAGCTACATTCAACATACCATTGATACCATTTACATAATATTTCTTAGGATTGCGGTAGAAGTCGTATGCACGAGTTGTAGCCGCACCAGTTGTCTTGTTGACGGTATAGTTACTACGGCTCTGTTCATAACCACCACTAACAATCTTCTGATTGTTCAGTAAGTTGGTAATCATCAAGTTGATTGACAGACTTCCATGACGGAGATAAAGACTCTTACCGATAGACGCATCGAGCATAAAGCCCCCATGTCCCTCACTCTGTGCGTAAGGAGTATAATTGCCATCAGCATCCATACCGCCAAGGGAGGTACCCATTGTGCGGAGAGTATTGCCGTAACTAAGGCTTGGAGCGTAGGAGAGGTAGATACGATCATAGTAGTTACCGCTCAAGTCAATGAACCATCCACCTTTGTGATAGCTAAGGATAGCGCTGTAGACACTTAGTGGTGTACTTGCTTCGCGCATCCCCTTATTGTAAACAACATCCTTGTTGTAGGTGCTCTTAGTAGAATTCAAGTAGATAACATCCGCATTGTTAGCATTCTTAGCCTCGCTCCAAGTACCGAGAGTCTTGAAGTTAAGGAAGCTTGTGAGCTTGAAGTCAAGTCCCAACTCAATACCATAATAATTCTTCTTCATGTTAGTCATGCTAACGTATGTGAAGGAGTTAGCATCATCGAAATAGAAGTTCTGCCACTCGGTCACGTGTGTCATGTGGTTGTAGTAGCCACTGAGGTTAGCACGGAGCCAACTACCAGAGTACTGATAGCTAAGTTCGCTTGAGAAAACACGCTCATTGTGGAGGTTAAGAACAAAGTCATTATTCATCTCAGGAGCAGCAAAAGCGGTGTTAGCATTGGGTGCACGGTGCTCATAACCCAGTCCGAGAGAGATAACATTGCCGCCACCAAGGGTAATATTAGCGTTAGACTTGAAACCACCTGTTAGGAAATCAGCATGCTTACTCTTGCCGTCAGAATTGTCAGCAAACATACCATTGCGCATGTGACCTACACGATACATGTTGTCATAGCCAACTTTAGCAGCGATCATATAGTGGAGCTTGCCAATCGTCTGTGCGTAGTTTGACCAGAGCTGACCACGACGTACGTTGATGTTATAGTCGTAACCGAATGTATCGCCCTCATATACAAGCTTTCCTAAGCCCAAAGTACTCATTGTGTTAAGGTCGTATTGTACACGTGGGTCGGATGTTGCGTAGGTTCCGACAGCGTAAGTATTGATGTTATGGAAACTCTTTGCGCCCAAGAGGTCTTCCATTGTCTGATAGTGACGAGCTAAGGTTTGACCGAGAGAGAGACCAACGTTAAGTACTTTATTCTTACCGATACGGTTTGTAAGGGTAGAAGAAAGCCGTGTTGTCATCGCATCAGTGTGCTTAGCCTGCAAGTAGTAAAGAGCGTCCTCGCCGTTAGCTGCCGCCTGTCGGTTAGCATAGTAAAGGCGATCCCACTGAATTTGTCGATTCTCCTTATTGCCCCACCAGTTGACAGCTGTCTGCCAATCAGAGAAAGCCTGTGCTGTACGGTAGCGTGTATCATTCTGATCCCATACATCATAGTAGCTACTTGGAAGGTTCTTCCAGTAGTCAGGCTGTGGGTTCTCGCTATTGTTATAGTTCAGTTTCGTACTCTTATACATAGAATACTGAGCAAAGAGACTTGTCGTCAACTTCATCTTCTTGTTGATATCCCAATCCCAAGTGAGGATAGCAGAAGGTGCGAAATCGTTTACAACACGGCTATTGCGCTTGTGACCATTCTGATAACCCCAGTATGGATTGTACTGATAATCATTGGCAAGCCAGTAAGCCTCGTCAGTACTTGCGCCCTGTGTAGAACGCTCAGTTGGGTTACCCCATGTAGACAAAGCTAAAGAATGACCATTGTTCCACTTCTTCTGAACACCGAAGTAGTAAGACAATGAGTTATAGAAAGTACCCTCAACGTAACCACGGTTAGCCCAACGATAAGCAACGCTGGCAGCAATAGCCCAGCCCTTAGCGTTGAATCCACTTGCATAGTTGTACATACCACGAAGGGTATAGTTACGGTTTGCAGCAGAAAGAGTGATACGATGACCACCTGCCATTGAACCAGCACGGAAATCATAGTTGTTAGTTCCAGCCAAGGCAGTCATTGAGAAGTTGTTATTCTCAAATGGAAGTGCATAGTCAACGTTACGTGTCTGTTGGTTAATACCACCAACCATAGAATAGCGGAACTGGCCACTTTCCATATCGTTCATAGGTGCTCCATTGATATAAACATCGTTATATTTCTGGTTCAGAGCACGGTAACGGAACCGCATGGGCGAATACAAGAAACCCACTTGTGAAGCATAGACGTTACTGTTTGAGTTGAGAATCGTTACATTTTCGTTCATGTCATTGTTCTCACCTAACTGCGCTTCAGTGAAGGTGAACGCCGATTCATCCATAGCGTTGGCCGTCTGCTCCTGCTGGCTCGTCTTTGTATCGGTATTCTGTGCGACCATCATAGACGAACTACATAGTGCTAAAACGGCAAGTTTCAGCTTTTTCTGCATAGTTGATTACATTAATAGGTGTTATACTATAGACTGCAAAGTAACGAAATAAATTTGGAAATAGAAAGTCTTTTTGATGAATTTTTCGAGAATTATGCGTAAATGTCGGATTAATTGCCGATATTTGCAAACCAAACGAGACTGTGTTCTGGGATTTGGTTACGAGCGTCATGTTGTCTATAGTTTGTAGGCAAGGTTAGACCCAATTATGCTCTTGTATCCGTTTTATTATTGAAATCCAGGTTGAAGGTAGTCTTCGTTCAGACACGCTGATAAAAACAACAACATAAAAGATAATGAGAAAGTTACTATTAGTTCTTTTCTGTACCGTGTTATTTGGTACATCGGCTTCTGCTCAGAAGAAGTTTTCTGTTTATGCTATAGGCTTTTATAATGTAGAAAACTTGTTTGATACAACACATGATGAGGGTAAAAATGACCACGATTTCACACCGACAGGAAGTTACCAGTGGAACGAGATGAAGTATAATCATAAGTTGCATAACATGGCATCAGTATTGGCAGAGATGGGTACAGATGTTCTTCCGAATGTTGGTTGTGCGGTTATAGGATTAGCAGAGGTTGAGAACGACCATGTAATGAGCGACCTCACATCCCAACCAGAGTTATCGGCACGTGGCTATAAGTATGTACATATCGAGGGACCCGACCATCGTGGCATCGATTGTGCACTGATTTATAATCCGAAGCTCTTCACTGTAAGAGACACAAAGTTAGTGCCTTACGTATATGATCTACCAAAGGATAGTACTCGTGCGACGCGTGGCTTCCTCACTGTAAGCGGTACATTGGCAGGCGAACACGTAACGATTGTAGTGTGCCATTTGCCAAGTCGTGGTGCAGGTTCTTACTATCGTGAGTTAGGAGGCAAGCAGGTAAAGGCATTGAAGGACTCCCTTCTTCGTGAAGACCCAAAGGTTAAGGTACTTGTGATGGGCGATATGAATGACGACCCAACGAACAAGAGTATACATGAGTGTCTATCTGCAAAGGGCGAAATCAGCGAGGTTGGTGCAGGTGACATGTACAACCCATGGTATAACATCCTTGTTAAGGAGGGTACAGGAACCTTGCAGTATCAGGGTAAGTGGAACCTTTTTGACCAGATAATCATGACTCCTAACTTATTAAATAAGGATGGTAAGAAAGACTTTTCAGAGTTGAAATACTGGAAGAACCAAATCTTCCGTCGTGATTATCTATTCCAAGAATCTGGTAAATACAAGGGTAATACCAAGCGAACCACGGCTGGTGGTGTGTGGCTTGACGGTTATTCAGACCACTTACCAGTTGTAACTTACTTTGTAAAGCAGCAGTAGAGGTTATTAGGCTTATTATGGCTAATTGCCCCAATAAGCCTTATTGATAATAGTAAGACAATGGAAATAGAGACACATCCCTTTGAGCCTTGGCTCCCATCGAACGCTAAGTTATTGCTTTTAGGAACTTTTCCACCAGCACCAAAACGGTGGTGTATGGAGTGGTATTACCCTAATTACACGAATGACATGTGGCGTATCTTTGGTCATATCTTCTTTGGTGATAAGCAGTACTTTGTGGACGAAGAGAATAAAACATATAAGCTCGACTTACTCAAGCCGTTCTTGAAAGAAAAGGGAATAGCCATCTTCGACACAGCCTTGCGTATCTATCGAACGACAGGTACGGCATCAGATAAAGACTTAGAAATAGTTGAGCGTGCTGACCTTGATGGCATGCTTCGTTCACTACCTGAGTGTAAGGCTGTGTTAGCTGCTGGTCAGTTGGCGACAACGGTTTTTACAGAACATTATGGTATTGATGCGCGAAAGATGAAGATGGGAGATCGCAGGGAGTTTAGCTTTGAGAATCGGACATTATACCTTTACCGTGAGCCAAGTAGTAGCCGTGCTTATCCGATGAAGGTGGAGAAGAAGGCTGAGTATTACGAAAGGATGTTTAGGGATTTGGGGATATTAGGCTAATAAGGGCAATGGGGCTTATATGTCTAATGGGCCTAATAGGGCTAATAACCCAATGGGGCTTATGGGGCTAATGGGCCTAATAGGGCTAATAACCCAATGGGGCTTATGGGGCTAATGGGCCTAATAGGGCTAATAACCCAATGGGGCTTGTATGGCTAATGGGCCTAATAGGGCTAATGACCCAATGGGCCTAATAAGGCTGATAGGGCCAATAAGGCTAATAATCCTAATAATTAAGAATAATAAAAATCAATCAAGATGAAGGATAAAATAACTATCATTGGCATAGCCGGTGGAACAGGTTCAGGAAAGACCACCGTAGTAAAGAAAATTGTAGAGAGTCTTCCTCCTCATTATGTGGCTGTTGTACCATTAGATTCATATTACAATGACACGACAGAACTTACCGATGAAGAGCGTAAGGCAATCAACTTCGACCACCCAGATGCCTTCGACTGGAAATTACTGATTAAGCAGGTCAATGAGCTTCGAGAGGGAAGAGCAGTCGAGCAGCCAACCTACAGTTATATTCTCAGCAACCGTTTACCAGAGACTATCCATGTAGAACCAAAGCCAGTGATTATCGTTGAGGGTATTATGGCCTTGAGTAACAGACGTCTACGAGAGATGATGGACCTCAAGATATTCGTTGACTGCGACCCAGACGAGCGTCTTATCCGTAATATTCAGCGTGACACAATCGACCGTGGTCGTACTGTTTCAATGGTAGTTGAGCGTTATTTAGAGGTGTTGAAGCCTATGCACGAGCAGTTTATAGAGCCAACAAAGCGTTATGCAGATATTATCATCCCGCAAGGAGGTGAGAATGTGAAGGGTATCAGTATCCTTTGTAAGTATATCGAAGGACTGATGCCAGAAGATAAAGGCGAGTAAATAGCAAGTCAGAGCTTGTTTTTTAGGGAGATATTGGGCTTATTAGGCTAATAAGGCTAATAAGGCCAATAACAAAAAAGATACAGCATTAAAGGGCAAACCCTTTGATGCTGTATCTTTATTATATAAGGTGTTAGATTTATCTAATTCTGTCAGCTGCTCTTACCAAGGCCTCATCAGCAAGGATAGCGTGGCGTGCAAGCCACAAGAGGACGAAAGCGACGAGTGGTAGACAGGCTGCGAACTCAATATGGAAAGTAAAGCCATTCATGGAAATCTGGCTGAACACGCCATAAACCACATACCATCCAATAATCATCAACATCGAGAAAGCACAGGCACGAGCCTGACGTTTACGATTATGATAGTCGAAGATAGCAAAGAGGTTGATAGGGCAAGTAACTAAGAGAATAGCAAACAAAGCCCACACACTAAAGTCTTTACCTCCATTCGCATTGCTTATCCATAGGTTCATCAACGTACTCTCTGTACCCATCCCTTTTGGTTCAAAGCTCCCCACAGGCAAGCACAGACAAGCAATAGATGCCAGCAATGCCAGAAACAAGAATATTGTTTGTTTCCTTTGTATCATAGTTTTTAATATTCTTCCTCGTTCAGAGCATCCTTAGAAGGGTCGCGCCAATAAACGTCACCATCCAAAAACTCCTCTGTAGCCAACAGTGTTGGCTTAGGCAGTTTCTCGTAATAACGGCTAATCTCAATCTGCTCACGGTTCTCGAAAACCTCGTCAAGAGAATCGTTATAAGAAGCAAACTCAGCAAGTTTCTTACTCAAGTCCTGCTTTATTTCAACCGAGATCTGGTTTGCTCTCTTTGCTATGATAGCAACACTTTCATAGATGTTACCAGTATCTTTCCACAACTCCTGAACATCTCGGGTTACCGTATTTGACGGTGCTTTTGACTTCTTGTAATCCATTCTAATTGTCTATATTTTATAAGTCTGTTATTCTTTAATCTTTTGTAATCTGCTTACACTTCTTGATATATTCCTCAGCTGTCTTGCGCTCCTTTGACTCTGGGTACTCATTGATAAATCCGTAGCACTCGTCTTCGGCATCTTGGAAACGTTGAACCTTCTTCTCCTCGACACTCATCTGCGCCAGTTCAAACTTGCTCTTCATAACGAGTATGGCGAATTTCTCACGTAAGTCGCTATAAGGATAGTCGTTCAGAGCGTTTTGTGCTGTGATGATGCAAGCCTCATAGTTGTTACCGCCACTGGTACAGTTACCAAAGTAAGAGCCAAGATTATAGTATAACTTTGCATTAAGATACTCCTTACGAACGAGCTTGTCTTGTAAGGCGAAGAGTCGCTGTTGGGCCGTTCCTTTCATTTTACCATTAGGGTAGATGTCCAAATACTCTTGGAAGGCAGCAATCGCAGCGATGGTAGGTGTCTGGTCAAGACGTGGCTCTGGTGTACCCTCGAAAAGACTTTGTCCGATGTAGAACGATGCCATCTCAGCATATTGTCCACGTGGATAGGTCTGGTAATACTTCTTAAATGTCTCAGAAGCAGCCTGATAGTCTTTCAGTCCATACTCCGCCATAGCCAGCATATAAAGACATTCTTGCGCATTATCCGTACCTTTTTCAACCATTACAAGGTCTTGCAAGAGAGGAACGGCAAAGCCATATTTCCCCTTTGCAAAGCATTCCTTTGCAAATTCGTATTTATAGGCATTGTTCGTAGTCTTATAGACTTTATTATATTCCTGAGCACAACTGGTCAGGAGTAAGGCAGCGCAAATGCCAACGAAAATTCTTTTCTTCATAATTTGACTTTGAACTGCAAAGTTACATATTATTCTATAAATACGCAAAGGAGGTATGCTTTTTTATCATAAAATCACTATTAATTGTATATTATCAGCGATTTTTTATATCTTTGCAAGCAAAGATTGATTCACTTGACGTGTAGGAAATGAACTTCAAACTAACATCGAAATATAAGCCGACAGGCGACCAACCAGAAGCAATAAAGGAACTAACAGACGGACTGGAGCGTGGCGATAAGAGCCAAGTGCTCTTGGGTGTGACGGGTTCGGGTAAGACCTTCACCGTTGCCAACGTCATTGCAAATGTCAATAAGCCAACACTTATCTTGTCGCATAACAAGACCTTGGCTGCACAGCTTTATGAGGAGATGAAAGGATTCTTCCCTGATAATGCTGTGGAGTATTATGTCTCTTATTATGACTACTATCAGCCTGAGGCTTATATGCCTGTGACAGACACCTACATAGAGAAGGACTTGGCTATTAATGACGAGATTGATAAGCTCAGACTGTCTGCCGTATCTTCTTTATTGTCAGGTCGTAAGGACGTGATCGTCGTGTCTTCCGTCTCATGTATCTATGGTATGGGAGCACCAGTAGCGATGAAAGAGAACGTCATCTCCGTTAAGAAGGGTCAAGTCATTGACCGTAATGATTTCTTACGTCGCTTGGTAGATGCACTCTACATGCGTAACGACATCGAACTACAGCGTGGTAACTTCCGTGTGAAGGGCGATACTGTCGACATAGCGATGGCTTATAACGACAATGTCCTGCGTATCACGTGGTGGGATGATGAGATTGACTCTATCGAGGAGGTGGATGCTGTCGACTTCCACCGCCTTGCCACCTTCGATGCCTACGAGGTCTACCCTGCCAATCTCTTTGTTACATCTAAGGAGCAGACCGAAGGGGCGATCCGTCAGATACAAGATGACTTAGTGAAACAGGTTGACTTCTTCAACGAGGTTGGCGACCATATCAAGGCACAACGTATCAAGGAACGAGTAGAGTATGACATTGAGATGATTAAGGAACTCGGTCATTGTTCGGGTATCGAGAACTATTCTCGCTATTTCGATGGGCGTGAGGCGGGTATGCGACCTTACTGTTTGCTCGACTTCTTCCCGCAGGATTACCTCATGGTGATTGATGAGAGCCATGTTAGCGTACCGCAGATTTCAGCGATGTATGGCGGCGACCGTGCGCGAAAGAAGAATCTTGTGGAATATGGTTTCCGTCTTCCTGCTGCCTTCGACAACCGTCCGTTGCGTTTTGAGGAGTTCCATAGCCTCATTCATCAGATTATCTATGTGTCAGCCACACCAGCCGACTTCGAGTTAGCTGAGTCTGAGGGCGTTGTCGTTGAACAGCTCATTCGTCCGACGGGACTGCTCGATCCGGAGATTGAGGTGCGTCCTTCTGAAAATCAGATAGACGACCTTATGAACGAAATCGTTATCCGTGCCGAGAAAGAAGAGCGTGTCCTCGTGACGACACTGACCAAGCGTATGGCCGAGGAGCTTACCGAATACCTGCTGAACCATGATATCCGAACGGCTTACATCCATAGTGATGTGGCCAGTTTGGACCGTATTAAGATTATCAACGACCTCCGTGCGGGTATTTATGATGTCCTTGTGGGTGTCAACCTACTACGTGAGGGATTAGACCTACCAGAGGTTTCCTTGGTGGCCATCCTTGATGCCGATAAAGAGGGATTTCTCCGTAGTCATAGAAGTCTGACGCAGACGGCCGGACGTGCAGCACGTAACGTACATGGAAAGGTGATTATGTATGCCGATACCATTACGGAGAGCATGCAGAAGACCATCGACGAGACCTTACGTAGGCGTACGAAACAGCTGAAATACAATGAAGAAAATCATATCACACCACAGCAAATCGTTAAGGCTATTAAGGGTACGCTGCCAGTGGGTGGTGAGACGAATGTCACCTCACAGACCGCTTCTATCAGTAAGAATATAGGACAAGCCTACGTCGAGCCTAATGATGATATCCTATATGCTGCCGACCCAATTGTTGCGAAGATGAGTAAGGCACAGTTGGAGAAGAGTATTGCCAACACAACTGCCCTTATGAAGCAGGCAGCAAAAGACCTCGACTTCCTCCAAGCAGCGCAGTATCGTGACGAGATTATCCGTCTACAAAAGGAGTTGGAAGCCAAGTAATGTATCGACTTTTACGTGATGTGTAGAGCGAAAAAATTTCTAAACGATTCTCTATTGTGTCTGAACGTGTCGTTGTCATGGGTAACTTCTTCCCCAACCTCTCCCTAACAGGGAACAGCGTAACCGCCGTGGTGCCCCCTATAAGATAGCGGATAAAAGAAGAAAGAACGGTGAATGTGTGTGTGGAAATTGTAAGGATATTTTGTTAATCACATTCCTCTCATTTCGAAGAGAGGCCAGAGATGGGGTAAGAAGACGCCCTTCTCCGTTTAAGAACATGCCCTTCTTGCATTAAGAAAACGCCCTTCTTGATGCAAGAAGGGCATGTTCTTAAATGCAGTTTGTAATGTATTGTCTTGCTGTGTGTTATGAGTTTGTTTCTATGCTGTATGCTTCTCCTATGTTGCGGGTGTTTGGTTTGGATCTATGTAATGATTTTTTACGATATTATTGACGTTCCTGAAGTATGAAGAGAGCATCGTGCTTGCCCCATGAATGACACTGAAAGAAATAGAGGATAGTTTTCCTTTCCCATAGAAAAACCAGCATTAAGACTCATGGAAAAGCGGATGAAGCCTATAAATCAATAGCAGAAAGCAATAAAAAAAAGATAAAAACTTATCGAAAGGTTCGATAAAGCAAACAATAATTTGTATCTTTGCTTGTTAAATTATCATTAGATAAAAGTTTGTGATTATGAAGAGAACGTTGATATTCCTATTTCTGTGTATCCCTTTGATGGCTTTGGCACAGACCACACTGACCCCAGAACAGAAGTTAGAGCAGGCACAGCGCCAGTTAGAAGAGGCTAAAGCTGCTTTGGAACAGGCTAAGGCTGATGCTGCAAAAGCCAAGGCTGAGGCTGAAGCCAAGGCCAAGAAAGAGGCTGAGGACAAGGCGAAAGCAAGCGAAGTGGAGAAGAAGATTGCTGAGATGAACGCTGAGGCTGAACGCTTGAGTCGTGAGGCTGCTGCACTGCGTGAGGCTGCTAATAAGGCACAGACGGGTACGAAGACTACTACGCCGAAGGCAAATACTGCCACAAACACGGTGGGTAATACGACGTCTGACGCATGGGTCGTTCCGACAACAGCTGCCACAGCGGCCGTGCGTACGAAGAATGTGGACACAGATAGCAAGGCTAACAAGGACATTTATCTACAGAAAGGACTCATACCAGAGGTCAACGGACAAGTGATGTGGACGGAGACAATAAGTGTGCCGGGCGCTACTGCTGACGAACTCTACGATAAGGCTTTTGCTTATCTGACGGCTTTGACGCAGGATAAAAACCAGTTAGAGGGTAGTAAGGTGGCCTTGGTTAATAAGGGAGAGCATAGCATTGTGGCCACAATACGTGAGAAGTTAATCTTCTCTTCTTCGTTCCTTTCACTCGACTTCACCCAGTTTAATTATGTCTTGCAGGCTACCTGCCATGACGGAGAGGCTACGCTGACGATGAACCGTCTGACTTATCGCTATGATGTTCAGGGTAATGTGTCTGACTTGTCAGCAGAGCAATGGATTACAGATAAGTATGCTGTGAACAAAAAACATACTCGTCTCTTACCTGTATCAGGTAAGTTTCGTCGTGCAACGGTCGACCGTAAGAACGCAATCTTTGATGGTTTTGCACAGGCTTTGAAGTAGTCTGTATGCAAGACATCACTTAATGAAATTAGAATACAGATAGAAAATGGAAATAGAAAACAGTACGGCACGACGTCCAGAACACCGACGTCGTAAAAAAGAAATCAACGACAGGTTCCTACCTATCCGTCAATGGCTTAACATCATCTTCATGGTTGGGGCCGTTGTGGGCGTGGCTGTCTATCTACTTGCCGATACAAACACACCCGGTATAATAATAATTCTTGCATCGATGGTCTTTAAGATGATCGAAAGCCTACTCCGTTTTATTCGTTAAATGAAGAGACTTACTTTCTTATTTGCGCTTTTTGTGCTCGTGGCTAACGCTGCCCTGGCACAGACTGATGATACCTCTATGCCGAATGATGACGGTACGTTTACGGCTGATGGCTATAGGAATAATCGTAAATTAGGGCGCTCTGACTCAATACAAAGTCAGCATAAAGAGATACCACGAGGGATGAAGGTGTGGACAATAGACGAACGTTTCGGCGACCGCAAGGCTGCTGTTCCTGACACGTTGTCGTATATGTTCATGAATGAAGGGCTGACCACTGGCTTGCGAGGGGAGTATAATGTATTGGGAAACCTTGGCTCTCCACTTCAGAACCGTATCTTTATTGATCGCGCTCTACCGTCAGAGTTCCTTTTCCTCGACCCGTATAGTATGTTTATTGTGCAACCTGGTGACTTCCAGTTCACCTCGACACTCTCGCCGATAACGGTTCTTACCTATAATACAGCGGGTAATCGTAACAACGGAGAAGACCGCTTTAAGGCTCTTTTCGCAGTGAATGCGGGTAAAGAATGGGGCTTTGGCTTCAAGTTCGACTACCTTTATGGACGCGGATATTATAGTAGTCAGAGTACTTCTCTCTTTAATTACTCTATGTGGGGGAGCTATTTAGGCGAACGCTATCAGGCTCACTTGCTCCTATCTCTTAATCATCAGAAGGTTGCTGAGAATGGGGGTATCACCAATGATGCCTATATCACGCATCCAGAGTCGTTCCGTGACAGTTATAGCGAAGAGGAGATACCAACCGTACTAAAACAGAATTGGAATAGAAACGACAATCAACACGTCTTCTTTAATCACCGTTATAGCCTCGGATTCTTCCGTAAGGTGCCAATGACAGCAGAGGAGATTAAGGCGAAGGAGTTTGCCCTTAAATCGCATAAAGCACAGGCTGTGGAGAAGGATAAAGAGAAGGCTCGACGACAGGCAAAGGCGAGAGGAGAGAAATTCGACGAAGAGGCATACGACAAAACGAAGCGTTCTGCTGGGCGTCCAGACGATGCTGTGATTGCTGGTGATGTACCACAGGCGAAGAAGGATACGACCACTGTGAGTGGTAGCGACCGTATGACGGTCAATTTGGAAGACTCTACACAGATGGCTAACCTTAAGAAGAAGGACGCTTTGGCTAAGGACTCTACACAGAAATGGATGAAGGATGAGTATGTGCCAGTGACGAGCTTCATCCATACCCTACGTTTTGATAACTATCGTCGTATCTATCAAGCCTACGACACTCCGACGGATTTCTATGCACAGAACTATTTTAACTATGGTAGTGCAGCGAATGATTCTATCTATGACACGACAAAGCACTGGGCATTGAAGAATACTTTTGCCCTCGCTCTACTTGAGGGTTTCAACAAGTGGGCCAAAGCTGGTCTGAAAGCCTTTGTTTCTTACGAGTTGCGTCATTACACACTTCCTTCTATGACAACGCCATCGGGTGCTACTGTCTCCCTATATAATGGTAAGCAGACATGGAACCAACACGACGTGTCTGTGGGTGGTCAGCTGTTGAAGACACAGGGTAAGACCTTCCATTATGACGTGAGTGCCGAGGCGTGGGTGGCAGGTAGTCGTGCCGGACAAGTACATGTGGATGGGCATGCCGACCTTGGTTTCCCACTCTTGGGAGATACTGTTCAGTTGGCTGCGACGGCTTTCTTCCATCGTTCTGCCCCTTCCTTCTATATGGGTCAGTACTTTGGTAAGCATTACATGTGGGATAATAACCTCGGTCAGGAGATACACTCTCGTCTTTTGGGTGAGTTCTCTCTGAAGAAGACGCGCACTAAGCTGCGTGTAGGTTATGATGTTCTCAAGAACTATACCTACTTTGGTATACAGAACGACCGTGTACAGAGTGGTGATAACTACCTTGTTCAGCATAACAATCTGAGCGTCCGTCAGTCGGGCAGTCCTATTAGTTTGCTGACAGTACAGCTCCAACAGGATTTCCGATTGGGTATCTTTAATTGGCAGAACGTGCTGACCTTGCAGAAATCAAGTAAGGAAGATATACTCCCTGTGCCGACCTTCAACGCTTATAGTAACCTCTTCATTCGATTTAGAATAGCACGTGTCTTGGATGTAGACCTTGGTGTCGATGGTCGTTACTTCACGAACTATTATGCTCCTGAATATATACCGGGCATAGGCAGCTTCGGCATACAAGAGACGGAGGCAAGTCGTACGAAGATTGGTAATTATCCGCTTCTTAATGCGTATGCGAACTTCCAACTCCAACACACTCGCTTCTTTATAATGTTTACACATGTGAACTGTGGGGATGGAGGAAGGTATTTCTATACACCTCACTATCCTCTCAATCAGCGATTGTTACAGTTCGGTATTAGCTGGAACTTCTTCAATTAATCATCAAGAGAATAAGGGATTAAGGTGATAACAGAGAACAATAACATTACAACCAACAGCCTTGCAGCATGGATACTGGCTGCGCGTCCGAAGACGCTCACCGGTGCTATGGTGCCTGTGATGATAGGTACGGCATGGGCTTGGAGGTTAGGTGGTGGGGAGGACTTTCGGGTCTTGCCTGCCGTACTTTGTTTTCTCTTTGCCTTTCTGATGCAAATAGACTCCAACTTCATCAATGACTACTTCGATTGCATAAAGGGTAACGACAATCGAACGACACGTTTAGGACCGAAGCGGGCTTGCTCGGAAGGGTGGATAACGCTCCCTGCGATGCGTCTGGGGCTTGTCATCACCTCCGTAATGGCTTGTCTTGTAGGACTCCCACTCATCTTCTTTGGTGGTTGGGAGATGATTGTCGTAGGAGGAGTGTGCGTCCTTTTCGCTTTTCTCTATACCACTTATTTCTCTTATTTAGGTTTAGGAGACGTACTGGTATTAGTCTTCTTTGGAATCATCCCAGTAGTCTTTACGACCTACGTCATCCTGCCCAATCATTCACAAGCTCTTTGTCTTCAAGTGATTATGTCGGGAGTAATATGTGGATGTGTGATAGATACCCTCCTTGTTGTCAATAACTATCGTGACAGAGAGAACGACAAACGTGACGGAAAGATAACGCTCATCGTGCGAATAGGTGAGGGAAGGGCAGAAAGGCTCTACTTAGCTTTAGGGCTTGTCGCTTACCTTCAGCTGCTTCTTCTTCTCTTTTCAGGGGAGAGCGGTAGTCTTCTCACCTTCTTATTCTTGTTCATTCTCTTCCTACCCTATAGTGTCTTGCATTACAAGACAGCCATGCGAATGAAGAAGATAAAGCGGGGCAAAGAGCTGAATACCATCTTGGCACAAACAGCCCGTAACATGCTGCTCTACGGAATAGCAACTGCAATAGCAATCGTTAGCATGTAAAATGTTCCCGCCAAGCCCCACCTGTTATTATCACAATTCCTTATCACCCAACATTCAACACCCCTCACCCACTCATCTCCATTCATCATCACCCAACATTCAACACCTATCACCCAATACCCAACACCCATCACCCAACAATGCAACAACCCAATCTCGAAATAATGACCTTTGTGGAACGTCAGATACTTCCACGATACAATGACTTCGGACGGAGTCATGGACTCGGACATGTACAACGTGTCATTAAGAGTTCGCTTGCTTTAGCTGCCGTGACGGGCGCCGACGTGAATATGGTCTATGTCATTGCGGCCTATCACGACCTTGGTATGGAGGGTCCACGGGCCATCCATCATCTCACAAGTGGTAAGATTCTCGTTGCCGACCAACGCCTTCGTAAATGGTTCTCTGCTGAACAGATAAAGATTATGAAGGAAGCTGTTGAGGACCATCGTGCCAGCAGTTCGCGGGTACCACGTAGTATCTATGGGAAGATTGTGGCTGAGGCTGATCGCGATCTCGAGCCAGAGGTGGTCTTCTCTCGTGCCATTCTCTTTGGAATAGAGAACTATCCAGAGAAGAACGATGACGAGATGTGGCTGCGTTTCCGTGATCACATGAAAGAGAAATATGGGCGAGCTGGTTACTTGAGGTTATGGATACCAGGTTCTCCGAATGCTAAGAACCTTGAGACGATACGTAAGACGATAGATGACGAAACGGCATTAAGAAAAGTATTCGACCGTATCTATCGACAGATACGAGAAGAAGATAAATGAAAGAAAAGAATAGAACAAAAGATATGACGAACGAAGCTTTAATGCGAAGGGCCATCGAACTCTCGGCCGATAGCGTACGTAATGGTGGCGGACCATTTGGGGCTGTTATTGCTCGAAGGGGTGAAATCATCGCAGAAGGTAGTAATGGTGTAACGATTCAGAATGATCCAACGGCACACGCAGAGGTATCTGCTATCCGTAAAGCCTGTCAGAAGCTGGGTACATTCGACCTCTCAGGCTGTGACATCTATACCTCTTGCGAACCTTGTCCTATGTGCTTGGGTGCTATCTATTGGTCGCACCTCGATAAGATTTACTATGCTAACGACAGAAAGGATGCTGCTAACATCGGATTTGATGATGATTTCATCTATCAAGAGATAGAGGTTGCACCGCAGTATCGCAAGAAACCATCTGAAATACTGCTGCGTAATGAGGCGATAAAGGTGTTTCAGCTGTGGGATGAGAAGCTGGATAAAACTGAATATTAGTGTCCCTAACCATAGAGTCAATGTCGCACACAGCTGTCGCATTGACTTTTTTCATATCGTTAGTACGGCGGTTAATTTGTTAAAAGGGTGATGATGAGAGGAAAGATAAGAATAACAAAGAACTTGGTTATCACGGTGTTTGTATCGACATTACTGATAGAGTTTGTCTTGTTGTTTATGCATGGATGTTATGATGGTGATGGTCTTCGTTTTAATCTACGGGAGCAGACTTTCTCTGTAGAGGAGGGCTGTGTCTGTGGAGGGGGCTTAAACTTTAGCAGTGAAGATGCTGCAGATAAGTTCTCTGTCATTTATAATAAGAATATACACGCCTTTTGGTATGATAGTTACAATCCATCTGTCCTTGATATCAATAATCTCCCCGCCTGTTGCCGTGTTGTTTTGCATGACGATACGTTGTTACTTCATCGTCTGCCATTGCTGCCAAATACAGCTTATAACGTCTATCGTATGTCTGGTTGTCGCAGGGTACGGACGTTAACCATTGTAACAGACCAACAGGGTAAGGTTGTTCATTATCGTAAGAATAATTTTTAAGCGAGATAGTATGCGGTCTAAGAAGAAGGTGTCTTTGATGAGAAGAGTTCTTCTTGTGTGTTCAGAGGGGTTGTGAAGGATTTGTGTTATAGGATAAAAAAGTGTATCAGATAGGTATGAGTAATAAAAGATTGTTTCGGAGTTTAATGTCGTTTCTCCTCCTCCTCATGGGGTTGGGACAGCCAGTGTATGGCCAATACACGTCAATTCAAGACACAGCACGGTGTCTGTCGGTGCGTGACTCTTCAGCAACGGAGGCTTTTGGGAAGAATACAGATAGGCAAGTTACCGCTTATTATTATGCTAATAAAGCAAGTCTCGTAGATAAATACTTTCGTAGGGGGATGTCGAGAATAAGCATACTGAATATTCCTAAGGGTAAACGACCTGCCCCAGAAAGTTATTTGAAACGCAGATATATCAGGCGACACCTAAAGTACTTTAAGGGTGGTGCATCTTGTATCGTTTCTAAAGCGATGTTAGAACGATACGATGGTGACTCTATCGGGAAAGCTGATAACAGTCAGTTTATTATGACAAAGGCTGAGATGGATAGCGTCTTGACAAAGAGTCATGGTGACTTATCACGTATTGAACATGAGTTGGGAATCCCTTCTGGGGCATGGAAGCATCGGGTGTTGGTAAGAATTGATATCCCTAAACCAAAGAAACTGAGGTTGAGAATGGCGTCGGGAAACGAGGTTGGGGCGAATGTACTATGGCTTCCGGGTGGTCTCTTACCTACTGGATATAAGGAGGCGGTGATAGATAGGATTCCAAAAGGGAAATATAAGGCTTCGTTGATAGTACTTACTGGGGAGGTAAATGACGGACTTGCTGTGCCGAATAAGAATGAACAGAAATAGTGAAAAGCTGGTGTAGAGGGTTTAAAGAGGGGATATGGTTATAGAGGAAGGGCTGTCGATGAGGCTATGAGGTGGCTAATGAAATAGTTGACATATATTCGGACATGAGTAGATCACGATTTTCAGATGTTCTTCTAAGAACTGTCTTGAGGTGACTTAGTATCATATAGCTTTGAGGAAGTTCCTTACTTATGGTTCTTCCGTTAAATGTGTAGATTGTTAATAGAGTGAGATTAATCCACATACATGGTAAGCTTACCTCCAATAAGATTGTTTTATAAGGGGGGGTAAACTATACGATAAATGTAATTAGGTGTGATGTCTATCTGTCGTCTATAACCTGCTTATTCCCTTATTAAATCATGTTTGTAAACTATTTTTGTACATCTCAAACCCAATACATGCTCTTTTGGCTTCTAAAAGACGCCCTTTTGGCTTGCAAAAGATGCTCTTTAAGACCCTTGCTAACGCCCTTTTGAAGTCCAATTAGGCACCTTTTACTTTACACTAGGTAACTAATTGATACTCTGTTGATTGTAAACCTGCTTCATGTGTGTATTTTTGCCGTTAGTTATAGGTGTTTTCCTTGAATTTATGTAATGATTTTTCAAACCCTTGCCTGCAGGTTTTCGAAGTCTTAAAACGAAAAGATTTTCAATGAAAGAGGATGAAAATAGGATAGATAGTTGACTGTCTCAGCTATATTTTAGTTTAGTGAGTAATTTTGGCTCTTACGTTAAAGCACTACGAAAAGCGTCCACACATTTAACGGAAGAACCTTACTTATTAGTAGAGAGAGACTATCGATGAAATGGTATCGTACTCGTAAGTTATCTTGTGAATATACGGGATGAAGGGAGGGTGGCCTGTAAGCAGAGGGAACTTGGGACTGGTTGCAGGATAATGGGCGGTCTGTTCTTTATTTGCTTGATACTGCTTTGAGTCGGATTTATATGGTTGAGAAGTTATGACCCTTGTTGTCTCCTTTGAAAACCATGTAGACCTATCCTCCAGAAAAGCCGTACGACGAGGACGGTTAGTAGGAGAGATAGTACGCCACCAATGATGTAGGCTGTTCTTCTTTGGTCCCAGTAGTAGGTGTTATTATCAATGAGGTGGATGGAAAAAGGACTTATTTGGCGTGTAAGACCTTGATAGGTAAGACTGTCAGTATGGGTCCCGTCCTGTAGATTAAATATAAAGTATCTACCGTCCGCCTTACCGATCACAGAGTCACCAATCACTTGTATGTGTGTAACGTCAGATATTAGTATCTCGTTGTAAAGGTCGCCTTTCTTGCATATACCTCCATTGTCGGGTGTATCAGTACTGCTCAGTTCGTAGTTATTCTTCAGTGGTGTGCTCCAGCTATCACCAATTCCTATATCCGTTCCAAGAATGATTGCGATGATAATCATTGCTACTAAGCTACTTGCAGCGTAGGTGAATAGAGCTACACCCGGCGTGAAGAAGGAGAGTATCATCCTCCTCTTCCTCTGTTCTTTACAAAGGAAATAAGTAAAGGGGAGCGTTAGCAAGCCTGATACTAAGGATAGTAGTAGGAAGATAACGGCCCAGAAAATAAGAACGAAAAGCATTCCCATATTTTATATTGATTAATTTAAAAGGAAGAGAGTGACGGTACTATCTACCTCCCTTTGATGTACTTAAAATGATGTTATCGCCTTTTCAAGTGATAGAGACATCACGCTTTATGGTGTTCATCTCCGTCTCTTGAAACAGTATTGGCTAACTCTATGATAAATGAGTACTCCTTACACGCTCTGTCTCTGTACATAGATAATACGTCTCTCCACCCAAAATAAAAGTTGCTGTCATTACTGTCATCCTATCTCATCACCTAACTTATTAGTTTACAGGGGGATTGTATGAAATGTTAAATGTGACAGCAAACAAAAATAAAACTTATCTTGTATAATATGTAATGATATAGAGTAAGAGGTTATCGCTCATATCCATCTGATTTATACGTCGTTTATTATTAGAAGCGAGAGTGTTAGCTTATCAGACCAATGAGGCCGACAAGGGTGGTGGAGTACTGGTTGACAACTAATCTTATTGATGTTCTACCAACTTCTCTTTGCACAATGCAAGCGCTTCCTCGGCTCTTCCATCTATTAGATAAGCAGGGAAAGCGTAGTTGGCATTGATAGTTTTTAGGTTGTATTCCATTGTCTTGCGTTTTATCCACGATGGTTCGCTTGCAAGAACCTCTGTTGGATTCTTCATTTGGATGGTTATCAACCTATTACCCTTAAAGCGTATCAAATCGAAGTCGGCTATTTCACGCCATAATATTTCCTTAGCTCCATAGATAGAAAGGCCGCTATCAGTAAACTCAATATCTTTCTTATGGGTTATGATAAGTCTTATCTTTCTATAAGTCATGTATAAAACACTTCCACCAAAGAAGGTGACGGAGAGTACACCAGTAACCTTTATCTTCCAAACAGGATAGGTTGTTGTGGAGGTATCCATGGTAAGGAGCCATATTCCTAAGATTGTAAATGCTATGCCACCTAAGTAAGCAAGGGTCTTCTTTGTCGTATTCATCTCTTTATTGTTTGATATTCTTCATACTTAATCCAATGCGTTTGCGACGCATATCGACCTCAACAACACGGACACGGACGTGCTGATGGAGACGAATAACCTGTGTGGGGTCGGAGACAAAACGGTCGGAGAGCTGGGAGATGTGTACAAGTCCGTCTTGATGAACACCGATGTCAACGAACGCACCAAAGTTGGTAATGTTCGTTACAATACCCGGTAGTTCCATTCCAACGATGAGATCATTGAGGGAATGGACGTTCTTATCAAACTCGAAGACTTCCACCTCGCCACGTGGGTCACGTCCTGGCTTCTCAAGTTCGGCTATGATATCACGTAGGGTAGCCTCTCCTAACTCCTCAGAAGGGGTGAGAGATAACTCGCTCAAACCCTCAGACAGAGAAGAATAGGTCTTCTTCGAACCCCCTGAAAAGGCGATCGTTGCAATCTCACTATTAGTTGATAAAGGCTTACTACTATTCTCTCTTTTATGCGAACCATTACCTGTAGTCTCCTTCGCTATCGGAGAGGAGGAACGAGGAGGGAGACTGCTTGGACTTAGAGGGGTAAGACCTTTATGGATGTATTGTTGGATATCAATCTGAGACAAGAGTGACTTATTACCGATCAGGTCCTTTATCGTACAGCCATGGTCCTTTGCCATCTGTTCAACAATGTGATAGCTTTCAGGATGAACAGCAGAGTTGTCGAGCGGGTTCTTGGCATTGGGGATGCGAAGGAAGCCTGCACATTGTTGGTAAGCAGTATTACCCAGACGCTTCACCTTCTTTAATTGGGTACGAGAAATGAAGGGACCGTGCTCATGACGATAGTCGATAATGTTCTGAGCAAGGGCCGGACCGAGTCCGCTAACGTAGGTAAGTAAGTGACGAGAAGCCGTATTGAGGTTGACTCCCACCTGATTGACACAACTCATCACCGTTTGGTCGAGTGAGTGCTTGAGCTTTGATTGGTCGACATCGTGCTGATATTGTCCGACACCGATACTCTTTGGATCGATCTTCACAAGCTCGGCAAGAGGGTCCATGAGCCTTCGTCCGATGGATATAGCACCACGTGTGGTAACATCTTCATCGGGGAACTCCTCACGTGCTACGGGTGAAGCAGAATAGATGGAAGCACCGTCTTCGCTGACTACATATCTTAATATATTCCCAAAGTCGTTCGTTGTGTCTTGGAGAATATTACTAATGAAAGTCTCTGACTCCCTACTTGCCGTACCATTACCAATGGCAATAGCCTCAATCTTATAGGTGTTTATCATCCTGTGTAGGGCTTCCGTGGCTTGTCTTACCAGGTTGCGTGGAGGATGCGGATAGATTATCTCGTGATGGAGAAGGGTACCCTGTTCGTCAAGGCAAGCTATCTTACAACCATTGGCGAAGCCGGGGTCGAGGGCAAGAACACGTTTCTGACCAAGTGGAGGAGACAGGAGAAGTTGACGGAGGTTCTCTGTAAAGACTTTAATAGCTTCTTCGTCGGCATGTTCCTTACTCAAGGCTGCGAACTCATTCTCCATACTTGGATTGATAAGACGCTTGAAAGAGTCCTCAATAGCTTGGCTGACAAGGGCCTGACAAAGACCATGTCCACGTACAAACTGCCGTGTTAGACGTGAGATGCATTCCTCCCCCTCAATCGTAATACTTACTCGTAGAATACCTTGAGACTCACCTCTACGCATGGCAAGTAGCCTATGGCTGTTGCATCGACGGAGTGGTTCAGAGAAATCGAAGTAGTCGGAGAACTTCTGTGCCTCGTCTGTATCCTTCATCTTCTTGATAACTTTTGATGAGATGATGGCCCCACGATGGTAAGCTGTGCGGACGGTATTACGTGCTTGCTGGTTCTCTGATACAATCTCGGCGATGATGTCTAAGGCCCCTTCTAACTCCTTCGAAAGGGTAAGAGAAGCCTCTCCTACCCCCTCCAAAAGGGTGGAAATATCTACATGCTCACGGGCGAATAAAGACCCTTTAGTCCCTTCTTGATATTCCTGCCAAGCACTTGCAAGCTTGTCTCTCTCCTTTTCGGATAAGCAGGAAAGAGCTGTTCTCCTCCCTACAGAAGGGTTGGAAGAGGCAGCCACGCTCATGATCTCTAATGCTAAAGGCTCCAATCCTTGTTCACGAGCAATCTGTGCTCGTGTGCGTCGTTTAGGTTTATAAGGTAGGTAGATATCCTCCAGTTCGGTAGCATCCATACAAGACTGAATCTTAGTCTCTAATGCTGTTGTGAGTTTCCCCTGCTCACGGATGGTCTTGAGGATAGTTTCCTTACGTTTACCGAGCTCTTTCAAACGGTCGTAAAGTTCGCTGATATCGGTTATCTGAACCTCATTGAGGTTTCCTGTACGTTCCTTTCTATAGCGAGAAATGAATGGGATTGTACAGCCTTCATTGAGTAGGATGAGAACTGCCAAGACACTTCTGTGAGGAAGGGAAAGTGATTGAGAGATAAAGGAAGCCTCCTTCAGATCTCCAGAAAGGGAAGGTGTCGTATTTGCTGACTGTTCGTTATTATTCATTGGTTCGGTCTTTTTGCCGTATGATGTTGGTCTATCCATTTATAGATGTTTTTTTGTTTGCATAGAGAGGAGAGATAATATCCCTCTAATCAGTGGAGAATGAGATAAATAGCGAACTACCTCTACAAGGTAGGCTATGCTTTTACTACTCATTTACCCTTGTCTATTCTATCTTTATAAGCACCTTTTACTTATCATCTCCCATTCCTTGTTTGTCATGCGTGAGTATCTTTTTCTCTACTTGTTTAGAATGGAACAGTTTATGCCAATACCTTATCTCCTTCTTTTAGAGGGTTTGGTAGAGGCTTTTCGGGTCTCAATAATGATGGTCGGACGCATCTCTTGTCGTGGATCCTTCCTATATGTAATAAGGTGTAGGGCGGAGATATCAGTAGACTTAATGCTCTTTGGCATTGCTTCTATTATGCTTTTGGGTGAGAGCATATACTCAATGATAGTCAACCGCTTATGTGGTTTCTTCGGTCTACCATCTATTATCCATTGTAGTTCAGCAAAGGAGTTGGTCCTAATGAAGACGATGTCTCTTGGAGTCTTACAGAAAGTAAGATTATTCCCTTGCTTTATCTGTTCTTCTGGTGAGAATATTTGTATGGACTCAATGGCATAGGGTGGAATGAGTCTGAGTCTGTTTGCCACAATTTCTTTGGCCGAATCCGAACGCATCTCATTGATAGTGACATGCAAGAGGGAGTCGGGTAGGGGTGTACCATCAATGACACAAAGGGCTTGCCCACGTGTGTTGAGGGTGACAAGCATTGTCAGTAGAATGCAAGTCAAGAGTCTTTTCAACTGTAGTTTCGTCATCATCTTTTGTTCACCAAACTTATTTATAGGCATAAAGCAAGATGGGTTTCTTACTTTTATCACAGATGGCTTCAATCTTCTTCAGCATAGCTGGGCTTGTAGTGAAGCATCCCCACGAAGCATTGGAGAGTGGGAGATAGGAGGTTAGGTGGTGCATAATCCCCACGTAACGAGAGCTATGAATGAGGATGTGTCTCCGTCGTGCATTATCGTTTGAACTATCAAGACCATCAAGGGCAAAGCATAGTCCAACATTAGCAGAATAACTTTTCTCAGCAATCTTGAAATGTCCAAGACTCGAACATTTACTTCCCTCCTTGTTTGAGAAGCGTGGTTTCCACGCACTGTTGCCTTCTCCTTTGCCGTGTGCACAGGGTCCTGTGTCGAGCACCGATAATGTCTTTAAGTCGATGATAGCCATTCTGTCCTCACCTGACGGGCGTGAGAAATCAACGAGGACACAGTAGTCTTCGTTAAACCCCTTGTCGTGACAGATTTCCCACACGTCTTTGAATTGGCTTTGGAATGAATAAGACTTTATCTTCCAATAGCCTTTTACGCCAAAGTTGAGCGTTAAGAAGAGGAGAAGGAATAAGATGAAAAGGCGGCCTCTCCTCCATCCTCTCCCTTGTAGAAAGGGGTGTGAACAGCGCGATATTCCCATCGTTTGGGCATCCTTTGACTTGTTTCTTGTCTTATCGTTTCCCATTACTTATCTAATAGATAGGGCTATCTCGATGTCCACTCCCCTCTCCTGTCGGAGAGAGGATGGGGCTGAGGCTGATAGCGATAGATGTTCTTTCTACATCCCTCTGGCCTTCAGAAGACCCTTTGTATCAGGTGCCTTTAGGCCAGTAAAGTCTGAGAAGATAGTCATAAGGTCACGAGTATTACCACGTGAGAGAACCTTCTGGCGGAAATCATCACCCACCTTACGAGTCAGTGCACCGTGTTCTGCAAAATAGTCAGCAATATTCACGGCCAATACCTCACTCCATAGGTAGCTATAATAACCTGCTGCATAACCTCCACCCCAGATGTGGTTGAAGTAAGAAGTTGAATAACGAGGAGGTATCTGAGCGTTTAGTAGACCAATCTCAGCCAACACTTTCTTCTCAAAAGCAGGTGCTTCTTCAGCTGTTGGAACCTCAGAAGGAGAGAGACAATGCCAAGCCATATCCAAGCAGGTTGCTGCAAGATTCTCACCCAATGCGTATGCCGAGAGGAAATTGAGCGATCCAAGCATCTTCTCACGCAATGCGTCAGGCATAGGCTCATTGGTTTTGTAATGGCGTGCATAGTGGTTGAACACCTCTGGAATACTTGCGAACGACTCATTAAACTGTGATGGCATCTCTACGAAGTCACGTGCTACGGCCGTACCGCTCAATGTGTTATACTTACAATGAGATAGCATACCATGCAGGGCATGTCCGAACTCGTGGAACATTGTCTGTGTCTCGTCCCAAGTAAGGAGTGTAGGTTGACCTTCTGGGGCCTTCGCATAGTTGCACACATTATATATTAATGGTTTCTGATTCCTATCTAAGCTCTGCTTGAGGAAGGCACTCATCCATGCACCACCGCGCTTTGTTGGACGGCGGAAGTAATCACAATAGAACAGAGCCAACTGCTTACCATCAGCATCAAGTACGTCGAATACCTTCATGTCCTTATGATAAGTCGGGATATCCTTACGTTCACGGAAGCTAAGACCATAGACACGATGGGCCGCATAGAAGATACCATTGACAAGAACAGAGTCAAGATTGAAATAAGGTTTCACGTCATCATCTGAGAAGTTGAACTGGTCCTTCTTCATCTTTGACGAATAATAGAAGCGGTCGTAGGGCTGGAGAGCAGTAAACGAGTTGACTGGTTGACTGGTAGACGAGTTATTTGCGTTAACTTGTTCACCTGTTAACTTGTCTACTTGTCCACTCGCTAACTTGTTCACTTGCGCCTTCATATACTCCTCAATCGCCTTTGTCTGCTCCTCAGCCTTTGGTTTATAAGCACCAATCATCTGGCGGAGAAAGGCATAGACATTATCCGTGTTCTTTGCCATAGTCTTCTCCAACGAGTATGAAGCATAGTTTTTATAGCCCATCAACTGCGCTTTCTCAGCACGAAGACGCGCTATCTTCACGATGATAGGGAAGGTGTTGTAAGCCCCTGTACCGTCTGTACGATGGATAGAAGCATTGTAGACACGCTCACGCAAGCTGCGGTTGTCAAGGCTTGCAAGGATAGGTTGCTGTGTGGTGTTCGTAATCACGATACAATAAGGTGCCTTACCGCCACGGCTCTCAGCATCTTTCTTGCACTGAGCAATATCTGCTTCGCTGAGACCAGACAGTTCCTTCACATCGTTGACCCATACTGTTGCCTCATTGGCTGCTTTCGGAAGCATATCACCAAAGTCCTGCTGAAGTTTTGCCAACTCCTTATTAATCTCTTGCATACGTGCCATCTTCTCCTTTGGGAGCAAGGCACCAGCATGAGTGAAGTCTTTATAGACTACTTCCAACAGCTTCTTATCCTCGCCTTTGAGCGTATTGTATTCGTGGTCATATACGTATTTAATACGTTGGAAGAACTTCTGATTAAACTTAACCTCGTTCTCAAACTCCGTCATTAAGGGTACTATGCTTCCTTGAGCCTTCTCTATTTCTCCTGTCTTATCGGCTGATACGAGTGCATAGAAGATGTTTGATATACGTTCCAAGTTCTTTCCACTCCGCTCGTAAGCTAAGATAGTATTGGTGAAAGTAGGCTTCTGCTTGTTGTCTGTAATCTTCTTTATTTCAGCTCTTTGCTCAGCAATAGCCAACTTGATGGCAGGCAGGTAGTCTGTACCCTTGATATGACTGAAATCAGGAGCGTTAAAAGGTAGTGTACTCTGTTTCATAAGCGAATTACTGACCGTCTGTGTCGTCTTCGGTCTTACGTTTTGTGCCTGACCTGTAAGTGCTGTGCAAGCAAGTCCTGCGGCCAGTACAACATTCTTGAGGTTCTGTTTCATGTTTTTAATTGTTGGGTATTGAATGTTGGGTAATGGGGGGGGATGGGTGGTAGGTGTTAAATGTTAGGTGTTGGTGTAATGCAATTCAACTTACTTCCATAGTAACTCCATGGTGGTAGGTGTTAAATGTTAGGTGTTGATGTCATCTATCATTTATCTCCATCTCCATCTCCCTTTATTCCGCAAACTTACATAAAAAAAACGAGAGTATCAAATAAATCGAATAAGAAGTTAAGGTTTCTTCTATCATAGAAAGAATGGGTGAGCAGAAGATACAGACGTGGTCAAGCGAAAAGTGCACACTTGCCTCTTTCAGAGTTGAGGGGAGTGTAATCACGGAGATACGTCTATGAGAATCTTAGAGAAGGTAGTGCACATCACGAGATAAGTATTAAAACAGCAGTAGGCAACAGGGAGGAAGAATGATAGACGGTATGATAATAAACGAAGGAATAGGTGGACTTGTAAATAGTTTTCAGTCGGCTTGAAACCAATACTTGCCCTTCAAGGATGAAGAAGAGGCCTAACTACGTTCAAGAACATGCCTTTCTTGCCTCTTAAAGACGCCCTTCTTGCCCCTTGAAGACGCCTTTCTTTGGTGGTGTATATAACTGATTGATTATGTGAAGGTTATATGCTCACTTTTATACGTGCTTTGCTCTCTCGTTCCCAACGCTTTACAAGGTTGTTTGTAATGATTTTTCAGTATGCTATAAACGACTTAGATGACTGTCAAAAACAGCGAGTATTGAATGGACAAAGGGTGGAATGAACAAGACTACGCATTACGCTCCTACCATGAATGTAAACTACATAATAGGATAAGCATAATCTTGCGTGGGATAATCGCAGTGTTCATGCACTTATTTCATTCTGAAACGAATAGGAGGTGAGACTGTTGACCCATCTCGGAATGAGTGTTCTGATATGATAAAGACTGTTTGAAACCTCATTCAAAAGGTGGGATAGTCGATGATTTGTAGCTTTCTATGTCCCTACAGTCAGTCTTAGTCGCCCATATACGTCCCCATAAAACAGAGGTTATCATACCTGTCAAGGATGTAATAAAGGAAAGGGTGGTCAGCTTTGAAGCTGAAAGAAGATGTATTATCATTTGCTGATAAATAAGCAATGTGCGTTACTTGAATGGCTTTTGCACTGATTCCGTCTTCATTAACATTCAGGCTTATCTGTTGGAAGACATCGTCGACAGCAAGAGGTTGCGCACTCATCCTACTGAAATCGGCTTCATGAGTGAAGAGACTACCCAGTCCCATGTCTCCATACAACTGCTTCAACGGGATATTCGAAGATGTAGAAAAGCAAGGAAACAGTATGTTTACATTGTCGTATGTCTTGGTGCTTTGCGCTATTTTACGTAGTTCTTTGACGGTTAACTTACGGATGACATCCTGCAAGTTAACCTTCTTTTGCGGTAGAATAGCATATAGGCTAAAACCGTTCTGTAGAGGCATAAGCAGCACCTGATAGTCCTTTGCGTTATAGCCTTGGTACATTTGCATCGTATCATCGTTCATCATCATCCGAACCTGGCGTGTTCTCCCATCTTCACAATGGAATGGCATGGACTTAGTAAGCTCCTTATAGAACGGTAAAGACCAAGCTGTCTTGAGCGTAACAGCATTGAAAAGTTGTGCAGCACGTGGTCCTGTGAGGTTGATGGGCAAGTTCGTAATGTCTCCTTTTGTTATCGTCTTACAGAGTTTGTTTGCTCTTTCTTTTCCCTTCGGAGTGTTGGCATTGTCGATAATATTGGTGAAATAATCATGTTCTAAGACCTCTTGAAAATCGGGTAAAAGCTTTGTTTGCCCATTCAGTATCAGGAAGTTGGCCGTAATCATGTATCCTGACGAATCGTTCTGTTCGTCAATTCCTCCCTTTCTCTGACCGATCAGCATCGTTCTACTTAGTGAGTTGATGTCCTCAAGGTCGTCAGCAGTATAGCCGAGAGCCTTTGAGATAACCGCTTGTGTCTTCCCATTCGCCCCATTGTTGAGCATATTCAGCGAATAGATGACGGCCATTGGTGAGAGAGCCACACTCTCCTTCCCCTTTTTGTTAGCAAGTAGTTGGAACAACTTAAGGCTGAACGCATTAGAAGAAGACACCAACCTCTCCTCTTCCTTAGATAGTTGATAGTCGGGATCGGCCTTCTTGGCTGCGTCCTCAAGGGTAGGTTGCAAACTTGTTGTAGCCTCCTTGACAGTTTGTTCAAGTTTCTGTAAAGCCTTCTTAGATTGTGTACAACAAACTAATAAGAGTAGGATGGGGAGGAATAGTAGTTTTTTGGCCATAGCGTTGCGTATGTTTAGATTTAGAAAAGACGACATCAAAGATACAAAAAGAATTGCATAAACATCTATAAAGACATACTTTTTCTATCAAAAAGTCTTTTTTTTAGCATTTCCAACCACATTGACACACATTTTTTATACTTTTGTAAACCGAATAGAAGACAATACATCTTATCCTAATAAAAATCATTCTTTACATGAGTAATTTACAACTATCGCCAATGAGAAAGACCATTGTGGGAGTTCAATTCCTCTTTGTAGCTTTCGGCGCAACGGTCCTCGTCCCTCTACTTGTGGGACTTGACCCGGCAACAGCGTTATTCACAGCAGGTTTAGGAACGTTTATCTTTCATTTTGTAACGAAAGGTAAGGTTCCTATTTTTTTAGGTTCTTCCTTCGCTTTCATCGCCCCTATTGTCTATGCCTCAGCCCATTGGGGTATGTCAGGGACCTTGGCAGGAATCGCTGGTGTGGCCCTTGTCTACTTTGTGATGTCTGCTTTGATTAAATGGCAGGGCAAGAAACTATTAGACAAGCTGTTCCCTCCAGTCGTGATAGGTCCTGTGATTATTCTGATAGGCCTTTCTTTATCTAAGTCAGCGGTTGATATGGCAAAGACAAATTGGATACTTGCCTTTATCTCCTTAGGTGTTGCCGTCGTCGTTCTATCTATGGGACGAGGCTTGATGAAGCTGGTTCCAGTAATTAGTGGTATCGTTGTAGGTTATTTAGTGGCTATGTATATGGGTGTGGTAGACTTTACTAACGTTAAAGCTGCGCCTTGGTTTGCATTACCTCCAGCATTAGCTCATTTCCATTTGCCGCAGTTCTCTTGGGAAGCCTTCCTCTATATGATACCTGTGGCGATAGCTCCAGTGATAGAGCACGTGGGAGATGTTTATGTGGTGAGTGCTGTTGCAGATAAAGACTTCACAGAGTCTCCAGGCTTACATCGTACGATGTTGGGTGATGGTTTGGCTTGTTTAGCAGCTTGTTTCCTTGGTGGTCCACCGGTGACAACCTATAGTGAGGTGACAGGAGCGATGAGTATTACGAAGGTGACCAACCCTCAGGTGATTCGTATAGCAGCCGCTACAGCTATCATCTTCTCGATAATCGGTAAGTTGAGTGCTCTCTTGCGGAGTATTCCCCCAGCTGTCTTAGGAGGTATCATGTTGTTGTTATTTGGTACGATAGCGTCAGTTGGTATTCAAAATCTTATCCAACATAAGGTAGATTTCAACCGTACACGTAACATTATCATCATATCTATCACCCTGACAATGGGTATTGGTGGGGCTGTACTGAACTATAAGAGTTTCTCAATCAGCGGTATCGGACTTTCAGCAGTTGTCGGTGTCATCTTAAATCTACTCTTGCCACCTGCAAAGGAGAAGAAGCCTGCAAAGAAAGAATAAGCTTATCAGTATATTAGTCAGATAAGCAGAATATACGAAACCTCCGACCTTTAGAGTGCTTTTCAGTCACTGTAAGGTCGGAGGTTGATTGTTTTTTATCAGTTGGAGAGCGAGTCTCTATACTGCTGTTTAATCTTTTCTTCGAGCTCCTCTAACGTTTGTTTGCTATTGAATAAACTCTTGATAAGGCGATAGCCTAACCATATCAAGATCATTCCTACAAGTGCAAGGAGATATTGAAGTACGATACTGTTTACGATAGTCTTTGTGTAGTTCTCGCAGATAACAAAGCCTGCAATGAAGATGACATAGTCTATCCAGCCTGAACCTTTATAGCTCTGAGCAATGTGTTGATACTCTTCGTTGTTGGCAAGAACCTCTTTGCGGTGTTCTGCCCAGTTCTTTTCAAATTCTTCGTTGGTCATGGGTTGGGTGTTGGGTTATGGGTGTTGAATGTTGGGTGATGATGAATAGTGATGTGAAAGGGTGGGGTGTTGGGTGTTGGGTGATGGGTGTTGAATGTTAGGTGATGATGAATAGTGATGTGAAAGGGTTGGGTGTTGGGTGTTGGGTGATGATGAATAGTGATATAATACTTATACTTTCATTAAATCGCTCATTATGGAGTCGCTGACATAGATGCCGTTGCGGGTGAGGTGGAGATGGCCGTTATCTTCCTTCAATAGGCCTTGCTGTAGTAAAGGAGTTGCAAGACGCATGAGGTAGGTGCGGTATTCTGCAGAGAGCGACGATAGGTTTATTCCTTCACAAGTGCGTAGAGCTGTCATTATCATATCGTTATAATGGGTGTCTGCATCAATCTCTTCTTCCTCACAAGGGCGTCTGTTTTCTTGTAGAGCAGCGATATATGCCTTGGTGTCTGCTATGTTCCAACTTCTTTTACCATTGCTGTATGAGTGGGCAGCAGCACCGATACCTATGTAAGGAACGTTGTGCCAGTAAGAACTATTGTGTTGGGAACGATAAGGACTATGCACTTTATGTATCGAATGATGGGTGTTGAGCTTAGCAAAGTTACTAATCTCGTATTGCTCATAACCGGCTTCGGATAACCGATCGATGAGTCTATCGTACATCTGACGATAAAGTTCATCGTCCATGTCCTTTACCTTTCCCGCTTGAAGGAGGCGGTAGAGGGGAGTTCCTTCCTCATACATAAGACTGTACGCAGAGATATGCTCGACATCTAAAGCAAGTAGTCGCTCTATATCTTCCTCCCATTCTTCAAGCGTCTCATTGGGGAACCCAAACATAAGGTCGACTGATATGTTCTTGATGTTGACGTCTCGTAGACGCTTGACAGCTGTCTCCACCTCGTCAGCTGTATGTCTACGGCGTAGGAAACGTAGGCGTTCATCGGAGAAGGTCTGTGCTCCCATTGAGATACGATTGATAGGTAGTGAACGCAAGCTCAGCGCAAATTCTTTCGTTACATCATCTGGGTTGCACTCCATAGTGACCTCAATAGGCGTGGTAGTAATACACCTGTTGCTCTCTGTATCCCATTCTAAACCAATGTGATATACCTTATCTATTGTTTGGAATATCTTCTGTAGGCTCTTAAAAGAGAGCTGTGAAGGAGTACCACCACCTAAGTAGATACTTGTCAAAGCTGTCGTTATCCCACCAGACATTGCATCGTCTTTCTCCGCACGCAGCTCCATCTCATGGCAGATAGCGTCCACATACTGTTCTTCAACAGAACGTCTTTCATCCTTCTTCTTTGCTGGTACGGTGGAATAGAACCCACAGTAAATGCAGCGACTGGCACAGAAAGGTATGTGAATGTATAATCCTAACATGATAGAGCGTGTATGTGTATATATTAATGTATGCCTTACAAGAAACAATGCAAATGTACTAATAAGTTTTAAAAGAACTTGTTTTTTTCGTAAGAAACTTTGGTGCTTTCATTGAAAATGCCTAACTTAGACCGCTGAATGGATGAGTTAAGACTTATCCCCTATAATCGAATAAATTATTACTAACAGCTTAAATCTATCAGATATGAGAGTATATCAGACAAACGAGATTAAGAACATTGCCTTAGTTGGTAGTGCGGGTAGCGGCAAGACAACCCTTGCCGAAAGTATGTTGTTCGAAGCTGGTGTCATTAAACGCCGTGGTTCAGTTGAAGCTAAGAATACAGTTAGCGATTACTTCCCTGTCGAACAGGAGTATGGATATTCTGTATTTCCAACGGTGTTCCATGTTGAATGGAACAATAAGAAGCTTAACATCATTGATTGTCCGGGTAGTGATGACTTCGTTGGAGGCGCTATTACTGCGCTTAACGTTACTGATGAGGCTGTTATCCTTATTAATGGCCAGTATGGACCAGAGGTTGGAACGCAGAACATCTTCCGCTATACTGAGAAGCTGAAGAAGCCTGTTATCTTCCTTATTAATCAGTTGGATTCTGACAAGTGCGACTTTGATAACCTCATCTCAAGCATGCGAGAGATTTATGGTTCTAAGTGTGTTCCAGTGCAGTATCCTATCGAGACGGGTCCAGGCTTTAATAGTTTGATAGACGTTCTACTGATGAAGAAGTACAGTTGGAAGCCTGAAGGAGGCGAGCCGATTGTTGAAGACATCCCTGCCGACCAGTTACCAAAGGCAATGGAACTACATAAAGCGCTCGTTGAAGCTGCTGCAGAGAATGACGAAGGATTGATGGAGAAGTTCTTTGAAGAGGAGACTCTGACAGAAGATGAGTTGCGTACTGGTATCCGTAAGGGCCTCGTAACGCGTTCTATCTTCCCTGTTTTCTGTGTTTGTGCAGGTAAGAGTATGGGTGTTCGCCGTCTGATGGAGTTCTTAGGAAATGTCGTTCCTTTCGTTGATGAGATGCCTAAGATTCATAATACACGTGGTGAGGAAGTAACGCCAGACAGCAATGGTCCGGAGTCACTCTACTTCTTTAAGACGGGTATGGAACCGCATATTGGTGAGGTAAGTTACTTTAAGGTGATGAGTGGTTGTGTAAAGTCTGGTGACGACCTGACCAACTCTGACCGTGGTTCTAAGGAACGTATGGGACAGCTTTACGCTTGTGCTGGTGCTAACCGTATTGCTGTCGACCAGCTTAATGCGGGTGATTTAGGTTGTACGGTTAAGTTGAAAGACGTGAAGACTGGTAACACCTTGAATGGTAAGGGTACCGACCAACGTTTCGATTTCATCAAATACCCTAACTCTAAGTACTCTCGTGCCGTTGAGGCTAAGAGCTCACAGGAGACTGAGAAGCTCATGGCGGCTTTATTAAAGATGCGTCAAGAAGACCCGACATGGGTTGTCGAGCAGAGCAAGGAGTTGAAGCAGACGATTGTTCATGGGCAGGGTGAGTTCCATCTCCGTACGCTTAAGTGGCGTTTAGAGAATAATGAGAAGCTACAAGTAGTGTTCAAAGAACCAAAGATACCATATCGTGAAACGATCACTAAGCAGGCTAAGGCTGAGTATCGCCACAAGAAACAGAGTGGTGGAGCAGGTCAGTTTGGTGAGGTGCACTTGATTGTTGAGCCATACGCAGAGGGTATGCCTGACCCAACAACTTATAAGTTTAATGGGCAGGAGTTCAAGATGAATATCAAAGGACGTGAGGAACGCGACCTCCCATGGGGCGGTAAACTTGTGTTCATCAACTCTGTTGTCGGTGGAGCTATTGATGGTCGTTTCATGCCAGCAATCCTGAAAGGAGTGATGGACTGCATGGAGCGTGGTCCTCTTACGGGTAGTTACGCACGTGATGTACGTGTGATTGTCTACGATGGTAAGATGCACCCAGTTGACTCTAACGAACTTTCATTCACCTTGGCAGCTCGTCATGCTTTCTCAGATGCCTTTAAGGCGGCTGGTCCAAAGATACTTGAACCTATCTATGACTTAGAGGTCTTTGTGCCAGGTGACTATATGGGCGATGTGATGAGTGACTTACAGGGACGCCGTGCGATGATTATGGGTATGGATTCTGAGGCTGGTTACCAGAAGCTACAGGCTAAGATTCCTTTGAAGGAACTTGCTAACTATAGTATTTCACTGAGTTCTCTCACTGGTGGTCGTGCAAGTTTCACAACCAAGTTCGCAAGCTATGAGCTTGTTCCTAACGACATTCAGCAGAAGTTGATAGCTGAACATGAAGCTGAAGTGAAGGAAGAAGAGGAATAAACATACCATTTTTTAGATTAATATAAGTGAAGAGGTTGATTCGATGGCTACGTGATGTGGTATCGAATTCAACCTCTTTTCTTTTTGTTTTTACGTAGTTGTTTCTTTAAGATTTCTCTGAATAACCACGTGAAAAAGGCCACTAAAAATAATGGAAATAATACAGCTTATTACAAGAAAAGTTTTATTTTAGTTTGCTGTCATATTTAACATTTGCCGTAACCGTACTGTGGACTAATGAGTTAGGCGGTCGGATTGCGTGACAGGAATGACAGGAAAATTATTTTCTCATAAATCCTCTCGCTTTTACTTAACCATAAATTGTATGGTTCAACCGATTTTATTATGATAGTTTCAGTCGTTTTTTATTGTCTTCAAAAGTGTTTCCAAACGCATGAATAGTTAGCCTCTCCTCCTTCTTCTCCCTCGTAGGGAGGAGAAAGGGGAAGGACTAACTGTATATGTGGGCCCAATCTATATTCAAAAATTTGTGCTTCTCCGTGAGAGAATGTGTTGTCCTCTCTATAAGAGAAAAAGTTTATCTCAGCTTTTCACTATTTTCCATGTGAGCTTTCAGCCATAATACCGCGCTCTGAAGGTATTAGTTGTATTGTGAAAAAGATTTTACATGCTATCGTACTAAACCTCCTCAAAAGAAGGGTGTAGCGTCTTCTAAAACTTGGTTTATAACCTACAAGAAATCAGAGCGTTACAGACTGAATAGAAGAAGACGCCCTTCTTGCGTCAAGAAGGGCGTCTTCTGCCAGTAAGAAGGGCATGTTCTCGAACGTAGAAGGGCCTCTTCTTGTCTCATCCTCGGCCTCTCTACAAACAGAGAGGGGAGTGATTACCGAAAAATCCGTACAATTTCTGTCTACAAGTTTAGCGTCCCGTCTTCTTTTGTCCACTGCCTCCTAAGGGTAGCCTCATCTTCTTCTCTCCTCTCTAAACGGTAAGGGGATAGGGGTGAGGCTACCTTCGTAAGGTGCAGAAAGTTCAGCTAATAAACTTTATCGACCAGTAAAATCGACTGTCTTCAGCTGTTTACTTATTAGGAACAGCAAACTTATCACCAGTCTGTTTAACCAGTTCACGCTTAAAGTAGTCGCTGTAACCTGGACGTTTTACGTGTTCGCCAAGTCCTGTAGAGGTACGGAGGAACTTACCATCCTTCTCTGGCTTGACTGCCATATCATTGAACTTCACAATCAGATGGATAGCTAATTGACGCCAACGTGCAATCATCTCGTTGCTCTTCTGAATAGAATAGTCATTGAGATACTTCACAGCAGCAGCCTTGTCGGTAGCATAGAGTGATTCAGCCTTAGCCTCTACGCCTTTTTGAGCAGCAAGGAAAGCATTGTCAAGTGAGTCGCGCACCTCCTTCAAAGCAGGGAAGAGCTGAGAGTAACGAGGGTAAACCATGTTGCTGACCCAGTTGCACACCCAGAAAGCATTCTTATCAGAGAATGTTACAGCGTCTGCTCCAGGGGTGTTAAAACACTCTGCACGCTCAGTGTTACTACAATAGATAGGTACGTAAGCAACCATGTTACCATCATCATTACCGAACCATAAGATACCACCAATCTCACGTGGCAGCCATGAGCGGAGCTGTGCGATGTAAGAGAAACCAGTCTGCTGGGTTGAGATAGGACGTTCGTTGAAGTATTGCTTGTCATCAACTACGTATTTCAATGGAGTAGGACGGTAAGGAGACTCCCAAATGCCCTGTGCTATATCATTATCAAGTGACAATGGAGTACCCTCATAATGGTCGCGCATACAAGCCTCCATCTTAGGTAAGTCTACCTTTTTATCAGGTGCAATCCAAAGTGGCATGTCCTCTGCGTTAGGGTCTTTACCCAAGGCCCAAGGCAACCAATGAGACATATCCTTAAAGTGATTGAAATAGCTCCAAACACGTGCATCACACCAGCGACGGCCTCCGAAGTCTGGTGCTGCATAGGTCATTTTCCAGTTGAAGTCCTTGTCTTTACCTTTGAACCAGCCCTTAGAACGAGCGAAGCTGATACAGTTCTTAGACTTGATAACCTCTGTGTTGTAAGTAGAGAACTGTCCGATGCGGCTTTGATTAGCATGAGCAGAAATCATACCGTCAGGGATGCGAACAGCAACCCATACCACCCGTTGTTCCTTTTCACCTCCACAACCCTGCATCTCAAGGAGCCATACCTCGTTAGGGTCGGCTATGGTAAAGGTCTCACCACCAGAGTTATAACCGTAAGTCTCTGCGAGTGATGTCATCACCTTAATAGCTTCTCGAGCAGTCTTACTACGTTGTAAGCCAAGATACATCAATGATCCATAATCGATAATACCATCCTTATCGACCATCTCTTCGCGTCCGCCGTAGGTTGTCTCGCCAATGCTTACTTGGTATTCATTGATGTTACCAATCACATTGTAGGTCACTGGCGCCTCTGGAATAGACCCGTGACGCTCATGTGTGTCGTAGTCAATAATCTCGCGACGGTCTCCCTTGGCATGAGTGCCAGCAGGATAATGACAAAGGTTAGTAAACATGCCGTAATCATCAGCGGTGTAAGTGACAAAGACAGAGCCATCTGTCGTTGCTCCCTTAGTAGCAATGAGGTTTGTACAGGCGTTAGCATACGTAATCATTGTAAGGAAGAATAGTGTTGCAAATGATTTCTTCATACTCTACAATTTAATTGTTAATACTTTATTTTAGTCAGATATTCGTTCTTATTGTTACGGTTGTCTGTTGCAATAAGGCGCAATGTGCGTTCTTTCCCAGTAGGACGTACAGGGGTGTCAGCGAGATCACAGAAGAGTATCTCTTTGTTCTTTCCAAACTGGAGTAGGATGAACTGTCCATCGAGATAAGCCTTATAACCCTGTAGACCGCTGCCCGTGTCGGTCACCTTAAAGGATAGATGGCGTGGGTTCAGACTCTGTTGTGTAATCGTTGGTGGCGTATCGTCGTAGGCAAGGAAGTAGGCACATCCTAACTCACGCATCCGTCCTGTAACCCAGCCCTTTGCGTATTTCCCACCGCAGAAGGATGCTGGTGCATCAGCGTTCAAGCTGTTACGCATCGCAACATAGAGTTTCTCCGGATTATGTACCGCACCGCTTGGTTTCAAACTTATCTGTGCATAGTTGAAAAGAGGATATGCCGCTTTAGCGAAACTATAAGCCTCGGAATGTGCATTGTATGTTCGCCCATGCAGTAGTTGTAGCCATCCATTCTTTGCAAGAAGGCCTTTCTTTATATTCAGTCGTACTCCGTCTGCGTTGAAGTGATTGTCTTTATCATAATAGAGTGGAGTTGCACCCTCTGGATGATAGGCTATTGGGATAGCTTCAGGTTCACCCCTTACAGTGAACTCCTTGACGGTTTGGTTGCCAAAGACATCCTTTAAGACGTAACGAAGGTGGTAGTCGCGTTGCTGATTGAAGTTGATAATACCCTTGTTAGCGTCAGCTCGTAGGATAGGGAGCGTATTACCAGGTTCGATATAAGATTTCATAAACCAAATCTTCGTCGACAGGAAATGGTCGTAATCACCCCATGAATTAACCATCCTGTGGCAGCTTGTAGGGATGTTGTTCACATCTGAAGAGAAAACCAGTCTACCATCACAATACAGCTGAGTGTATCTAATGCCATAGTTGTTATATACCGAATCCATGTGATCACTTGCTCTTACACCAAAGCCCACCTTTCCCCATGCTTGGAAATGTCCTTTGTCAAAGGTGAAGATACGTGAGTCTGGTGAGTGTTGGAAGACACCTTGTCCTGGTTGAGGATAGGTTTTGAATGAATAAACGGCTGGGGCTGTCTTGTCTTTAACGATGCCCTTTAAGAAAGTGAGTGGGTCGTAAAGGTTGCCATTGGCGGTCTTGTGCATCTCTAAATGGATGTGTGGACCTTGTGAAGAGCCTGTATTACCGCTAAGAGCAATGAACTGTCCCTTCTTGACAGGGAACTCTCCCGGTCGAAACTTCACATCGCAAGCAAATTGCTGGTGCTGGTATTGCCATTTGCGCACGGCCGCTTCAATTTGTGGGGCAAAGCGGTTGAGATGGACATAACAACTGGTATATCCATTAGGGTGGGTGACTAAGATCGCTCGCCCATATCCGTGTTTCTCGACAACAGCACCAGAGATATAGCCATCGGCAATGGCATAGACGCCAAGATTTACTTCTCTCTCGGTCTTAATATCAATTCCTCCGTGGAAATGATTGGGTCGTGGCTCCCCAAAGTTGCCCGCCAGTTGCACTGGGACATGCACTGGTGAACCGAAGGGGAGTATGGATAATAAAATATTCAATAACAGATTCATAGGCTATCAGATCCTTTCTTTTTATGTATGTATCTGTTGTTTGCTTCGAAACAACGGATAGAATCATTTCAGTAATTGGTCACCTTTGTAGGCCCTGTACTTTCCTTCATTATCAAGGCGTAGGATTATCGTCCCAGTTATCCATTCTGTCATAGCTTCTTCCTCGGAGAAAGGATAGGTCTGGACGACTATTCCGTCTTCAATAACCACTATTCCTTGTTCGATAGTACCTGTGGTTGTCTGAATGACGTTAGCTGCGATACGTCTTAAGGACTTTGGAGAGTCTGTCATAACTTGTCTGGCCTGTCCGGTATCCCTCGTTCTCTCCTTGCGTCTTCAGGTGTCCTCGTTGGTGGAGCAGGGGGATTGCTGGAGGCTGCCTCAGGGCTGACAGGTTCGCCACCGATGGTTCTGATAGGGTCAGACTGTTGTAGAGAATCCTTTGGCAGAGCCGACTCTTGCTGTTGAAGATGCATACGAACGAGTTGGATGTTATTGATTATAAGCATCTTGAACGTACTTGACGGCTGTTGTCCCTTTAGCATTAGGAAATAGCCACGTATGTTCTTTATCCGTAAAGAGTCGCTTGTGTCGATTGTCAGAGTGTTGCGAGAATCAGAAGTGATGTGTTGGTATTGTGTGATGATACTGTCATTTGTGTAAGTAACTACCATCATGATGATTGCATCACGCATCCCGTCTTGTATAATAAACTGTGAGTCGAAACTCATGAGTAGTCGATCGCCCTTATGAAAGGCTGTGTCTGCCTTGATTTCAAAGGTCTCACGGTCGACAGGAGCGTACGGAGAAAGTATCAACGAGCGTTTTCCACGCCAGATGTCAGTGGTGTCTCCCTTAGAAGTAATATTGCCGTATTGAGCCAACTCGCTCTCTGAAGCACCTTGGCTACGTGCTTCATTCTCCAATCGCTTTGTTAGGTCGACATAGATATCGTGTAGTTTCTCTGTATGTCGCATATAGTATTGAAGTGACCTATCGAACTTCTCTTCCGATACACCATATTTCTTCATTACTGCTAACTTATATGCTTTCTGCTTGACATCCGTATAACCTTCACGATTAACCATTGCCATGGATATATGATAATCGTAAAGCATATCCTCCATCTCCGATGGTTGGATATACTCTGAAGGGATAGTTGGCTTACAACTTACGACGAGGAGTGCAAGTAAAACTACACAGAGCGTGACGAAAGGACGGACCAAATATTTACTTCTCATTGTCTTTCTACTGATTATCAGCAATGTTTTCTTTGTCAGTAACCTTCTTCTCTGTTGCTGGCACCCATCCGTTGAAATCCTTTCGGAATGCAAGAATGATGATGAAGACGCCTACTGAGATGCAAGAGTCTGCAAAGTTGAATATAGGAGAGAAGAAGGTGAATGACTCTCCACCCCAAACTGGGAACCAATCTGGGAATGTTCCGTGGAAAAGAGGGAAATAGAACATATCAACTACCTTGCCCATTAATACCGGAGCATAGCCTTGTCCCCATGAGACAAGTGTGGCTGGTGTAGCCCCTTCTACGTAGTATGGGGTAGAAGCGGTGAATATCTGTCCATAGAAAAGAGAGTCAAAGATATTGCCTGCAGCACCTGCTGTAATCATTGATAACACAATGATATAGCCCATTCTTGCCCCTCGTTTGATACGATTCGATATATACCAGATAAGAAAACCTATCGCTACAATACGGAAGACACTTAGGAAGAGCTTGCTTCCTAACTCCATTCCCCATGCCATACCATTATTTTCGATGAATTGTATCTGAAACCAATCGAAGATATGGATAGAGTCACCTAAATTCATATTAAGCTTGACAACGACCTTAATAATCTGGTCTATTAATATTAATAGAATTATCAGTAAGGTCGCTATCAAGCTTTGTTTTTTCTGTTTACTACTCATTAGTGATTTTTATTTGCCATCTTAGAAGCTACGCTTAGTGTCGCATGTGGCACGATACGTAAGCGTTCTTTAGGGATAAGCTCTCCTGTGATACGGTCGATGCCGTACGTCTTATTGTTGATTCTTACAAGTGCTGCTTGGAGCGCTTGGATAAACTTTTGCTGACGTTGCGCCATCTGAACCAACTCTTCTTTGGTCTGATTAGAACTACCTTCCTCCAATGCCTTGTACGTAGGTGACGTATCATTAACATCGTTAGTATTCTTATTCATCAGAATCTTCATCGTCTCGTCGTAGTCAGACTTTGCAATCGCTAACTTGTCATTTACTATCGTTCGGAACTCCTCGAGTTCCTCATCGGAATAACGCTTCTTGGTTTCCATAAGGTAAAATTGAATTAGGTTATGAAAGTAATTATGATATATAGGAACTGTTGAAAGCCTGATAATAGGGACGTGCACATGACACGTCCGCTATTGTCTTGGGCTTATAGGTGAGTGGCTTACACACCCCAGTATTCTTATTAGTCTTTTCTTATTTCTATATGGAGGCTGAATTCGTCAAATTCAACATCTGTTCCATTGTTCTCTGCGAGTGTGATATCGTTGGCAAGAACCTGTGTCTTAATCAGTTCACCGAATGATGATACTGCTGCCTCAGCCTCTTTATTTGGCTCGATAACAACAGAGATGCGGTCAGTAATCTCAAGACCAGTCTCCTTACGGAGGTTCTGTATACGATTGATTAGCTCACGTGCCATTCCTTCACGACGTAGGTCTTCTGTCAGTTCAACCTCCAGCGCAACAGTCAAGTTACCCTCGTTACTTACCAGCCAGCCTGGGATATCCTCTGAGATGATTTCTACATCTGCAGCCTCAACCTTGATTGGCTGTCCTTCTAAGTCGAAATTGAACTCGCCAGTAGCCTCCAAAGCAGCAATCTCATCCTGTGAGAGCGCATCCATGCGAGCTGCTACTTGCTTCATCAACTTGCCGAACTTCTTACCCATAACACGGAAGTTGCACTTAACCTTTTTGACAAGGATGCCCTGACCCTCAACGAATGTGAGGTCTTTAACGTTCACCTCGTGCTTAATAAGGTCTGCTACAGCCTCGATGTGCTTCTTCTGTGTTGCATCGATAGCAGGGACCATAATCTGTGCCAACGGCTGACGTACCTTGATGTTGACCTTACGACGCAGCGCGAGAACCATTGATGTAATGCGTTGTGCCATGTCCATACGTGCTTCAAGGTCAGCATCAATAACAGACTCGTTGGCTACTGGCCAGCGATCCAGGTGTATGCTCTCCAATTTACCACCCAAGTCAGAGTAGAGCTGGTCGGCATAGAATGGAGCGAAAGGCGCCAACAGACGTGCAACAGTCATCAGACAAGTGTATAATGTGTCGTAAGCACTCTTCTTGTCAGCACTCATCTCCTTGCCCCAGAAGCGTTTACGGTTCAGGCGAACATACCAGTTACTGAGGTCGTTGTTTACGAATGAGTCGATAAGACGACCTGCACGTGTTGGGTCAAAGTTCTCTAACTCTGTTGTAACACCCTTTATGAGGGAGTTAAGCTTAGAGATAATCCAACGGTCAATCTCGGGTGCCTCGGCCTTTACAGACTCGCATGTTGTAGCATCATAGCCGTCAACATTTGCATAGAGAGCAAAGAAGCTATACGTATTATATAAGGTACCGAAGAACTTACGACGACACTCATCAACACCTTCTGGGTCGAACTTCAAGTTATCCCATGGTTCGCTGTTGGTCATCATATAGAAGCGTACAGGGTCGGCACCGTACTTGTCCATCATTTCGAATGGGTTTGTCACATTTCCCACATGCTTACTCATCTTGTTGCCCTTGGCATCAAGCACAAGACCCGTTGATATAACGTTCTTGAAAGCAACTGAGTCAAACACCATAGTAGCAATCGCATGGAGTGTGAAGAACCAACCACGAGTTTGGTCAACACCCTCATTAATGAAGTCTGCAGGGAAGAATGCTGGTGGAACAGCCACGCCCTCATAGCATGAGTGTACTAATTGGTCGCGATATTCAGCCTCAGTTTTACCCGTAGCCTTCAATCCTTCAGCATTAATCTCACCCTCAAATGGATAGTGAAGTTGAGCGTAAGGCATAGAGCCACTATCGAACCAAACATCAATAAGGTCTGATTCACGGTGCATTGGTTTACCTTCATCATTTACGAGGACAATGTCGTCAACGTAAGGACGGTGGAGGTCAATCTTATCATAGTTCTCTTGACTGAAGTCACCTACCACGAAGCCAGCCTCTTTCAATGGGTTTTTCGCCATGATACCAGCTGCAACAGATTTCTCAATCTCGTTGTATAATTCCTCAACAGAGCCTATACACTTCTCGCCACGGTTCTCATCACGCCATATAGGCAGTGGTGTTCCCCAGAAGCGTGAACGGCTGAGGTTCCAGTCATTCAGGTTCTCGAGCCAGTTTCCGAAGCGACCCGTACCAGTTGATTCAGGCTGCCAATGGATCGTCTTGTTCAACTCTACCATGCGTTCCTTCCTTGCTGTGTCCTTGATAAACCAGCTGTCAAGAGGGTAGTAGAGGATTGGCTTATCCGTACGCCAGCAATGAGGATAGTTGTGTACATGCTTTTGGATATTGAAGGCAGTACCATCCTGCTTCATCTCCATACAAAGGACAATGTTCAAGTCCTCGGCTTTCTCTGAAGCTTTCTTGTCCCATACACCATCAGGATTGAAGCGTGGATCGTATGAGTTCTTCACATAGTCGCCTGCATGATGACCGTATGCTTCAACGTTGACACAGGCTTTTACGAAGTTCTGGTCTAACTCGTCAATAGTATAGTACTTACCTTGGAGGTCGACCATTGGGCGTGTCTGGCCCTTCTTAGAAATCAAGTAGAGGGCAGGGATGTTCGCATCCTTTGCCACCTTAGCATCGTCAGCACCGAAGGTAGGAGCAATGTGTACGATACCAGTACCATCTTCTGTTGTGACGTAATCGCCAAGGATGATACGGAAAGCCTCGCTCTCCATCTCCACAAACTTGTCACGACCATCTTCACTGGCAAACACCTTCTCTGGGTGAGCAGCTGCGTAATCGTTCACAAACTTAGGCGCATAATCGCCCGTCTGTTCAACTGGCTTTACCCATGGCATGAGCTGTTGATAGTGCAGACCCTCAAGTTCTGTACCCATCAGACGGCCTACGATACGATAAGGAACGTACTTGTCGCCACGCTCGTAGGCTGGTAGTTCGCCACCATCAGTTATCTCTCCTTCTGATTTCAGATACGCTGCTACACGACTGGCAGCCATGATGAGCGTCAGTTTCTCTGCGTCGTATGGGTTATAAGTCTCGACAATGACGTATTCAATCTTTGGACCAACACAGAGCGCAACGTTTGATGGCAATGTCCATGGGGTGGTTGTCCATGCTACGAAGCATGGCTTGCCCCATGTCTCCTTTGGCAAGTTTGCCTTGTCAGCCAATGCCTTCCAATCCTCTGTAGGGATAGTAAACTGTGCCGTAACGGTAGTGTCCTTTACGTCACGATAGCAGCCAGGCTGATTTAGCTCATGGCTTGACAGACCAGTACCAGCACCCGGTGAGTAAGGTTGAATGGTATAACCCTTATATAATAACCCCTTGTTATAGAGTTGCTTAAGGAGCCACCATAGGGTCTCAATATACTTGTTGTCGTATGTAATATATGGGTGTTCCATATCAACGAAATAGCCCATCTGTTCCGTCAACTGCTGCCATTCAGCAGTGAACTTCATTACATTCTCACGACACTTATGATTATATTCCTCTGTTGAAATATACTTGTCAGATGCATGGTTGTCGATATCTTTCTTTGTGATACCCAACTCTTTTTCTACACCCAACTCTACAGGCAATCCATGAGTATCCCAGCCCGCCTTGCGGTGTACTTGGAAACCCTGCATGGTCTTATAACGGTTGAAAGTATCCTTAATTGAGCGTGCCAACACGTGGTGAATACCGGGATGACCATTCGCAGATGGTGGTCCCTCAAAGAAGATGAACTGTGGTTCGCCCTCACGTTCATCAATACTCTTGTGGAAGATATCTTTCTTCTCCCACTCTTTCAATACTTCCTGATTTGTGCTAACAAGGTCAAGTCCCTTGTGCTCGGCGAATTTCTTTGCCATACTATATAATTGTTTTGCTTATTTTCTAAATACATGCAAAGATACAAATAACAACTGAAACTACCAAACTTTTTATTATATGAAAGACTATCCATCCTCTTTCATGCAAAGTATTAGCTTGAATTACATTTCTTGTGTCCTAATGTGTCTATTGCTATACAAGGTGTGTTTTGTCGTTTTGGGGCGTATTATGTAATGATACTAATAATAGGTATGGCTCGCCATCTTTACCGTTTATATGTTTGCTAAGTCCTCACTGCGACCATGTTAGCCCTCTTTGAAATAATAGATTAATTCGATTAGGCGTAAGATAATATATTTTCTCTATTGCACTTCCTCGGGCGAGAACTTTATTGTTGGTCCTTAGCTAAGATACTGTTAACAAGGAGATAGACTCTGGTACCCACGGTCTGTGGCCATCTATCATCTGGTTTGATGTCCAGTTTGCTTGCTCTTGCGATTGCATTTTCAATATTGGGGAGTAGAGTTGCGGCCTCGTATTTCGATTCACGATAGCTTCCCATGAGCGAACGAAGTCTCTTCTTGGTCCAAGTGTCACCATTCCGGCTTGTCTTCTTGTTCTCTGACAGACCATTCCAGTCTTCTTCTGAATAGTGTTCCACATCCTCAAGGTGCAGAATTAGCCATAGTTCAAAACAAGGGTTACTGACACAGAAGTTAAAAAATCTGTTCTGAGAGCATTTCATAGCAACCTCAGATAGCATTTTCTCCGTCCACTTGTCTCTATCAACAACAGCCCATAACTGATCGTCTTCATCAATATCATATTCACTAACAAAGCCTTGTATCTGTCGATATACCTCTTCTGGACTGGATTCATTCGTACCTCTACGCAATACCTCTACATGTACACCAGAGGCATGCATAGAGGCTTTCATCTCTTCAAAGTAGATGTTTTCAGTATCTTTACCCTCTGCAGCAATGACTACCAGGCGGCCTGATTTGATACCTTCCTGACGCTCAAAACTCTTGCGTTTTCTCATTGTTTACCACTTTAGACTATTAATAGGTGCAAAGAAGGGGATAGCTCCATATCTACCTTGTAGGTATCCCTTACGAACATCCTCTCTTGGTTTATATTCTGCAAGGGAGGTGAAATGAGAGGCTCCAACAGCATCTTTCTCAACAAACCACACCTCGTCAGCACGAATCAAGTCTAAGTTTAGCAGGTTTGATTCGTGCGTAGAGAAGATGAGTTGGGTGTCTTTGTCAGCTGTGAGATGGCCGAAGTAATATTCAAGAATCTTCTGTGAAAGCATGGGGTGCATGCTTCTGTCAATCTCATCAATCAGATAGACTGTCTCATTCAGACGCAGGTCAATGAGCATAGGGATGAAGTCCATGATTCTTATAGACCCATCAGACTCCTCATTCATCTCAAATGCTATCTCTCTATTATCTTCACCTTTATGGATGGTATTCTGCTTATAGATAGACATAGTTCCGTCTTTTTCTGACTCAAAGAAATAGAAGGCTGAATTAGAGGGAGAGGCGACTACAATCCCTTTACCAGGTTCTGCTTCTGCAAGAATGTCTGTCACAAGTTCCTTGGGTAGCTCTAAGTTCTCCTTAGCCACCCTTACTCGTCGTATATCAACAATGCCTGTATTGAAATAGTCAAGGAGCGATTTTGTGGCAATAGCAAACTGTTTGTCTTTTTCCACACGGATAGACAGACCTTCAAACCTTGTCTTTGGGAAGATAATCTTTAGGTTTTCTTTCATCCAACGATAGGCCTCAGTGATGGCGTTAAGGCCTTTGCCATTTCGTTTGATATATTCTGAAAGAAAACTGTCATTCTTCGGAGTGCTCATGCTGATGAATTTCACAAGCTGTTTCTCTTCTTCACTCGCAGTGAAGGAACCAAAGGTAAACTCATTGCCATCAGCAGACACCTTACGTGTAAATACTTCCATGTCTGAACGACTGTTGGTTTCAAACAGCCACTCTTCGGCAATTCCCTTGACAGAGAACTCTACTCCGTAAGCATAATACTTCTTGCCAACCTTAAACTCCATCTCAACCTTTGAAGGTTTATTTCCCAATGTAGCAAGTTTGAAAGGTTCTATTTCATTCTTAGGGACGCCTTCCAGCGCAATCTTCTGTAGTATATCAACAGCCTTGATGATGTTACTCTTGCCCGAAGCGTTGGCCCCGTAGATGATACCCGCTTTGAGTACAGAGATGTCGTCACGCTTTTCTGCGCGGCAAACCTGTTCAGAGTGTTTATCACTTTTACCTGCAACGAAACTGATTTGAGTTTCTTCTTTGAATGAGAGTAGGTTCTCGACGGTTATTCTTAATATCATGTGATGACGTATTTGCACTTGTTTACGTTGCAAATATACGTAAAACACTTAACATATCCAAATATAATGTCGAATACTTACAATAATCTTGTAAATAACAGAGATTGTCTTCTTTGTGTAGTGTTACCGATTTTCTCTATCTTGTCGGATGCTTGTCTCGTTAGTTCGCAGTATTAGGATTTGTTTTCAAACGCTATGTACGAATGCTTTAAGGAGTAAGATGTAGGGTCCTTCCAATATATCGAATGATAAGGATATCCTACCATGCAATGCGATTACATATCTTATTATAAGTTGGGGTTTGAATTGTTTTGCTGTCATGTTCCGTGTCTTGTGTGACATAGCTGGTAGCTAATAAGTAAGGTGACTGTGCTCGATGGAGGTAATGAAAGGAAAGCTTGTTACTTGTGGCAGTCGTTGGGTTCTGTTCGTAGGATTGTCTTGTATGGGTAGGGATTATGGTCGTGTTTTGTAAAGAAAAATCATAGTTCCGTTTTTGAAGAGGCCTAATAAGGTTGTAGAAGATGCCTTTCTTGCATGGAGAAGACGCCCTTCTTGAGTGTAACTAAGGCCCTTCTTGAACCTTAATAGGCGTCTTCTTCGGTACAGTTTGTAATAGTTTGATTTCTTGATGGTTATGAGGATAGTTTGAGAGAGCCGTTTTGAGTTGGGAGGGATACGTGGGTGAGGTTTTTTGTAAGATAATTTCTAAATGGCTGATGTAGCTTGGTTTGAGAGTAAGAAACAAATAACGGACGCACTGATTGTGCGTCCGTAGGGGTTGACGGATGTGCCGACTGTGTCGGTCACGGTCGTAATTTCGTTAGTTGTATGCTTATTTTACTTGTGCGATAGTCCTATTGAAAGGCATCACACTATGGGCAATGTTCCTTTGAGAACATAGCAAAAAGCAGTGTTGAAAAAACTTTTGAGATGATGTCTCCTCGTCTGTTTTTGTATTATAAATAGGTGTGACGCTCTTCTCAGTACATTAGAGAGCTGTCGTCAGTCGCCTATTCTGGTTCTGTGCAGAGCGTTAGATAGGTGTATGTAACACATATCGAGGGAGCGACTTAGTTAAGTCCTTCCTCCTCGCTCATTGCTTTAAGGCAGTCAGGACAGATACCTTTATAATAAAGCTGTGTATCATCAATTCTGAATCCCTTGCCGATTTCGCCAGTATAACGTGGCATTTCCATTGCCTCAAAGTCGAATACTTTCTCGCAGTGTTTGCAGAAGAAGTGTGCATGTGGCTCTGTTACACCATCGTAGCAGACACGATGATCGTCAATAGTAATCATTGATGCCGCTCCATGTTCAGACAACATGCGTAGCGTATTATACACAGTTGTGCGACTAACAGTAGGGAGTTTCTTCTTTAAAGAAAGGACGCAGAGTCAACCAGCAAGTGCAAAATTACAAAACGTGTTTAAAGAACTCACACTTTGGAGTAGAAAAGTTTAATTTTTCTCTTGGTCTTTCGTT
>NZ_FZNZ01000001.1 GCF_900187995.1 Prevotella jejuni
TTACTGTCTCCATTCAAAGAGCATATCAAGTCTATTACAACTGACAATGGTACAGAATTCGCTTGTCATGAAATGATAGCCAAAAGCCTTGGTGTTACCATATATTTTGCTGACCCATACGCTTCATGGCAGAAAGGCGCTATAGAAAATGCTAACGGACTAATTAGGCAATACGTGCCAAAAAAAGAAACCTTTGAGCATATCAGCCAGCAACAAATAACTAAGTATTCAAAGAAAATTAACATGAGACCAAGAAAGAAATTAGATTTTAAAACACCACAGGACTGCTTTTACGAACTAATTAAGTAAATTTGCACTTGCTTGTTGAATTCACGAACCCTTTATAACACCAAGGTTTGTTAACTTCTGAATACGCTGATGAATGGCTGCACCGCTGACATTACACGCACGTGCAACCTCAAGGAAAGGAATTCGTGCATCCTCAGAGATGAGGTGCAGAATCTTTTTATCAAGACGATCTAAACTTCTATGTGCCATTTATTATTCTATTGTTTTTGCTTACAAAGGTATGAAAAAACTTTGAATTATCAAAATAGCGAGTTCCTTTTCTACAACAAATTACAACTTTCTACCTTATTTCTGTTTGTTATTTCTACTCATGGTAGCCGAAAAGTTGACATTCAATACGTTAGCTTCTCTTAGCGCTTGTTTGATGTCCATGATCGTACCCATGTCTGCATGGCGGTCTGCCTTAATACTGACACTAAGCTGCTTACGCTGTTCTGGGGGTAAGGCAGCGGAGAGTTGGATAAGATACCGTTTAATCTCTGGGACGGTTGTGATGTTGTTATTGAGCTGTACAACCATCTCGTTGCCCTCTACCTTACCAAGGTTGTTGATGGGTCGACCGACATAAATGTATTGTATGTTCGACTTGTTATATAAGCGTGAAAGCTCGGTAGCCATTGGGACTTGATACTTCACGTGTACAGTTGCCTTCCTCATGTGTACGACTAACATAAAGAAGAATAGGATGGAGAAGATGAGGTCGGGGAGAGAAGCCGTGTTTAATGCTGGAATCTCATGATTTCTACTGCGATAGAACTTCATTTTGTATCTCCTTTCTTTACGTCGTTATTGTTAGAAGCCACATATACCTCCGTAATTCGAATGGGTACTTCGTCAGCAATCTGTGTTTGTTGCTCATTACTACACAGGTCGAACTCCTTACCAAAGAGGTTCATTGACTTTTGGTTACGGATAGTGTTATAAGCCGCTACTAACTGATTTTGTACGTGGAGATAAGTATCGTATGAGGCGTTGCGGTCGCTTTGTAATTGGATAAGGTGGCCCTTACCAGCCGACTCAACAAGCTGCATCGTACGCTGCTTAATCTCATTCATCGAGGCAGGTTTACCATCAAGTGTCACTTGATTCTCGGCATTGATAACGATACGTATGACCCGCTTGCTGTCTACTGCAGCTGGTGGAGTCTTCGTCTTGTCGATAGCAGCCAGTCTACGTGACACCCCTTTGTCGAGGTCCATAGAGGAGGCAACGAGAAAGAGAATCAACAGCATAAACGAAATGTCAGCTGTTGATGTGGTGTTTAAGCCAGGAACTTTCCTCCGTTCTTTCTTTCGAAACATCATTTCATACGTTCCTTTCTGTAATAACGAGTAGCCCCAAAGACGACAACTCCTGCTGCAAGGACAAGAAGAAGGAGTGAGCTGTTGACAAACATATCAGTCATTCGAAGCCAAAAGCCGTCTGTGAAGTTCTGTCCATTGACTATCATCGCTTGCGTTGAGCCAAAGATAAAAGTCAAGACGAGGATGAGAGCGGTCACACCGTATGTCGTATAAGTAATCTTTCGTGCAGGAATACCATTCGTAACTCCTTCACTTCGGTTAGCTCGTTGTATGCCACGGACTACAGCAAAGACGGAGGCTAACGTGGTGAGAGCGAGTAATCCCCACATAAAACCAAGTAATACGTCGGTAAGCATAGGTGCATTGAAAGCCGTGTTATCGGCAAAAGGCATGTCATATCCAATGAGATAGAACGCTAAAAAGACGATGACTGACAAGGCTACTATGACATAGAGGATGCGTTGTGATATGCGTTCCTCGTCCATCTTTGCTATTCCTTTATTTTTCTTCATATTACTCTATGTTGTACATAACGAATAATTAGGATATTCATGTTTCTATTCGCCCAACTTAAATAAGTTCTCGGAGACGTTCTGATGTCCTTTTCTCTCTTTCTGATGGAAGTCAGATACATCGATAATCATACAGAGGACGAGTTGAGGAGAACGCTCTTGAGTGATAGCGAGTTACATGAATAATAAATTATCAATTACGTTTCAATTTATATTTCATTATCGAATCTAATAATGAAATGGCTGATTCCTCCATCTGAGCTGTGATATGTTCAATCTTAGAGAGGATGTAATTGTAGAATACTTGTAGTACAAGGGCAACGATGATACCGAAGATAGTCGTAATCAAAGCCACCTTCATACCTGCTGCTACAATTGTAGGACTAATGTCGCCAGCCTCTTGAATCTGGTCGAAAGCCATGACCATACCGATAACTGTTCCAAGGAATCCAAGTGAAGGAGCCATTGCGATGAAGAGTGTAATCCATGAACAACCCTTTTCAAGGTTGGCACTTTGAACACTACCGTAGGAGGTCACGCTGCGTTCGATGTTCTCTATAGAATCGTCGATACGGAGTAGTCCCTGATAACAGATGGAGGCCACCGGACCACGTGTGTCTCGGCTCAATTCCTTGGCTTGCTCAATCTCGCCTGCATCAATCATATCTTCGAGTTTTCCAACAAATCGTTTGGCATCTATCTCAGAAAGACTAAGGTAGATGATGCGCTCTATACAGAACGCTAAACCCAGTACTAATGCTAATGCTACCAGCGACATAAAGCCCGCATTACCCTCGATAAACTTCCTTTTCAACGACTGATGGAAACCCGCATCCTTTGTTGCTGGGGTCTTTGCGGTCGTAGTGTCTGCCACACCTGTCTCATTCAAAACATCGTCAGAGAGCGTGTCAGCTGTAGCAGCCGTCGCTGTTTTTGTTGGTTCTTGAGCGATAACAATGGTCGAACAAGTGAATGCAAGAATTGTTATGAATGAAAACAACGCTATTAATTTCTTCATAATTGTATAACCTATAGTGGTTCTCCTTATTATAATAAAGGCATTGCTGCCCCTGTTTATGAGAGGTTCCAGCCTTGAAAAGAGGAGGTTGAATAGTCTCTCTGATTGTCTGCGCAAAGGTATATAAAATTGTAATAACAGCCAAATCTTTGTACTTGAAAAGACTCAAAACCGTTACTTCTAAGTGTTTCTGACGTTGGATAGCTTATTCGTCGAACTTTTTAAGGGAATAGGATATTAGTTTGTCATGTTAAGAAAGCGGTGATGAAGCTCAGAAGATGCCATCTATTTTAGTCATAACTATGGAAAACCTGTTTGTTATTGGTATTATGTAAGGACAAACAGGTTTTCATGTTACGCTAATGTCGTCAGTCGTTATTTCTTGTTATCAGACATAGTAGCGTTGTGTTCTTCGGCTTTTTGTGCCTCTTTATTAGCTTCTAATGCATTCTTTTTACGGTGATATTGCATGACTTTCTTGCCAAACAATGCCGCCATTGAGTCAGCTGAAAGATAGCGCATAGAGCCAGAGTCGAAGCCAACAGAGTCCTGTGGGATGCGGTGCCCCTGCTCATCAACAGTATCTTTATAGATGTATAGTCTGCCATTGAAGATATGCCAGCTTGTATAAACCGTCACCTTCGGGTATTCAACAGGGCTTTCATCTTCCAAGGAGTTGGCTTTCATGACATAACCCACGGGTGAAGCCTGGTTATAACTCTTCAGAGTAAAGCCATACTCACGTGGGATAAACAACGCAGCCTTCATGGAGTCGCTCATTCCTGCTAATATCTCCTCCTCCGTTTTGGTAGGGTTTGGCTTTAACTTAGGCAATACTTGGAATGTCCATGTACCTTTCATCTGTTCGAGATCAATCACCATTTCAGCCTCGAGAGGGTCTATGGGATTAGGAACAATTGCCAGAGCGTCACCAATCTGAGGTGAGCCATAAACCATGCCATTGCGCTTTGCCGTTACAATGTCAAACTTTATAGGGTCGCCTCCCTCGTTAGGTAAGAGAACAATCACTGAGTCAGAACAGCCATCACATGCCAATCCATAGCGTGTACTGTCTCCTTTCAATTGTACCTCGACGTCTATAGCACCATGATCGCCAGTCGATACTTGGTTATAACATGCCGTGAGAAAGAACAGTACAGAGCTTAAGAGAGGAAAAAACAATTTCTTCATGTATTTACTTTTAGACTGCAAAGATAGTCAATTATTGCAAAAAATATTAGTAGTCAGCCGTTTTTTGGAAATTTTTATCTAATTTTGCAAGTCAGATTGCAAGTGGTAATCTCTTCAATTAGGTAATTATTGAAACATATATGGGAAAGAAAATTGAGTTCAGTCTCATTTATCGAGACATGTGGCAGAGCTCTGGTAAGTTCCAGCCACGTAAGGATGAGTTAGTTCGTATCGCACCAGTCTTCGTTGAGATGGGCTGTTTTGCACGTGTAGAGACCAATGGTGGTGCATTTGAGCAGGTTAATCTTTTAGCTGGTGAGAACCCAAACGAGTCTGTACGTGCCTACACCAAGATTCTGCATGAAGCTGGTATCAAGACGCACATGCTTGACCGCGGTCTGAACGCATTGCGTATGTATCCTGTACCTGATGATGTTCGTGCGATGATGTATCGTGTAAAGCATGCTCAGGGGGTGGATATCACTCGTCTCTTCGATGGTCTGAACGACATTCGTAATATAGCTCCTGCATTGAAGTGGGCTAAGGAAGCAGGTATGACTCCACAGGGTACACTCTGTATCACTACCTCTCCTGTTCATACAATTGAGTACTACTGCAAGTTAGCCGACGAGGAGATTGCAGCTGGTGCAGAGGAGCTTTGTTTGAAGGATATGGCTGGTATTGGTCAGCCAGCATTCCTTGGTGAGTTGACACGTCGTATTAAGGAGAAGCATCCAGACGTTATTCTTGAGTATCATGGCCACTCTGGTCCAGGTTTGTCAATGGCTTCTATGCTTGAGGTAGCCAAGAATGGTATCGATATCCTTGATGTTGCTATTGAGCCACTGTCATGGGGTAAGGTACATCCAGACGTTATCTCTGTACAAAGCATGTTGAAGAACGCTGGTTTCGACGTACCAGAAATCAACATGGATGCCTACATGAAGGCTCGTGCTATGACTCAGGAGTTTATTGATGAGTGGTTAGGTTATTTCATCAATCCACAGAACAAGATCATGAGTTCACTGCTTCTTGAGTGTGGTCTACCTGGTGGTATGATGGGATCTATGATGGCCGACCTCGGTGGTATCCGTTCAACGATTAACAATCTACGTAAGAAGAAGGGCGAGCCAGAGCTTTCAGTAGATGATATGCTCGTTAAGTTATTCGATGAGGTAGCATACGTATGGCCACGTGTTGGTTATCCTCCATTGGTAACTCCATTCTCACAATACACTAAGAACATCGCTCTTATGAACCTCCTCACCCTTGAGCAGGGTAAGGGACGCTTCGTAATGATGGACGATTCTATGTGGGGTATGATTCTTGGAAAGAGTGGTCGTGTACCTGGTGAGATATGTCAAGAACTGAAGGACCTTGCTAAGCAGAAAGGTTTCGAGTTCACTGATGCTGACCCACACACACTTCTTCCTAACGCTCTCGACGACTTCCGCAAGGAAATGGACGAGAACGGATGGGATTACGGACAGGATGATGAGGAGCTCTTCGAGTTGGCTATGCACCCAGAGCAGTATCGTAACTACAAGAGCGGACAGGCTAAGAAGAACTTCTTGGCCGACCTTCAGGCTGCAAAGGATGCTAAACTCGGTGCAAAGGTAAGTCCTGAAGAGGCTGCAGCGTTCAAGCATGCTAAGGCAGACGCCATTGTCTCTCCTGTTAAGGGACAACTGTTCTGGGAGTTCCAGGGTGATGGTGAGGCTGCTCCAGCCATCGAACCATTCATTGGTAAGGAATATAAGGAAGGTGAAGCATTCTGTTATGTTCAGGCTCCATGGGGTGAGTTCGTAACTGTTCCTGCTGCCCTCGGTGGTAAGTTGGTTGAAATCAACGCTAAGCAAGGTGCTAAGGTCAATAAGGGCGACGTTATTGCCTACATCGAAAGAGAGCACGAAGCATAAAGAAACAATACCATAATGACTGAGCTACGGTTCTTCGTTCATGGCGGCACGAGCTGTCTGAGTGGGGAGGCGTAGCTTTTTTTTGTTGTATGGACTATCAAGCAATCATTCAGAAGTATTATCCAGAGGATAATGAGTTGCGTCATATCCTCCTTGTTCATAGTCGTTCTGTAGCAGATAAGGCACTTGCCATAGCTGACCGACACCCAGAACTCTCCCTCGATAAACAGTTTCTTGAGGAGGCTGCCATGCTACATGATATCGGTATCATCCGTTGTGATGCACCTGGTATACAGTGTTTTGGTAACGAACCTTACATCTGTCATGGGCGTATTGGAGCTGAAATGTTACGTACCGAGGGCTTCCCTCGTCATGCTCGTGTCTGTGAACGACATACGGGGGCGGGGATTACTCGCAGTCAGATTATAGCTCAACAGCTTCCTTTACCAGCCCAAGACTTCCTACCAGAAACGATGGAAGAGAAAGTTATCTGTTATGCTGATAAGTTCTTCTCAAAGACTCATCTTGATAAAGAAAAGACTGTTGAACAAGCTATTGCGAGTCTTTCTAAGTTTGGAGAAGAGGGAGTTGAACGCTTTCGAGAGTGGGTTAAGATGTTCTAAAACAGTACTTTAACGTCGCTCAGAGTCGTTCCATGCAGAGAAAACAGCTATTGTTTTATCTTTGCCCTACGCTTATTCAGCTGATTTAATATACGCATAATAGTTTTAATCATTATTTCTTTGTACTTTTGTAGTATGATAAGAAAGAATCCATATACAGAGGAGAAATATAATCATTATCGGGTGACAGAGTCGGCTCCGTTGCTTGAGTGGCTACTTGCTAATCTTAAGGAAAGTAAGAGTAAGGTGAAGGCTACACTACAGAATCGTGGTATTAAGGTGAATGGTAAGTGTATTACGCAGTTCGACCATCCGCTGAAAGTAGGCGACAAGATTTCTGTCAGTAAAAGTAAGAAGAACGATATCTTCCGCAGCCGCTACGTTAAAATCGTCTACGAAGACCGCTTCTTGGTTGTAATAGAGAAGAATATCGGTATTCTTTCGATGGCTGCTGGCCACTCTTCATTGAATGTGAAGACTGTTCTCGACGACTATTTCCATAAGACAAAACAGAAGTGTTCGGCGCATGTAGTCCATCGTCTCGACCGTGACACATCGGGACTGATGATCTATGCTAAGGATATTCAGACAGAGCAACTACTGGAACATGACTGGCATAATATTGTCTACGATCGTCGTTACGTTGCTGTAGTCAGTGGCGAGATGGAGCAGGATGAGGGAACGATAGCCAATTGGTTGAAGGATAATAAGTCGTATATCACTTATAGTTCACCAGTAGATAATGGGGGAAAGTATGCTGTGACACATTTCCATGTGCTCAATCGCACAGTCTCACACAGTCTTGTAGAGTATCGATTGGAGACTGGACGTAAGAATCAGATACGTGTTCATTCTGCCGATATGGGTCATCCTGTGTGTGGCGACGTTAAGTATGGTAACGGAGACGACCCTCTTCATCGTCTTTGTCTACATGCCTACGTACTCTGTTTCTACCATCCTATCACCCATCAACGTATGGAGTTCGAGACACCAGTACCTGCTATGTTCAGACACTTGTTCAAATAAAGCATGCTTGAATGGAGAATTTACAGTATTTCATAGCCCTCCTTGCCGTATTAGTTATCGGTCTTATCCTTATTAAGAAGATAACTGGTTGCATCTTTCGCATCGTTATTACGCTTGCAATTCTTGCTTTTGCCTATTGGGCTTTGACTGGTTCACACGTCCTTTAGACGGTCAGTAATGATTTATTTACGTGAGAAGAAATATTTTTTCTCACGTAAATAATTATTTATTTTCATGAAAGTAAATCTTTTCTTTCATGAAAATAATTCCCTTGCCGAGCCCATTTAGGTTCGACATTTCTGTCTTTTATTAATATAATAAGGTGAGGTTGCTATGGAGTAAAGGACTACCTCCGTAGCTTGTTATGCCTTTTAGTGGTTGGTTTATAGGTAGTTATCTTTCTACTTAATACTTATTAAACGCAAAAAGCCCTGTTCCTTTTTGCCTTATAGATAGTAGGCAAAGGGGAACAGGGCTTAGTTTTTTAGTCTTATTATATGTTGGTTATTTAGTCATAGCAGGGTAGAGTACGAACTCAAAGCTTGTTGGCTTAACTGGTACACGATACTTCTCAGCAACACCAGGACCACATGTAGCAGTACCAACACCACTCTGGTTAGCATCTAAGTGTACGGTTAGCAGACCATCACGTGAGAGTTGGTTGATATGCGTTGCACGGTCGATAACACTGTCAGAGAATGGAGTCACAGAGAATTGGAATGGTGTCTTTGCGGCTACCATAAGGCGGTTACGTGTGTCAGAGAGCGACATCCAGCGCACATCAGTGCGATTACCCGTTGCTTGTGGCTTCACATAATAGTGGAACATAGCCTCAGCTGTCGTCTTGTAGTGCCCAATCAATCCAGCTTCCTTACGGTCGTTATAAGTCTCAATATCGCCACGACCATTGTATTCAACCTTGCCGAACGTGTCCTTTACACGGAAGGTAAGACCGATGCGAGCAAGCGACTTGACGGCAGCAGTGTCTGGTGTGAAGTCTACCTTCACGGCTAATGCACCGTTCTTCTGTGGTTGATAGGTGAAGACAGCCTTACCGATTATGTTGCCATTCTTGCCTATCACGTCAGTTTCAGCACGTGTTATGTCTTTACTTCTACTAATCTTTGTAACCTTCTGACTGATAGAGTCGATGCCATCCCTGTGCCAAACTCTTACGCCATATTGGTCGCGACCATCGTTATCGGTGGCTGGACGGTATAGACTTAGGCTCAATGGAGCATCGAGGAACTCTTGGTTGCCACTCTTTAATGAAGTCAACTCGCCCGTCTTCTCATCCACTTTGTAGGTCATGCGCTGCTTCTCACGTGGGAGGAAGGCGGTGCAGTCGTTTGCTTTCTTTAGTACAAACTGGTCGTAAGCCACTACGTCATTCTTCGTGATGATAAGTGCATCGCTGACAGGCTGCCATGCAAGGTTGAGATAGAGTTCCTTCTGTGTGCCAGTAGCAACAGATGGCAGCATGATTGTCGTTGACTCGTGTGGCGCACAGTCTACGTGTTGTGTACCCTTTGAAACGATATTACCGTTTTCGTCTACAACCTGCCAGTTAAGTTGATATTCATTTAGATTGGTGAAATCAAACCAGTTCTTAACCTTTATCGTAATCCCTTTCTCGGTTGAAACGAGCTTAGACTTGATGTTCTGATAGATTTTCTTTACCTCAGAGAGATGTGGGTGAGGGGTGCGGTCGGCAGCGATAAGACCATTAGTACAGAAATTGTCAAAGCTTGGTACGTCCTTTGGACCGTAGTCACCACCGTAGCTCCAGTACCAGTTGCCGTACTTATCTACCTCACGGAACGACTGGTCGACCCAGTCCCAAATACTTCCACCCTGTAAGATAGGCTCCGACTCGATCAAGTCCCAGTAGTCCTTCATACCTCCACAGCTGTTACCCATAGCGTGAAGATACTCGCACATGATGTAAGGACGTGTTATATCGGTTCGTTTTGCGTATGCTTTCATGTGGTCGAGGGATTGATACATAGGACAATAGATGTCTGTATTGAAATTCTCCTCAGCTCGCTCATACTGAATAAGACGTGTCTTATCAGCATTCTTCAGCCAGCGGTAGGTGTTTTCAAAGTTCACTCCGTTGCCAGCCTCATTACCCAATGACCAGATGATGATACTTGGATGATTCTTAGAACGCTCATACATGCGACGCGTTCTGTCCATGTGAGCCTTCAACCAAGTACTGTCTTTTGCCAAAGACTCCTTACCATAGCCCATTCCATGAGACTCGATATTAGCCTCATCGATGACATACAAGCCATATTTATCACATAGTTGGTACCAATAAGCATCGTTAGGATAGTGCGAACAACGCACGAGGTTGATGTTATTCTGCTTCATCAAGCGGATGTCCTGTTCCATGAGTTCCTTGCTCACGGTGCGTCCCAACTGTGAATGTTCATGTCTGTTAGCACCCTTCACGAGGATAGGTGTACCGTTCACGCACAGTTGTTTGTTCTTAATCTCAATCGTTCTGAAGCCCACCTTACTTCCAGTTTGCTCGGTGATATTGCCGTTCTTGTCTTTTAATGTAATAAGTAAGGTGTAGAGGTTAGGGTGTTCAGCACTCCAAGCAGCAACGTTCTGAACTGTTTTTGGGGTGAAATCCACCATTTCATCGTTGTTCTTGCCATTGACAGCCATGTCTTCTGAGAGTACAGTATTGCCTTTTTCATCAGTCAGAACATAGCTTATAGTACCATTGCCAGCCCCCTTAATATTAGTAGAAAGGCTGAAATTACCCTTGAATGAGCCGTTGTCCTGCTTGTCAACACCTGCTGCTACGTTGTAATCGGCAATATACTGGGTTGGAGTAGCATAGAGATAGACATCCTGTTCGATACCACTTATGCGCCAATAGTCCTGACATTCGAGGTAAGAACCTGCTGCCCAACGATAGACCTCCATAGCAATAGTGTTCTCGCCATCGTGTAGATACTTTGTAATATCCCATTCTGACGGCATCTTCGCACCCATGTTATAACCAACGTATGTGCCGTTAATCCACAGATAGAAGAACGACTTAACTCCCTCACAACAAAGGACTATGCGGCGACCCTTCCATGTTGAAGGGATAGTAAACGTACGTCGGTAGGAGCCAACTTCGTTTTGTGCGTATGGAACGAGGGGAGGGTTCTTCTTAAACTGAAAGAGTTTATCATCAAATTCGTAGGTTTCATTGACATAGATAGGCAGCCCATAGCCCTGACGCTCCCAGTTTCCTGGTACGTTAATGTCGTTCCAACCCTGCACGGCAAAGTCGTTTTGGAAGAAATCCTTTGGTCTTTTATCTGGATTCTTGGTCCAATGAAATTTCCATTTGCCGTTGAGTGTCATGTAATAAGCCGACTGCTCATATCCACCTGGTTGTTGTAACTTTTCAACAGAACTGTATGGTAGGACGTAGGCATGCGGTTCCACCTTATTTAAACCTGTTGTGTACTGACTCTGCCACTCTGGGTAAGTGGTCTGTGCAGACATGCACAGTGGAGTAAACGCTCCAATGAGGAGTGCATAAAGTTTGTTCATGTTTATGTTAGGAATGTGTTTGTTTTCTGTTGATTTAGTCGAGTCCCAGCAAAGAGACCACTCTCTAAATACCCTATTTAGAGAGTGTTATCTCCTTGTCGTGGATGGTGTAATGGAAAGAAATGGTATAAGAAAGTCCGTCTAAGACGTTTTCTATATCCTTATTCCTCTTGATCACACCTGTATAAGTCTTTTTGTGGTCTAACTTAGAGTCTATGGTTATCTTGTAGTCATAGAGCTGCTCGAGGATACGAGCAATCTCTTTGAGTTGCATGTTATTGAACGGTATCATGTTATCACGCCATACTGCGTCAGCAAGGGCGTAGCTGTCTTCTTTCGTAATAGTCTTAGAGTCTTTGCTAATCGTAGCTTTTTGGTTAGGGTGAAGGATAACTTTTCCCTCGCCATTATGCCCAGTCACCTCAAGTTTACCTTCTATCAAGCTGATAACATCTTTACCTTTAGCCCCTTGGTCTTTGAAGTTGAAGGTTGTTCCTAACACCTTTGCAGACGAAGCCTCACTGCTAACAATAAATGGTTTTGCGGCATTCTTTGTGACATGGAACAACGCTTCGCCTTTCAAGTTCACCTTTCTTTCATTGCCTTCAAAGCTCTCTGCGTAGCTAATGGTAGCCCCTTTGTTGAGCCATACAATTGAACTATCAGGTAAGACAACCTTCTTTACCTCGTTCAAAGCAGCGACAGTGATTGTTTCGGTGGACTGACGAAGATAGGCAAAAAGTCCTCCTCCAATCAAGAGAACTGCTACTATCATCGCTGCAGCATAACGGAAGAAATGTAATCTATTGTTTTTTATTGTATGTTCTTCGTGTTTATCAATCTGAGCAAATAATCTGTTCTCAGCCTCTTCGACCTTCTGTGGGGTGGCAACAGAGCTATTCCTTCCTAAATGGAATGCCAACTCCATCTCGAAGAGTTCCTTTTGATTCTCCTCCGAGTCTGCCAACCACTGGGCTAACTGCTCCATCTCTTTGGCCGTTGCCTTGCCAATAAGATAGTCTTTGATAGTTTTATTGTTTATTTTATTCATTCTTCTTCTCTTTCAACTAAGGCTTGTTGCCTTTAAAACTTTGGTCGGTAGTTTTCCAACCAGTCATTGTTATAACAACCTAAAAGCCCTTTTTACGTAATAGTAAATAATAAAAAATGTTATAGATGTTACTGTTTTGTAAGTTTGAGTACGTGTTTATCATAGCGTTCCCATTGTTAATGTGGATTTCTTTTCATGATGAAAAATATTTTTCTTCACGACAGAAAATATTTTTCTTCACGACAAAAAATATTTTTTTTCATGAAAATAATTTCAGCAAGAAGATGTTCTCTCCTACGATAAAGACTTTATGAATGACGTTTCAGCCTTGCTCTTAGCGTTTTCACAGCCTTGTAAAGGTGCACTTCAACCGTTCGGATTGAGATACCTAACTGTTCTGCAATCTCCTTATTCTTCTTGTCATGCTGATAACTCAGTATGAAGACCTCACGACATTTGGCTGGTAGTTCTCCGATAGCATCATTGATTTGCTTCCTTGTCTCCAATCCCTCGATATAATTCATCACGTCGTTTGTTTCAGGGTTATAGTAGTCTAACTTGAACTGGGTAACCTTCTTTACGCTATCAGCATGATTATTGACAACGGTACGATGCTTAATGACGTTAAGGGCCTTGGTATAGACGATACGATATAAGAAGGCTTTAATATGGCTTTCATCGTCAATATCCTCCTTGCGCTTCCATAGTTCCATAAAGGCTTCTTGTACGATATCTTCTGCCTCATCGTCTTGTATAAGACGAGTAGCATAGAAGGAGAGCGAAGGATATAGTGCTCTAAATATCTGGCGAAACCTTTGTTCTGGTAATGTCATTGTTTATTCTTTAACCCTACTTTGTCTGTTTTAGTCCTGTCAACAGTTACCTCTTTGCGATAGTCATAGCAGGAGAATTTTAATAATTATGAACAAAGATACACTATTTATGCTTGTTAAGACGAATGAAGGGGTTAATTTATGTGAAATGGGAGTATGTCAACCTTATTAAATAAAGATAATTGACTATCTTTGTGTATGTAAACTTGATGTTTTGTTAGTGTAATGTAATATTAATACTATTTGAACTGATTTACATGGTGATAGTTAGTCGTCTGAAAGTATTACTTTCCCTCAGAGTGATTATGTGTGCCTTTCTCTTGTTGATAGGTGTACATAGTGGTTCTGCGCAGGTGTCACTAACAACAAACCAAACCAACTTAAAGACAGTTATTCAGCGTATAAAATCGAAGACAAAATATCGTTTCTTTTATGATGATGAACTGAAAAAGCATAAAGTTAATGCTGTTTCTATCAGTAATTTATCTATTGACTTTGTTTTAGACAGACTTTTTGAAGGTACAGGGATAACGTATAAAATAATTGATAACGTAATCTATCTAAAGAAAGAAAAACGACCCGTTCAAAGTATAGAAACTAAAGAAAAGGGGACAACTGTACGTCAGCATGTAGAAAAACCATTTGTTGCTCCTACAATATACACTTACTATGGTCAGATACAAGACATTTCAGGAAACCCACTCATCGGTGCTACTGTAATGATAAAAGGCAGTTCTAAGGTGAGTACGGTATCTGATTTAGAAGGTAAGTTTGTACTTAAAACAGAACGTCCAAGTCCTGTGTTGATGATTTCTTGCATAGGTTTTGAAACGATAGAGAAGCGTGCTGAGAGTCGAGAAAACCAACTCTTTGTCTTAAAGGAGAGCCTTTATGAGTTAGACAATATCTTTGTGACTGCCTTGGGTATAAGCCGTTCTCGCCCTGCGCTGAACTACAATGTCAAGCAGATGGACGGTGAAGACCTTAATAAAGTGAAGACAGCTAACTTTGTTAATGCCTTAGCAGGAAGGGTCGCCGGTGTGTTTGTTAACGAGTCAGCAGCAGGAATGGGTGGTGCGGCAAGGGTTGTCATGCGTGGTCCAAAGTCTTTGGCACAGAGCAACCAGCCCCTTTATGTAGTCGATGGTATTCCCATTAACAATCGAAGTAATGACGATATAAAGAGTGGTATCTACTCTTTACAGCCCAGTTCAGAAGGTATATCGGACATCAATCCAGATGATGTAGAGAGTGTGTCCGTACTTAGCGGTGCAGCTGCAGCGGCTCTTTATGGGTCGGCAGCAGCGCAAGGAGCAGTGATGATAAAGACAAAGTCGGGTAGAGTAGGGAAGACCTCTGTAGAGCTTTCTACAAGTACTCAGTTCCTTTCGCCCTTTGTCTTACCCGCATTTCAGAATGAGTATGGCAACAGAAGTAATGAGATGAAGTCATGGGGGACGAAGCGTCTTTCACAAAAGGAGGATTACACACCTAACGATTTCTTCCGAACTGGATTAAACCAAACCCATAATGTTGCTCTGACAGCAGGTACTGAGCGTAATCAAGTGTATCTGTCATTGGGCTCGACCACCGTACATGGCATTATACCGAACAATGATTTCCACCGGTATAACTTCTCGTTTAAGAACGTGTTTTCAACCTTCCATGATAAGTTAAGGCTTACCTTCTCTTTTAAGTACATCAAAGAGAATGATAAGAACATGTTGGCTCAAGGACAGTATTTCAACCCTCTCACCTCGGTTTACCTCTTTCCACGTGGTGAAAGCTTTGATGCTGTGAAATCATTTGAGGTGTTTGATGTTGCACGTAATGTCTATCTGCAGAATTGGAGCTATGGAGATGACCTAAAGATGCAGAACCCCTATTGGGTTGCCAATCGTATGGTGAAGACGACAAAGCGTAATCGTTACCTCACAGACCTTAGCTTAAAGTATGATGTAACAAGGGCTTTCTCACTTGAAGGAAGACTCCGTTGGGATGAAGCTATCAATAAGTTAGAAGACAAGCGATATGCTTCAACACTTGATATCTTCACCCATTCGCCCTACGGATATTATAGTTATAGTAGGGCGAACGACCGTTCTATCTATGTAGACATCATGGCTAATATCTCAAAACAATGGACTGACCTGTCGTTTATAGCCAATATTGGTAGTGCTTTCACCCATACATCCTATGATATAACAGGTTTTCAGGGAGGATTGAAACCACCATCAAACCTCTTCACACCCAATGCCATTGATTATAGTAGAGTGTCGGGCGACAACCGTCCTATCTTCGATTTGACTCGACACGCAATCCATTCCGTACTCGGCAGTGTAGAGTTAGGATGGCAGGAGAAAGTCTATCTGACTGTGACGGGACGTAATGACTGGGACTCATCACTAAGTAATACAGCACAACAATCCTTCTTCTATCCCTCAGTGGGTATGTCGGCTATCCTCTCAAAGATGCTGAAACTCCCTGCGTTCGTTGATTTCTTGAAATTCAGAACATCGTGGGCTTCAGTTGGTTCAGCCATCTCACCTAATATATCTTCAGCTTGGCGATATGAGTATATACCCTCAACAGGTACGTATCATACAGTCACCTATAAGTTTCCAGACAATTTCTATCCAGAGCGTACGAACTCCTTAGAGGCGGGTGTGACCGCAACCCTGTTTAAAGAAGCACTGTCTGTGAAGTTTACGCTTTATCAGTCAAATACGAAGAACCAGACCTTCTTACGGCAAATTACACTTGGTGGAGCTTATAATCGTGAGTATATACAGGCAGGAAATGTTCGAAACAGAGGGCTTGAACTTACTGTTGGTTATAATAAGAAATGGACTGATAGTCGCTGGTCTGTGAACATGAGTTACAGTATGAACCATAACCGGATAGTCAGACTACTTGATAATCCAAACGAGACACTGCGACAAGGAGGGCTAAACGGATGTGAAGTTATCTTGACACAAGGTGGGACAATGGGCGATCTCTATACATTTACTGGTTTTAAGCGCAATCAGCAAGGTGACATCCAAGTGAATGCTGACGGACAGGTGATGCAGATAGAGCTACCTACACCACGTTTAGTAGGCTCTGTCTTACCGAAAGCTCACCTTGGACTGAACAATACTTTCTCATGGAAAGGCTTAGAGTGTAGGCTGTTGATAACAGCCCGCTTGGGAGGAGTCTGCGTCTCACAGACACAAGCCTTTATGGATTCGTATGGCGTATCACAGAAGACTGCTACGCAAAGAGATAACGGTGGTGTAGTTGTTGGCAGTCAGTATGTTCCGACAGAAAGGTATTATACTGTCGTGGGAGGTGAGACGCCTATTTGGGATGAGTATGTTTATGATGCTTCTAATGCCCGAATAAAGGAAGTCTACCTTAGTTACACCTTCGACAAACTGATACGTGGAGCAAAGCTGTCAGTGGCATTGACGGCCCGAAACCTTCTGATGTTGTATTGTAAAGCACCTTTCGATCCAGAGGCAACTCCCTCTACGGATATTTATTATCAAGGCTTCGATTATTTCATGCAGCCAAGTCAACGATCATTGGGATTTAGTATCAACGTTAAACTCTAAGGTTATGATGGTTAGTAGAAAGTTATTTCTCTTCTTCTTATGTTTACCAGCAATCTTCTCTTCATGTACGGGACGTTTTGTTGATATCAACCGTCCAGGTAGTAAACTGTCGCCAGATGAGTTAAAGCGGGACAACTATGCCGTTGGTTCCTTCCTTATTCAGATGCAAGGAGTTGCTTTTCCAGAGCAGGAGAATGCCTATCAGACGATGATAGACTTTGTGGGTAATTATTTGGGACGATACACAACCTACACGAAGGAATTGCCGAAGAATCATACACTCTTTAATGCAAGTAATGCGTGGTGTGCGTGGCCTGCCTCTTACGCTCCACCTATTGTATCAGCCTTTAACGAGGTTGTTAAACTGAATGGTAAGGAGAATATTTCATACGCATGGGCTTTGATACTTCGTGCACAAGCTTTCCTGCGGTTTACAGATATCTACGGACCCTTTCCGCTCAGTATGAATAATGGCAGTGACGAGGTCTATTCTTCTCAGCGTGACATCTATTTACAATTGATAAACGACCTGAATGAAGCGACTACTCTTATCGCTTCTGACACACATCTTGCGCAGGAACGAGAGACGTTGGCGTCCTACGACCTTGTCTATAAGGGTGATTTCAATCAATGGCGTAAGTTTGCTAATTCGCTCAAATTGCGTATTGCTGTGCGTATAAGTAATGTAGAGCCTGTTATGGCACGCTCTCTGGCCGAACAAGCGGTGAGGGATGGCGTCATAGAAGAGAATGAAGACAACTGTACGATAAGTTATCATAAGTCGGGTTTATGGACTACTGCTGTCTCGTGGGGCGATAGTCGTATCTGTGCTGACATTGAGAGCTATATGACAGGATACAAAGATCCACGCATGAGTAAGTATTTCTTACAGCCAATCTCTACTGGTGTACGTAGATTTATAGGCTGTCGTGCGGGTGCTCCGATAGGGAGTAATGTTGTTGCGAAGCGACTTTACTCCACTGTTAATGTGTCGCAAACAACACCAGGGATATGGCTCACCGCCTCTGAAATGGCTTTTTGCAAGGCCGAGGGAGTCTTGCGAGGATGGAATATGGGCGGAGGTACGGCCAAAGAATATTATGAAGAAGGTATCAGACGTTCGTTTAGTCAATGGGATGCAGATGGAGTTGCAACCTATCTAATGGATAATACGTCAACAGAAGCTAATTATATTGATGCTATAGGGGGCTATGGTGGAGATGCTGTGAAGGTCTCTACGATAACAATAAAATGGGATGATAATGCAACTATGGCTGAGAAGATGGAGCGACTGATAACTCAGAAATGGATAGCACTATACCCCAATGGACAAGAGGCATGGAACGAGATTCGTCGTACGGGTTATCCTCATATATTTGCTATACCCCAGACTACAAACGGCTATACGCTCTTGACGCCCAATAGAATACCCTTCGATAAGAATCAACAAATCTATAATCGACAAAACTATACCAAGGCTGTGGAGCTCTTAGGTGGTCCTGATGATTATGCAACACGCATGTGGTGGCAGAGATAGCACCTTATAGTAGGTTAGGCAATGCCCCCCATGATACTATTCAACTGGTTCTTATAGTGGAGTGGTGCCTTAGTACTTGGGATACGGAGGATTGACACACAAGGTGTAGAGGCTTATCTCGCATGTTACACAACATAAAACAGGATATAGACTATCGTAGGAGAAGGAATGGCTGAAGCTTAAGAAAGAATAAGATAATCCTGTGTTAAATTACAGTCGAAGCCTTTAGAGACTCTGTGTTTTTTCCTTTACAACGTTTGGTAATCTCTGCTTTTATATTTACCTTTGTTCTTTGAACATAACAATCATATTATTACCAAATTATCTTTCGGCTATGGAGAAGAAATATTTTGCCCCTTCTGAACTGATTATAAATGCAGATGGGAGTGTATTCCACCTACATTTGAAACCAGAGAACCTTGCAGATAAGGTCATACTCGTTGGTGACCCAGGGCGTGTGGCACTCGTTGCTTCACACTTCGAGAATATAGAATGTGAAGCATCCAACCGTGAGTTCCGTGCTATCACTGGTACTTTTCGTGGAAAAAGAATCACTGTCTTGAGTACGGGTATTGGTTGTGACAATATAGATATAGTAGTAAACGAACTCGATGCACTTGCTAACATCGACTTTAAGACACGTACTGAGAAAGAGGCATTACGCCTGTTGACATTCGTGCGCATCGGTACTTGTGGTGGCCTGCAGCCTTATACACCTGTTGGAACATACATTGCATCTGCCAAGAGTATTGGTTTTGACGGCTTGTTGAATTTCTATGCTGGTCGTAATCAGGCTTCTGACCTTACGTTTGAAGCTGAGTTTAAGAAGCAGGTGGGATGGGACTTGCAGATGGGTAACCCTTATGTGGCTTGTGCGGATAAGGAGTTATTGGATAGAATAGCGTCTGATGATATGGTACGTGGCGTGACGATTGCATGTGGAGGCTTTTTTGGACCACAAGGACGTGAACTTCGTCTACCACTGCAGGACTCTAAATTGAATGAAAAGATAGAAAACTTCTCTTATAACAATATGCAAGTAACTAACTTTGAGATGGAGTCTTCGGCTCTTGCTGGCCTTGCAACGCTCATGGGACACAAGGCTGTAACCGTCTGTATGGTTATTGCCAACCGCCTTGCTAAGGAAGCTAATGCAAGCTATAAGAATACGATAGATGGCTTGATAGAGAAGGTGTTGGAGAGAATATAAGATACATTCTTTATGAACAAACAGACAGACAAGATAATACAATCGGTGTCATCAACATCACTGTCTACTATTGTAGGAGGCAGTGATGCTATTTGTTCTCTTGCCACTCAGCCTGGCGGGGCTATAGGAGTTATCCGTGTGAGTGGCGATGAGGCTATAGAAATAACGGATAAGGTCTTTCGTAGTGTACGTGGACGGCATTTGCAAAATGCAAAAGGGAATACCTTATATTATGGTGAAATCCTTGATAAGGAGGGAAATACCATTGATGATGTTCTGGTTAGTGTCTTTCGTGCGCCTCATAGTTATACGGGTGAGGACAGTACGGAGATATCTTGTCATGGTTCTGCTTATATCCTTAATCAGGTTGTTAAGGCACTTATTGATGCGGGATGTCGCCAGGCTCAACCAGGAGAGTACACCCAACGGGCCTATCTGAATGGTAAGATGGACCTTAGTCAGGCTGAGGCTGTGGCCGACCTCATTTCAGCTTCAAACCGTGCTACGCACAAGGTAGCATTGAGTCAACTTAAAGGTCATTTCAGTTCGGAGCTATCAATCCTGCGTGAACAGCTGTTGAAGATGACATCCTTATTAGAGTTAGAGCTCGACTTCTCCGACCATGAGGAGCTTGAGTTTGCTGATCGAACAGAACTGAAAGCATTGGCAGAGACGATACATCAAAAGATTAAGACACTCACAGACTCCTTTGAAACAGGTAAAGCATTGAAGAAAGGTGTACCTGTAGCCATAGTTGGTAAGACAAATGTGGGTAAGTCGACCCTTTTGAATTGTCTCCTTCACGAAGAGAAAGCCATCGTGTCGAATATTCATGGTACAACTCGTGATGTCATAGAAGATACAACAGAAATAAAAGGAGTTACTTTCCGTTTTATAGATACGGCAGGCATTCGGCATACTGACGACCAAATAGAGAAGTTAGGGATAGAACGTGCATATCAGAAGATGGATGAGGCTGCTATTGTCTTATGGGTTCTTGACGAGCAACCTACAGTAGAAGAATGTGCAGAGATGCAAAGTCTGACACAGGGGAAGCATTTGATTACTATCTTTAACAAAATTGATAATAAGGTAGTTGAGCCCAAGTTAGTAGGGGCAGGATTGCATACTGTCTATATCTCTGCAAAGTTAAAGCAGAATATAACAGCCTTAGAAGAAGCTATCTACGATGCGGCTGATATTCCTGAGATAAACGAGAACAGTGTTATCATTACTTCTGCACGTCATTACGAGGCATTAACTCATGCCGATGAGTCTATCCTAAGAGTGATAGAAGCACTTGATTTTGGACTTAGTGGCGACCTTGTTAGTGAGGACTTACGCATCTGCCTTTATCAACTTGCTGATATCACAGGTGGCCAGATTACCCCACATGAAGTACTTGGAAATATCTTCAAGCACTTTTGTATTGGTAAGTAAGGGCTTAAGATAGTTTACCCACGTTGCATCGTAACTCTTTTTTATTGAGTGATATACCCCTCTTGATCATAACCTTTACGCTCATGATGAATGAGGTCTATCAATTGTTGGATTTCTCTTCTGTCTGATTTAATATCTTTATAACGAGCATATTGTTCGTTATAACGGCTTGTTGAGCCATATCTTAACCGTGAGGAGATATCTTCTGGGATTAAGAGAGATGTGCGTCCTATGCCTAAATGCTTCTGAAACTCAGATAGGAATATATGAATACCAGCCAAATCAAAGTCGCCAAAGTGGATATATAGATTGGAATTAGATGCCAGCCATTCTCTGAGATCAGTTGATTGTGGATAGCGTGAGACGAACAGTACTTTTTGTGAATGTCCATGTTTATGTAGGTACTCATCGAAGAAGAGTCTTTGTTGACGAACTTTTCTAAAATTCTCCATATTCTCAATTCCAATGATAATCACATCATTTGGAATTGTAAAAGTTCTCCAATCAGAAACAAAGTAGAAACATCCTTCTTGCGGATTGATGATAAATGGCTCTTCATTCAATCGACATTCAATAGGCTCATACGTATTCACTGGGAACCCAGGACACGAACGTACAGTCACGAGCTTAGAGTTTCCAGTCTCGCTTGCCATAGAACTTCTTGAGTCGAAATTATCGATATCTAAAATACGATAGTTCTCATCCTTGTCAATGAGAAACCTCTTTAATGCTTCGATGTTATTAGCACGATACGACTTTCTCGACCCATGTATAATGATTTGCAATAGACCTTCCTGAATAAGTTCTGTCAGTAGTCTATTGCTTATCCTTGAGCCTGCAACAGTCTCACCAGCTATCAACGCTTGTATAGATGCACTTATTGCCATAGTCTTTCGATGTTATATTCTCTTCAAGAGCTTCTCTACTTTCGTCTTTACACCATGCTTGCTTAGTAGGTAGGTGTACCGATAATCGTACGGATTGTAGGATGTTGGCGAACTATTTATTAGATAGATATTACGTGAGTTGGCAAACTGCAAGATACCTTTAATATTGTTTGGATGAAGACGCCCAATCTCATCCATCATACAATGGACGATGAAATCACCACTCTTACGGGCTGCCTTCTTCTTGAAAACATTGATAAGCATAATGTTGACCATGGCCTTCACTAAAATGTCTGTTCCGTCTGAACCAACGTTATTAATGCGTTCTACCCAGCTTGTGTCATTGTCGTTCTCCTTCACACGGAACTGTAGACGGAAGGCATCTCCCAATGAAACGATGTTACGATTAGGTTCGTTTTGCAACTGATGAGCTAAGCTTTTCAAGTAGTCTACAACCTTTCGGTTCACTTCATCACGATTATCACTTGAGAAGAGGTTCAGTTCTCCTATAGAGAGGGCGTTCTCTACGCAGTAATCATGGATTGATATAAGCAACTGCATAAGTTTGTCTGACGACTCATTTGCCCTTAATTCTATGCTTTTAATCACCCCTGCAAAGTTCTTCTCGACAAAGTCTCGATTGATGTCAAGGATTACTCCATCTACATCAGAACGACGTTTCATCAACGCACCAACCTCTGTTGAGATACGACCTAAGATGTCTTTGTAGTGTTCACTGGTACGTCTTCGGTACTCTTCTATCTTGTTGTTATCGATAAACTCTTGTAAATCAACAGCTATCTGCATGTAATCATCATCAGTGACAGGCGTTGTATTGAAGTGAAAAGCATTCTGTGGCTTAAAGTTACGATTGAAGTTTACAACGGTTCCCTTTAATGTTTCAATAGCTTCTCGTTTCTGATTAATGGTACCTCTCAGCTGACTTAACAGCTGTAAACAGTCTAAGTGAGTAGATTTCACCTTGTTATCAGCGAGATAGACAGTAGGTACTAAGTGTTCGTTCTCTATAACTTGATGATATTGGCTTAGTCCATCTCGTCTATGTGCGAGGTCTTTCTGGAAAGCCCTCTGTTGGTCTTCACATGCTTGTTTCTTCTTTTCTATGCGTATTCGTTTGTCTTCGTAGCGTTGTTGCAACATAATAAGTCGCTGCGTAATCTCCTTTATATTGTTTCTAATATCAGCTTCTTTAGAGAAGAGAGTCTCCACCGCATCTTCGTATTTAATAACGTCATTGCGGTCAGTTTCTATCTGTTGAAGTAGCTTGTTAAGCTCATCAAGTGCTTTGCGATATTTGTTCAGTAGTTTTATGTCTACTCCTTTGCCTTCAAGCTCAGCCCTCTGTTGTTTGTCGAGTTGGGTCTTTTGATTTTCAAACTCTTGATTATGCGATTCAGCTTCAGTCTTTTGTTGCTCTTGGAAAGCATGAAGCTCATTATTAAGCGCCCTTACAGACCTATTGAAAGCAGCATCAAGTTCCTTCAAGTCCTTTTCGTTCTTAGCATCATTCTTTGCTTGTCTTTCTTTTTCAGCTTCAACTTTAAGAGTGGCATCATTGAATGCACGCATACGTAACTCTTGTTCGCTTGAAATTATTTCCTGCTCTTCCATCTCTAATTTATGCTGTTGGTTTTGCAGGTTCTGTCTCTTTGTCGGTATTTGTTCAGCCTCCACTCTTAGGCGAGTAGCATCCTGACGTAATGGTTTAAGTAGATTACCATATTTCTTCCCGAGTTTGGAAATATCCTCTTGAAGGGTTATAGGCAGTTGTGATAACTGTCTATTTAATAGCTGAAGTTGGTCTTCTAATTTCTTTTTCTCTGCCCGATACTCATCAGGAGTACGGTGAGTTGACTCAATGTTATCCAAGTTGAGTTTTACTCCAAATAGGTTGTCTGTTTTATTGTCTAAAGTTGGCTCAAGTCCTTGGGCATAGAGTATCCGTTCTTCATCTACAACTTTTCCAATTGTATCCTCCCATCCTTCAGCGTTCTCACATAACCAATGATAAAGCGAATCATCTAAATGTGACAGCAAGTCGTTGATTCTTGCAATCTCATTACGGCATATCGTGCGTTCGTCTTCCAACCGCTTTTGTTCCTGCAAAGAGGCCTGTTTCAATTCAGCCTCTTTCATTTCGAATTCGTTAGTCAGCTTTTCTATTTGAATTCTTACAGTTGTCTGCTGTGCCTCATTATCTTTTTCATTGATATCTAATTGTACCAGTTGTTCCTTCACCAGCTTGATATCCTCCTCTTTAGGGTGCCATTGGCGCAGTTCTTTAAGTCTACTATCCGCCCTATGTTGCTCTGTAATAAGTGATTGAAGGCGTTCGTTAGACTCATGTATCCAAGTACGATACACGCTCATAACCTGGTTTCTACTCTTAGAACGCTCTTCTTCGTAGCGATTACGTTCTTGTTGTAGCTCTGTTTGCTTTGCATATAAAGTCTCCTTCTGCCCATTGATAAATGTTTGATGAGCATTTTCAAGTTTCTCTTTAGCGATGTTATATTTATCAGCTATCGAAGCATTCGTTTTGAGTAAATCGTTCAATAGCATTTGTTTCTCAGCCACCTCGTGCTTTAAAGACTTCTCACGAGCGTTAAGTGCAACTTTTTCTTTTATATTGATAGCATCGAAATACTTCCGTTTCTCAGCAATCTCTTTCAGTTTACTATTCTTCCCTCCAAGGTCTTGATTGAGAGCGTCTTTCTCTTTGTCATAGTCCGTTTTTAGTTCCTTCTGACGTTTACTCTCTTTTTCAATATTGTTTCTTACATCTACAAGTTTACTTTCCAATAATGGTATCTGTTGTTCATCATCTGCTACAACATAGTTGAGCATGTGCCATACATCAAGTAGTTGCTGGTCGAACGCTACTATCTTACGGCCTTGCTCAGCTATTTTCAGTGCTTGCTGACGTACAGGAAAGATTCCATCACGTGTTTGTTGGAACCAACAGTCTATCTCATCGTATTCTCTTTCAAAGTCCGTTACCAGTCTTCTGTACGTTTGCAAATCAATAGGATGGTCTTCGTCAGCCATTGATTGGATGATAGTATTCTTCACAAAGTCGGCATCCAACTTCGTATTAAGGAATACATTCTGAATACTTCGAGGTATGTTCTGATAGTGAGCACTCTGTACTAAGGCATAACGAGTAAACTTATGGTCATGTGTATTACCAAAGATAATATCCTTAAACATCACCCCAGAGTCGATTCTTGCCGACACACTCACATTCTTATCAATGCGTTCACGTATCTTCACCCAGTCGCTCAGCACTTGTTTCCCATTGTCAATGAGCCACTCCCTTTGGTAGGGAGCATCAATAAACCGCCATGAAGCACGTCCTTGGTATCGGTTGACTAATATGGTATATGCGCCATTGTCACGCATTACCTCATAGAGGATATGCGAGTTAGATTGGCGGAAATAGAACTCGTCAAAAGACTTTTGGCCTTGTTGAATACCCAACTTATGTTTGTCGGCATTGTAGAAGAACAGAAGAGCCCTTAGTACTGTACTCTTTCCAACGCCTTGTGTTCCCGTAAAGTGCACGTTACCATCTACTGATATTTCAGCGTATGGAATATTCGCACTATTGATAAATATGATTCTATTCAGGTATTTCATCTTCGTTAGCTATTTGAATCATGTTAACCAATTCCTCGGCATAACGGAATGCAGAGGTAATCTTAAAAGTCTCATCTTGGATGTTGACACACTCAGCAAAGCCCATGTTTTGCATCTCTTGGAGTAGTTTGTTCACTATCTCTTGATTTGAGCCTGCGCCATATTTCTTAAACAAGTGGTTGGCTTTCTCCTTTAGTTCGATGTCCAGACTGATTTGTTCTATCAGATGACCTTTGCGAAACTGGTAGCCAGCTGAGAATGCTTGATTGTAGCATTTAAGGAAGTCAAGATAGTCAAGCCACTTAGAGAAGCTCTCTAACTTTTGTTCTATCGCTTGCTTTCCTTCTCCTATACGAGAGAAGTAAAAGTACCCATTGCCTTGTTCTAACTGTAGACCGATCTCCTTAAAGTAGTCAGCATAATCTTCAAAGTTCTCTTCCAAGTCATCATATAGATGTCGGATAGAGTTGTCAGCACTATCCACAGAGAGGAACTCTCCACGGATTAAGCGTTCATATATTCGTTGAGTATTATTTCGCATATATAATAGGATATTCAATGTTTTGGTAAGTTGCGTATTCTCCTGTCAGTTTACATTCATCAGGATGTAGGATGACAAGTTGGCAAAAGAGGGTTGCATGATCTTCTATCTCACGTTTTGTTGTGTAGTTATATCTGAGGATGAACTCAAATAGATTGTAGCTTGATGCTGCAAAGGCATTCCATACTTCAGTAGGGTCAATCTCTTTCAAAAGTTGTACTTGCTCTTGTAAGTCTTCCTGTGTCAGCGGTTCCGCTTCTATTCGTGACGTCTTCTGTATGCCGTTACGTTCTGCTATCCTTCTTAAAACCCGCCCTATCTCGTCATTCTCTCTCAGTGCCTCCAATGAAAGACGTATCTTACTATATTGTCGAGACTCCATCCATAGCGGATTGTTATCTTCTAATACTTGTGTTATATTAGTCTCTGTCTTGATGAGAAGCTGGTCCTTTAGATACTTTAATTTGCGTATCTTCTTGTATAGTTGGTTCTGTTGGTCTATTTGATTGATATAGACAATAATCTGCCTGTCTATCTCCATCAGTGCATGATAAGCTTCAACAAAATCGTGCCTCACGGTGCTACAGGTCTTAGCCATGTGTGGGTCATTGGCCATAATGAAGAAAGCTTGCTCGTTGTCCATTAGCTTCTCACATTCACGTATCATCGAACGAATACTATGGCTTTTCTCATCAAGGTGCTGTAGTTTCGTTTTCTTGTTGAGATAGTTGGGTTCTTGCTTATAGGTGTTGTCCATGTTTCGTTTCAAGTCCACCACATTCTTCAACGTTCTAAAGCCTGTTTTCTTCAAGAGTTGGCGCACACTATCTTGATAACCAGCCCTTCTGTTTACGTTTGTCTCTTGTAGGAAGTAAGTGATATGTTCCTTTAGTGTGTTGATACATTCCTGTACGCTTAGCACACTTATCTCTTCGTTCACATTCAGAACCTCCTCGAAGAAATTAAGATAGTCGCTCTCTATTTCAAGAGAACTGCCTGTTTCTACCAGTACTCCATAGTCAATGAGCCTACTTAGTCGGCTCTCGTTTCCGCCAACTATCTCCAGTGCTATTGCTTTGGGATACTTCATTAGCTTTCGCTTCTCAAACATCTCACTCAGTAGTCGCTGTTCGCGTGAGAGTGTTTTAGTAAGTTCTTCTATTGTTCTAAAGTGTGACAGTATGTCCATGTGCTTGTTTTATATATCAACAGTGTGATAGTCTTTGACGTTCTTATTATATAAGGTGGAAATTAGAAAAACTTCTTACTGTACCAATCTTGCATGGGTAAGATTCTTCTTACTACTTGGTCAGCACCTTATACTTTAGGTATTAAAGCAGATACAAATATAATAATAACTTTTGAAGAATGTGGTCAATTCTCGATAAAATCTTCGTAACATACGGTAAACTCGCCTTATACGAGTCTTATCATGGGCATATTCGTATGATAAGGGTGCTAAAAGTCAATCTTTTATGGCTCGTGATATAACATTAAAGTTATATGTTTACCAGTAAGTTATATGACATTCTCTCTATTTTAAGTTTAATAAGAGTGTAATAAAAAACCGCACTTAGTCACAATCATAACTAAGTGCGGATTAGTATTTAATCTTCTTATGATTAGCCTTTCACGGCAATCAATATTACTTTAGCTTCTTGGTCATTCTTCCATCAGGCGTCACCCTCAGTTCGATAACGTATGTTGTGTCAGCATCAGGAATACCAATGATGACATAGTAGTAGAGAGCCTTGGCATCAGCATGGGTGAAATACATCTTACGAAGGATGCTTCGAGAGAGAAAGTCCTTCGGGATGAGCGACTGAAACTCTTGTTTACGGAAGTCGTGTGCGAAGACTGGTGTACCGTGATTGTACAACCGCAAGGCTGCAACATTGTCCAGATACATATTGTCTACTTCAACTCCATTGTCGTTGTACGTAGACTTCACCACCTTATCAGATGTCGTTTGCACATGTACCTTGCTCTCAAAATAGCCCAAGTCAGTACGGATAATCGTGTCTTGCGACTGTTCTAAGAAAGTGTTCATTGCATAGACATGATAGTTGAAGGCCGAGTAGAGCGCTTTGTCATTTGTTTTTGTAAGTTTTACGTCATCACCATTTTGATTGGCAAACTTAAACAGATGAGGTGCTTGCTTCTCTATCTTGTATCCATGGACATTCTGACCTTGCAGATAGATAGTGTCTTGATAGATCCAGAAGCGCACAGGCATACTCGCTGAGTCAGGGTAGAAAATACTATCACCCTTTACTAACATGGCTGGGTCACTATTCTCACCATTGGTCCATAAGCCCTGCAACATCTCCTTAGCCTGCTTGTCCTCGTTTTGTTGCTGATAGTCGGCTCCACGATTGCGACAGGCTGTCAAGAGAATTAACAACACCGATATGCAGGTAAATAACTTCCGTTTCATCTTTACAGATAGATAGTTGAACACATTATCCATGCGTTCGTAAATGATTGATTTATGGCGGATACACTGCCGTTGTGCCCGCTATTGATAAATCTATTGATACTTATTCGAATACTTTAGCCTCTTTTAAAGCTAAGCCTTTATTAAGGTCTTTGTCTGAAAGGATAACATCCTTCGCATCAATAGGCCATGTAATCCCTACGGTCTCATCGTTCCATTTAATGCTGGCCTCAGTTTTTGGACTATAAACATTGTCCACCTTATAAGTAAAGACAGCCTCGTCAGAGAGCACAAGGAAACCATGTGCAAAGCCACGTGGTACAAAGAATTGACGCTTATTGTCCTCAGATAGTTCTACCATGACATACTTGCCGAAGGTAGGAGAACTCTTGCGAAGGTCGACAGCCACGTCAACAACCTTACCTTTAATGACACGCACGAGTTTGGCCTGTGCTGTGTCGCCCTCTTGATAGTGCAGACCACGGAGAACACCATAGCTTGACTTAGACTCATTGTCCTGTATGAAATCTACATGGTAACCAATGTGTTGGTCAAATTCTGCCTGTTTGAATGATTCAAAGAAATAACCTCTTTCGTCATTAAATACTTTAGGTTCAATAATCCAAACACCATCAATTTCTGTTTTAATAAACTCCATAGCTTTATTTTTAGTTCTTATTGCAAAGATAAGAAGTTTTATCGATTATCAGAAGGATTATTTCCTTTTTCATATATTAAACAGGATTTTAACGTCACGGACTTGCCTCTTCCAAATAATTTGTTTAATTTTGCAAACGTGATAAAACTCGACCGACATATTGAAATCCTGCTTTTGGAGAATGACTGTGTCATTGTTCCAGGCTTAGGCGGCTTTGTTGCGCATCGTATTCCTGCTCGATACGATGAGCAGGATGGGTTATTCCTGCCACCTTATCGTACACTTGGCTTTAATGCACAGCTCAGAATGAACGACTCTTTGTTGGTTCAGTCTTATGTTGATGCGTATGATTTAAGTTACCCTGAAGCCTTACAGCAGATTGAGAACGAGGTAGAAGAGATTTATCAAGCATTGGGCGAAGAGGGCGTTTTTGAGTTGAATGACCTTGGAAGCCTATCGAGGAACAGTGATGGTAACTTAGCATTCGAACCTTTCGAGAGTGGTATTCTGACGCCATTGTACTATGGCTTGAGTAGCTATGAGTTCCCTAAGCTTATCAGTAATAATCAGTCTGCTACATCGATTGCTGACATTAAGCCGCAAAAGCAGGGCGTTGTCTTCGTTGACGATACTGACGCTACGAACAAACGACTTAGCATTAGCATGCGTGCAGTACGTAATGTCGCGGCTGCAGCGGTCTTCCTTACAGCGGTCTTCCTTGTTGCTTTCCCTGGTTCAAACCGTAACGGCATTGCTGATAAGCAGCAGATTAAGAGCGGTGTGCTCTATAATATATTCGATTCCGACGACACCTCCAACACTTATAAGCAGCTTGAAACACTGACTTCTAATAGTCACCCTATGGGTATAAAGCGTCAACAGGAGGCTACAACCGTTGCTTCTCATTATTGGGCAATCGTTATGGCAAGTCATATAACAGATAGTAATGCCCGTGCTTTTGTAGCGAAACTGAAGAAGAGCGGCCTTACTGACGCACGTGTCTATGATGGTCCTGAGAGTATAAAGGTGCTTTATGGTTATTTCTCAAGTCCTAAAGAGGCTACTGAAAGGATGAAGGTAATCAATAAGACTACTGAATTTAAGGAAGCGTGGGTGATTGAGATAGGGAAGTAAGAGCAATACTTGTTTGTGTAACGAGCGTTTACTTGATTATTTTCTTATTATCATTTTTTGTCAAGAAAGATATATGAATGAAGGCTAATCATAATCCTTTAATGTCTTAGTCTTATTCATTTTTCATAACTCCTCTTTCTCTTCTTCTATGAGGTGAGGGGTGGTTTTATTAATAATACTTTTATTATATGAAGCGTGTTAGATGTCCGAAGTGTGATAACTTCATAACTTTCGACGAAACAAAATATAAGTCTGGACAACGACTTGTATTCCAATGTCCTCAGTGTGGGAAGGAGTTTGGAATCCGTATCGGCGTCTCTAAACTACGTAAGACACAAAAGGAAGAGAACAATTCGCCTATTGATGAGAATGTAGAAAGCCAATATGGCTCTCTTCATGTGATAGAGAATGTGTTTCATTTCCGCCAAGTCATCCCCCTACAAATGGGTGAGAATGTTATTGGACGATACATGAAAGGCAACCCTATTAACTGTCCGATAGAGACAGTCGACCCGAGTGTTGACATGACGCATTGTACTATTACGGTTAGTAAGGACAAGAATGGCAAACTACAGTACGTATTGCGTGATGGTCCTTCTTATACTGGTACTTTCGTTGACAATGTTATCCTTGGCGACCGCGAACGGCGTGTGATAGAAGGTGGTACGCTCTTTACGATTGGTGCTACGAGTATTATTCTTCAAACCCCAGACGGAGATTGATAAAAGAAAATAGTTTACAATCGAGTGGGTTGGTTGTCCTTGAATACCTATATGACGTCTCTTATAATTGACTCTGTAACTGGCAGGAATACAATTAGTTGTGATGTCGGTTTGAGAGCGGGCTTAGTAAGGTTCAAGAAGGGCGTTAGTAAGATGCAAGAAGGGCGTCTTCTAAATGCTTGTCAAGGCTTGTCTTGAATGTTGTAAAGCCTTGGTTAAAATGTACTCGTGAATTTTTATTACAAAAGATAACGATTGAGCAATGGTGATAAAACAATAGAGCCAGCTTTTACAGATGCGTAAAAGCTGGCTCTATCATTTGTGTCTATAAGTTATTTACCCGTCATGACACCTTCTATATAGAGTCGTGTCATCTCCACTTTTCCGTTAGTACGAACGGTAATACTCTTCTTGAAGTGTCCAGGAAACTTACCTGTTCCGTTGTAAGTCACGTCAATCGTACCCTTCTGACCAGGAGCAATCGGACGCTTGTCATAGTTAGGTATGGTACAACCACAGCTTGCAACGATCTGATTAATTACCAATGGCGCCTTACCAACATTAGTGAATGTAAACGTTGTCTTGTGCACTGGGTTGTCATCAGAGAATGTTCCGAAGTCGTAAGTCAACTTATCAAATTTAATTTCTGCCTGATTCTGTGCTGCTGCAAATGTCAGTCCGAAGACTAACATAAGTGTCATTAATAAGAACTTCTTCATGTCGTTTTAATTTAATTGATATTTATTAAGTTCGATGCAAAAGTAATCAGAAAGTTTATAGATACACTATAAATTTACAATAATTAAGGAGATATTGTTATTTTAATGACTTTCTATATGTTATCTTAACAATAAAACCAACAGTAGTCCTTTATATTTTTAATAAGGTGATACCCTTTTTTAATATAAAGTTCGTATCTTTGCAGTAGATTAATTAAACCGAACAGTTGGGGTAAAGATTTCCCCTTTTGTTAATTGAAACGGCGAAATATAATAAAACATATAATATAAGGTATGTATAGAACAAATACTTGTGGAGAGCTGCGCCTGTCGGATGCAGGCAAGGAGGTTACCCTCGCTGGATGGGTACAGCGCGCACGTAAAATGGGAGGTATGACTTTTGTCGACCTTCGCGACCGCTATGGTATTACCCAGTTAGTCTTCAATGAGGCCGATAATGCAGACCTTTGTGGCGAAGCTAATAAGTTGGGACGTGAGTATTGCATCCAAGTTAAGGGTGTTGTCAACGAACGTCAGAGTAAGAACAACAAGATTCCAACAGGTGACATTGAGATTATTGCTAAGGAACTGAAGGTGCTTAGCAGTTCTCAGACTCCTCCTTTCACAATAGAAGAAAACACAGACGGTGGTGATGACCTTCGTATGAAGTATCGCTACTTAGACCTTCGTCGTGAGGCAGTGCGCAAGAACTTGGAGCTGCGTCATCGTATGACGATACTTATTCGTAACTTCCTTGATGCCGAAAAGTTCATGGAAGTGGAGACTCCTATCCTCATTGGGTCTACCCCAGAGGGTGCACGTGACTTCGTGGTACCATCACGTATGAACCCTGGTCAGTTCTATGCACTACCACAGAGTCCACAGACTTTGAAGCAGTTGTTGATGGTAGCGGGTTTTGATCGTTATTTTCAAATAGCGAAATGCTTCCGTGATGAGGACTTGCGTGCCGACCGTCAGCCAGAGTTTACACAGATAGACTGTGAGATGTCATTTGTTGATCAGGAGGATGTTATCAACTTGTTCGAGGAAATGGCACGCCATCTTTTCCGTGAGATTCGCGGTGTTGAACTTCCAAAACTTGAGCAGATGAAATGGCATGATGCCATGAAACGCTTTGGTTCTGATAAGCCTGATTTGCGCTTCGGTATGGAGTTTGTTGAGTTAATGGACGACCTAAAGGGTACTGGTTCATTCTCAGTATTTAATGAGGCTGCCTACATCGGAGGTATTGTTGTTCCTGGTTGTGCTGATTATAGTCGTAAGCAGCTAAATGAATTGACCGATTTTGTTAAACGTCCACAGGTAGGTGCTCAAGGCCTTGTCTTCATCAAGTATAATGCAGACGGTACTGTTAAGAGTTCTATTGATAAGTTCTATACAGAGGAGCAGTTGCTGAAAGTTAAGGAAACAACTGGTGCTAAGGATGGTGACCTCGTGTTGATTCTTTCTGGTAACAACGCAAACAAGACACGTGTACAACTATGTTCTTTGCGTCTTGAAATGGGCGATCGCTTAGGACTTCGTGATAAGAATGTCTTTAAGTGTCTGTGGATTGTTGACTTCCCATTGTTTGAGTGGAGTGATGAAGAGCAGCGATTGATGGCAACACACCATCCATTCACGATGCCACACCCAGAGGATATCCCCCTGTTAGACGAACATCCAGAACAAGTACGTGCGAAGGCTTACGACTTTGTATGTAATGGTATAGAAGTTGGTGGAGGTTCACTTCGTATTCACGATACGCAGTTGCAAGAGAAAATGTTTGAGGTTCTCGGCTTCACACCAGAGAGTGCTAAGGCACAGTTTGGCTTCTTGATGAATGCCTTCAAGTATGGAGCGCCACCTCATGCAGGTCTTGCTTTCGGTCTTGACCGCTTTGTAAGTATCATGGCAGGTCTTGACTCAATCCGTGACTGTATTGCGTTCCCTAAGAACAATAGTGGACGTGATGTCATGTTGGATGCTCCTTCGTTTATTGACCAGAAACAGTTAGACGAGTTAGAGATTAAGTTAGACTTAAAGGACTAATCCTCCTATTTGGTTGATATACATCAAAAAAAACAAGAGGAGAGTCCTAAAGCATTCAAAATCTTTTACTTTTCGTCGTAAGTATTTGATACTTTGAATTATTTGATGTACTTTTGCAAATGATTAGTAACGTTCAATAGTAGATGATTAATATCTCTTTTAATGTTTATAAAAGTAATAGTTGCAGATAAAAACAAATTAGATAATATTCGATTGCTTGAACAATACTTTAATTGTGTATAACTATGACAGAAAAGAAAGAAGTTAAGTCTGCTCCTAAAGCAGTAAAGAAAGCTCCTGCTAAGAAGGCCCCTGCAAAGAAAGCAGTTGTAGCTATTAACGCAGAGAATGTTGGTTTTAAGGCCGGTGATGTTTACAATGCTCTTGCTGCCGAGGCTAAGGCTTTGACTGTTGCAGAGATTGCTAAGGCTGCAAAGATTAGTTCTGAAGAGGTTTATCTTGGTATTGGATGGCTCTTCAAGGAGGGTAAAGTGAAAGGTGAAAACGACAAGGTTACTCTTGCTTAATTAGAGTAATTATCATAACAAAGGAGGGAGTCTGTATGATAAGTGTATAGGCTCCCTTTTTTTATGCAGTACGATAAGGAAATATTACGGGTTCTTGCTGAAGCAGGCGACGAGGGACTTTCTGTACAGAATATCTCCCGTCATGTCTTTAATGCTTGTAACTCGTTTTTTAATCCTATCGATCAAGAAGAGGTTCGTAGGTATGTTCAATCGTATCTTTTGAAGAATAGCAAGACTGCGAACGCTCTTTTAGCTAAGAATAAGAAAGGAGTTTATAAACTTAATGCTAATAATCAACTATCTGAGCAGCTACTTTTCCAATTCCATGATGAACCAGAGGTTTATAAAGAGAAACCCATTGTAGACCAGAGTCTGAGCCTCTTTGATGACTAATAAATGTCCTTGTAGCTTTGAGAAATCCGTATAAACAGTACTAAAAAATAAAAAGCTACATTAATTATTGCCGTTGTTCTTTTTTATTTGTATATTTGCAAGCATATTAATTCATTGCTTATAAGTTATGGCGCAAACTGATAATCATCTCGTAATCATGGCCGGTGGAGTAGGAGGTAGGTTCTGGCCGATGAGCACTGCAGACTGTCCTAAACAGTTTATTGATGTCTTAGGAGTAGGAAGAACGCTTATTCAGCTGACGTATGACCGCTTTTCTGGTGTTGTCTCAGCGGACAATGTGTGGGTTGTTACTAATCAGAAGTATGTGTCTTTGGTTCATGAACAATTGCCAGAGATACCTTTGAACCATATTCTGAGCGAACCTTGTCGTCGCAATACCGCTCCTTGTATTGCATACGTGAGCTGGCGCATCAAGAAAGAGAACCCAAAGGCAAATATCGTGGTGTCGCCAAGTGATCATATCGTAACGAATGAGAATGAATTTAAACGGGTAGTTTCTAACTGCTTGAAGTTCACTGCTGAGACGGATGCTGTCGTTACCTTGGGTATGAAACCTACTCGTCCTGAGACGGGGTATGGCTATATACAAGCCGACTTGTCCACTGCCTCTGCCCGTAACCGTGAGATTTACCGTGTTGATCAGTTTCGTGAAAAGCCTGACTTAGAGACTGCTGAGCAGTATATTAAGCAAAGTAACTTCTTTTGGAATGCTGGTATCTTTATCTGGAGTGCTTTGACTATTGTTAATGCCTTCCGTATTTATCAGCCAAGTATAGCAAGAATATTCGAGCGGGTTATGGACATCTTGGATACACCTGACGAACAGCGTGTTATCGATGAGGTCTATCCTGAATGTGAGAATATCTCTGTTGACTATGCTATCATGGAGAAGGCTGAAGAGATATTCGTGTGCCCTGCTGACTTTGGATGGAGTGATTTAGGTACTTGGGGTTCGCTACTTGCACAGACAAAGCATGATATCTATGGTAATGCTGTTATAGGAACTGATGTCCATCTCTTTGATAGTAAGAATTGTATAGTACATACAACGGAAGAGAGAAAAGTTGTTATTCAGGGCCTTGATGGCTATATCGTTGCAGAACAAGAGGGTAAACTTCTTATTTGTCGTTTGTCTGAAGAGCAGCGTCTGAAGCAGTTCACAGGAGAGGGATAGGCTCATTTGTGTTCCTTTCTATTGTTCAGGGAAAGGGAGATAAGGTCAGAGTTCGAGCATATCTTTTACAGATTTGATTTCTATTGAGCATGAATAGTTTGCGTAGGTACAGGTTTTATAAACTGGTCCTACGCATATCTTTTTTATTATAGTAGGTTAATTCTGAACGTTATCATTATGGACTTTATTCATTAAAGGGCTGTTGTAAGATCGAGTCTATTATTCTGTTGATTTTATTCTGTCGTTATATAATGTGATGATAAGCCTATGTATTCCTTATAAGGAGGTTCTTCACATAGAAAGGTGAGGGACGGATAGAGCCTATTAGTCCTTATCATATATAATAGACCTTTAATGATTGGATTATAGAAGAGTGTTTGTCAGGTCACTTAAAAATATATATTTGTGAGTATGATACTAAAGTTTAGGTACATTATAAGCTTTGTTTTATGTTTTCCCTTTACTGTCTTTGCACAGGTTCCACGGCTTGTAAGAGTCAATCCACAGCATTATTTTCAGCGAACAGTACCTAAAGGAAACTATAGCGGACTGACATGGTTGGGTGGAGACCACTATGCTGTTGTTTCTGATAAGGCTTCAGAAAGTGGCTTTTTCGTCTTTCGAATACAGGTAGATACTGTTAGTGGGGATATTAAAGATATTGTTAATGAGGGCTTCCGCTCGTCGGGTGAGATGAATAAAGATGAGGAGGGGATTGCTTTCTTCCCAAAGGATAGTACGTTATGGATATCTCGTGAAGCAGATAATACGGTTTTGGAGTATGGACTGAATGGTAAGCAGACAGGTAGGGGGTTGTCTATACCTTCTGTTTTCAGTACTGCTACGCCTGCATATAGCTTTGAAGCATTAACTTATAACGCTCATACCCATCGCTTTTGGACAACTTCTGAGAGTACGTTGAGGCCTGATGGTAAGCAAGCTAATGCAACGAATCAAGTGAAGAATAGGCTTCGCTTTCAAAGCTTTGATGATACTTTCGTTGCTAAAGAACAGTATGCTTATTTGATGGATGCGCCTGATAATCATCCTTCTGCAGCTAATTATGCAATGGGAGTACCTGCTATGGCGGCATTAGATAATGGATGTTTGCTTGTTTTAGAGCGTGAGTTCTTAGTTACACCAAGTAAGTTTGGCTCGTATGTGGTCAATAAGATATATTGTGTAAACCCTATTCAATCAATGACTATCAGCCAAGACAAAGTGCTTGATGCCGATAGTCCTTATATGAAGAAAATGTTGATTGCAACGTGGAAGACCTCTTTAAGTCTGTTTCATCAGAACCTTGCGAATTATGAAGGGATGTGTCTTGGCCCCCGCCTAATGGACGGAAGCCAAGTTATTGTGCTTTGTGCGGATAGTCAAGACCAGTATGGTGGAGTCCTGAGAGACTGGTTTCGTACGGTTGTTATTCGTTGACAGCTATGTGTCTAATACCGTTCTTACTTCATCTTCTTATGTAGCTTGCGTAAAGCCTTGTCTCTTATCTGTCGTACACGTTCACGTTTTAGGCCCATCTCTTCGGCAATCTCTGCCATTGTGTAGTGCGACCCAGTTAGTCCATAGATATAAGTAATGATGCGTTTCTCACGTTCGTCGAGTACATCCAACCCTTTTTGTATCTCATTACTGAGGATATCTTGATTAAGCTGGTCGTCTGTTTGCTTGGCATTCTCGTTCTCAAGGATGTGTTGAAGAGTAAAGTTATTGTTACTTCCTACGGGGACTGGCTGGTCAATAGACAGTGCTCGTGAGCGTATCTTCTCGTATTTATTCTTCTCGTTCTTAGGGAGCTTGTATAGTGTAGACTGTTCCTTGATAGCTTCCTCCATTGCCTTACGGATGTAAGGAGCCGCAAAGACAACAAAACGCACACCCTTCTTACCATCAAACCGTTGGGCTGCATACATCATACCAATATTTCCCTCGCTGATAAGGTCGTCTTCTCCTAATCCACGGTTACGGTATTGATGTGCCAAAGAAACAACAAACTTCAAATTAGCCTTTGTCAGTTTCTCTAAGGCCATAGCGTCCCCAATCTTTATCTTCTCGGCCAACTCTTGTTCTTCTTTATCTGAAAGGAGTTGCTCATGGGCTATCTCTTCGATGTATTTCTCGTTTGATGTCATAAAAAAAGAGTTTTTATTTGATGCTATAAAACCACATTCTACTTATTTAACCTGCTCGTTATCAGCCTTCTTCTTCTTGATATACCATTTGAGAAGGAAGTAAAGACAAACAATGATAACTAAGATTATCAGGCCAAACTTTATGTATTCTCCGTACTCTAAGATTTTCTCATTGAGCTGCTCCTCGGGTACAAAGGCATGCATATAGTGTCCTAAAAGAGCAAGGATACTGTGCCATGCACCCGCACCAATGGTAGTGTAGAGCAAGAACTTCCAATAGTTCATCCTTGATAGGCCTGCTGGGATAGAGATGAGATGGCGAATACCTGGCAAGAGGCGGCCTGTGATAGTGGCAACCATACCATGTTTCTCAAAGTATCTCTCGCTTTTTTCAACCTTCTCTTGGTTCAACAAGCATAAATGTCCCCATTTACTATTTGCAAACTTATAGATAATTGGACGTCCAAGATACCATCCGGCAAGATAGTTTATAGTAGCTCCTACATCTGCTCCTAAGGTGGAGAAAAGAATTACCAACCACATATCAAGATTCCCTCCAGCGGCATGATAGGCCGCAGGAGCTACAACTAATTCAGAAGGAACAGGGATGACTGTACTTTCAAGAAGCATCAAGACGAAGATGGTGCCATAGTTGAGATGACCAAGCATGGATGTGATAAAACTCATAATAGTATGTTATTTCTTTTATTCTAATGGGTTATAAAATATTAAACGAGGGATAGTCTTTCGGATTTGTCCCTTCTGGATAGAGGTCTGAAAGTACGTCAATACATTCTTCTGGGTTCTTCTCTACAGCTTGACGCAGGTACTTCTTGAACTCTCTCTTCTTCTTTAATTCATAGCAACAGCGTGCAAGAAAGCCATAGCCAATGTCCCAATCATCCCCTAAACTTGGTAAAAGGGTGCTAAAGAGATGGTATGCATATTCTATATAACCATTGTCAAAGCTTGAACACCCCATTTGGATGATTGCCATATTCTTGTCTGGTGCCTCCTCTAAAGCCATCTGAAAATGTTGTTGAGCATTGTGTATATCCCTTTGTGAGAGGTAGATATGACCAATAGAGATGTCTACTAACGATTTATCCTGTTCATGACTTAGTTTCTTATAACGCTCGAAGTACTTCAGAGCTTCCTCATAGTTACCAAGCGCAAAGAGCCCATTTGCTTTATTCAAGATGGCCTCCTCATCTTCAGGATTTATGGCTATTGAGTACTCACTTGAGGTAATAGCCTCATTGATGTCGTTCCTTAAAAGTTGACTCTGTGCCAGTTGGTTCCAGTAAGGACCTGAGTAAGGATTGCTATCAAGTAATTCGTTCAAAATCAACTCACTCTCTTTATACTCTCCACGGCTCTTGAGGATGTGTGCACGAATCTCTTTGTAATCGTTCTCTTCAGTCTTATTTGAACGATTCAACCACGTCTCTGCATACTCCATCTCCTCATAGTCAGAGAAGAGGGCAGCGACATCAAGGGCCATACCAGCTCTCTCCTCAGGGTCTATAATATCGTCATAAACATTCTTAAGGAAGCTATCAGCAGCAGCAACCTTATTGTCAACGATCATTATCTCAGCCTTAAGGTATTCGTAGTCAGGGTCGTTCTTGTCAATAATCGTCTCTGCAATCTTGTTTGCGAGTTGTGGGTCTTTGTCGCACAGTAGTGCCATACGTGCTTTAAAGGTACGTGGGATAACGGCAAGAGGGTCTATTTTAATGGCCATGTCTATAGCCTCCATAGCCTCTTGATCATCACCCATATAATGAAAGAACTCCGCAATATCAGTTAGTTCCTCGGGGTCGAGGAACTCACTGCTAATATTTTCCTGCAGGTCTTCATACCTACGAAGCAACTGCTTGAACTTATCACTTTGATAGTATATATCCAACTCTTAATTTCTTTTAGTTATGCTTTAGCCTTTTTTGCCCAAGTATCTTTCAAGCCGACAGTCTTGTTGAACACGAGGTGATCAGGCGTTGTGTCTGGGTCGAGCATAAAGTATCCTGTGCGCTGGAACTGCAAGTAGTCGCCTGGTCTCTTCTCTGAAAGATACTGCTCAACATAGCACTCTGTACGCACGGTAAGGCTCTCTGGGTTAAGAAGCTCACGGAAATCACGCTCATCAGCAGATGGGTTTTCTATATTGAACAGACGGTCGTATTCACGAACCTCAGCTTTTAAGCAGTGGTCAGCACTAACCCAATGAAGCGTACCTTTCACCTTGCGGTCAGCACCTTGCATACCGCTCTTACTGTCTGCATCGTATTCTGCTTGTATTTCAACGATGTTTCCCTCTGCATCCTTGGTACAACCGGTACATCTAACGATGTAGGCATTCTTCAGTCTGACCTCTTTACCAGGTGTCATACGGAAGAACTTCTTTGGAGCATCCTCCATAAAGTCAGCTCGTTCAATCCATAGATTCTTTGAGAAAGTGATGGTATGTGAGCCATCCGCCTCATTTTCAGGGTTGTTGATAGCCTCCATTTCCTCGGTCTTACCCTCTGGATAATTAGTAATAACGAGTTTTACTGGGTCGAGAACAGCACTAACACGGGTAGCCTTTTTGTTTAAGTCGTCACGTACGGCAGCCTCTAACAATGCAACATCATTGAGGGCATCAAATTTAGTGTAGCCGATAGAGTCAATAAAGTTACGTATAGACTCTGGTGAATAACCACGACGACGCATACCACAGAGGGTCGGCATACGTGGATCATCCCATCCCTTAACGAAGTTCTCATCTACTAATGTATGGAGCTTACGCTTAGACATTACTGTATAAGTAAGGTTTAAGCGGTTGAACTCTATCTGTCGTGGACGGTTATCAGATAAGTTATCATCAGTGCCATCGCTCTCCTTTAAGAAATCAATAAACTTATCGTAAAGAGGGCGGTGAGGTACGAACTCAAGTGTACAGATAGAGTGGGTGACACCTTCAAAGTAGTCGCTTTGACCATGCGCAAAGTCATACATTGGATAACAATGCCATTTTGTACCTGTACGATGGTGTGGTATTTGAATGATTCTATATATGATTGGGTCACGGAAGTGCATGTTAGGATTGGCCATATCAAGCTTAGCACGTAGCACCATACTTCCTTCCACAGCCTCAGGAGTATTCATTTGTTCAAACAGTGCAAGGCTCTCCTCGATAGGACGGTCACGGTAAGGTGATGCTGTACCAGGGGTTGTTGGTGTACCTTTCTGTGTCGCAATCTGTTCTGCAGTCTGCTCGTCAACGTATGCCAAACCCTTCTTTATCATCCAAATAGCAAAATCCCACAACTTCTCGAAATAGTCACTTGCATAATAGATATTGCCCCACTTGAATCCAAGCCAGCTAATATCATGAAGGATATTCTCCACATATTCATTATTCTCCTTGCTTGGATTAGTATCATCAAAGCGGAGATTACAAATACCATTATAGTTTTCTGCTACACCGAAGTCCATGCAAATCGCTTTCGCATGACCAATGTGAAGATAGCCGTTAGGCTCTGGCGGGAATCGTGTCTGAATACGTCCACCATTCTTACCTTTAGCAAGGTCTTCCTCTACCAGCTGTTCAACGAAGCTCAAGCTACGCTTTTCTTCATTGGTGTTGTTCTCTATCGTAGTCATATTTTCCTATTTATTATTATGCTGCAAAGTTACTTATTTTTTCTCGTTTATGATGCACTTTACTATAAATAATGGTGTTCAATCTGCAATGATGTTAAAAAATAAGTTTATAAACTCTTTGTTGTGTAACGCTTTGAAAGCCTAATTGTTGTTTCAGTAACGAAATGTAAGCTTTTCTCGTACCCTTTTTTTAATGTTTAATAAAGGTGAATAAGCAATATGTGTACGTTTAGTATATGTGCAATAACAAATGTTTCATTATTGATAAAAAAGTTGCATAAAAGTTTGCACATATAAAAATAATGCTCTATCTTTGCATTCGTTATCCTGAATACAATCTTTTTACCTTAAAGAAACTAATACCTATTGAGATTGAATGCCCATCGCTGTGAAGCGTAGGGCATTTTTGTTTTCAGTAGTTTTGAAGCTTGTTAATTTTGTTTACAATATTCAGTTTATAAGTTTAAGTTTGTTTAGAGTTATGCTTATAATTTTCTTTATAGTTTATTCGAACGGTTTGTTATTTTATATGTAGGTGTATAGTAGACTATTCAAAGCACATTTTAACGATTCATTTCATTCTTTTGTTATTTGCCTATTGGGCTGTAACAGAATTACTTTCGTTTGTGTTTATTATATTAGTGAGGGCACCTCTCCAAACTAACTTACACTCCCTTGTATTTTTTTCAATATTTCGTTTGTATCTTGTAGATTGTCATATAGAAATCGTATCTTTGCATAAAAACTAAGAAAAGATGAAGAATATATTAAAAGAACTACGTCGTAAGGATCACCCACGAGTGTTGGGAGCCTTAGATATATTTAAGTTTATTGGCCCTGGTCTGTTAGTGACAGTAGGGTTCATTGACCCTGGTAACTGGGCAAGTAACTTTGCAGCCGGCTCTGAGTATGGGTATGCACTGCTATGGGTGGTAACCCTTTCAACGATTATGCTGATTGCTTTGCAGCATAATGTAGCCCATCTCGGTATCGTGACTGGTCTCTGCCTTAGCGAAGCCGCTGTTAAGTATGCCCCAAAATGGGTTGGTCGTCCGATTATTGTGAGTGCCATTTTGGCCAGTATCTCTACCTCTCTGGCCGAGATATTGGGTGGTGCTATAGCCCTACAGATGCTCTTTGGGATAAGTATTCCTACGGGTTCGGTCCTCACAACAGCAGCTGTATTAATCATGTTGTTTACGAATAGCTACAAGAAGATGGAACGTGCCATCATTGGTTTTGTGTCAATGATAGGCTTGTCCTTTATCTATGAACTCTTTTTAGTAGACATTCATTGGCCTGCAGCCATAGAGGGAGCATTCGTACCAACCGTCCCTCAGGGGTCGCTTTTGATTATTATGAGTGTGTTAGGAGCCGTTGTCATGCCCCATAACTTATTCCTTCATTCAGAGATAGTACAGAGCCGTGAGATTCATTTGAAGGGTGATGAGCGCATTCGTCACATGTTGAGGTTTGAGTTTGTCGACACTCTTTTCTCTATGATAGTAGGCTGGGCTATAAACTCAGCGATGATTCTTTTGGCAGCGAGTACGTTCTTCTCACATGGTCAGCACGTCGATGAGCTTTCTCAAGCACAAGCGATGTTACAGCCGCTATTGGGTAACAATGCTGCAAACATCTTCGCTATCGCCTTACTTCTGGCTGGTATATCAAGTACGATAACCAGCGGTATGGCTGCAGGTAGTATTTTTTCAGGACTTTTTGGAGAGTCATATAATGCGAAGGATACGCACTCCATTGTCGGGATAGTCCTCTCGTTGGGTGTAGCCCTCCTCATGATATTCTTTATTGGTGACCCATTTAAGGGATTAATCATCTCTCAGATGTTTCTATCAGTACAACTTCCGTTCACAGTCTTCCTACAAGTAGGCTTGACATCCTCTAAGAGAGTGATGGGTAAGTACGCTAATAGCAAGTTGAACATGTGTTTCCTTTACTCATTAGCAGGCATTGTCACCTTACTTAATATATGGCTCTTAATAGAGAGCGTGTCATAGTGTTGGTTGGTTACAAGATGGTTTTCATATAGTAGTAAAATCAGTTTTTGTAAAATAAAATCATCGACTCGAAATGAGATGAGGCCTGACTGTGTTTCAAATAGGCCTTATCAATGATAAAGAAGGGCGTTTTCTTGCATGTAGTTAACGCCCTTCTTTAATGCAGTAAGGCGTCTTCTTCAATGCTAATCACAACTGTCTGACTCATTGATGATTATGATGATGATTTTACTCGATATCGTGTGGTAGTAAAGGGAGTGTTTTCTATCTTAAATGTAAGATATTTTTAATCCAATGAAGCATGTAGTCTATTGTGGTAAAGTTTCTTTATAGCGATTTTATAGGTCAGGGTATAAAACAAAGAAAACGGGAATGACACGACGATATCATTCCCGTTAGTTATGGTATATGCTATTTAATCTTAGATAGACTTGTAGCCATTTGTACTGTTATGTGCAAGCAAGTCTTTCAGATTTAGCTCTCTTCCACCATGTGCTTCGTAGGCTTCTTTCATCTCTTCCTCGCCCTCAGCCTCTTCTTCAGAGTGTACGAACGTAACGCACTTATCCTTAAGTTCTGCGATTACCCAGCCAATCAGTGCGATGATAAGCAGTGCAATCAATCCTATCATTGGAGTTGTCATAATTAAATAGTTTTTTATTTCTGATGCAAAAGTACATTAAGTTTCGTAAAGAACCAAATTATCTCTAAGTTTTCAGTAACTTTGCAGTAAATATAGCTGTATAAAGTTAATAAGAACAAGATGACAAGAAAAGAAAGATACGACTATGCACTGAATTATTTCCGTAAGCATGTTGGACACGTGTCAACGGAGCTTAATTTCGGTTCAGCATTCCAATTGCTTTGTGCGACACTCCTTTCTGCACAGTGTACGGATAAGCGTATTAATGCAATTACACCCGAATTGTTTCGCCATTATCCTGATGCAAAGACAATGGCAACGGCCACCTCGGATGAAATATTTGATTATGTGAAGAGTGTCTCTTACCCTAATTCAAAGGCAAAGCACTTGGTTGAGATGTCAAAGATGCTGGTAGAGAAGTTTGGAGGGGAGGTTCCTTCTGACCCAAACGCCCTCATTACGCTGCCAGGAGTAGGTCGTAAGACGGCAAATGTCATACAAGCTGTGTGGTTTGGCAAGCCAACATTGGCTGTCGATACGCATGTTTATCGTGTTAGTCACCGCTTGGGACTGGTCCCCTCAACGGCAAATACGCCCCGAAAAGTAGAGGATTATCTGATGAAAAATATCCCTACTGAGGAGGTTACGGATGCTCATCATTGGATATTACTTCATGGACGTTATGTCTGTAAGAGTGCGAAGCCCGATTGTGAACATTGTCCCTTTGATGACATGTGTCCCAAGTTATTGGAGAATAGTAAGCTGTAAGAAGACCTAAAAAGGTAAAGGATTAAAAGGATATAATATAAGAAGAATATGAATACAAAGAAGATAATGCACTTCTTGAAAGGTATTGCTGCGAACAACAATAAGCAGTGGTTTCAAGAACATAAGGCTGAGTATGATGCTGTAAAGGCTGACTTTGAACAGGGAGTCGACAAAGTTATAGCTTGTTTGGCAACCTTTGATGAAGAGGTTTCACACCTGACAGCAAAGGATTGCACCTACCGTTTCTATCGTGATGTTCGTTTCTCACCCGATAAAAGTCCGTATAAACGCCATTTAGGTGCATACATCTGTGCACGTGGTAGGAAGGCTTTGCGTGGTGGTTACTATCTACATCTTCAGCCAGGGAACTGCTTGATAGCTGTAGGTTGCTATTGGTTGCCTACAAACATACTGACGTCATGCCGCAATGAAATCATGGCGAATATTGATGAATGGCGTAAGGACGTTGAGAATGAGGGCTTTGTCAATTTGTTCGGACGACCCAATGAGGGCGAGTGGACGGACGATAAGGTTAGTGAGAAGGGTTTTGGACTTGCTGCCTTGAAGACTGTTCCAAAGGGATTCCCCAAGGACTATGAGTATCTTCAGTATCTTCGAATGAAGGACTACTGCTGTTGGGTGTCTGTGCCTGATGACTTCTTCGAGGGAGAAGGATGGGTTGAACAATTGAAACACATCTGCAAGACGGGTAAGCCGATGATGGACTTCATTAATAATGTGGTAGATGATTATGAATAGAAACAAATAAAGAGGAACGCAAAGACATTCCTCTTTATTTTTATACTTACTAAAACGCTTTGGCTAATGGGCGCATTAGCCAAAGAGATAGCGATTATTTCTTTCTCAATTCCTCAAGACTTGCCTTCAAAGCGGCAATCTTCTCTTCAGAATCGCTCTGCTTCTTACGCTCGCGTTCAATAACTGCTTCTGGCGCATTGGCCACGAACTTCTCGTTAGAGAGCTTCTTCTTGATACCAATGAGGAAGCCTTCAAGATGCTTGAGTTCCTTCTCCTGCTTCTCAATCTCGGCCGCAACGTCAATCAAGTCGCCCACTGGTACTGCGAAGCTGTCGGTTCCTACCATGAAACCAGATGCGTCACCACGCTTCTCGGTTACTACCTCGATAGCCTTTAAGTTAGCCATCTTGATGATTACACTGTTATAAGCTTCATAATTGTTCTGGCCGATTACGTCCAGTTCCAACTCTACCTTTGGTGCGATGTTCTTCTGATTACGTACGGTTCTCACACCGCTGACGATTGCTTTAACCTGTTCGATGGACTCGATAAGAGCCAACTCTTCCTTGCTTGGAGCGTCAAGTTTGAGTTCATCACGCATGATGCTCTCGCCGTCTTTACGGTCGTAGATGTGTTGCCAAAGCTCTTCTGTAATGAAAGGCATGAATGGATGGAGCATCTTCAGCAGTGTATCGAAGAACTTAAGAGTAGCTTGATAGGTGGTCTTATCGATTGGCTTGCCATATTCAGGCTTGATCATCTCTAAGTACCAACTTGAGAATTCATCCCAGAAGAGGCGATAAACAGTCATTAAAGCTTCTGAGATGCGATAGCTCTTGAACTGTTCATTCATCTCAGCGTTCACTTCCTTCAACTTTGCATCGAACCATTCAACGGCAATCTTGTTGGCTAATGGCTGTTCAGCATCGGCTGTCTCCCAACCTTGAACGAGGCGGAAAGCATTCCAAATCTTATTGTTGAAGTTACGTCCTTGCTCACAAAGTGTCTCGTCGAAGAGGATGTCGTTGCCTGCAGGAGCAGATAGCATCATACCCATACGGACACCATCAGCACCATACTTCTCTATCAACATGATAGGGTCAGGAGAGTTGCCAAGACTCTTACTCATCTTTCTTCCGAGTTTATCTCGTACTATACCTGTGAAATAAACATGCTTGAATGGGAACTTGCCACGATACTCATAGCCAGCCATAATCATACGTGCTACCCAGAAGAAGATAATGTCTGGTCCCGTAACAAGGTCGCTGGTAGGGTAGTAGTAGTTGATTTCTTCGTTGTTAGGGTTATTGATTCCATCGAATACAGAGATTGGCCACAACCAGCTTGAGAACCATGTATCCATACAGTCGCTCTCTTGTTCGAGGTCAGATGATGTGACAGAAGGATTAATCTCCTGTGCTAACTTTAATGCTTCCTCAGCCGTCTCTGCCACAACAGTAGCGTTCTTACCCTCAGTGTCCTTGAAGTAGTAAGCTGGAATACGGTGTCCCCACCATAGCTGACGACTGATACACCAGTCCTTGATGTTCTCTAACCAGTGGCGATAAGTGTTCTTGTACTTCTTTGGATAGAACTCTATATCATCGTCCATGACAGGTCCAAGGGCAATGTCAGCAAAGTGTTGCATCTTTAGGAACCATTGTGTAGAGAGCTTTGGTTCGATAGGTACGTGCGTACGCTCTGAGTATCCGACCTTATTATCATAGTCTTCAACCTTCTCCATCAGCCCTGCAGCCTCCAAGTCCTTTGCTATCTGCTTACGTACATCCATACGATCCTGACCTACATAAAGGCCAGCTGCCTCAGAAATCGTACCATTATCGTTGAAAATATCAATTGTTTCCAATCCGTGCTTCAAGCCAAGTGCATGGTCGTTAACGTCATGTGCAGGTGTAACCTTCAAACAACCCGTACCGAACTGGATGTCTACATAGGTGTCTTCGATGACTGGGATGACACGATTTACCAATGGAACGATAACATGAAGACCCTTCAACCATGTGTTTTTAACGTCCTCTGGATTGATACACATAGCTGAGTCGCCCATGATAGTCTCTGGTCGAGTGGTTGCTACAACGGCATAGTAACCCTTATCATCCTTGTGTATTACGTTGCCTTCGTCCTTGCGCTCAAACTTAGCTTGGTCTTCTTTTGCAACATAATACTTAAGGTGATAGAGCTTAGAGTGCTCATCCTTGTAGATTACCTCTTCATCAGAAAGGGCCGTCTGAGCCTGTGGGTCCCAGTTAACCATTCGTACACCACGATAGATATAACCCTTCTTATAGAGGTCGCAGAACACTTTGATAACACTCTTACTACGAGTGTCATCCATTGTGAAGGCTGTGCGGTCCCAATCACATGAGCAACCAAGTCGACGCAACTGCTTGAGGATGATGCCTCCATGCTCGTGTGTCCAATCCCATGCATGTTCGAGGAATTGCTCACGGGTGAGGTCGGTCTTTTTTACACCTTGCTCTGCGAGACGGTTCACAACCTTTGCTTCTGTAGCAATACTTGCGTGGTCGGTGCCTGGTACCCAGCATGCATTCTTACCTTCCATGCGTGCACGTCTTACCAAGATGTCCTGTATCGTGTTGTTAAGCATGTGTCCCATGTGGAGCACACCTGTAACGTTTGGTGGTGGGATAACCACGGTGTAAGGCTCACGGCCGTCAGGCTTAGAACTGAAAAGCTTGTTGTCCAGCCAGTACTGGTACCATTTAGACTCCACTATCTGTGGGTCGTACTTGCTTGCTAATTCCATTGTTTCGTATATTATTATTTCTTTATTATCATTAAAATAACGGTGCAAATGTACAAAAAATCCGCCTAAAAAGCGTATCTTTGCAGCAATAATAGTACGTTGATAAGTACTTTAACGTTTATGTTTAACATTAAACATCAAGACTTTGCATACTAAAGAAGAGAAACTGAAAGCCTTTGCACGACTTTTAGACGTTCAGGAAAGACTCCGTAAAGAGTGTCCATGGGATAGTAAACAGACGAATGAAAGCCTTCGTCCTAACACAATAGAAGAGACGTTTGAGTTGGCTGATGCGCTCTTAAAAAACGACTCGAAGAATATCTGTAAAGAGCTTGGAGACATCATGGAGCATGTTATCTTCTATTCAACTTTAGGTGAGGAAAAGGCCGAATTCGACGTTGCTGATGTTTGTAATGCGCAATCTGATAAGCTCATGTTTAGGCATGATTTCATCGATTGGACGGGTTGGAGCGTGTCACGTCCGGACATGGTCGTAAATACTACTGGGCAGGTTGTCTACAAGGATGAGGTTCTGCAAAATAGTGAAGGCTCACAAGCGGATGCGCCTACTACTGCGCCTCAGGTGGAGACTACTTGGGAACAGCGTAAACAACGTGAACGTGATGGTAACACCTCTGTGCTTTCTGGGGTGCCAGACTCGCTGCCCAGCCTCATTAAAGCTTATCGTATTCAAGACAAGGCACGCAATGTTGGCTTTGATTGGGAGGAGAAAGAGCAGGTCTGGGATAAGGTTTATGAAGAGTTAGGAGAGCTGAAAGAGGAGTTAAAGAGAGGAGATAAGCATCGTTCGACCGAGGAGTTTGGCGACTTCCTATTCTCGCTTATCAACGCCGCGCGCCTCTATCACATCAATCCCGACAATGCGCTTGAGTTTACCAATCAGAAGTTTATTAAACGATTTAACTACATTGAGGAAGCTGCTAAGGCTAATGGAGTTATGATAAAAGACTTAACGCTTGCAGAGATGGACGAGTTGTGGGAAGAAGCAAAGGCTCTCAACAAGTAGAACAGCTACGGATTTAAGCTATAAATAAGATATAATTATGAGAAAAACCTTTTATTTTATCATGTCTTTGTTTATCCTTGTGATGGCTTTCTCATGCAAGGATAACAAACCAAAGTCTGTTTTGTCTGAGGTTGAGGCAGCTGGTGATTCTGTTTCTACGGGTGACAGTACGGTCTATGGTATTATGGTTGAGGGTGGAATGAACTCTATTGTCCTACTTACAGACCATGGTGATACATTGGAGTACCTTGTTAATCCGAACGATACTTTCGAGGTTGTTAAGGGCGGAAAGATTGATGGTGACCGCTTTGCTATCATTGGCTATAAGGAATATGGCGACCATTTCATGCGCTCAGCAATCAACTTAACGACATTGTTAGGCAATTGGACCAGCCTTGATCGTAACTTTGAGATTAAAGAAGATGGAACGGTAACATCGAGTCTTCAGTCTGAAAAAAATCCTTGGACAGCCTGGAAGATATGGAATGGTAAGTTGGTTCTGTCTAAAGATACGTTTGATATCGAAAGTCTTGGCGCTGACTCTTTGTCATTAGAAAACAAGTCAGGCTTGTTTGTGTTCACAAGAGGGAAGTAAGTACTTAGCTTTGTTTCCTTCAAGTGATTGTTTAAGACGATTATAATAGTGTTTCTCTTCATCCCCTTCTCATGTTCGAGTGGGAGATGAAGGGTGTTTGATGAGTTTTATTATGGAGCCATTTAAAGTACATATCCTTGGTTGTGGTAGTGCGTTACCAACCTTACAGCATAATGCTTCTTCCCAGATAGTGGAGCTTAGAGAGAAGCTCTTTATGATTGATTGCGGTGAGGGAACACAGATACAACTACGTAGATCGCGCATACACTTCTCTAAGATTATCGCAGTCTTCATCAGTCATCTGCATGGAGATCACTGTTTTGGTCTGCCAGGAATGATTTCCACCTTCGGTATGACAGGTCGAACGGCTCCTTTACACATCTACGCTCCAGCTGCCTTCGAGCCTATTCTCGACCAAACACTGAGTTTCTTCTGTCAAGGATTAGAGTTTAAGGTGGTGTTTCATGCTGTCGATACAACGCAAAATAAGGTGGTTTATGAAGATAGAAGTCTGACGGTTGAGACCATTCCTTTGCAACATCGTATTGATTGTTGTGGCTTTTTATTCCGTGAAAAGCCCATCCTTCCACATATTCGTCGTGATATGATAGACTTCTATAAGATACCGATTAGCCAGATAAACAATATTAAGGCGGGAGCTGACTGGGTGACTGCGGAGGGAGAAGTGATAGCTAATAGTCGGCTGACAACCCCTGCCGAACCAGCTCGCAGCTATGCTTACTGCTCTGATACACGTTATATAAAAACACTACACGAGCTTGTGAAAGGTGTTTCTACGCTCTATCATGAAAGTACATACTCCACCGAAGATGCCGAGCGTGCACGGCTCTATTGGCATAGTACATCTCAAGATGCTGCAAAAGTGGCTCGTGACGCCTCAGTCGGAAAACTGCTTTTAGGTCATTTCTCAGCCCGTTATAATAACGAATCACAGTTGTTAGATGAGGCAAAGGAGATTTTTCCAAATAGTTATTTTACTTGTGAAGGTGCTACCTTCGATATTTGATTAGTCAATACCTCATATTGACGACTACTCCTCATCGTTCTTTCTTAACGTATAGAAGGTGTTGTCTTAGCCACTATGATTTCTTTCCAGCCTTAATCCCTTATCTGTTTGTCAAGAATTTTCATCCTTCTTGAATCTAATATATGCTCTTCATGCTTTAAGAAAACGCCCTTCTACGTTCAAGAACATGCCCTTCTTGGATGTAGAAGACGCCCTTCTTGAGGCAAGAAAGGCATCTTCTTGAACGTAATGTATAATGTGTTGATTAATTGATAGTTATAGTGTTCTGTTTAAGAGATGTTATACCCTTGTTTAGAGAGTGTTTTACTTGATGTTGTGTAATGATTTTTTACAACGTTATTAATTCTCCTTGCATTAAGAGTGTTTACTAATATCGCATGGATGAGTAGGCTGGTTAATATAGTAGAGTACGTTCTTTTTCTCACAGATAAACACTGACTCTTACATGTAGGAAGGAGTCGTAGGTAGATTGTCTTCATTTTCTCGCTTATCAGAATAGGAGGAGAGTGATTGTTGGAATAGCTCCACAAAAACGTTAGGGAGTAGACGCTATGAAAATAAGGGGCAATAGCTACATCGCTCGATAGGCTGTGTGAATGCGAAAAACAATGCTGTTTCTATTTTTAATAGGCTGCTTGAAGCAGACAAAAGATGTTATTACTCATGTATAAAGCACGAAAAAAGGAGCATACTAAAGATAGTACACTCCTTATAAAGGATATAATTATAAAACTTGTCTCTTTGTTATACGTATTTGTCAGAAGCCTTTCAATCTGCCTATTATGACTTTATTAAGTCATTTAAGCATACGAATGCATACCACCAAGAATGTAGTTAACACCGAAATAGGTCATTAGGATGCTAAGAAAAGACAGTAACATAAAGAAATGATATTTCTCTGGTTTCCTTAATGCAGGCAATGAGTTGGTGTGAAGAGGTATCGCATAAATTAAGAAAGTAATCAGTGCCCAAGTCTCCTTAGGGTCCCATCCCCAATAAGTTCCCCAACTGATATTTGCCCAGATAGCACCTATAAAGATGCCTAATCCTAATGTTGTGATAGCAGGATAAAGGAATATTTGCGACAAGTCGGTCAGTTGTTTGTTGACTGATATGACGCTTTCTCTCTTGCTGTTGCGGGTGAAGAAATAGGCTATTGCACTGATAAACGTGAGTGAAAGCAGTGCGTATGACATCATGATAATACTCACATGAATACTCAACAACGGACTATTCAATACAGGCATACGTGGTGTAATACTTGGGTCCATCTCTCCGAGGTGGCTTACAAGAAGCATAAATCCACTCATGATAAGTCCGAATGTTGTCATAAGTTGTAACTTTCTTGTTGTCAGAATAGACACAATCATGATTAACCATGACAACAGGAGCATTGTTTCATAGCCGTTGGCAAGTGGGATAGTACCATTGATAATCCACCGAAGAGCCAATGTGAAGGTGAGAACACACCATGAGAGCGCCATCAATCCAGTGAAATATCTGTAGCGTTTCTTCCTTGTTATGAACAGAATAGACAGTAGTCCAGCTGTTAAGTTTACGATAAAAAGGATGGTTGCAAATGGGTATTGGTTGTAAATCCGTTCTGCTCTGATAGCCGTGTTAGAAGGGATAGTGTTGCCACCGTAGGTGTATTGATATTTTCTCAGCTTCTGTATGAGTTCGTTCACCATATCTGTTTTCCCTTGTCTGGCCAATTGTCCTGCCAAAGGAAGGATAGAACGCATATATTGCTGTTGTGCCTTATCCATGCTCTTAGGGTATTTATCATGTGGTGAGAACCAATCAACAGTACCCTTCTTAGACATATAAGGGAATACACGCAGCGTGTTTCCTTGCATAAGCTCCATGAGTAGCATCATCTTATCGTCGGTATCCAATAGCTGTCTTGCTACGTTGTCATTCTCTTGACTACGTGCTTCTTGGAGGTAAGGACCGAGGATATAGCCTTGTTGGCCAAATAGACTCATTGGTGAGACATACTCTTCTAAGTTCAGTTTGTCGCGTAGTTCGGAGCCTTTTAGTCTTAGGATAGGCTCTCTCATCCACTCTTTTCCCCAGAACATAAAGCCTGTCAGGACTTGAGTAGGAGTAAAGTCTTTGTAATTCTTTTTGCCATAGAGTTTCTTTGTAAAGTCTATGGCGTAGGTTTCCATAGGACATATTCGTCCGTTATATACAATAAGTATCTTACCAAACTCATCGGCCGTCTGTCGTGGTAATGAGGGCTGCGCATTTGCTACAGAATATCCCATCATAAGCATGACTATCACTACCGCTTTCTTTCTAAGCAATCGACGGAAGTTGCCCTTAGGCTCAATTAGCATTGCGATAAGGCCAAAAAAGAGTAGGGCATAGCCAAGATAAGTTACTGGAATACCGTATGGGTCGGAATTGACAGACAGATAGCTACCCTTCAAATCTTCGTCGTAACTACTCTGATAGAGACGTGTCCCATATCCTGAATAGATGTTGTTCATAGAGACTTGATATTGTTCTTTCTTCCCATTCTCGCTGATTGTGATGATTGAAGCATAATCCATAGCTGCCATGTTGCCTGCATGATAGGTGACGTTGAACTTATCCAACAGAATACTGAAAGGTAGTTCGGCTTCATTCCCATCCTTTGTGGTATAGGTGTTGACAACCTTTCCTTGTCGCAAATGAACCATCCCTTTATGAGAAGTAAGGTGGGTTAGCAATGCACCAAGGAGGATGATGACAAAAGAAAGATGTAAAAGAATAATGATAGGACGGCGAACTTTTCTTTGGATGAAGTAGACTATGCCCGCAGCAGTACCCATAGCCCATAGTAAACAGAACCACCATGACCCGAAGATATTGTCTGAAACATAATCAAGGGTCGTGTATTTCCCTATGATTGTCCCCGTAGCCATCACTATGATAAGGAGTATATAAACAATCTCAAGTGTCTTCTTTGTTCGCATTTGTTAGATGATAAAGAAGAAGATGAGCCTTTGTAGACTGCATCTTCTTCTTGTCTTTGTTTTTGTAAATAATCGTTTGTTAGATAGAACGTATGAACTTAACTACAGCGTCTCTATCTTTCTTTGGCAAGTTATAGAATTTAACAGCTGCCTTATAAGCCTGACTGTTCTTGCTATAAGCATGCCACATGATTGCTTCAACCTCATTACGAGCACGAGCATCATGTAGACGGTCTTCTACACCAGAGTTAATCAATGAAAGACCTCGGCCCCACAGTGGAGTAGTGCGGCACCATGATCCGTGGATGTCGTTCTTCATATCGAGCTTGTGCTGTATGAAATCAGAGTATGGATAAATCTTCTGATTAGCATACTTAGGCAGCTGCTTGTTGCCAAGGATTACTGAAGAACCGTGGTTGTCAGCACCTGTTGTCCAAGAGGCCTTGTGACAGTGTGCACAACCTAACTCTCCAGTGAAGAGTTCCTTACCACGCTGTACGTCCTTGTCGTTCAAGTTTCTTGCACGTGGAACAGCAATACCTCTGTGCCATACCATGAATGCGTGATAGGCATCATCGCTCACCTCTGGCTTGAAGTTGAAGTAAGGATTGTTATAGAGGTTTACGTTGTCGCTTGGTGAAAGCAAATAACGAACAGCCTTCTTGATACCTTCACGAGTTCCATCGTTGTAGTATGGATGTACGTAAGAGTTTGGATTACTACCATGCTGTTGGATGTAACTAATCACGTTCTCGTTCTCTGACATTGCTTTTGCCCATGGTTCTGTAGAACAGATGTGCTTGATGTCTGAACGAAGAATATTCAACTCGTCCCAAAGAGCAACGTCGTTCTCAAGACAACCATCGAGCAAATCGTAGTTGAAACGCTTTACGAACTTATTGCCAAAAGCATCTTCTGCCCATGCCTCAGGCTTCAATTGCTTTGTTGTATTGTCCCAGAACTCTGGGTTCAACTCTACAAAGCGTCCCTCTGCCTTGTATTGTTTCTCGAGGTCTTCATTAGAGATAGCGTCAATCAAACCAAGACCTTGGAAGTTACAAGATGCTATCAAGCGTACTTCATAATTGCTTGGTACTGGGTCAGTGTTGAATGCTGACTGTGGAATAGATACTGATGGATAACGAAGATTATACTTCTCACCATCAGGGAACTGCATTGGCAAACCACTTGGCATAGATGTTACGTCATGCCATGTGATGTGTATTTGCTTCGGATCAACAGGAGGCAAGAACGGCTCGACGGCTTGCAACATCGTAAAGGTTGTGAGCTGATTGATAGGAGTACCATTGTTGCTACCTGGAGCATCAGGTGTATAAACTGAAACAATGTAACCGTTGCCCTTTACTGGCTCCATGTCATTACGACTATGACCGTGAGCATAACCACCAGAGTGGCAATACTCGCATGAACGACGAGATGCTACTGGACCCCAACCTTTGTATGGCTCGGTGCTAAGGGTGTACTTAGCACTTGCCATCATATCTCCTTGGTTGAAGAGATCGGTTAGTCCTTGTTCGTCGATAGCTGGTGTGTTGTCCTCATAACCACCTGCTGCGGTGTTCTCTGTTGTACCAAGTTTGCCACCTGGGTACCATTCGTCTGCAGAGAAATTACCTACTGCCTGACCAATGTACTTTGTCTCAGGTTCTGATGGTTGCTGTGGATTGTCTGGCGTAACATTGTCGTCAGAACATGCAGCAAATGCACATAAGAGTGCTCCAGCAAGTAAGTATTTGCTATAGCTGTTGTGTCTCATAATGTTTTATAGTTAAATTTACGTTTGAAACGTAGCCTTGTCCTATAGAAGACAAAGCTACGTTTATTATTTATATTTACTTTTCAGATTTGCAAGAGTTGGATTACTTGTCTGTCTGTTGGTTTATCCATGTACCTGCAGCATTAAGTGCTTCATTCAAGGCAGTAACCTTCTCGATGCAAGTCTTAACCTGTGCATGACCTGGATTATCAATGAAAGCAACGCCACTCTTCTTAGCTGTCTCCAAGGCAGCGATTGCCTCGTTAAGAGCAGTGTTCAATTCATTATATTTAGGATAGTTGTTATTCTTCAAGAAGTTCATGATAGAGTACTGAGCTGGAGTAGAGATATTCTCTGTACCACGTACGCCATAGAGTGAGTTCTTGATAGAATAGATGTTATCCTGGTAGTCTTGGAATGAACGCTTACTGTATGGTGACTCGATGTAGTTAGCTGCATCGTCTGCCGTACCAGTACCTGTAGCCTTACGATAAGCCTGACCAAGTTTTTGTTCAGCAACTTCTTCGCAGATGCCAGAGCATCCGCCAATGAATATATTGTTCAGTGTCTCATGCCATGAAGCAAACATACCTTTCTCAGTAGTGGCGAACTGTGAGTAATCACGGTATGGGATATTCTTTGCAGAAAGTCCTCTGTGACGTGTTCCATTAACTACCCACATTGCATCAGCAAGCTGGTTCACGTGAGAAGTTGGTATACTTGTACCTAACCAGCCATATTCCAAGAGGTAAGTCATGTTACGGAGGTCACCAGCAACAGCTGCTGCAAAGGCTGCTTCGTTCACTGTACTTACGCTTGTAAGGCCTTGTTCTTTCTCTTTCTCAGCATTGAAGTCTGCTACGGTACGGTTCTTACCATTACGGAAGAGAACGAACTCCAATCCATGGAAACCTAAAACAGAGTCGAAGTTACCATTGTTGTCATAAACATACTTGGCTGGGTTTTCACCATTGATACCAGCAATAACGTTTGCATTATTTAAAGCTCTTGTCAACTGATCATGGTCGAGTGGCCATGAGTCGATATGTGGGTCGATCTCATTGTCAGAAGCAGCACCATAGAGGAAAGCCTCACTCTGCTCCCAATCTCGACGTGCTCCTTTGAAAGCCTCACAAGCTGCATCGATGTCATTCTGGGTCAATGTACCAGCTTTACGCTTCTGATAAAGATTCTGGCAAGCCTTGTAAAGAATATCAGACTTCTCTGCCAAGTCTAAATATGTAGGTTTAACAACTTCATTAATGTAGTTTGCAACAACCCTACCCATCTCTGTTTTATTAGCGTTTGCTCTACTTTCGCTTTCAGCCTGGCTTAAAGCTGATTGCTGTTCAGGTGTAAGAATTGTTGTGTTAATAACTTCATCATCATCACTACTACATGATACGAAGCCTGTAGCTAATGTTCCTGCAAGGAGGAACATCGCAAGTTTTGTTACTTTTTTCATTATAATCCCTTTTTAATTATGGTTATACAATCTTTATTCTTTGCTTTTTAGAGGAAGAAACCTTCGTAAGCTATACCGATGTTAATAGAAGGTTCGTCGTTGTAACCCTTCTTCAGATTGCGGTAGTTGTACTCTGCCTTGATAGCAATCTGTGGGATAGGATAATAGTTGATACCTGTTGCAAGAACGGTTCTATTCGTCCACTGCTTAGTTGTTGCATGGATGTAAGAGTCATAGTGTTCGATGTGTCCAAAGACATAGAGCTTCTGATTGTCCTCACGCAACTTGTGAATCTGAGAGAAAATATCATAACCTACCTCAAACATCATAGCCATAGCATGACTTCCGAAGTATTTACCACTACCTGACTCGTATGGCTTAACATACTGAACATTAGGGTATGAGAGGCCAGAAATCTGGTTCGCATTACTTACATAACCATAGTCAATGTTTCCTCTCGCAATCCAGTTATATTTATTATAGGTGAAATCTAAGCTACCAAGATAAACATTACCCTTAATCTTCTTCTTCTCTCCCTTCTCACTATCATGTGGAACGTTGTTGTGCATAGCCTGTCCTGCGTATGCACTAACACCAATGCGTAAGCCAGGGATAGTATAGTTGTCTACGCGAGCGAGGAAGCCATACTTATTAGCAACCTCAAACTCGAATGGATTTGACGTACCTTTCTGAATCCAGTTAGCACGACTAAAGTGATAGGCATCCAATCCAGCAATCATCTGTGCGACGTAGCTAAAGTCGCCCGTCCTACCCCAGAAGGAAATACCTGTTTGATGCCATGTACTTGGAAGAATTGTGTTTTCCCCTTCAGGACGATATACTGTAAAGAAGTTTAATGGCTCATGATGAGCGTTTACTAAGCCGAATGGCACAACGATATGACCAGCACGGATATTGAAAGCTTTGCTAAATGACTTCTGTAGCCAGAACTGTTCGAGTTCAACCTCGCCACCTTTCTCTGTTTCATGTTCGAATTCAATAGCCTCATCTGCCTCGTATTCGATAGCAGAACCAGACCCGCCATGTTCAAACTCAATCTCAGAACCTAACGACCAGCCCTTTCCGAAATCGTAACCAAGGTAGATAACGGCATGTGGAATATCAAATCTTCCATGACTTGGGTCCTTCTTGTAAAGGCCAGGTGTCGTATAACGATTTCCGTTGTCACTATAAAAGTTACGTGAATAAGCAGCTTCGCCATATCCACCAAGGCTTAGTTTATTTCCCTTGGCATGGTTCATTACAGAGTCAGCTGCGTTTACTTGTGCTTGTGCTACGGCTGCACTTGATAATAGTGTAGCTAAAATAATACCTGATGTAAACTTCCTCATTAGAGTTATTATTTAGATATTTATAATTTGCATGCAAAGTTATAATATTATGAAAGAATTGACAATACCTAAAATTGTGGATATTCTTTGCCTTTAATGAGAAGCGTTATCTACCTTATTGGGTTTTACCTTCATAATATGTAGGTATTATTGGAATTGTTATAAATTCTATTTTTTGTAATAGTTTACAACGTTGTTGTGTTTAATTGATATAAGTTGTTTGAAATCAATGGATATGTTGTAGGGCGTTATTCTCCGAAAACTTGAATAAGGATTAAGCCTTTCTATAGAACTACTCAGTCTTGAACTGTATGGCATTTGTTTTGGGAACGAACACTGTTTAACCTGCTGAGCCACACTAACATGGGTTGTACATAGTCTTATTCTTTACGAACTTCTTATCTTTCAATGATATATCACGATTGTGGTTACTATTTATGCGATGTGTATTAAAGTTTGACACTGCATTTGAACATAGGTAGAAGCGTAATAAATGTCATTATAATAAGGTATAGTAAGCCACCATTGTCTATCGAACTTATACGGAGAAGTCATATCAGATACCAACAATAAGTTATATTTCTCATGTTAATACACTTCAAGCGTGTGACCAATAGCCTTGATAGACACTGTCATGTAAGTAATAAAAAATAATTACATTTAATCATCAAAATATCATGTAATAAAATGATAGATATTAGTAAAATATAAACCCACAACACGCAGATAACCAATAAGTTATGATAACGTTTGAAGAAGAGGCCTAATTAGATACAAGAAGGGCGTTAACAACACGCAAGAAGGGCATGTTCTTCATGCTTGTTAGGCGTCTTTTAGAAGGCAATAGGGCATGTTCTGTGATAGAGTTGGGCTGAAAATGTTTTACAGATTATATGGTTTTTACCTCTTATAGAAGCCATTTCTATAAGAAGTAATTCTCTAATTCTTTTATTGTTGTTTCGTTTATCTTATCTATGTCTTTAACGATTGCCCCCTTCTCCATCAGTATTATTCTGTCACTAATGTCCGTTGTGTGGTGGAGGTTATGGCTGGAAATGAGAATAGAAGCCTGATGTTGTTGTCTATACTTGGACAGTAAGTCCTTTAGTTGGTTCTGACTACTGGGGTCAAGGAAGTTGAATGGTTCATCAAGAATTACAAACTTAGGATAGTGAAGTAGGGCAGCAGCAATACCAACCTTCTGTTTGTTGCCTGCAGAAAGCTCCCGAATATAGGTTTTCCCGTTAAGGATATCTTCACTAAGAAAGGGAGAGAACGACTTTATTCTTTCTTCTAATCTTCCTTCCTCGATGTTATTGACTTTACCAATAAAGGTGAAGAACTCTCTTGGCGTAAGGAAATCAATAAGGAAACTCTCATCGAGATAGGCAGAGACATAGTTCTTCCATGACTCTTCAAGATGAGAGACTCTTGTGCTACTAAGGCTAAGTTTGTCTTCACGCTGATTGTTTGTCTCATCCGAAAGACAGAAGTCAACCTCACCGCCATCGGCTTTTATGAGGTTCAGAATCAGTCGGAAGAGCGTAGTCTTACCAGCACCATTATTCCCAACAAGTCCAATAATCTCGTTAGAAGGGAAACAAAATTCGGGGATAGACACAGCTGTCTTATCCCCGAAAGTCTTTATAAGTTTATTAACGAATATCGCGACCATGGCAATTCTTGAACTTCTTACCGCTACCACATGGGCATGGGTCATTAGGACGAGGCATCTTATCAGCACGATATGGCGTGTGGTTCACTTCTTGTGCCCCTTCGCGGGTATCATGCTGAGCTGCAGCAACCTGGTTAGGGTCGTTAAGTTCAACCTTCTCCTCCTTGTACTGCTGGCTATGTTGCTCTGGAGCAGCTTCCTGAATATCCTCAGCAGGCTGCATCTCAGGTATCTGACCGCGCATAAGAACACTTGCTGTACGGTTGTTCATATCGTCAATCATGTTGTCCCACAGCTTTACGCTCTCCAGCTTAAAGATGAGTAATGGGTCCTTCTGCTCGTAAGATGCATTCTGAACGGAGTGACGTAGGTCGTCTAACTGACGTAGGTTCTCTTTCCAATCATCGTCGATGATATGGAGGAGGATTACCTTCTCAAACTGTTTAACAACCGATTTAGCTTCGCTCTCGTAAGCTTCTTTCAAGTCGCAAGGAATGTTGTAGACACGTTGTCCATCTGTGATAGGAACCATGATACGCTCGTACATTGCCCCTTGGTTCTCATACACCTCTTTAATAATAGGCCATGCAACAGTCTGGATACGCTCAGTCTTACGTGTGAAGGCGTCCATAGCAGCTTGGAAACTGCGTTCAGCAAGTTCTTCAGTATGACCTGCAGCAAGCTCCTCTTCGGTGAATGGGCATTCCATTGCAAGTACTTTCAAGAACTCTTCTTTGCATCCTTCGTAGTCATTGCGCTCGATAATGCTTACACAACGGTCCCAGATGATATTAGAAATATCCATACCAATACGCTCACCCATCAATGCGTGACGACGCTTCTCATAGATAACCGTACGCTGCTTGTTCATGACGTCATCGTATTCCAACAGACGCTTACGGATACCGAAGTTGTTTTCTTCAACCTTCTTCTGGGCACGCTCGATACTATTAGATATCATTGAACTCTCAATACGCTCACCATCTTCAAAGCCGAGGCGGTCCATTACCTTAGCAATACGCTCTGAACCGAAGAGGCGCATCAGCTTGTCTTCAAGTGAGACATAGAACACTGATGAACCAGGGTCGCCTTGACGACCAGCACGACCACGCAACTGACGGTCTACACGGCGGCTTTCGTGACGTTCAGTACCAATGATTGCAAGACCACCAGCATCCTTAACTTCCTGCGTGAGTTTGATGTCGGTACCACGACCAGCCATGTTAGTTGCGATGGTCACAGCGCCGAGTCCGTCTACAGAACGACCAGCCTCAGCTACGATCTGAGCCTCCTTAAGGTGCTGCTTTGCGTTCAATACCTGGTGAGGGATCTTACGCATGTTAAGCATCTTGCTTAAGAGTTCACTAATCTCAACGGATGTTGTACCCACAAGACATGGGCGACCTTGATTTCTCATAGTCTCAACCTCGTCGATGACAGCCGCATATTTCTCACGTGCAGTCTTATAAACACGGTCTTCCATATCCTTACGTTGGATAGGACGGTTCGTAGGTATCTCTACAACATCGAGCTTATAGATATCCCAGAACTCGCCCGCCTCGGTTGAAGCAGTACCCGTCATACCTGCAAGCTTGTGATACATACGGAAGTAGTTCTGTAAGGTGATGGTAGCAAAAGTCTGTGTTGCAGCCTCCACCTTTACGTGCTCTTTAGCCTCAACAGCTTGGTGTAAGCCATCGCTCCAACGACGACCTTCCATGATACGACCCGTCTGCTCGTCGACAATCTTAACCTCACCGTTCAAGACAACATACTCATCGTCCTTATTGAACATGGTGTAAGCCTTCAGAAGTTGCTGTAAGGTGTGTACACGCTCACTCTGAACACCATAGTGAGCCATCATTGCATCTTTTCTTTCGATGTATGTCTGCTCATCAATAACGTGGTCATCTTTCTGCTTCTCAAGTGCGGAAAGTTCTGTTGTAATATCTGGTAAGACGAAGAGCTGATCGTCCTTAACCTGATTAGCCAACCATGCAGTACCCTTATCAGTAAGGTCGCATGAATTCATCTTCTCGTCTGTTACGAAGTAGAGAGGCTCAATAGCCTTTGGCATTTCACGGTTGTTATTAGCCATGTAATACTCCTCTGTCTTCAGCATACCAGCCTTGATACCTTCTTCAGAGAGGTATTTAATGAGAGCCTTGTTCTTTGGCAGTGCCTTAAATGAGCGATAGAGGGCAAGGAAACCTTCCTCTTGTAATTTCTGGAAAGTCTCTTTGTTGTTAGCATTCTTCTGTGCTTCAGCCAACTTATGGCGTGCTTCAGAAAGAAGCTCAGTAGCTTGCTTGCGCTGAACCTCATACAGACTCTGAACCAATGGTTGGAATTCTTCGAACATCTGAACGTCACCCTTTGGTACAGGACCACTGATAATAAGTGGTGTACGAGCGTCGTCAATCAGCACAGAGTCGACCTCATCGACGATAGCATAGTTGTGCTGGCGTTGTACAAGGTCTGCTGGTGACACTGCCATATTGTCACGTAGATAGTCGAAACCGAACTCGTTGTTAGTACCGAAGGTGATATCAGCTTGATAAGCCTTACGACGAGCAGGCGAGTTAGGCTGGTGCTTATCGATACAGTCAACTGAAAGACCATTGAACATATAGAGTGGTCCCATCCATTCAGAGTCACGCTTTGCCAAATAGTCATTGACTGTCACGACGTGAACTCCGTTTCCTGTGAGGGCATTGAGGAATACTGGTAGGGTAGCAACAAGCGTTTTACCCTCACCAGTAGCCATCTCAGCAATCTTACCTTGATGTAGAACGGTACCACCAAATATCTGTACATCGTAGTGAACCATCTCCCATTTCAAGTCATTACCACCTGCTGTCCAGTGATTATGGTAGATAGCTTTATCGCCATCAATGGTAATAAAGTCCTTTGAAGGGTCGGCTGCCAACTCGCGATCGAAGTCTGTAGCGGTGACAATTGTCTCTTCATTCTCTGAGAAACGGCGTGCGGTATCTTTAACAATAGAGAAGGCAACAGGCATAACCTCGTCGAGTGCTTTCTCATAATTGTCCAAAGCCTCTTTATCAAGTTTATCTATTTGATTGAAGATAGCCTCACGCTCTTCAAGAGGTGTCGCTTCGATCGTTGCACGAAGTTCTGCTATCTTCTCTCGTTGTTCCTTACCTGCGTCCTGAACATACTGTTGTATCTCCTTTGTTTTGGCGCGCAATTCATCATTGCTAAGTGCTTTTATCTCTGGATATGCAGCCTTAACCTTGTCAACGTAAGGCTGAATAAGCTTCATATCACGTGTTGATTTATCTCCAAAAATTGCCTTTAATATCTTATTGAAATTCATTTATTCTAAATCGTTTGTTTATTTATACGTGAGGTAGTTACCACCTCTTATTATATCACTAATTCCAAGCAAGCTAATATTAAATAGTTGCTTGTTACGATAAAGAATAGCGATTGGGGGCACGAATCTTAATTCCACTCCTCGACGAAGGGTTTGGAAGGAATTGTTCTAACTTTTGGTAGTTATTTGATTTAGCTTTGAAATCAGTAGGATAGTTGTCATATAAGTCTGCAACAAATACTGCTTTGTTTTGTGCAGGTTCTATTTCTTCGTCCTCCTTAATCTGCTTAAAGGCCTCAAGAACAGATAATATATCTTGTTCAACACCCTTAAATGCTTGTTGATGACAAAGGTCTTCGATGTTAACATCACCCAATGCTATCTTTAGCACAGACTGATAGCTCTGTGCTTCTACTCCTGTTGTCGCAAGAACGACAAGTAAAGCGGTGATGTATTTATTCATTATCTTTTATCTCTTTGAATTACTTCACGGTAGTAACCGATTTGCTAATTCGTAAATGTACTATGCAGTGTAATAGCAAGAATGATGCCACAATTATTATTGGAACGGGTATTTCTTGGATAAAACGTCCGAGAAGTCCTATTATAATAAGTATTCCCCATATCTTCCACCACAATGTTTTCTTCCTTTTAACGGTAGGATAAAGAAAGAACAAAGGTAAAGGATTGAAGAAGAAGATGATGAAATTCAAGCTAACACATGGGTGTTGCGAGAATATCATTATAAAGAGAATAATACCAATAAGCCCTGATGTTAGCATTAAAACGGCATCCCAAAGCCAGTAAACACGCTGTTTTCGATAGCTAAAGAGCGTTATTATAATGCTGATGGTTGCAAAAAGAAATGCAACAAAGATTGGAGAGAGTAATGACGAAGGCTCTGCCTCTGTTGTCTCAGCTGGCAATAGTTCGTTAGTTTGCTTTACTAAAGGCTTCCCGTTATAGGTTGCTTTATCGAAATCGATCCTTAAGTTCTCTGGTAGAAACTGCTGTTCAGACTTTGTTGTCTTACGGTCAGCATTCACACCCAGTAGGAGGTCTTCCCCAAACTGTGACCACTTATCTTTATAGTTCCATTCATGTATCATAGAACGGAACGTTGCATCTGGTTTAGCTGGCGGATAAACGACCCTTCCATGCAGATGGTTGACTATCATGTCACGGGCCCTTGTGGTGCAATTGTCAAAGAAGTAGTTGTAACGATAAACTACATTCTCTGGTTTCATGTTCTCCTGTAAAGCCTCATAGATAACGTCCTTGTCCTTAGGTGATAAGTTCAGAACCTGCTCTACAACGCCTCGTCCCTCGTAACTATATTGTGCGAGGAAATCATCCATGGCCTGTATGCCCATGCGATAGTCGGTCATTCCAAGTACAAAACGAGGAATAAAGTAGGTTTGATCAAGGGAGAATATGCCATAGTTAATGGCCAAGTCTAATCCTTTCTCCTTGTCATAATAGCGAATGGCGGTGTGTCCATATTGCGCCCAAACCTCTTTTCCAGGCGAACAAGTTAAGAGGGATATTTGAATACTATCGTTATTATTCATAGACTGAGCCCCTGCCGTAATATTAACGACAGACAAGAGAACAGTCAAGACAATATATAATAATCCCTTCTTCATATTCGTCGCAAAGTTACTAAAAAAGCATGAGAGCACAAAGAAAGCTTATTAAAAATTATTGTTGACTAATAAAACTTATTAAGCAGCTTGTCTTCTGTAATGTTCAGTCGACATTTTTATAGTCTTTCAAACAATCCTCATTATTCTCTTTGGCCTCTGCTTGTGTGCAAAATTCAGCGTAACTCCGTGAGAGATGAATGTGTATTACTGCATTTGTCGCTTTCATCATAGAGTAATTTCAGTAATCACTTCCTATTTCAAAGATATTTGTTTGATTGTAAAAAATGATTACATGGGAGAGGTTTAAGTATCTTCAAAGGATTGGTATATCTTTTCTTTAGGATATGTTTATAACATTCATATAATCAGTATGTTGTAAGTAGCGTTTGAGAAGATGCCTTTCTTGCTCCAAGAAGGGCGTCTTTAACGTGCAAGAAGGGCGTTTTCTTCGATGTTGAAGAGCATCTTCTCATTCCATTCCTACCCTCTTCTCCGAAGTGATAGGGTTTGATTACTGAAATATCCTTACATTTCTAAGAATCATGTTGAGTATTTCTTCGTTCCCCTCGGTAGCCTAATATGAATAATTCGATGAATATTTATCGCAGAACAACACAGAAATCTTGCTTATAGGCGTAGCTTTACAAAGGTCTTTTCTGGCACGAAACATCACAGAAATTAAAGCTAAGATGAGTGATATTACGTTGTACTTTTTTAGGCTTAATGGTTCTTCGAGTACTCTCGCTATGTATGAAAAGACGCTGTTTGGGCTGTGGTCTCTTTGAGTCGTAGAGCACCCATAGACTTTTGTTAGCAGTTTATGAAAGCAGTAACCTTATAATCTACATTCGGTTCCATTCTTTCTTATCGATCAGTGATAACCCTTGCCTTTTCAAGCATATCTAAATTGCTTGCTCGTAAGAGACGAATTTCTTAAAATCAATTTTCCTGTCATTTCTGTCATCTTAAATGTGTGCTTAATTGCTTATAATACAATGGATTAATATTAAATGTTAAAAGTGACAGCAAATAAAAATAAAACTAATTTCGTTATATGAGCTTTTATATTCGACTTCATTCGGTAGGCTTTACCACTACAAACGTTTAGTGCGTCTCCGACTAACGAAGGTAAGAAATCATAACTTTTGTATTGGAAATATTTATTGAACATTACTATTAAAATTCAAAATCCTTTATTGTTTTTCTGCAATATAGATTTTTTTTAATAACTTTGCGCCAATATATCGTTAAGACATATCGTCAGAATAAGAAAAAGAAAGCGAATGAAAAAGATAATTGCTACAGCATTCCTTGTAGGACTTGCTTTACAAGTGTCAGCTCAAAGTGGTACGAACTCTCCATATAGCCAGTATGGATTAGGCGCTTTGGCTTCTCAGGCAACAAGTTTTAATCGTGGAATGAACGGACTGGCGTACGGCTTTCATGAGCACAGCCAGGTTAACTACATGAACCCTGCTTCATACGCTTCAGTTGACTCTCTTTCGTTTATCTTCGATGCTGGTGTAAGTCTTCAGTTGACTAATTTTGAAGAGAGGGGAAAGAAGATCAATGCCCAGAATGCTGATATTGAATATGTTGTTGCATCGTTTAGAGCGTTTAAGCACGTGGGTGTGAGCTTTGGTCTCTTACCTTATACAAATGTGGGTTACAACTTTAGTAACACGCAGAATGTAAATGCTTTCCCAAGTACATCGTCTCCTAATGCCACCTATTCTAATACATATAGTGGTAATGGTGGTTTGCATCTCGTTTACTTAGGTGCGGGTTGGGAGCCATTCAAGGGCTTCTCTTTTGGTGCGAACATAGCTTATTTATGGGGAACACTAAATCGTAATTCTACTAATTCATATAGTGATAGTTACGTAAATACCCTTTCTAAGAACTATACAGCGCAGGTGAAGAGTTATAAGGCTGACTTTGGTGTGCAATATACTTATCCTATTGACAGAAAGAATGAGTTGACCTTGGGTTTAGCCTATTCTCTTGGACACACGTTAAATGCAGAATCAGAGTGTGATTTGATATCAACTAACTCACAGACAAGCGTTTCTGATACAACTCGTTATGTTGTGTCAAACTCTCTTGAACTTCCCCACACTTTCGGAGTTGGTTTGATGTTTAATCATAACAATCGTCTAAAGTTCGGTGTTGACTATCAATTGCAGAAGTGGGCTAAGATTAGATACCCACAACTCAATCCTGTTAATGGTACGACAAGCTATAGTCTTGTTGCTGGACAGTTTAATGATCGTCACAAGTTGACGCTTGGTGGTGATTATTGCAAGGGCGAACGTTATCGTGGTTTCTTTAGTCGTATGCACTATCGTGCTGGCTTCAGCTATGCAAGTCCATACTTGAAGATAAATGGACAAGACGGTCCACGTGAACTATCAGCAAGCCTTGGTGTAGGTATTCCTATTATGAATGCCTATAATAATCGTAGTATGTTGAATATTAGTGCAGAGTGGGTAAACCAGAGTGCGACAGGTCTGATAAAGGAAAATACATTCCGTATCAACGTTGGTCTGACCTTCAATGAGCGTTGGTTTGCTAAGTTCAAGGTAGAATAATATGCGTTCAAGCCTTTATTCTCTTATAATATGTTTGGTATTACTTACGGCGAGCTGTGCCATAGTCTCCTGTTCAGAGGAGCATGAGCATACAGCTCCTGCTATTCATGACCGTGACTCGGTGCCGGTTATGACGACGTATGGTGTCAATACGCTCATTTCTGACTCGGGCGTAATCAAGTATCGTATTGTTACTGAACAATGGGATATTAATCAGAATAAAGATAACTCTTCACGTTGGACTTTCAATAAAGGAATCCTACTAACACAGTTTGATTTGAAGAAGCATGTGGTAGGTTACATCCAATGTGACAGTGCTGTCTATTCCGATAGAGACCGTCGTTGGCAACTTCATGGACGTGTCAGAATCCTGACAGCGCAGGGATTGTCCTTTTATAGTAATGAACTATACTGGGATGAGAGGAATCATGAAATGTGGTCGTACACCTATTCTCATCTTAAAACGCCAGATAAGGAGTTAGAAGGTAATTGGTTCCATAGCGATGAACAGATGACGAATTATGAAATACGTCAGACAAAAGGGTGGGGTATATTCTCAGATAAGGATATGATGTCGCCTGCTGCTCCTCCTTTTGCACCAATGGATACCACGCACGTTGACAATATGAAAGGTCCAGTAGTTAAACAATAATTATAGAAATTGGATATAGATTTAATCATAGGAATAATCATTACGATGGCACTCTCCGCTTTCTTCTCAGGAATGGAGATTGCTTTCGTTTCGAGTAATCGTCTTCTTGCCGAGATGGATAAGGAGAAGGACGGTATTGCACAGAAGTGTTTGACCATCTATTATAACAATCCAAACGGCTTTGTGTCTACTATGCTTGTAGGTAACAATATAGTACTTGTTATCTATGGTATCTTCTTTGCGCAAATCTTCGATACTACGCTATTTGCTTCGTTTGACTCGGCTACACGTGTGGTGTTGGATACGTTATTATCTACACTTGTCATTCTTTTTACAGGTGAGTTCTTGCCAAAGACCTTATTTAGGAGCAATCCGAACCGACTACTTACGTTCTTCGCTCCTTTGGCTTATATCTTTTTTATTATCCTTTGGCCTATTAGTCGTTTTGCGACCTTCCTTGCTCGTGTTCTTCTGCGTTTGGTCGGTGTAAAGATAGATGAGGAAGAGAACGATGGTACGTTTACGAAGGTTGACCTCGACCATCTCGTGCAGAGTACAATAGAAAATGCTAAGAACGAAGATGATATCGAAGATGAAGTAAAGATATTCCAAAATGCTTTGGATTTCCAAGACACGAAGGTACGTGATTGTATGGTTCCTCGTACAGAGATTAAAGCTGTCGAAGAGAGTTGTAGCTTGGAAGAATTGCAGCAGATGTTCATTGAGAGTGGTAACTCTAAGATTATTGTCTACGAAGGAGATATTGATCACATAAAGGGATATATTCATTCCTCTGAGATGTTCCGTTCGCCTAAGAATTGGAAAGACCATATCCGTCAGTTGCCGTTTGTTCCAGAGACGATGGCAGCGCAGAAACTGATGCAAGTTTTCCTACTTCAAAAGAAGAGTTTAGGTGTAGTTGTTGATGAGTTCGGTGGTACCAGCGGTATTGTGTCATTAGAGGATATCGTTGAGGAAATCTTTGGTGAAATAGAAGACGAACACGATAATACAAAGTATATTGCTAAGCAGATAAACGATAAAGAGTATGTTCTTTCGGCACGTTTAGAGATAGATAAGGTAAATGAGATGTTCAATCTTGATTTACCAGAAAGCGACAATTACATGACTGTTGGCGGTTTGCTGTTGCATGTCTATCAAAGTTTCCCGAAACTGAACGAAGTTGTTACCGTTGGTCAATATGAGTTTAAGATAATCAAAAAGACGATGACTAAAATAGAACTCGTACGGCTAAAAGTCAATGATACAGAGTAATTTCTAAAAGAAAAATTATGATACTTGCCCATTTTTTTGTATTTTTGTGCGCAATTTGTCATACTGAATAGAATAATTAAAATCAAATAATAAATCTAAAATGGCAGTATTAGGAAAAATTAGAAGCAAAGGGGCTATACTGGTAGGTGCTATCAGCCTTGCCTTGGTTGCATTCTTGGCTGGAGATGCGGCCCGCTCATGTGAAGGTATGAAGGGTGAGTCGCATCAGCAAATTGGTAAGATTTTGGGCGAGAATATTAGTGTCCAGGAGTACCAGAAGTTGTTTGATGAATATCAGTCAGCAATTAAGTTTACCATGCAACGTGATAACCTCTCTGAACAAGAGCTTAACCAGGTAAAGGACCAAGTATGGCAGCAGTTGGTAAGCAGTCGTGTACTTGAGGCTGATGCAAAGAAGGTTGGTCTCACTGTTACGGAGAAGGAAATTGAAAACGTATTGAGTGAGGGTACGAACCCAGTGTTGACACAGACACCATTTGTTAACCAGCAGACTGGTCGTTTCGACGTTAATGCACTCAAGCAATTCTTTGATAGTTATAATAAGGCCAAGGCAGCTAAGTCTCCAGAGCTTGATCAGATGCAGGCTGTCTATGACTATTGGCTCTTCGTAGAGAAGAACTTACGTACACAATTGCTTGGTCAGAAGTATCAGGCTTTACTCGCAAGTTGTGTTCTCTCTAATAAGGCTGAAGCTACGATGGCTTTCAAGGACAACAATGAGGAGAGTCAGATTCAGCTTGCTTCTTTAGCTTATAGCTCTGTGAAGGATGCTGACATTAAGATTTCAGATGATGACTTAAAGGCTAAGTACGACGAACTCAAGCCTGCTTTCCGTCAGAGTGTTGAGACGCGTGATATTAAGTTTGTTGACTATCAGATTAAGGCAAGCGCTGCCGACCGTAAGGTGGTTGCTAAGGAGATGAATGATTTCCAACATCAGCTTGCAACAGCTACCGATCCTTCAGGTGTTATCAGTAAGAGTGGTTCTGAGATTTCTTATCTTGGTCTTCCTGTAAGTAGTAAGGCTTACCAGCAGTATCCTGATATTGCTTCAAAGATTGATTCACTTTCTGTGGGTACAACTGGTGTGTTCGAGAATAGCCAGGACAATACGTTGAATGTTATTCGTGTATTCTCAAAGGCACAGTTGCCAGACTCAGTACAGTTCCGTCAGATTAGTGTTGGCGCTGCTACTCCTGATGAGGCACGTGCAAAGGCTGATTCTATTCAGAAGGCTTTGGCTGGCGGTGCTGACTTTGAGGCTCTCGCTAAACGTTACGGTCAGACGGGTGAGAAGGCTTGGTTTACTGGTCAGCAGTATGAGATGGCACCAACTATGAGTGTTGATAATCGCACTTTTGTTAATGCTTTGCTTAATGGTGAGGTGAATGCTACTCAGAACCTTGCGCTCACACAGGGTAATGTTATTCTGCAGGTTCTCGACAAGAAAGCTTTCACAACTAAGACAACTGCAGCTATTATCAAGAAGCCTATTGACTTCTCTAAGGATACACGCAGCAATGCTTATAATAAGTTCTCTGAGTTTGTTGCTAAGAGCTCTTCTGTTGCTGAACTTGAGAAGAATGCTTCTAAGTCTGGCTATCGTGTACAGTCGCTTAACGACCTTTCTACTGCTGAGCATTATATTGGTGGTATTCAAGGTACACATGATGCACTTAAGTGGCTCTTTAGTGCTAAGCAGGGTGAGATTTCTCCACTCTACGAGTGTGGCGATAATGACCATCTCTTAGTAGTTGCTTTGACAGCTGTTCATCCACAGGGTTATCGTCCTTGGGATGATGCACAGGATAAAGAGGTTCTCAAGCGTGAAGTAATGAAGGACAAGAAGGCCGAGATGCTCATGGCAAAATTGAAGGGTGTCAACTCTATTGCTGCAGCTCGGTCAAAGGGTGCTAAGGTTTCTACGGTTAATCAGATTACTTTCTCTGCCCCTGCCTTCGTTCAGGCTACTGGTTCTGTTGAGCCTGCTCTCTCTGGTGCGGTTGCAGGAACAGTTGCTGGTAAGTTCTCTAAGGCTCCTGTTAAGGGTAATGCTGGTGTCTATGTGTTCCAAGTAGTGAAGAAGGCTATGCGTGCTGGCTCTAAGTATAACGAAGCAATGGTTATGCAGCAGACTGCTCAGATGAATATGCAATTAATCAGCAACTTCATGCAGGATCTTATCCTTAAAGCAAATGTTGTTGACAACCGTTACCTCTTCTTCTAAAAGAAATCGTAACACCTTATATATATTAGACGGATGCACGGCAAAAGTGCATCCGTCTTTTGTGTTTATATCGTCTTTCTCTTCTTTTATATAGCTTGCTATAGAGCTTTCTATTTTTTTATATAGCTTGCTATATGACTTTCTATCTTTTTATGTAGCTTGCTATAGGGCTCTCTATTCTTTTATATAGCTTGCTTAATCTTTCTCCTAAATGACTTGTTCCCAATTAGTTTAATGTTTACAAAGCCATGTGCGTTGAGCGTTGCGAGCATTGTCGATAGTACGCAAGTAAGGAGCCTTTTCTGATATAGTTTTGTCATCAGCATGTGTTCATCAGACGATTGCAAGGACAAAATACTTTGTTTGACGGTTGTTACTAAACGGCATACTTAGCATATTGCTTTTGCTCGATGTGTTAGATGGCCTAAACGTTAAAGAATGGCTATGTAATTCAGTTTATTTTTATATTTTTTTACTAATTCCTTGTTTGTTTCATATATTCTCACTACCTTTGCGCCCAGTTAAAATAAAATTAACTCGTAATAACGATGAGAGTCATAAAGAATATTAATTCGGCAAATGTTTGCACTTTATTAGGAAATAAAGGCGCAAACACGTTTTGCGCTGCATTAGATTCTTTAACGAAGAAAGACGAAAAAAATATCGCAAATTATTTGGTAGTTCCAAATAATTTTGTACTCTCTCTCTCTCTCTCTCTCTCTCTCATATAGGCCAGGCCTAACCTCCCCACTTTTTTCTTCTCGCATACGCGCGCGAGGCGTGCTGTGCAATCCCTGTAAACAAAGGACTTTTCGGAGTTTCCTTTGTTCGCTTTTCTGTGTCCCTACGTAAACGAAATAAGAAGAAATTAAGCACGAAATAACAACTATTTTTAATCAATAAAACAATGGAGAAAAAGAAACAAAAGAAGAACTATCCTGCACCAAAGTGTGAAATAGTTCAGGTAAGCGAAAGCACTTATTTGATGGATACGTCCTTCCCCAGTCAGCACAAAAAGGCGAACCATGCTACTGGTCCAGCTGCTGCTAAGGCAAGTCAATGGGATGAGGAAGAGTTCGAAGATGAAGCCCCAACATCATGGGAAGACTAACAGAGAGTTATTAACTAAAAGAACAAATAAAAACGAATAAATGATGAAGAAAACAATGAAACAATATTCATTCGCATCGCAACTAAAGTCTTTGGTTGTCGTGTTCGGCATCGCCTTGACTTTCGCATCTTGTGCTAAGGAAGATGTGGCACAGAACCCAACCAACAAAGAGGGCGATAACGACAAGAACCTAACAACTTTCGTAGCAGGTGACGAGGCAAAAACCCGCACGTCATTAGATTATAACAGTAGCGATTTCTCTTGGGAGGCAGGCGATTATATTTACGTAAAGGACGACGAAGGCGTAATGAGAAAGAGTACGAACGCTCCAACTCAGAAGGTAGCCTCCTTCCGTTATAGAGTTCCTGGCAAGTTTGGCGCAAGTGCAAGTTATAAAGTTTATTACTTGGGTAAGAACAGTAACGGCAGCCAAGTAACTATCTCTGCTAACCAAACGCAGACCGCCCCAGACAACACCGAGCATTTCGGCACAGCAGGCGACTATGGTATAGCTACGGCAACAGGGGCAGCAGGTGGCAGCATCTTTAGCTTCCAGTTAGAGCATCAGCCAGCTTACTTAGTCTTCCAACCTTACACAAGTAACACTATTCTGCAAAGTTGTTACTTAACTAAGGTGGAGGTAAGCTCTGACAATGATATTGCAGAGACTTATACAGTCAACACAAGCACGGGTGCCCTTACAGGCTCAGCAGGAAGCAAACAAATCGTTTTGACTACAAGTGGCAGTAGTAGCAATCCAAACGGCTTCCCACTGACTAACAGCGCAGCCAGCGTAACTACTAACGGTGCATACATGGTGATTAAGCCAGGAACTCATACCTTAAGGGTACGTTATTGGGTAAAAGACGTAGCAAACAACGTAGAGGGTACTATTACTAAGACTCTTCCTGCAACAGCATACGCTTCGAATACTTACTACGATATGACAGCTAACCTTAACGTACGTAATTATGACGGCGACAAATACTACATGTGGGATGCTCAACAGAATTATTGGTCAGGTCACGAATGGAATAAAGCAACTCCATGGCAGCCAGTATTGAACGGTAACAGTAATAGCAACTACGCCCAAAATAATGGTGACCCTCGTTACTACAACGAAGCATTTAGTTATGGTGCAGATAATAAGGCAACCCACAGCCCATGCAAAGATCTTCCAAACGTGAACGAGATGACATGGTACGCTGCCATGGGCGAACCACGTTGGGACGGTGATGAATTATGGACTACCATGGGTCACTTATATAAAGGTGGCATGTGGTTTAAGAAGAAAGCGAATATAAGCGGATTTAACCCTAACACCGCAGAAGACGGAACAGATTGGAGAACAAATGGCAACGGACGCAGCTGGTCTGTATCTCAGACTCTCCCCGATGTGGCTGATGCAGGTAATTACTTCTACCTGCCCGCCTTGGGTTCCTACTACTCTGGTCAGCTGCGCAACGTTGGCAACGGCGGCTACTATTGGTCGTCAAGTGCTAACCCGTGGCTCAGTTACCTCGCGTACTCCCTGTTCTTCACCAGTGGTAACGTCAACGTGACCAGCAACGGCAGCCGCAACGGCGGGTTCAGGGCGGAGGCGCTTCAGTAGTTCTCGCGATTGGCCCTTTACAGGTGTCGCCCTCTAAGAAGCCCCACCCCGACCCTCCCCGAAGGGGGAAGGAGTGCCTAACGGGTAGGGCTTCTGCTGAATGCGTATTCCGTCGCTGCGCTCACCGTATCTACGTGTTGGCAGATGCGTATTTAGCTACTCGTAGATACGCATTGCGCAGCCGTTAGATGCGTATCTAACAGTAGCGCTCACCGCATTCCGCAGCAGCGCTCACCGCATCTAACGGTACGTAGATACGCATTGCGCAGCAAGGGAATACGCATCTGACAGGAAGAGGATGCAGAAAGGAGGAAAGAAAAGACGATGAAAGGCAGGAAACAAACCAAGAAAATAGAATGGGGCAGCATGAAGATGCACAAAGAAAGCTGCTGAGGCGTGCTGTCCTACGCTATGATAAACAACAATAGTATTAATAATTTAAAGTCGAAAGAATCATGAAAATTCGTTTAGTACCAAAGAAAAATCCGCAGAAGCGGGAGGAAGTGAAGTTTTATGCTAACCCTGTTAACCTTGGGCATAAGTCGCTCGACGACATTGCACGTGACATTGCGGGGCGTTCGTCCTTGACGCGTGGTGATGTGTCGAACGTGTTGTATAACTTTATTGATTGTTTGCCCCATTATCTCCGTGATGGTTTCAGCATTCAGTTGGGCGAGTTTGGCTCTATGCGTGTCACACTGTCGAGCAAAGGAGCTGAGAAGGAAGAGGATTTTAAGACCGCAACCATTAAGCCTCGTGTCGTCTTCACGCCTGGCGGAGAATTGAAGCGAGAGTTAGCCGCAAACTCCTACGAGTCGGTGAGGAAGAAGGAGGAAGCAGAGAAAGATAAGAAAAAGGAGGATAAGAAAAAGAATGGAGGAGGAAGTGGCCCGGTAGCGGGCCAGGGATAGTAAAGGATATTGGGCTAATGAGGCCAATAGGGCCAATAAGGCTAATAAGGCCTAATGAGGCTAATAAGGACTAATAAGACTAATGAGCCTAATAAGGCCAATATCCAAGAAAAGAAAAAAGTTCGGTTTTAATAATACTGAATTGATTAATTTAGTTTTAATTATGTTTCCAGCGGGAAGGCATTGATGTGATATCAATGACGATACATCGGTAATTTAATTTTCGTTTCTTGCCCCTGTCACCATTGTTGGTGTCATGGGGCAAGTTTTTTTAGTATGCCCAGCATGATTCTATGTTGCAGAGAAAATTGATTATTCTCGTAAAGAGGGTTGATTGTTCTCACAAAAAAGGGTTGACCTATTTCGCAAAAAGAGTTGACGGTTTCTTCAAAAAGAGGGTAATAGTTTTGTAAAGAGGGTGAGAGTGTGTTTCTCAAAAAAAAGAGGATGTGTCAAAACAGACACATCCTCTTTTTTAGTTTATAATGACTTCTTCTTTAGTTTCTCCACATAAGCATCAATAGCAGCAACAGCTGTGATGTTTACAATGTCACGTACAGAACATTCGAAATCGGTAAAGTGAATTGGTTTATTAAGACCCATTTGGATAGGACCAATGACCTCGGCTTCTGGGCTCAATGCCTGTAATAGTTTATAACCACTGTTGGCTGAAGACAAGTCAGGGAAGATGAGTGTGTTAACATCTAATCCTTTCAAGCGAGTGAATGGAAACTTCTCATCACGCAACTCTTTATTCAAAGCAAAGTTAACCTGCATCTCACCATCAATAGCCAACTCTGGATATTCCTTTTGCAGCTTCTCAACAGCAGAGTGCACCTTCGATGGAGAACCTTCTTTATCAGAACCAAAGTTAGAATAAGAAAGCATTGCTATTGCAGGTTTATCATTGAAGAATTTAACCGAATTGGCAGCCAACTTAGCGATATCAGACAACACCTCATCATCAGGATGACGATTAATCAGCGTGTCAGCAATATAGAATACACCCTTCTTAGTATTTAGAATATGCATCGTACCAAAGTGATTATACTCTGGTCGAATACCAATAACATCCTTAGCTACCTTAATCGTGTTGCTATATTTGGTGTAAAGGCCAGTGATAAACGCATCCGCATCACCATTCTCAACCATTGACATTCCGAAATAGTTACGTTCATACATCTTATCGTATGCCTCTTCAAATGTGTAACCTTCACGTGAACGCTTTTCAGCTAAGTGCTTTGCGTATGTTGCACGACGTCCCTGTTCTTTATCGGCACGCATGTCAACAATCTCAATATCAGAAATGTCAAGTTTGAGACGATTAGCGACACGATTCAAGCGGTCAGGGTTTCCTAAAAGGATTGGAACACAGATACCTTCTTGTTTAGCTTGTACAGCGGCCTTCATCATCGTTTGGTGACCACCTTCAGCAAAGACAATACGTTGTGGATGTTGAGCAGCTGTAGCGTGAAGGGTGTGAGTTAGTTTTGTTTCCTGACCTAACATCTGAAGTAGATGCTGCTTATAAGCTTTGAAGTCCTTGATAGGAGTGCGAGCAACACCGCTCTCCATGGCAGCTTTAGCAACGGCAGCACTCACCTCAGTAATCAGTCGTGGGTCGACAGGTTTTGGGATAAAGTACTTAGGACCAAAGGTAAGGTCGTTTACATGATAAACCTCATTCACCACGTCTGGTACGGTTTCTTTAGCCAAGTTAGCAATAGCCTGTACTGCTGCCATCTTCATTTCCTCGTTGATAGCTTTGGCATGAACATCCAAGGCACCACGGAATATGTATGGGAAACCAATTACGTTATTAATCTGATTAGGGTAGTCAGAACGTCCAGTAGACATGATTACGTCAGGTCGGGCAGTAACAGCGTCGTCGTAAGATATCTCTGGAACAGGATTAGCCAATGCAAACACAATAGGATTCTCGTTCATTGAACGAATCATATCTTGTGTAAGAACATTCCCTTTAGACAAGCCAACGAATACGTCAGCACCCTTAATGGCTTCCTCTAAGGTATGTATATCACGACGGTCAGTAGCAAAAAGGGCCTTTTGTGGAGTCAGGTTCTTAGAGTCAGAAGTAATAACACCCTTAGAGTCGAGCATTACAATATTCTCCTTCTTCAGTCCTAACGCCATGTATAACTTCGTACATGAGATAGCTGCAGCACCTGCACCATTGACTACTAACTTAACATCAGCGATATTCTTTCCTGCTACTTCAAGTGCATTCTTTAGACCCGCAGCAGAGATGATAGCCGTTCCGTGTTGGTCATCATGCATAACAGGAATATCAAGCGTACGTTTCAGACGTTCCTCAATAGCGAAACACTCTGGTGCTTTAATATCTTCAAGATTGATACCACCAAAGGTTGGTGCAATCTTCTCTACCGCCTCGCAGAATTTATCTGGGTCTTGTTCGTTTACCTCTATATCAAAAACATCAATACCACCGTATATCTTGAAAAGTAATCCTTTACCTTCCATGACAGGCTTTCCACTCATTGCACCGATGTTACCGAGTCCTAAAACGGCTGTACCATTACTGATAACTGCAACTAAATTACCTTTGTCTGTGTATTTATATACGTCATCTGGATTCTGCTGAATCTCTAAGCATGGATATGCCACACCAGGCGAATATGCCAGACTAAGGTCTGTCTGTGTACTATAAGGTTTTGTAGGCTTTACTTCAATCTTGCCAGGACGGCCGTTGTTGTGATACTCCAAAGCGGCTTCTTTTGTTACCTTGACCATAGTTAATCTTTTACTTTTAATATTACAAAAATGTATTTTTGACTTACAAAGTTAGTAAAATCCACTTTAAATCAGATGTCATTATGAAAGTTTTTTGTAATTTTGTCGCAAAAATAAAGTTTGATGCATAATACAACTACAGAAACCACTTATCGGCAAGAACTTAAAGAGAGAATCCTCGTTGCAGCTCTTAACTTGTTCCATAAACATGGGATAAAAAGAGTGAAGATGGACGATATAGCCAATGTACTTAAGATATCAAAGCGTACACTTTACGAGATATACAGTAATAAAGAGGAGTTGCTTTTTGAAGTTATCCGACTTGATAAGAAGATAGAAGACCAGGCTATGACAAAGATAGACAAGTCTGGCCTGAATGTCATCAATGTTATCATAGAGATTTGTCGTTTCCGAATAGAGAAGATGGGTAAGGTCAATCCGCTTTTCTTTGAAGAACTCCACATGTATCCAGAGTTACTCGCTTATGTCCGTAAGCTCCATAAGGAATATGAAAGCGATGCTCATTCTTTCATTCAGCGTGGAGTTAAGGAGGGTTTATTCCTTCCTAATATAAACTATGAGATTATACGTATCTTGACAGTAGCCTCACAGAATGCTATTATGAATCAGTTTCTTTATAAGAAGTATGATGTAGAGGAGCTGGGCTACGCAGCCATCTTATTCTTTGTAAGAGGATATTGCACCTTAGAGGGTATTAAATTATTAGATAAAGAGTTAGACTCACTTTTCAGTCGCAAGTAAACATTGTGCTGACAACAGATTATTTAGGTAAAAGATTACAGTTAAAATGAAAGATAATACATACAAGACACTGTTGCTAACATTGTTAGTTGCATTGTTCCTTTTCCTATTGCATTTCCTTCCAACACTAACAATAGGAGATACAAAGTTACGTGAAATAGACATTCTAAGCGACCTTGCAAAAAAGAAGAAAGTACTCGAAGACGTCATTCCTTCGCCTAAGAAGCCTTCTTCTGTCGTTGCCTATGATAAAGACGGGAAGGTTATCAACTTTAAGGAGGAGTGGCCAAAGGGTACAGAACGTATCGTTGACTATTCTGCAGGTAAACCTGGAGGACTTGATCACTTCTATAGTCAACTGAACTTATTGGTTCAGAAACAGCAAGTAGGGCGTCCTGTTCGTATTGCTTATTATGGTGATTCATATATAGAAGGTGACATCTTATTAGCCGACTTGCGTGAAGACCTTCAGAAATACTATGGTGGTTATGGCGTTGGATGGATAGATGCGGGTAATGACCTCGACCAATACAAGCATACAGTAGATAATAGTTTCTCCGGACTGACCGAGCACATGGTTAAGAAGCCTGCAAGTTATGATGTCAACCAAGCAGGTATTGCAGAGCGTTACTATACCATGAATGGTCAAGCCACAATGACGTATGCTCCTTTCACTTTGTCTCATGACTATCCACATACCGAGAAGTGGGCAAGTACATTACTTTATCTACGTTCAAAAGGAGGTGCTAACGTCAGCTTCAACATAGATGGAGGCAAAACAAGTAACCAACGTGTAACCCCATCACCCGAGTTACAAGTAGTAAAGATGGACGGCATCACCTCTCATGCTACCGTCAAGGTAGATGGAACGAATACTATTCTCTTCGGTACGTCACAGGAAGGTAAGGAAGGTATCGTGCTTGACAATTTCAGTATGCGTGGTTCTTCAGGTATAACACTGTCCAAACTTCCAGAACAGATGTTGAAGGAGTTTGCACGTGTACGTCCGTATGATCTCATTGTATTCCAGTTTGGTGTTAACGCTATTGATGCCCAGACAACTCCAGAGCGATTGAAGAAGTACATGCGTGATATGAAACTTGTAGTAGACCTTTTCCACAAGTGTTTCCCAGAAACGAGTATTCTTATCGTTAGTAGTCCCGACCGTGGGTCAAAGTCTTCACCTGATGGTACGATGAAGGGTGTTGAGATGTTAGTAGGTTATCAAGAGCAACTTGCATCCGACTGTCATGTTGGTTTCTATAATCTCTTCCGTGCTATGGGAGGTCCAGGTACGATGATGCGTATCGTAGACAGCCAGGATATGGGTACAAAAGACTATGTACACATTAATTATAAAGGTGGTAAATATGTCAGTCAGCGTATCTTTAAGTCTATCGTAGCCGGACAGAAGAATTATACAAGACGTGAGAAAATGATAGAACAGTAGGTTTGTATTTACATAACATAGAGTCAAATGGAAACAAGTATATTTCTCAACCAGTTAATGGTTATCATCAATAATCTCTTACAAAACATAGAAACGTATATTGGAGGTCTTGAGTTTTCAAAGCTATCTGATATTCTTCTATATAATCCAAAAGAACCGCTCCTCTTCTCTTCTGGTGCTTTTCTTTTCATATTCCTTGTCTTCATGATAGGATATTACTGTCTACGAAAGAAGGTGGATGGGCGATTACTCTTCGTGACGCTCTTCTCTTATTATTTCTTCTATAAGAGTAGTGGCTTCTATTTCCTATTATTACTGATTGTGACCGTAAGCGACTTCTATATAGCACGTCGTGTTGCCAAAGGAAAATATCCAAGGTTATGGTTATGTTTGAGCCTACTTATCGACCTTGGACTTTTGGCTTACTTTAAGTACACGAACTTCTTTGCAGGAATGGTGACGCAGATGATTGGTGGTAATTTCCAACCTTGGGACATCTTCCTACCAGTAGGAATTAGCTTCTACACCTTCAAGACCATCTCTTACGTTGTGGATATCTATCGCAAGAAGGCTGAGCCTATGGAGTCACTCCTCGACTATGCTTTCTTTGTTAGCTTCTTCCCAACACTATTGGCAGGCCCTATCACTCGTGCAACCGACTTTGGTCCACAGATTCGTAAGCCATTGCATATTAGCCGTGAGATGTTTGCTCAGGGTGTATTCTTTATCATCATTGGTCTTTTTAAGAAGGCTGTTATCTCTGATTACATCTCTCAGAACTTCGTTGATCGTATCTTTGATAACCCTACACTCTTCTCTGGTGGTGAGGTTCTCCTTGGCCTTTATGGTTATTGCATACAGATTTATTGCGATTTCTCAGGCTATTCTGATATGGCTATCGGCATTGCCTTGCTTCTTGGATTTAAGATACCGATGAACTTCAATGCGCCACTTACGGCCGACTCCATGACCGACTTCTGGCGACGTTGGCATATTTCGCTATCAACATGGATACGTGATTACGTTTATATATCACTTGGCGGCAACAAGAAGGGAACACTTCGTATGTATTTCAACCAAATGGTTGCGATGACTGCTTGCGGATTATGGCATGGCGCATCCCTGAACTTCGTTGTATGGGGTGTTCTTCATGGTGCTTTGGTTTGTGTACATAAGTTCTGGTCGCAGACTGTTTTGAAGCATGACCGCCGTTACCATCCATCTGGTATTCGTCGTTTCTTATCAGTATTCATCACTTTCCATGTTCTTTGCTTCACTTGGCTTTTCTTCCGTTGTAAGGACTTTGATAGTGTGTGGATTATGGTTAAGCAGTTGTTCACAAAGTTTAATCCTTCCGTACTCCCCGATGTCTTCATGGGTTATAAGTATGTATTCATGTTGATGATATTTGCTCTTCTTACCCATTGGATACCTGATTCTTGGCAAAATCGTTGTGTACGAGTCTTAGAGAAGGGTGGGGTTGTCCTCTCTGCTATCGTGATTACTATCGTTATATTCATCATTATGCAGGTAAAGAGTTCTGAGATACAACCATTCATCTATTTCCAGTTCTAAATAGATTGAACTATATAATATAAGGTGCAGCATACTGTTTAATAATACTTAGTTAAACGGTATGCTGTTTTTTATGGACTTCTGTTAAGCCTTAAACGCTCATTACTCCCGATATGCCTTGTCTTCTTCTGTATAAGTGTGCCTAAATCGTGTGCTAAGGAACGTTTAAGATTGAGTAGGAAGTCTATTAGTATTTTTCTTGTAAAGTATAAGTTGAGACTATCATACCTTCTCTAATAATTTACTGTTCATCCTCTTTTCCTCACTTCTAAGTGATTGGTAAATACATGAAAAATCATGACATAGCTTCAAGCTAAATACCCTCTAAATCAGCGTGCAATATATTCTTTAATCTACTTTGTAATCTGCAACAAATCAGTAAGTTACAAACAGCGTCGGAGAAGAGGCCCTTCTTTGTCCAAGAAGAGCGTCTTCAGCACGCAAGAAGGGCATGTTCTCGAACGTTGAAAGGCCTCTTCTTACTTCAAGTGAATGCTCTTTCCGAATGGAGAGGGGAGTGATTATTGAAATATCTTCACAAATCCTGTTTGTAAGTTCAGCATTCCCTGTTCATTTCTTATTCGTATTCTTATAGGGCTATCACGGCAATAAGGTTTCTATTTGTGGGCATGTGAGCCTCAACATTGACCCCTCTGCGAATGGAATAGAGTGTGAATACCAAGGTATGTCACGAGTATTGTTTTTACGTGTAACGTTCCCTTTCCTTCTTCCCCTTGGTAGTGAAGATTGCAGTAAACCTTAGGCTGTTTTTAGTCAATAGGTAAGGTCTTATGGAAGTAACTATCAAGAAGCAACTTATCAACGCACAATTAAAGTCTTAATGTTTTTTGTTTTTTTACGTATATAAAGTCTTATATCTCGTTTTTTTTGTTTTACTTTGCAGTTAATTGAATAAGTTTACTAACGTATTAGTCCCATAAACAAGGCTAAATTATCGAGAAAGCTATTAATGACTAACATATTTAACATGAAAAGAAGCTTGAAATGGCTGGTTGCGATAGTGTTTACACCAGTCATACTGTTTCTTATACTTGTTGCACTATTATATTGTCCACCAGTTCAGAATTGGGCTGCAAAGCGTGTGGCCACTTATGTTTCAGAAAAGACTGGGATGGATGTAAGCCTCGAACGAGTTAATCTCTCTTTTCCATTAGACCTTCAGTTAGAGGGGCTAAAGATGCTTCGTCCTAACGATTCTATTCCTAATAAGAAAGATACGGTAGCTGACATACATCGCTTGGTGGCAGATGTAAGTTTATTGCCTTTGCTTGAAAGTAAGGTAGAAGTCAACGAACTGACATTTACAAAACTGAAGACAAATACCGTTAACTTTATCGGTGACCTTCGTATTCGTGGCGATTTGCAGCGCTTACATCTCGTAAGTCATGGCATAAACCTCATTGGCGACTCTGTTCGCATCAATAAAGCCGATATTGAAGGAGGATGGGTAGACATTGCATTGGGCGATACTGTGCCCGAAGACCCACACAAGAAGAAGCCACTTTGGCGTATTAATATCGATAAACTCAACCTTGCTAAAACAGATATTCGCCTTCACATGCCAGGAGATACGATGAGTGTTCGTGCTAACTTCAACAAAGGTATGGTGAAGGGAGCCGAACTTCTTCTACATGACAACATCTATAAGGTAGCGAATGTAGATTGGCAAGGGGGCGATTTCAGCTATGATAAGAATTATGTACGGCATGCAAAGGCTGGCTTTGATGCCGCACATATAGCCATGGAGGACATCAATCTCGGTATAGACTCCTTCCTCTATGCTGCTCCAAAGATACGATTGCGTGTCCGAACAGCCAATATGAAGGAGAAAAGTGGACTGATAGTAAAGGATTTCCGTGGTCCTTTCTCTATGGATTCTACAAGTATCAATCTGCCTAATATGTATGTTCGCTTACCAGGAACAGAGCTGTCTGGGCGGTTCATGATGAACATGAACGCCTTTGCAGACAAGAATCCGGGACAGATATCAACTCAGTTAGATGGTTTCCTACGCTTAGATGACCTGCAGCCATTCCTTACCTCCGTACCAAAGAACATCTATCAAGCACTTCCTCATCAACGTATTATCGTAAAAGGACAGCTCGATGGCAATCTTCGTTCGGCTATATTCAAGCAACTTCAATTAGCTATGCCAGGTTACTTCGACCTTACCAGCACAGGATGGATAGCTGATATTATGTCTGGAGCGGGTCGACTTCGTAGTGACTTGAGACTGAAGGGAACAGCAAGTAACTTACGTTTTGTTTCTAAGTTATTGCCCCGTAATGTGCGCAAGATAATAGCCCTCCCACAGGGAGTTGGTATCAATGGTAATATCCATGTACGTAAAACGCTTTACACGGGTAACATCTTGCTGACACAAGGCGGTGGACGGATTCGACTGAATGGTGCATACAGTACGGCAACAGAACTTTATCGCCTTTCAGCAGACGCAACTTCATTCCCTGTACATCATTTCTTACCTAAGATGGGGTTGTCGGCTTTCTCTGGAACGATAAAGATGCAGGGGCGAGGGACAGACTTCTTGAGTCCGAAATCATCGACAAACCTCAGTCTGCGTGTTCGTAGTTTCAGATACGGTAAATATGTGCTTGACGGATTGAATGGTGATATCTCTAAGCATGGAGAGCTTCTTGCTGCTCATGTAAAGAGCACTAATAGGATGTTGGCGGGTGATTTTACGTATAAAGGTAAGGTCAATACGCGTCTCGTAGATGGTCATCTGCGAGGCTGGTTACGTCGTGTTGATTTGCATGCAATGGGTTTGATGGCGGATAGATACGTCGTGTCTGCATGGACAGATATAGACGTACGGTCGGACATGAAGAACAATCATCATGTAAGCGGTCCTCTTCGCTCATTCCGTCTCATGCAAGAAGGAAAGAAGAAGAGCCGACTTCTTGCTGCAGGTAACTTCAATGTACGTGCAGATGTACGGTCGGGTGCACTCGATACGCATTTGAAAGGCAATCTCTCTGAGGCTGATTTACAGGCCTTTGGGTTTGTAGATAAGCATTACATAACCTCTGCTGATGCGGATATTACGCTTCGTTCAGATATGAAGAAATACTATGCAGTAAGTGGAAATGTGGGTAACTTGTTGCTTAGCGAACATCGTAAGGGAAAACGAATACCATTGGTTGAAGGCAATTTCAACCTTGATGCTACAATGAGAGGCAGTCAGATTGAGGGTTCAATAAATGGTTCATTCCCACGTGTAGACCTTTATCAGTTGGGAGTCGTTGATAAAGCAATGTCAAGTAGCTTCTCGGCTAATACCTCGTTTGCCATGTCTGGCAAGGATGATATGAATGTTCGTGGATTGATAGGAAACCTTCATGTAACCGACCAGAACCGAACTTACGCTCCAGGGGATGTGGATATCGACCTTATGAGTCGTCGAGATACCATACATGCAGTGTTGAATGGAGGTGACTTCCGACTTAGTACAGCATTTAATAGTAGTGTTAATCAATTGACGGAAAGTGGGAAACGGATATACAAGATTGTACGTGAACAACTCGCTAACCGTCGTATAGACCAAGCTGCAATACTTCGTCATTTACCAACAGGGCACTTTACACTCCGTAGTGGGCGTGATAACTTATTCTCTAACTTGTTGGCACAAGAAGGATATGCCTTTAGTCAGGCGGATATTAATCTGACATCTTCACCAACAAAAGGTCTTGATGGAAAGATAAGTATTGACTCTTTGGTTTATAATGATATCCATTTGGATAGCATCAGAGCCGACCTCACCAGTATTGATGGGCAGTTGAACTATCTGTTATCAGTAAAGAACAATCCTTCCAACACCTACCCTTATCATGGATACCTGCAGGGTGCGCTCTATGAACACGGCTTACAAACACATGCAACAATCCTTGATAAGGATGGAAAGACAGGTTTCGACTTGGCTATGCAGGCTGCTATGAAACGCAGAGGAATAGAACTCTCAATCACTTCGCCTAAGTCTGTGTTAGGTTATAAGTCCTTTGCTGTCAATGACTCTAATTATATCTATATTGGACGTGACCGTCGTCTATCTGCTAATCTACGTTTGGAGGCGGCTGACGGAACGGGTATGCTCGTCTCTACTGAGGATGATGATACGGCCTCATTGCAGAATGTAACGCTGTCAATGAACCACTTTGAGTTGGGCAGTTTGTTTGCTGTATTACCCTTCGCACCGAAGTTGTCGGGTACTCTCGATGGTGATTACCACCTTGTACAGACGGAGAAAGAACTCACAATTTCAAGTGATATGACCATTAAACGGCTTATTTACGAGAATTGTCCTATGGGAGATGTAGGCACACAGTTCGTTTATATGCCTAAAGGGGACGGTACACACTATGTTGATGGTATTATAACTCAAGATGGAAATGAGGTCGGCATCCTCTCAGGAACCTATAAGAATGAGGGAGAAGGAGAGTTAGATGCAACCTTAGAGATGAACAAGTTCCCTTTAAATTACGTCAATGGCTTTGTTCCTGACCAAATTGTTGGCCTCGAAGGAGTAGGTGAAGGAACGTTGAAGGTAAAGGGTCCGTTGAATAAATTGGATGTTAATGGTGAGGTTTACCTTGACTCTTCCTACTTGGTGAGTGCTCCCTATGGTATAAAAATGCGTTTCGCAGATGATCCAGTACGGATTAAAGATAGCCACATAGAGTTCGAGAACTTCGAGATGATAGCTAATAACGGTTCTCCACTTGATATATCAGGGTACTTAGACTTCTCTAATCTTGATAAGATGATGCTTAATGCTGAATTAAAAGCTAAGGATTTCCAAGTGATAGATGCAAAGAAGAACGCTCGTTCACAGGTATATGGCAAGGCTTTCGTTGACTTTTCTGGTCAGATAAGTGGCTTATTAAATAACTTGCAGCTTACTGGTAAGCTCAATGTATTGGATAATACAGATGTGTCTTACATAGTGCAAGATGGCACGTTAGCGACCGATGACGAGTTAAACGACCTCGTTAAGTTCACTCATTTCAATGATTCAACGAAGCAGATCATCAAGCGTCCTGATATTACAGGGTTCAGTATGGCACTCGTAGTAGACATAGATGAGCAGGCACATGTGTTCTGTGCGCTAAGTCCTGACCAGTCTAATTATATCGACTTCGTGGGTGGTGGGAACCTTCTTCTTAACTATGACCCTACGAATGGAGTACAGGTTCGTGGTAGATATACGTTGAGTGATGGTCAAATGAAATATTCTCTCCCAGTGATACCACTCCGTACTTTTACGATAAAGAGCGGAAGTTATCTTGAGTTCACGGGTGATCCGATGAAGCCAACACTAAATATTACGGCGACAGAGAGCGTAAGGACAAATGTTACAAATAGTTCTGGAGGAGGAAGAATAGTTGATTTTGAATGTGGAGTGAGCCTGACTCGCCAATTCCCAAAGCCTGGAGTTGAGTTTATCATCACCGCTCCTGACGATCAAGAGATGCAGAATATTCTTAATACTAAGGGTGTTGAGGAACGTTCTAAACTTGCTGTGACGATGTTAGCATCGGGCATGTATTTCGATGGCGAGAACTCTACCAATCCTAATACAGCGATGAGTGGAGCATTAGCAAGCTTCTTGCAGACCCAAGTAAACTCTATCACAGGAAGGGCACTCAACTCTATGGGACTCGACTTAACAGCCAACATGGAGAGTGCAGCCGATGTGAATGGTAACTTACACACCGACTATACCTTCAAGTTCTCCAAGCGCTTGTGGAATAATCGACTACGAATCATTATGGGTGGACGTGTGTCAACGGGCGCACAGTTCTCTGAAGAGAATGGAGCCTACTTCGATAACTTCTCTCTCGAATACCGTCTTAATCAGAAGGAAACAAAGTATTTGAAGCTTTATTACGAACGTGAGGCATACGATTGGTTAGAAGGTAACTTGTCGGAGTTCGGTGTTGGCATCATGTGGAGGCGTAAGTTGAGTCACTTTAAGGATATTTTCCGCTCCAAGGACGATACGCCTTTGATTGTACCTAAGCAAGAGAAGCCTAAGAGAGATTCATTAATTAATTTCGTAAATGAGAAGAAACAGAATCAATAATAGTCTGACAAGCAGAAGAAAGGTTGCCAAAGTACTTTCTTTCATGGCTTTCTTTTCCCTACTTGTAGCCTGTAGTACGACCTCAGCAATCCCTGATGGTGAACACTTATACACGGGCATGGAGAAGACAAAATACAGTAACTATCAGCCTAACCAACACTTTAATGATGTGAAGGGTGAGTTAGATGTTGTCCTTGCTACTAAGCCAAATGCGTCGTGGATGGGCAGTCCCAGCGTGCGTTCTCCTTTCCCTGTTGGTCTGTGGATATGGAATGCTTTCTCACAGGATACGACCTCCTTCAGTCGATGGTTGGTTCGTGCGTTTGGCTCTACACCTGTGTTAATGAACTCAACAGCCCCCGACTTACATGTCACAGTTGGTGAGAACCTCTTACGCAAACGTGGTTATTTCAATGGGAAGATAACCTATGAGAAACTTGCACAGCGTAATCCTAAGAAGATGCGGTTGCAATATTCGGTTGATATGGGGCGTCTGTGGCTACTTGATAGCATTCGCTATGTTAACTTTCCACCCACGGCAGACAGCTTGATAAGGGCTAATCTCGATAAAGCAATCATTCATAAAGGGGATGCCTTTGATGTTTCGACACTCGAACAGGAGCGTAAACGCATCACAGACTTATTCCGTAACAATGGTTACTATTATTATCAGAATAACGATGCGAGCTATCTTGCCGACACAACTCTCACCTATGGCTTAGCTTCCATGCGTCTGCAGATGGCTGACTCAGTAAGTAATAGAGTCTTACGAAAGTGGGATATAGGTACAATCACTATCAATCTGCAGCGTCAATTCATGGATTCTCTTTCTCGACAGAGTAGGTTCCGTGATATTATCGTTAATTATAATGGATCGCACAAGCCTCTCCGTCTTCGCACAATAACCAATGACTTGAAGATATGGCCTGGTACTGTCTACAACAACGAACTGGTAGAAAAGACCCAGCAACAGCTTAACAGTAGTGGAGTATTTGCTGCAACGAACTTTGCTTTTACTCCTCGTGACACGACAGACACGTGTAGTATTCTGGATATGACCATTAATTGTGTCTTTGATAAGCCTTACGACTTTTACATTGAAGCCTACGGTAAGGGAAAGACCAGTGGTAGATATGGTCCTGAGGCGATTGTTGGTTTGACGAAACGAAATGTCTTTCGTGGTGGTGAGAAGTTCGACTTACGTTTACATGGTTCGTATGAATGGTCGGCAAGTAGCGATGATGACGGCAGAGATCGGCTCGGACTGAATAATTATGAGTATGGTGCAGAAGCCAGCCTACAGTTCCCTCGACTCGTCAACCCTTTTGCCACACCGCCAAGAAAGCGTTGGGCACGTGAAGAAAGGAAGATTGCTGCAGCTGCAGAAAAGGGACTTGTCTATGTTCCTAAGGTCCCTCGTACTTATTACACAACACCATCAACGACCCTCAAAGCCTCTGTTGATGTCTTAAACCGTGCTAAGTATTTTAAGCGGCATGTAGTGTCTGGGGAGTTGACCTACCAGTGGCAGCCAAACGAACGTAATAGTTATTCGTTCTCTCCATTGACGTTAACATACGAGTATATGCATAATGTGACCGATCGTTATCTTGAATTGATTGACAGTGTGCCATATCTTGAAGTCTCTTTGGCCGACCAGTTCATCCCTAAGATGCTCTTTCAATATACTTTCATGAGCCCAGCTCGCTATAAGAGTCCTATCAAGGTATGGACAACAGTTAGTGAAGCGTCAAACATCCTATCTGCTGGTTATGCTGCATTTGGCAGACATTGGAGTGAAAAAGACAAGAAACTGTTTAAGAACCCATTTGCTCAATTTGTCAAGATAGATGCCAATATGACGAAAGTATGGAGTCTGTCTGAGAAGAGCAGTGTTGCGGCTCACGTCAATGTTGGTACCTTGTGGGCATACGGAAACAGTCGTTTTGCACCTTATACAGAGCAGTTCTATGTTGGAGGAGCCAATAGTATTCGTGCTTTCAACGTCCGACAGATTGGACCAGGGCGTTATCGTTCTACGCAACGCCGTCGTTCATACGTCGAGCAGACGGGCGACATCAAGTTTCAATGCAATGTAGAGTATCGTCCTCATCTTGTGGGTTCACTCTATGGAGCCCTCTTCCTTGATGCAGGTAACGTCTGGACGATGCATTATGACGATGGTAGACCAGAGGGATACTTTAGATTCAAGAATGTTCTAAAGGAGATGGCGCTTGGTACAGGAGTCGGAATACGCTACGACCTTGGTTACTTCATGCTTCGTTTGGATTGGGGTGTCGGCTTACATGTACCTTATGAAACGGGCAAGACTGGCTTCTATAATATTTCAAAGTTCAAGGATGCACAGGCTTTCCACTTAGCCATTGGCTTACCATTCTAAGCTTACTTGAATATAGACTATCAGCCTCACTACTCTAATTAGTGAGGCTGAATTGTTTATTAGTTCTTTACTATACCTTATTATAATGCTTATAATAATTCTCCTTTGTAGTCTTGTAGTATCATGAAAAATTATTACATAGAGTGGAGTTGAACACGCTCTAAATAGGAGTAGAATATCTACTGTAATCAACTTTATAACCTACAAGTAGTCAGTCTGTTATAAACTACATTTGAGAACATGCCCTTCTTGCATCAAGAAGAGGCTCTTCTTGGGGTAAGAAGGGCATGTTCTTGAACGCAGAAGGGCGTCTTCTTTATACTTAAAGGGCATATACTCCTTCCGTGAAGGACGAAAAATATTGACGAATAGTAGGAGGGTTAAGGAATAGAAGAGGGTGGGATAGAGTTAAGACGACACCTTTCTCCCTCTATACATCTGTGTCTCTTGATTCATTGAATGTATCTTTCACTTACAAAGTAGCGTAGCGTTTTGTACACAGAGAATATCCCTCAGAGGGCTATTTAGATACATATTATCACAGACATGCCCACCATGATTAGCAAAAGTGATCGGTGTGTTTTATCGGTCGTAACGCTATTGATGGGTTCTTCTGTGTGCGAATAGGCATCTCTATCATCTATGACTCTGTAGGAGATGAACTATCCAACAACTTTTGCGGACATCTTTATAAGGGCAAGTTCATAAATCTTCTTGCCTATATAAGTGTTCTTACTCCATGTGTTAAAAGGGCTAAACCTATTTTCTTACATAATTTACAAAAGCGTATGCGGGGTTTTTGTCAGTTGCAGGACGTGACTCACGTGATTCAACAACCCATTTGCCATCGTTATACTCAGGGAAGAACACGTCAGCTTGTGGAGGTGTAGCAGCTATCTCAGTGAGGTAGAGACGGTCAGCAATAGCGAGTGCTTCCTTGTAAAGACTTGCTCCTCCAATGATGAAAGCTTGTTCTTCTGCACCGATATGGTTTAGTGCCTCTTCAAGTGAAGAGTAGACATCGCAGTTAGGGAAGTCTGTTTCTGTTCTGCTGAGAACAATGTTTCTGCGGTTAGGCAACGCACCTTTTGGGAGTGAATGGAAGGTTTTACGCCCCATGATAACGGTGTGTCCTGTTGTTAATTGCTTGAAACGCTTTAGGTCTTCACTAATGAAATAGACCATATCGTTCTGATATCCGATAGCACGATTGGCTGCTACTGCTGCGATGATGTTTATTTCCATAATGGTAATAAGTGTCCTTCTCCATTCCCTCTGAGGGAGGGGTAGTTGCGATAAGGCTATTTATCGTTGGTGAAGGATATGATGTTCTTGACTAATATAATTTATTATACTGAAAGGTGGAGAGCATAGCTTACTATCAAGTTCCAACTCTTTTTGTCTACATTCCCTCCTTTTCGGAGGTGTTATGAAATGTTTATTACACTGCAACCACTGCTGGGATATGTGGTAGTGGGTCGTAATCAGTCAGCTCGAAGTCCTCATACTTAAAGTCAAAGATGTCCTTTACATCAGGGTTAATCTTCATCTTTGGTAGCGGACGTGGCTCACGTGTCAGTTGGAGTTTAGCCTGTTCAAGATGATTGAGGTAGAGGTGTGTGTCCCCAGTCGTATGTATAAATTCCCCTGCTTCAAGTCCTGTTACCTGCGCCATCATCTGTAGAAGGAGAGCGTATGAGGCAATGTTAAAAGGTACACCGAGGAAGCTGTCGGCCGAACGCTGATAGAGTTGAAGGGATAGTCTACCGTCGGCAACATAGAACTGGAATAGACAGTGGCAGGGTGGAAGAGCCATATCGTCAACCTCAGCTGGGTTCCATGCAGTGACCAACATGCGCCTTGAGTTAGGATTACGCCGTATCATGTCTACTACATTCTTAATCTGATCGATCGTGCCACCCTTATAGTCAGGCCATGAACGCCACTGATGGCCATAGACAGGACCGAGCTCACCATTCTCGTCAGCCCATTCGTTCCAAATCCTTACACCATGTTCTTGGAGGTAGTGCACATTTGTGTCGCCACGTAAGAACCAGAGTAATTCATAGATAATACTCTTCAAATGAAGCTTCTTGGTTGTCAGCAGAGGAAAACCATCACGCAAGTCAAAGCGCATCTGATGCCCAAAGATGGACAAGGTTCCTGTTCCTGTTCTATCACCTTTCTGTGTTCCTTCTGTAAGGATACGGTTGAGGAGGTCTAAGTATTGTTGCATAATTTGTCTATTTAAGTCTGATATGTTGGGGAGTATATTGTTTTCAAGCGAAGTCTTGTTCTTTATTTCTTTAGATAAGTACCGATGGCTCGTCTGGGATATGTGTACTCTTTATGCGCCATTCTTGTGGGTAAAGGTTGTTAGCACGGTTCCCGAGGTTCTTTGCAAAGCCTATTGGATAGCCCTTATAAGTAAGGAGGACGATACCACGTGGAGCCTCCGTAGAGAGTGCGACAGCCTCATGGCGAAGATAGGCGATGGCTGTCTGGTAGTCAACTTCTACACGGTGATAAGCCGACTTGTCCGCAGAGACGGAGAGAGCCAACGTATGATCAGGGATAATGTTCTTACCCTTCAGTGTACCTTCTTTCACCCCATGCGAAAGGATGCGGAGGTGTTTGCGGGCATCTGTTAGTGTTTTATTGATGTTAAGCGTAGTCTCCTTTGTAAGTGCTTCATCCTCAACTCGTTTACGAATGATGGCCATGAAGATTCCTTCTCCACGTGTCTTGCCAGGGATGAAACGGTAGACAGGGAAGTCCCGACCGTCTTTAAGCGGGTTGCCGATGAGCGATCCCGTTATGTTCCATGCCTTTTCTGTAGGTAGAGAGAGGAGTTCAGCATCATACTCGGTGAGTATCCAAGCTATATTCTCTTCATCCTCATGTGCATTAAAGGTGCAAGTAGAATAAATAAGGAGCCCCCCCGGCTTCAGATTATCCCATATATCAGCAATGATACTACGCTGTAGTTGCCAGCAGTTCTCCACATTCTGTGGGCTCCACTCAGCTATTGACTGTGGGTCTTTACGGAACATACCTTCTCCAGAACAGGGCACATCGGCTATGATAACATCAAAGGCAAGCTTAGACTTCTGGTACTCTCGAGGATAGTTACTTGTGACGATAACATCCTCATGACCATACTTCTGAACATTCTCAGCCAATATCTGTGCTCGTTTTCCTATCGGTTCGTTAGAGAAAAGGATAGACCCTGCGGGCAAGGAAGCGCGTGCGCAGGTTGTTTTTCCACCTGGTGCAGCACAGAGATCGAGTGCTATAACAGGCTGTTTCACGTAGTATTGCAACGCATGAGATAGAAACATTGATGACGCTTCTTGCACATAATAGACCCCAGCATGGAGTAGTGGGTCGAACGTAAAGTTAGGTCTTGTTCCCAACCAATAGCCTTCCTTACACCAAGGGATTGGTTGAGGGTGAAGCTGTGGATTAACTTTATGCGTATTTTCAGCCAACTTAAAAGGATTAAGACGGATACTGACAGGAGGCGTGTCTTCCAACCCTTTGAGGAATGTTTGGTACAGGCTATCACCAAAGAGACTGCGGGTGTAATCCGTAAAGGCGGAAGGAAGAGTTATTGTTCTCCTTTCTATAGCTTCTCCTTCTTGCTCTTCTTGAGAAGAGATACAGGTAGAAGGTGATACTTTGGTAGGTTGGGTCTTATCTTTTATCATATTATCATGTGCAATAACAAGCTGTTATGAGCTTTTAGAGGAGTAATGCCAAGTTAGCAAATCAGCTGGTAGACAGATGGAATTTGTGGTAGACAGTCTCCTTCTTAGGATTGGCTAAGGGATATCAATGAGTATTGTCCCATCATCATCGAGGTTCTCCTTCTTCTTTGTCTTGGGCTGTTGCTTAAGGTTTCCCTTCTCATCAAACATGCCATACGTGGTGCGAAGGACCGTAAACTCAGTCCGACGGTTCAACTGATTGGCTATTTCTTGCTTTTCCTTATCGAGCTTCTTGATGAAAGCCTCGGTTAGTACGTCGTTTTCCTTTAGCCATGTGTATTTCTCAGTGAGCTTCTTACGAATCTTCTTAGGCCGCTCCTTGCCATATCCCACAGGTGTTAGGCGGTCGCGAGCAATGCCATGAGCAGTGAGATAAGCCACTACTGCGTCTGCACGTCGCTGTGAAAGACGTTTGTTATAAGCATCAGAACCGAGGTAGTCGGTGTGTGCTGAGAGTTCAATAGTTACGTTTGGATTCTCCTTAAGAAGGTTGACAAGCGTGTTTAATGCCGTTTCCGATTCTGGTCGGAGTGTCGCTTTATCGAAGTCATAGAAGATGTTGTCTATCAGTACAGGTACGTTGATGCCTGCTAAAGGGAATTGAAGCGTATGCACCTCAGATGCTTCTGTATTACCGACCTTTATCTCCTCTTTATGATTTAAGTGTCCATTGCAAGTTGCAAGGAAGATATAATTGACGCCAGGGTGCACCTCCTGTTCAAAAGAACCATCTCCTTTGACAGCCAACTTCTTGTTGGTTCCATCATCACCGACCATGAACACCTGTGCAGCAGGCAGTTCATAACCATCCATTTCATAGACCCATCCCTTCACAGTCTGTATGATTTCAGGTAGTTCAAAACTGTAGATATGGTCCCAACCACGCCCATCATTGCGGTTTGAAGAGAAGAAACCACGGTTATGAATGCCCTCGAAGGTCATGCCAAAGTCGTCACCTTGCGAGTTAAGAGGATATCCTGGATGTTCTAAGTGATAATGATGATCATTGCCAACCTTAGCTATAAAGATGTCAAGACCACCCAATCCACCATGTCCATTACTTGAGAAATAAAGGTCGCCATTAGGTCGGAACGTAGGGAACTCCTCATCTTCTGGAGTATTGATAGGCTCCCCAAGGTTCTCAACTCCTCCTGTTGTACCCCCTGTCAGACGTACCCTCCAGATGTCAAGACCACCTTTTCCACCAGGCATATCACTTGTGAAATAGAGCCAGTTACCGTCTGGTGAGACTGCAGGATGGGCAAAGCTTGATAGGGTATCACGGCTAATCTCCAACTTAGTAGCCTTTCCCCACGCCGCATCAGAGCGATTACTTACTGCTATTTGGGCATAACGAGGATTGCTGGGGTCGGTCAGACACTGTGTGATATACATCTCCCTACCATCTACAGAGAACGCAGGAGTACCCTCATCTGCCTCTGTGTTCAATGCAGACTCTATCGCTCTTGGTGCACTCCATTTACCTTTATCATCCTTCTCACTAAGGAAGATGTCCCCAGCCTTTGCACCAGTAATACCGCTCAAGTCGTCACCTTTGGCTTCATTTCGTGTTGAAGTAAAGTAAAGCTGGTCGTATTTATCACCGAAGAGCATGGGTGAGTAGTCCTGTCGACGTGAGTTAAAGACGTCCATACGCTTAACTATATACTTCGAGCCACGCTCCTTCATGCCCGCAGCTAATGATGCTGCTTGCAGCGATTGAGCAATGACTTGATTGTTAGGCATCGAATCCAATGCAATTTGATATTCCTTAACAGCCTCCGTGTAGCTGCCTTCCTTCATCAGATTATCAGCCAGACTTTTATGTGTCTCACCATTATCTTGTTTATATCGGATGGCATTTCTATAGGCAGCAATGGCCCGTTGAGAGGATGCGATACGGCTGTAACAATCGGCCATCTTCAATGACAACTCTCCACGTTGGCGTCTATCCTTAGGGGATGTACGCTGATAAGCGGTTTTGAATTGGGTTGCAGCGTCATAATACTCGCCCAAGGAAAGGTGCTTATCACCTTTCTTTATATTTCTATCTACACCGCATGACATCAGCATCAACGTAGCACAGCCTACTAACAGAAGCCTCTGTCTTTGTTTGCGGAGTATGTGTAAAAGCCTTAGGTAGTTCATATTAATATATTAACGCTTGCCTTCTCAATTTATTGCCTATATCTTTTATCTATCAAATAATAAAGCATTCAACTCGTGAACCCGTCAACCTGTTTCCTTGTCAACCGCCTTATAGTTCTACAACCGTAATCCCTGCGCCACCAAACTGTACATGTTCGTCACGATAGTTAGTGACATTAGGAACACTGCCAAGGTACTGTCGGATTAATTGACGTAGTATTCCATTCCCTTTCCCATGGAGGATACGCACCTGACTTGCGCCAACCAAGATAGCATCATCTATAAAGTGTTGCACCTGATTCAGTGCTTCGTCAGCCCTCATACCACGTACATCTAACTCTTGACGGAACTGGTTACGATGCTTGTCAATCGTCTCACGTGTCTCACGACTGTAGTTATAGGCTTGGAACTGTTGCTGTTCAGACTGAATGGTAGCCGCATCAACATGTTCCAAACGACTAACAGCCATCTTCGTCCTCATACCTCCAAAGATGACAGTCGCCTGTTTTCCTTCAATAGACTCCACCTTTCCAACACTCGTAAGTCCCTTTATACGCACTGAATCTCCAGCCATAATGACTCCTCCACCTTGCTGTTTACGCACGGCGTTCTTCAATGCTTCGGCAGCAGCTTGTTGCTTACCAGCTTTCTCTTTCAGGTGCTGTTCGTGGCGTTCCTTGCGACTTTTAATCTTATCAACCTTCTTTTGAAAGTCGTCATCAGATAGTAGTCCGCTGCTTTTCAGCTTCTTTCTGTTAGACGTATCGGCCTTATCTACTTTTTCAGCGTTCGTCAGTCCAGCTTCGTATGCAGCCAGTTCTTGACGGATTCGCTTGGTCTCCTCTTTCTCAGCCTGCTTCTCTCTGATTTCACGGATAGCATTTTCTATCCGCCGATTACTCTCCTTGATAATCTCTTCTGCCTGTGTCTTGGCACGGTTAAGAATCTCTTTACGACTCTTTTCGAGCGCAGCTATATCCTTTTCATATTGACTGATACGTTTCTCTAACTCCTTCTCATGGCTATGAATCGTCTGTCGTTTGTTCTCCCAATAACGCTTGTCTCGAACAATATCCTGTAAGTACTTGTCACTCTGAATATAATCAGAACCAACAATCTCAGCCGCATCACGGATTACTTCCTCAGGTATTCCGGTCTTACGAGCAATCTCAATAGCAAACGAACTACCGGGCCTTCCGATGGCTAACTGAAAGAGTGGGCGCATCTCATGACGGTCGTATAGCATCGCACCATTGGCTGTTCCGGGGTGATCCTCCGCAAAATGCTTAAGGTTCTGATAGTGAGTTGTAATCACAGCCCAGGCATGTTTCTTCCAAAATTGGCGTAAAACAGACTCTGCTATGGCTCCGCCTATCTGTGGTTCGGTACCTGTTCCAAACTCATCAATGAGTATTAGCGTTCGGTCTGACGCACGACGCATCATCATCTTCATATTCATCAAGTGAGAAGAATAGGTACTAAGGTCATTCTCTATACTTTGTTCATCACCGATGTCAATCATTATATCCGTAAAGATACCCGTTGTTGAACGGTCGCCAACAGGGATAGAAAGACCGCATTGAAGCATGTACTGAAGTAGACCCACCGTCTTCAAGCATACAGACTTACCACCTGCATTCGGACCAGAGATAATCAGTAGGTGCTTATCTTTGGTGAGTTGAATATCAAGGGGGACAACACTTGAAGGTAAGTTACGGGTCTCGTTCTCCTCTTCTAATAGTGTTTCATCATCTTGCGAATTAACGTCTTCATTAGAAACTTTATCTGTTTCGCTACTTCTCACTGGTAACGAAGCATTTAACTTATCATGATGCTTCCTTTCTAACGACAGTTGGAGTAGGGGATGAATAGCTCTTATCCAATCAATGTGAGGCGTCTCTGCCACCTGAGGTTCATAGCTTTTGAAGAGTCGAGCAAGCTCGGCTTTCGCACGAATGAAGTCGATTGTGGCCATAAGATGATAGGAATCGAGAATCTCACGTACGTTTGGACGCACCTTTTTAGCAAAGTCTGTGAGGATACGAATTATCTCTCTTCGCTCCTCATTCTCAAGTTCTCGTATCTTGTTATTGGCTTCCACGACCTCGGTAGGCTCGATATAAACCGTTCTACCAGTTGCGCTCTCATCATGAACAATACCCGAAATCTTACGTTTCAGGCCTGGTGCGACTGGAATAACCAGTCTTCCGTCACGCAGCGTAGGCGTGACATCCTTCTCAACCAGTCCTTCTCCTTGTGCAGCACGTAGTATTCCGTATAGTGTTCGTGATATACTCCCTTCGAGATGGGCAAGTTCACGACGTATTTGGAGTAGTTCGGGTGAGGCGTTATCACGCATCTTACCAAACTTATCGATAATCTGTGAGATACGTTGTACAAGTAGTGGGAAGGTTGCTACACCATCTGCAAGGTTGTAGAGAGCAGGGTAGTAGTGACGTATTTCGCCTTGTTCAGTGTCTTCTCCACGGCTCAGAAAGTTGACAATAGCGATGATTGTCTCTAAAGAACGCTTCAGATCGAAGAGCTCATCCACCTCCATGTGAGTTCCTTCCAAGCGTATTCGCGCAACACTCTCACGTACATCAAAGAAATTATCTAAGGGGAAGTCGTCTTGTCCCTCTTGTATTCTACGAAACTCTCTAATCTCTTCCATCCAGGTGTTCACCTGAGTAGCGTCAGTAGAAAAGGCCATTGCGTCAACTTGTTCCTTACCTAAAGGCGATAAGCAACGTGCTCGCAGGAGTGAACGCACCTCTGTGAAGCCTATCTTTTGTTCAAAGTTTTTGGGATATATCATTGTTTTCTCTTCTCTAATTGTTATTTGTAGGCCTTTATGTCAGTATTGTTCTCGATGACAAACGACTATGCCAACAATCTTTGTCTACCAATAGTAAGAACCTACCTATTGACTTGCAAATTTACTAAATGTTTCTGTAATATGGGTAGTATAAGCACAGAACCTTTTGAGTCAATTTGATTATTAGACTGCAAAGGGCTACAATTCGCATCATTGGTATTGTCGCTTAAATCGTTGATAGTCTTGTTTTCTGATAAACATGTTCTCTTTTTAAGTTGGTCATTAGTGGCTTTTTCTTCTCTTTATCACGGCAATCATAAGGCTTATTTGGCTTTTCGGTTGATGTTCCAGATATTCCTTTTATATCTTAGAGACCATTTCTTTATGAGAGAAGGTCGAACACTACTATACTTGTCAGTATCTCTAAAGAGGAGATAATGGTTGATGTTCGATACATCAGGATAATTAGTAAGGCTATGAAAAATCATTACATAAAATTGGATTGAACGTCCTGTATATTTGAGTATATAATCCCTTGAAAACAAGTTTATAACTTTCAATAAATCAGGATATTATAAGTAGCGTTGAAGAACATGCTCTTCTTGCTCCAAGAAGGGCGTCTTCTACATGCAAGAAGGGCATGTTCTTGAAGGTTGTTAGGCCTTTTCTTGATCCTTAAAGGGCGTGTACTACTTCCATGAAGGGCGAAAAATATTGACGAATTATCATTGGTCTAATGAGCAAAAGAGGGTGGAGAGAGTTAAGACTGCACCCTTTCACCTCTCTAAGTCTGTATCTCACGACTCGTAGACAGTCTCTTTTTCTCACAGAGAGCACCCTAAAAAGTTAAAGAAAAAAGGATTTTCTATGGTTGAGTATGGTTTTTCTTTTTTTAATTGAATTATTTAATAATTTTGTGTAAGTTTGCATATAATTCTACAGATGATTATCTTTATTCTTGAAAATCTATTGCAGATATTTATTTACTGATGCCTATCTATATGAGAAAACTACTGTTCGTCATATTACTAATATGCTTTCATACATCATTGTATGCACAGACAAACAATGTCTTGTTGAGTCGTGTACTTCGTCAAGTACAGTTGTATCCGCAAGAGAAGACATACGTGTTTACTGATGCTGAAAGTTATCAAGCCGGACAACGAATACATCTGCGGGTCTTCTTAGTTAATGCGGTGGTCCATCAGGCAGATAGTATCAGTCGTTATGTATATGTGGAACTGCTTAATCCAGAGCGTTTGGTTGTAAAAAGAGTACGTTTACTGCGTAGCGATCAGGGCTTTGTAGGACATATAGACATCCCAGAAGGTGTGGTGAAAGGGCGATATGTGTTGCGTAGCTATACGAAGAATATGCTGAACCTTAGTCGTTATGAAAGTATGAAAAGCATCTTTATCGGTGGGCATGGGAGGTTGACTCCTTCTAAGTATAGTAATAGCTTAAATAGAGAAGAGGCAAATAACAGTATAAACTTATTAATCAATGTCTTAAAGAAAGGAATTAAAGTAAGTATTGATAATCTATCTGATAGTTCAGAGGACGACTATAGACTCTTCGTACACTGCCGTTCCATCCCGCTTTACTTTGGAAAGATAAGTAAAGAGAAAGATGTTATTTTGAGTTATGACAGTCTTTCTCAAGGAGGTATTTATTCATTCCAACTACTCGACACTAAACTCAATAAGGTAGCAGAACGATTGAAGTTCGTATATCCAGAGAAGGAGTTATGTCCGATTTCAGTAAGATGGACAGACGGCGAAAAGCTTAATAACAATCAAATTCCTTGTATTATTAAAGCTGATAGCTTGCGAGAAGGAGAGACGATGGATGTTTCAGTACGTGTAGAATATGCTGGTGTAGACAACACAGTAGGGCAGTCGGATATTATCTCTCATCTATTATTTGATATGGATAAGGCTGATTGCCCAGAGGAACCATCGTCCGTATGTTTAGAGAGCGAGCCAGATTCCTTGCTTGATAATTGTAATTGGAGTCGATACCGAATGTCTGATGTGATTAAAGGAGAATGTAAGAAGGGATTAATAGGGGTTGAAAAGTCGGCTGTGATACGTGGGCGAGTAGAGACGTTGATAGGACATAAACCAATAAAAGACGGTGTTGTAAATCTCATCTCACCCGACAAAAGCTTTTATGTTGTGACTAAGACCGATGCACAAGGGAGATTTTCATTTGAAGGGATAGACTTTCCTGAAGGGACACAGTATGTTCTGAATGCATTTACAAAGGCTGGGAAATCATGGGTAAAACTACTGTTAGATGAAGATGAGTACCCTTCCTATAAAGGTCAACTCCCTCCTTTCGTATGGACAAGCAATGACACAACACGTGTTGATGCAACATTAGAGCTACCAAAAGGCGGTATTCAAATGGAGGAAGTGAATGTCTTTAGTCATCAGCCCACCTATTCCTCTCGTTCAGATGCCTATTCTCGAACCGCTGATTTCTCCTTCGGATTGCGTGACATCGAGAGCATTGGCGCTACTTGTCTGCATGAGCTACTGCGCAGAGTGCCCAGTGTGACGGTTGAGTTTGGGAAGTGTTACGTTAGAGGTGGTTTTACTGTGGGAGGAAGGCGACCGGCCGCAATCGCCATAGACGGTATATTTGTTAATGAAGACTACGACTTAGACAATATTCAAATGGCTGATGTAGAGAGGGTAGATGTCTTTAAGGGCGGTTCAACAGTTATCTGGGGAGCTATCGGAGGGATGGGAGTTATCTCCGTAACGACCAAGAAAGGAGATTTCAAAGCAGCTTCTGTCCCACTGACAAATACGAAGACATTTACGACATTGGGCTATCAAATCCCACAAGGTTACACCCCTAACGCACGTACACCCATGTGGTTACCTTCCTTACGAGGAGCGTCTTTCCGTCTGCTCTTTCCTGCCGAATATCGCTCAACTTATCGTCTTATCATCGAGGGGGTGACAAGTGAGGGACGAATAGTTCATTATACGGGAGAGATAGGAAGGTAGGATAGGGGGAGAAGAGTAGGGGGAAAGAGAATGCTTTCGCCCCTATTCTCTATTATAATATAAGGTGTGTGAGGACGCTAAAGATAAAACGTAGATGCGATAAGGATATAGTCATGCAATTCTTATCAGATAGTAATAGGTTTTAAAAGAGCTCATCATCGGGTGATGGGTATTCTTCTGAAGAAAAGATATCACCATCTATATTTATAATAGTATCAATGGAAACGCTTTTACCATCAGCCATAAGAATGACACGTTCACTATCACGAATACATTTAATAACTCCCGTGACGGTAAGATACTGTCCTCCAGTCTTTTTCTTATCAGGCTGAAAATAAGTGATAGAGACCGTAGGCTGTTCTCTTAAAGAATGAGAAAGTAATGCGAGCTTTCTATCTAATAACTGCTGATTGTCCTCCATCATGTCAACTTTAGGAGCTGTTAACCGAGCCGTTTCGATGATAGCTTCCTCGTAGCCCGTCAAAGCTGCAAAGGGTGCAAACTGTGCTGCACGATTGTAAAGGCTCATCTGTGGATGGCTTTTAGATACATGATGTGGTAGATGAATGATGTCATCGTAAGTCTCTGTCATGCTTTATGTCCTCCTATCTGTTTGTTCCGTTCCTTTGCTGTAGCCCCTTCATCGAAGTTAAGACCACGAAGTAACGAATTCTTGCCAAATCTATGTTTTATCTTTAAGATAGTTTCTTGCATCTTACGTTCACGTGCCAATTCGGCGTCTTCAAGTTGCTTTTTCCGCTTTACCTCTTCATAGTCAGTAAACATGTCAAGCTCTATCGGCTTAGCAGTCTTCTGTTTTAAGAGGTCTTCACTGATAACATGATTGGTTGAGATGCTCAGTCTTCTTATTAATAATCGTTTGTCTGTAATATCATCATAAACCCTAAGGATAGCTTCACCTATCAGTCGTGACGAAGAGGTGTAACGATGGAGATTGATAGAACCATGAGCCCTCTTGGGAACTTTCCTACCATATCTATCAAAGGATACAGGACCAGTATATTCGCGACCAGTAGGTGTGGTAAGGCTCTCACGGTCATAGCCTACGGACAAGACAAGCTGGTCTGCCACGCAACGTTTCTCTACTAAGTCTAACGCTATAGCGTCAGCCATCTCTTGGACGACGACCCTTGCCTTGCGATAAGTATAGGCTTCCTGAAGCACCTGACCACTACTCATCGAACAGTTCTCTGGTCTGTAAGCCTTAACTAACTCCATTGTGCATGGTTCCCATCCCCAAGCGTGATCAATGAGTAGTTCTGCATTGATACCGAAGAGCTTATACAACAATTCTTCTTGATGAATAGAACAACGTGCTATCTTACCCATTGTGTCTATACCATACATCGACAAACGTTGTGCAATACCTCCTCCTACACGCCAGAAATCGGTTAAGGGACGATGGTCCCAGAGTTTTTTGCGATAGCTTTCTTCGTCTAATTCAGCAATTCTAACCCCGTCTTTATCAGCAGGAATATGTTTCGCTACAATATCCATGGCAATCTTACAAAGATACATGTTCGTACCTATCCCTGCTGTTGCAGTGATTCCCGTCTCGCTTAAGACCTCACGTATCATCTTTATAGCCAATTCGTGAGCTGTCATTTGGTAGCTTGAAAGATATGCGGTGGCGTCGATAAAGACCTCATCTATCGAATATACGTGTATGTCTTCGGGTGCGATGTAACGTAAGTAGATATTATAGATCTTTGCACTATGCCTGATATAGTGTGACATACGAGGTAAGGCTGTCACATAGTCAATCTCCCAATCAGGGTGTTGTTCAAGCTCTTTTACGCTATATGACTTACCTGTAAACTCTTTACCAGCAGCCTTTCTACGCTCTTCATTGACTTCTCTTAGCCGCTGAACGACCTCAAAGAGGCGTGCACGCCCAGGTATGCCATGTGCCTTGAGTGACGGAGATACGGCAAGACAAATCGTCTTTTCTGTTCGTTCTCTATCTGCAACAACTAAGTTAGTCGTCAATGGGTCGAGTCCACGCTCTACACATTCTACACTGGCATAGAACGATTTAAGGTCTATGGCTATGTATGTTCTTGTAGTTGATTTACTTGTTGCAGACATTGATAAAACGAATAGATAAACTGAATACAATTACTGATATATAAGGTAGAAAAAACTGAATATTCTCAGTAATGACCTTTGTACTTGGGATAACAAAAAGCCAAACTATAGGTAGAAAGGACTGAATATGTTTAGTAATGGCCTTTCCGATGTATTTTGTTATTTCTTTGCTGATTATAAAACTTACCTTTTTAATATTGATATAACGCACCATGAATGAATAAACAAACTATCTACATGCCCTATTTATCATAACTGCCATTATTTCAAGAAAGGCCTTTCTTGAAATTTCGTAATGCTCAAAGAGGCATTTATTCATGGTGATATGGTTCACCTTTAATAATTGTACATGCTCGATAAAGTTGCTCTGTAAAGATGAGTCTGACCATTTGGTGTGAGAAAGTCATACGTGATAATGATATTTTTTCATTGGCCCGTGCATAGATATCTGACGAGAATCCATACGGTCCTCCAATAATGAAAACAAGTCTGCGAGCCGTATTTTGCTTTTGTTTCAACCAATTCGCATACTCAACAGAACGGTATTCTGCACCATGCTCGTCTAATAATATGACAGTATCTGAAGGCTGAATTTCCTTCAAGATCAGTTCACCTTCCTTCTGTTTCTGCTGGTCTTCTGAAAGGCTCTTCGTATTTTTCAATTCTGGAATTGTCGTAATATTAAACGGCATATAATGCTCAATACGACTGACATAGTCGTCTATGCCAACCTTAAATATCTTGCTCTGTGTTTTCCCGACAAGGATGAGAATAGTCTTCATATCATATCTTCTTTATTTCTTCCCATAACCTTTGCACAGGCAATCCCATCACGTTAAAATAACTGCCGTTGATGGATGTGACTCCAATATACCCAATCCATTCCTGTATACCATAGGCTCCTGCTTTATCGAAAGGCTTGTAATGCTCTATGTAATAAGTAATTTCATCATCAGAGAGCTGCTTGAAAGTGACATCAGTTGTCACTGAGAATGAATGTTCTTTATCGGTAGTCAACAAACAAACACCCGTAATGACCTGATGCGTTCTACCGCTGATAAGATGAAGCATACGCCGTGCTTCATCCGCATCTTTAGGCTTTCCAAGTACTTCATTACCAACTATCACAACCGTGTCGGCCGTTATAACAAGGTCGTCCTTCCCTATCAAAGCTCGATAGGAGTCTGCCTTTTCACGAGAGATATAGCCTGCCACTTCTGCTACAGGTAGGTCTTTTGGATAGGACTCATCTATGTCGGGCAGTACTTTCACTTCAAAGTCTAAGTCCAACCCAGCTAATAGTTCACGTCGACGTGGCGAATTACTCGCAAGTATAATATGCTTCATTATCATCTATTTACCAACCGAAAGCTTTCTCATTCAGCACCCATTTACCTTGAGCTTTCATCACTTGTTCAAGTATATCACGTGCTACTCCTTGTCCACCCTTACAGTCACTGATATAAGTTGATATCTCTTTAATCTCAGCACAAGCGTCTTTAGGACAGCAGGGGCAGCCTGCACGTTTCATAACTTCATAGTCTGGAATATCGTCACCAACGTAGATGATTTCATCTTCCTGCAGCTCATACTTCTTAAGAAACTCCTCCCATGTGCGTATCTTCATCGAACAGTTAATATAAATATCCTTCACTCCAAGATATTCATAACGCCAACGAACATTCTCATTATGCCCACCTGTCATAATAGCAAGCTGTATGCCATGCTTTACAGCTAACTGAATAGCATATCCATCTTTGATATTAATCGTACGTAGTGGGTCACCCTTGTCGTCCATCTGAATGGTAGAAGCAGACAGAACACCGTCGACATCAAAGACAACAGCCTTTATCTTCTGTAAATCGTAGTTTATCATATAATCAAGAATAATAAAGTTATGATATAAGTAATATAATTATAGGTAGTTACACTTAGCTATTTAAGTTTGCTTTTAATCTTCTTTATTGTCTAAAATGAGATTATCCACCATTGGATTAATCCCTTTTGAAAGCATTTGATAAAGCTTTTGTAAATCAGCGTTGTGTCTCATCAACTCTAACTGTTGGCTCATCACATTCTTGTCTCCACGTACAGCCGGTCCGGTTTGTGCCGCTTTCGGACTAAGTGTTTGTAGCTTCTCTGTTGTCTCATTAATCAATGGCAACATGACATCGAAGGGGATACCATGTTCACCAAGTATGTCGGAAGCTACGGTGTAACAGTAATTTGTGAAATTACAAGCCCATACTGCAGCTAAGTGTAGATACTTTCTATCAGCAGAAGACAACGTTATCACTCGTTGAGAAAGTCTATTGGCAAATTTCCTAATCATATCCTCAGTTGCTGTAGAATTACCTTCTATAAACACTGGGATAGTCTTAAAATTGACATCTTTTGCCTTCGAGAACGTCTGCATAGGATAGAATACGCCATAATGCTGCGTCTTCCCTTCAAAGCAACTCATGGGCATAGAGCCTGCTGTATGGAGGAACAACTTATCTTCCCTACCCTTGCAAACCTCTGAAATCAAGTCACAGAGAACGCTATCCTTCACCGAAAGGATGTATATATCTGCATCGTCACGAAGTTTCGTGATATCTGTTAGCCACTCGGTCTCAAGCAGTTCACCCAGCATCTTGGCAGATGTTTCAGTACGGCTATACACTTGGTTGATGATAATACCAGCCTTTTTGAGTGCTTTACCTAACTGTGTAGCGAGATTGCCAGCCCCAATTAATGTTACTTTTATCATGCCAACAAATTTAGTAATTTTAAAGGAAATAAGTCAGGAAGTCATCGCCTTTTTAATAAAGATTTACTACATTTGCGCATACTGATAAGTTTAACAGATAATATATATAACTTAAACGGATAGAAAGACGTATGAAATTTATTGGAATTATCCCTGCTCGCTATAGTTCTTCACGCTTTCCAGGAAAGCCTCTTGCAATACTTGGAGGAAAACCTGTAATTGAACATGTTTACAGACAAGTAAGTAGTATGATGGAAGATGTTTTTGTCGCTACCGATGACCAGCGTATCTATGATGCTGTAGAGGCTTTTGGTGGTAAGGCCATTATGACTCGGAGTGACCATAAGAGTGGTACGGATAGAATCTGTGAAGCCCTCGAAAAGGTGGGTGGAGGCTTTGATGCTGTTATTAACATACAAGGTGATGAACCATTTATACAGAAAAGTCAACTCGAGACAGTCATGCAGTGTTTTGATGACCCACGCACACAGATAGCAACACTCGGTAAACCTTTTGAATCAATGGAGGCTGTGGAAAATCCTAATTCGCCTAAGATAGTACTCGACAACGATGGTTATGCCCTTTATTTCTCACGTTCAGTTATTCCTTTTGTACGTGGGAAAGAACATGAGGAATGGCTCTCTCATTTCCCTTATCTTAAACACATCGGACTCTATGCTTACCGTACTGAGGTGTTAATGGAAATTAGTAAGCTTCCACAGTCAACTCTTGAATTGGCAGAAAGCCTCGAACAGCTACGTTGGTTACAGAATGGTTATAAGATAAAGGTAGGCCTTACGGATGTAGAAACAATCGGTATTGATACGCCAGAAGACCTTCAGCGTGCTGAGGAAAAGTTAGCTAACCTATAAAAGCAGACGCTCTAAGCTAAAGAATGTTGCTTCCATTTAATCCAAACAAATCTCTCATAGATTGGACACTAAAACACCCTTGGAAGTTGATAAGTCTTTTATAGAGTCACAAAAGGCCTCTTTTACCTGAAAATTATGCTTTAATTCAACTTATAATCAACAAATATTAGCTACCTTTGCACGACAAAACTCCTTTTAAAAGATATGGACAACAGATACATGATGCGCGGCGTAAGTGCTGCTAAGGAAGATGTGCATAATGCCATCAAGAACATTGATAAGGGTCTTTACCCACAGGCTTTCTGTAAGATAATCCCTGATATTCTCGGTGGAGACCCAGAGTATTGCAATATTATGCACGCTGACGGTGCCGGAACGAAGTCTGCTTTAGCTTACATGTATTGGAAGGAGACAGGCGACCTAAGCGTATGGCGTGGCATTGCGCAGGACGCTATCGTGATGAATACAGATGACTTACTCTGTGTGGGTGCGGTAGACAATATTCTTGTTAGTTCAACCATAGGTCGTAATAAGATGCTTGTACCAGGCGAGGTTATCTCTGCTATCATCAATGGAACCGATGAACTCTTAGCCGATATGCGCAAGATGGGTATCGGCATCTACCCTACTGGTGGTGAAACAGCAGATGTTGGCGACCTTGTTCGTACGATTATTGTGGATTCAACTGTTACCTGCCGTATGCGTCGTGAGGATGTTATTGACAATGCAAATATCCGTCCAGGCGATGTGATAGTAGGTCTTTCTTCTACGGGTCAAGCTACCTACGAGACACGCTACAATGGTGGTATGGGTAGCAATGGTTTGACTTCTGCACGTCATGATGTATTTGCTAAATATCTTGCAGAGAACTATCCAGAGAGCTATGACCACGCAGTACCAGAAGAGTTGGTATATAGTGGCAAGTATAAACTAACTGATGTTGTTGAGGGTAGTCCAATTAATGCAGGTGAGTTAGTACTCTCCCCTACTCGCACCTACGCCCCTGTCATCAAGCGATTGTTGGATGAGTTGCGCCCAGAGGTCCATGGTATGGTACATTGTACAGGTGGTGCACAGACTAAGGTACTACACTTCGTAAACGAGAACTGCCGTGTCGTTAAGGACAATATGTTTCCAGTACCACCACTTTTCCGTGCTATTAAGGATTGTAGCGATACCGATTGGAAGGAGATGTATCAAGTATTCAATATGGGTCATCGTATGGAGATCTATGTTCGTCCAGAGGTTGCTGAGCAGGTAATCGCCATTAGCAAGGATTTCAACATTGATGCACAAGTTGTTGGACACATCGAAGAAGGCAAGCGTAGCTTAACGATTAAGAGTGAGTTTGGCACATTTGAATATTAAGTTATTATGATAATAAAAGAAGCCATATTACTTAGTTTAAAGGATTTTCCTAAAGGAGCTATAGCAAGAGAAGTCTATCAAAACATATTAGATAAAGGAGTCTTTAAGTTTAATAGTAAAGCAAAGACACCTGACTCGACTGTGTCTGCCTGTTTGGGAACAATGGTTAAGAATGGAGATACACGTATTGGACGTTATCAGAATGAGAAGAATATATACTGCTATTACCTTAGTGAATATTCTAAGAATATAGGTAAGACAACAACCTCACGTACTCAAGATAGCACCATACCTAATGTTCCATTTCATGAGCGCGACCTCCATCCTCTTCTGTGCTGTTTTCTACAGCATCAAGGGATTATGGCAAAGACCATCTTCCACGAGAGGTCTAAGAAAGATGACGAACATCAGAAATGGATACATCCTGATATTATTGGTGCAAAGTTCGTCGAACAAACAAATCCTATTAGTAATTCATTATTTAAAGCAATAAGCAAGAAAGAGTCTTTACGGCTATATTCATACGAATTAAAGCGTAAAATAGATAATGATTATGAACTAAAAAAATGTTTCTTTCAAGCTGTTTCTAATTCAAGTTGGGCTAATAATGGATACCTTGTAGCTTTTGATATCAATGAAGAACTTAAAGATGAGCTTGCCCGTCTTAACCATTCTTTTGGTATAGGTTTCATCCTACTAAAAGCCAATCCGTACGAGAGTCAAGTCTGGTTTGAAGCTAAAGATAGACAAATAGACTTTAAGACAGTTAGTAAACTTAGCGAGATTAATCCACCCTTTAAGGATTTCATTAAATCAGTTGAGGCCGCTTTAACAGCAGACGAGAAGCATTTTACGGCATCTAAAGCTGCATTAGAAAACATTTGTGATAAATATCCAAAGTTGGATGGAGATATACAAAAATACTGTAGAGACAAACATATTCCAATAAGCGAAGAAGAGTTTACAGAAGAAATATAATTATATTCCCAAAAAGATTATGATAGATAACAATAATATATTACAGAAGCTCGACGGTCTTGAGGCCCGTTACGAAGAGGTTTCAACACTTATCACCGACCCAGATGTCATTGCTGACCAATCACGTTATGTAAAGTTAACAAAGGAGTATAAGGACCTGGGTGACATTATGGATGCTCGTCGTCGTTATATCAACTGTCTTACTACTATCAAAGAGGCAAAGGATATCATTGCTAATGAGAGTGATGCCGAAATGAAAGAGATGGCACGTGAGGAGTTGACAGAGAACGAGGAACTTCAACCTAAGCTTGAAGAAGAAATTAAATTACTGCTTGTACCGAAAGACCCAGAGGACGCTAAGAATGTTCAGATGGAGATTCGCGGTGGTGCAGGAGGCGATGAAGCAGCACTCTTTGCTGGTGATCTCTTTAATATGTACAAGCGTTTCTGTGACAAGAAGGGATGGAAGCTCTCTATCACTTCCGTTTCTGAAGGTACTGCTGGAGGTTTTAAAGAGATTGACTTTGCCGTCGAAGGCGACAATGTCTATGGTACCTTAAAGTATGAATCGGGTGTTCATCGTGTACAGCGTGTACCAGCTACAGAGACACAGGGCCGTATGCACACATCAGCAGCGACAGTAGCAGTATTGCCAGAAGCCGATAAGTTCGAAGTAAATATCAATGAAGGCGATATCAAGTGGGATACTTTCCGTTCCAGTGGTGCTGGTGGTCAGAACGTTAATAAGGTTGAGTCTGGTGTACGCCTACGCTATCCTTGGAAGAACCCTAACACTGGTGAGGTAGAAGAAATCCTTATCGAGTGTACCGAGACACGTGATCAGCCAAAGAACAAAGAGCGTGCGTTGAGTCGTCTCTATACTTACATCTATGACCACGAGCACCAGAAGTATGTTGATGATATCGCAAGTCGTCGTAAGACATTGGTTTCAACTGGTGACAGAAGTGCCAAGATTCGTACTTATAACTTCCCACAGGGACGTGTCACGGACCACCGTATCGGCTACACCACCCACGACCTTCAAGGTTTCATGAATGGTGAAATTCAAGATATGATTGACGCTTTGACAGTTGCTGAGAATGCTGAGAAGCTGAAGGAAACAGAGTTATAATCAAGTATAATAGATAAATATGAATACAGAAGAAAAGCCAAAAAGTGGTAGTAAGTTAGAGTTTGATAGCAACTATGACTTGCGTCTTGTAAGTAATTTGAGCCCTGCACTTAGATGGGTATTGGTATTACCAATAGCCTTTCTTGCTATGTTTATGGTTCATATAGCATACAATTTCACTGTTAAACTTGCATTATCAAACTTTGATGAATACGGGGTTATAAGTATTATAGTTAACAGTGTCTTCATACTTATCAAGTATAGTATATTTGTTGTGACCGCTGTCGGCACTGCACCCGTTAAAAGGGAACGGAAGTTCTTAGTGTCAATAATATTCGCAGTAATAGCATCTTGTATGTCTGTAGGTACTACAGCACTTTTATTATCATTCTCTCGTATTGATAGTATCGGAATGGTTATTGCTACAAGCATTGCCCCAATAATCGGTTCTTTCTTGGTCGTTTTGTACGTGAGAAGCGATACAAAGAAGCCTGTTGAGGATAAGAACATTATGGCTTAACAATAGGACACATCACAGAAATAGATTATAAAAAGTATAAGGAGTGAACGGCTCGTAATTAGTTATAACTTGATATTAACAGACGTAAGAGTCGTTCACTCCATATAAAACTACTGATAAGTATTTATAGACCCCTTTTGATAAACGAAATAATAGTCAACCTTTATGAATAGACAACAATTAATCAACGAAATCTTCACAAAGAAGACATTCTTATGTGTAGGACTTGACACTGATATAAACAAGATTCCTGCACACTTAAAGAACGAGGATGAACCCATCTTTGCTTTTAACAAAGCAATTATTGATGCTACTGCACCTTATTGTGTAGCCTATAAGCCTAACCTTGCCTTCTATGAGTGCTATGGCTTAAAAGGTATGTTAGCCTTTGAGAAGACTATTCAATATATAAAGGAGAACCATCCAAACCACTTTATCATTGCGGATGCTAAGCGTGGTGACATTGGTAACACATCAAAGATGTATGCCCAGACATTCTTCGAGGAGTATAACCTCGACTCTGTTACCGTTGCTCCTTACATGGGCGAAGACAGTGTGAAACCTTTCCTTGAGTATGATGGGAAGTGGGTTATCTTGCTCGCATTGACAAGTAATAAAGGTAGTCATGACTTCCAGCTGATCGAAGATAAACAGGGAGAACGCCTCTTTGAGAAAGTATTAAAGAAGTCACAAGAATGGGGAACAACCGAGAACCTCATGTATGTAGTAGGTGCGACACAAGGCAAGATGTTTGAGGATATCCGCCGTATAGCCCCAAACCATTTCCTTTTGGTACCAGGTGTTGGTGCTCAAGGAGGTAGTTTACAGGAGGTTTGTAAGTATGGTATGACAAAAGACTGTGGTCTGCTTGTGAACTCGTCACGTGGTATTATCTACGCAAGCACTGATAACGATTTTGCTGAAGTTGCTGCTGCAAAGGCAAAAGAACTACAGAAAGAGATGGCTGTTGAATTGGAACATATTGCGAGATAAAGATATACATATATCAAAAATAGGAAGGCTCAGTAGACAAACGAGGATGTTGTCGACTGAGCCTTCCTATTTATCTCTTATTCAGAATACTAAAAACGATACCCGAATCCGATGTTAAGATAGATGGGATAAAGTCCAAAGCTGATTGTCTTAAAGTCGCTTTCAAAGATGTTATTAAAAGCCCACGCGAGGTCAGCATTGACTGTGAAGTGATTGAAACCACGCCATGTTGCACCTAACTGACCACCCCATTGAAAGTGACGAAGATTAGATGAGAAATCGTACGAAGCTGTGTTGCCGTCAGCAAAAGTTAGTTTCTCACCAACAGGAGTACCTTCGCGCAAATAGCCATCACTCACATGACCCGTAAATTGGCCATCTAACTTGATAGAAGAGTAGAGTCCTGCACGTACTTTCCAACGGTCATTAAAACGATAGTTCGCCATGACAGGGATTGTGAGAAGCGTTGAGTTGTAGTTAGTCTTCACATAACCTGTCCAATAACCAGCTACACGATTACCGTCATTGAGGATTTCCATGCTATAGTTCTTCACATTAGCATCTGTTATCATACCCTTCTCTTCAAACTTCAAACCAGTAGATACACCCCAGTTCTGGTCTTTTCCAAGCCATTTAGTGACTGTTCCTTCTATCGTTCCATTGAACTTTGGACTATAACTACTTATCTTTCTGATTTCTACTGGCATAGGGAGAGGAGACGCACCACCAATGTTTACACCCGCTTTCACCTCATACTCCCATCCATTCTGCTCTGCACTACTTAGTGAAGAAGTGCGGTCTGTTTGTGCAAAGACCGTTGTTGTGCAACTCATTGCTGCGATTACAACCGTAATAATATGTTGTTTCATTTGTTTTATTTTATCTTTAATATCTTTGTGTCAACTCTTAAACTATTGAACTCGTTTACTTGTCAACTCCAAATCATTATTACTCAAAGTACAATTTCAGTTCATCCACGTAGAGTGTACTACCCACTGCACCATTGAAGAAAGCACCATCCTTACTTGACGACATGATGATTGCAAGGCTATACTTACCATTCTTCAATTTCTCACTGTCTATTGTGCGACCCGCTACAGGTTCGAATGAGATCGAGAAACGTGTCCAGTCATTAGTCTCCTTTGCATCTTTAAGTTGCGCAAGGAGGACGATACGGTCACTGGTTAGTGAGTTCGTACCATCGAGAAACTCTACCCCATCGCCTGTTTCAAAGAGTACTGCGTAAATAGCCAAACTATCCTTGCGACCTTTAATCTCCTTTTTGTCCTTATCTTGGAACTTTTCGCCAGCCTTATATTTATAGTAGCCAATCAACTCCTTAGGCATCTTATAGAATGGACGACCAAAGTGAGTTGACTTTGCAGGGTTACCCATATCAATTTGGAAATCACCTGTAAAGAGGTTACCAGCAGCTATCGGAGCACCGAACATTGCACCAAGGAAACCCGTACTAACAGTTGTCAGCTTCAAACACTTACCCACATAACCCTCTTCTGCTTGGCTTGTTGGATATTCAGAAGCCTTGCTGTCACCCATAAGGAAGGATACACCAGCATTACCACTACCCCACTCTGCAAGGTTACCATCAGCTGTTTTGTCAACGAAAGTATTATATTTATTGGTTGAATCAACCTTGAGCGTCTCGAAATGGTAGTCGGTTGCAACATCATTACTCACAAATGACACCTTATAAGTCTTCTTCCATTGTCCATCTTGAGAGGTTACTGTATAGCTCTGAGGCTGTGTAAAGTTTAATGCCGTACCGCTTTCTGGTTCAATCTTTGCACCCTCTGTAACATGAAACTTGGGTGCCAAGTGGGATAGGTCTTCCCATCCATTAACATAGAAAATTACTTCATTATTTGTTATAACAGGCTTACGGACAAGTGTTGTACCGTCAACCGTAACATCTGTAATATCTGCTTCCGCATTTAATGCTTCTTCTCTAATACAGGAAGAAAGTGCGAGTCCTGCTAACGTAGCAAGCATCATAGACTTAAATAACCTCATAAGATTATACTATTAATAATTAAATATAGACGAATTCTTTGCACAAAGATACGTAAAAAAAACTGTATAAAAGAATAATTGAGGATTATAAAGACTAATGTAAAGGAGATTTATGAGGATATTATATACAGAATAAGCTCTTTTTCGTAATTATATATCATCGTTAAAGTATATTCTATCAATAAAATAATGTATCTTTGCAGCAAAAGTATCACACCGATAAATATAAAAAAACAAATATGGCAAAAGTATTGGTAACAGGTGCCAACAAGGGTATTGGCTATGGTATCTGTAAGTTTTTAGGTAAGAGTGGCTGGCAAGTAATCGTTGGTGCACGTAATAATGAGCGTGCCGAGGAGGCTGTAAAAGCATTGAAGGCTGAAGGCGTAGACGTAATAGGCTGGCAATATGTCAACCTCTCAGACAACAAGTCATTGGAACAAACAGCAAAAGAAGTGAAAGAGAAATATCATGACTTAGCACTTTTGGTAAACAATGCAGGTATTCCTGGCAACATGGAAGTGGCAAGTTATGATTCAGCCATGCATGATGTGACCGATACGATACAAGTAAACTACATCGGAACATTCTGCTTGACAAAGGCACTTGTTCCTTTACTCGTAGCCAACAAAGGGCGAATTGTAAACATCACTGTGCCTTCTGAGGTGAGTCCCTACTGGCATCCAATGGCGTATGTAGCCAGTAAGGCAGCGCAGAACGCAATGACCAGTATTATGGCCATGGAGTTTGAGAAGAATAACTTACCTGTTGAGATATTCAATATACATCCTGGTGCAACGACTACCGACTTGAATAATCATTATACAGGGCCTGGTGCGCATTCGATAGACGTAGTCAGTGAGAAGATTTCAGCCGTTATCAATGATGGTAAGAAGCACCAAGGTGAGTTCATTGAACTGTATCCTATCGTAGACGAAGGACGATAAGCTAAAGAAAAGGAACTGTTTATTCTGAATTATCTTCATGAAAAGAAATATTTTTTTTCATGAAGATAATTATTTTTTTTCATGAAAATAAATTCTTCCAGTCATGAAAATAAATGTAAGTCATAATCTTCTTTTAGAAAAGAATACATATCTCTTCTATTTTATTCTTACTTATCTCCTTATTTAATAAGTACATATACGACTCGAATTATGACCCTTTTACGTGCCTATTTACGGTTAAAAAAGGAACATATAAAGTTTGTTTTGATAGTTTTACATCAAAAGTTTTGAATTACAAAAACTAATTTGTATTTTTACACTCGAAACCTAAACAATCATTGTTTAAACCTATCTTAATTATATATGGCACGAGAAAAACAGATTATCGAGTGTGTTCCTAATTTTAGTGAAGGACGAAACAAAGACGTAATCAAGCAGATTACTGATGAAGTAGAAAGCGTTAAAGGTGTTAAATTGCTGGATGTTGACCCAGGAGAAGCAACTAATCGTACGGTTGTAACCTTTGTTGGCGAACCATCAGTAGTTGTTGAAGCTGCTTTCCGATGCGTGAAGAAGGCTGCACAGCTTATTGATATGCGGCAGCATCATGGTGCTCACCCTCGTATGGGAGCTACGGATGTTTGTCCACTTATCCCTGTTGCAGGTATTACTTTGGAGGAGTGTGCTGTGTTGGCACGCCAGTTGGCAGAGCGTATCGCCAATGAGTTGCAAGTTCCTTGCTATTGCTACGAAGCTGCAGCGAAGACTCCAGAGCGTAAGAACTTAGCTATTTGTCGTAAAGGAGAGTATGAAGGACTTCCACAACGTATGACAGAACCAGCAGAGGCACCAGACTATGGTGCACGTGAATGGGATGAGCAGTTAGCACGAACAGGCTGTACAGCAGTCGGTGCACGTGATTTCTTGATTGCAACAAACTTCAACCTCAATACAACTTCTACACGCCGTGCCAACGCAATAGCATTCGATGTTAGAGAGAAAGGTCGTCCTATGCGTGAAGGAGGTTCGCCTGTTGGTAAGCCAATGAAGGATGAGAAGGGTGAAGTCATTATGCAACCTGGTACGTTGAAAGCTACAAAGGCTATTGGCTGGTTCATTGATGAGTATGGAATAGCACAGGTGTCAATGAATATAACAGACATCAATATTACTCCTCTCCACGTAGCCTTTGACGAGGTTTGTCGCTGTGCACAAAACCGTGGCATACGTGTTACGGGTACAGAAATAGTAGGTCTTATCCCTAAGCGTACGCTCCTTGAAGCTGGAACTTATTTCCTAAAGAAGCAGCAACGTTCAACTGGTATTCCAGAAGAAGACATCATTAAGATTGCCATTATGTCAATGGGTTTAGACGACTTAAAGCCATTTAATCCACGTGAAAAGGTGATTGAATATCTGTTGGAAGATGCCGATAAGACTCCAAAACTCATTGACTTGACAGTCAAAGAGTTTGCTAATGAGACTTCACGTGAGTCTCCAGCCCCAGGAGGCGGTACAATCTCTGCTTATATGGGCACATTAGGTGCTGCTTTAGGTACAATGGTAGCCAATCTTTCCAGCCATAAAGCAGGATGGGATGCATGCTGGGAAGAGTTCAGTAACTGGGCTGAAAAGGGTCAAGCAATACAAGCAGAACTGATGGTACTCGTAGATGAAGACACAGAAGCATTCAACCGTATTATGTCTGCTTTTGGCCTCCCTAAGGGTACTGATGAGGAAAAGGCAGCACGTTCACAAGCGATACAAGAAGCAACACTCTTTGCTACGGAAGTTCCACTGCACACCATGAAGGCCTCATACAAAGTGTTTGAACTTTGTCGAGCAATGGCAGAAGAAGGTAATCCGAACAGTGTCTCAGACGCTGGCGTTGGTGTCTTGGCAGCTCGTGCGGCTGTACTCGGTGCTGGTCTAAACGTGAAGATTAATGCTTCTGGCTTGAAAGACAAAGAGACAGCAGCACGATTAGTGGCCGAAGCAAACCAGTTGATTGAGAAAGCTAATGAGGCAGAGGCTGAGATTATGAAGATAGTTGAGGCTAAACTGTAAGGTGTCTTATTATATTATAAGGTTTCTTACACCTTATATATAATAGACATATACTACGCTCCAGCTACCTTTAGTAAGGTGAATAATATATCATTAAAAGGGCAGGTGTACTATGCCTGCCCAACTAAAAACCTACAATAACATAATGATATATAGTGATAGCTTAGTCTGTTATAGGCTTTCGCTATTACCTTTCATTTTCGTAACCTATTTAAATAACTACAACCCAAATAGATCTACTACGTAACTATGACAAAAGAAGAATTTGTAAAAGACATTTGCACAGGTATAGCTGACACGCTACCTGAGCCACAAGCATACGATACCTCTATCAATCATGCTCCAAAGCGTAAGGATATTCTTACACAAGAAGAGAAGAAATTGGCTCTGCGCAATGCCCTTCGTTACTTCCCTAAGAAGTTTCATGCAACATTAGCACCAGAATTTGCAGAGGAGTTAAGGCAATATGGCCGTATCTACATGTACCGTTTCCGCCCTACTTATGAGATGTATGCACGTCCAATCGGCGATTATCCGCATAAGTCACAACAGGCAGCAGCAATCATGATGATGATTCAGAACAACCTTGATAAGGCTGTTGCACAGCACCCTCACGAGCTGATTACATACGGTGGTAATGGTGCTGTGTTCCAGAATTGGGCACAATATCGCTTGGTGATGAAGTACTTGAGTGAGATGACTGACGAACAAACGTTAGTGATGTATTCGGGTCATCCACTCGGACTCTTCCCTTCTCATAAGAATGCTCCACGTGTAGTGGTAACGAATGGTATGGTAATACCTAACTATTCTAAGCCAGACGATTGGGAACGAGATAATGCTTTAGGTGTTAGTCAGTACGGACAAATGACCGCAGGTTCCTATATGTATATCGGACCACAGGGTATCGTTCATGGTACAACCATCACTGTTTTGAATGCAGCACGCAAACGATTGAAGGCTGGAGAGACAAGTATAAAAGGTATGCTCTTCGTTACTTCTGGCTTAGGCGGTATGTCTGGTGCTCAACCAAAGGCTGGTAACATAGCAGGTGTAGTAAGTATTACGGCTGAAATCAACCCATTGGCAGCACAGAAACGCTATGACCAAGGTTGGGTTGACGAACTTCACACCTCACTCGATGAACTTATCCCTGCAGCATTAAAAGCTGTTGAGGAAAAGCGAACAGTCTCTATGGCCTATGTGGGTAATGTCGTTGACCTTTGGGAACGCTTAGCAGCAGAAGATGTACACGTAGACTTAGGAAGTGATCAGACCTCCCTCCACAACCCTTGGGCAGGTGGCTATTACCCTGTAGGACTTTCTTTGGACGAGTCTAAGCGTATGATGGCAGATGAGCCAGCGGTGTTTAAGGAGAAAGTGCAGGAGTCTTTACGTCGCCAGGTGGCTGCTATTAACAAGCTGACTGCGAAAGGTATGTATTTCTTCGACTATGGTAATGCTTTCCTTTTAGAGTCAAGTCGTGCGGGAGCAGACATCATGAAGGAAGGTGGTAAGTTCCGTTATCCATCTTACGTACAGGATATTATGGGTCCGATGTTCTTTGATTATGGCTTTGGACCATTCCGATGGGTTTGCTCATCAGGTGACCCAAAGGACTTAGAAACATCCGACCGCATTGCAACAGAGGTGTTAGAAGAAATACGTAAGACGGCAACTCCAGATATTATCGGTCAACTTGATGATAATATTCATTGGATAAAAGAAGCAGGAAAGAATCACTTGGTTGTTGGCTCTCAGGCTCGTATCCTATATGCTGACTCGGAAGGTCGCACAAAGATAGCCTTAGCCTTTAATGAAGCAATACGTAAAGGAGTAATCTCACGACCCATAGTTCTGGGACGCGACCACCATGATGTGTCAGGAACAGACTCTCCTTTCCGTGAGACATCAAACATTTATGACGGCTCACAGTTCTGTGCTGACATGGCAGTACAGAATGTTATTGGCGACTCTTTCCGTGGTGCTACATGGGTATCTATCCACAATGGTGGTGGTGTTGGCTGGGGAGAAGTTATCAATGGTGGCTTCGGTATGGTGATTGATGGTAGTGAAGACGCCGACCGTCATATCCGTCAGATGCTCCTCTGGGATGTTAACAACGGCATAGCACGTCGTAGTTGGGCACGCAACACTGGTTCTATTGATGCTATCCGTAGGGAGATGGAACGTACACCAGGACTCTGTGTTACACTCCCTAACATCGTTGAAGATGACATTATTAATACAGCCTTTTAATCAATTAAATCTATTATTATAATCCGTAGAAACTATGAACAAAATTCATCAGATTAGTGCTGCACATCTGACAATAGAGCAGATTGGCGAGATAATAAAGAATGGCACAAAGCTTGAACTTTCTGAAGATGCACGTCAACGAATTATTCGTTGTAGAGAGTATCTCGATAATAAGATTATAGAATCAGAAACTCCTATCTATGGTGTGACAACAGGCTTTGGCTCTCTCTGTAAGATATCTATTGATAAGGATAGCCTGTCACAGTTACAGAAAAACCTTGTGATGTCTCATGCTTGTGGTGTGGGCGATCGTGTCCCTAATGAGATTGTAAAGATAATGTTGCTGCTCAAGATTCAGTCGCTCAGTTACGGCTACTCTGCTTGTCAGTTGAAGACCGTCGAGCGACTGATAGACTTCTTCAATAACGACATCTATCCTATTGTGTATATGCAAGGTTCATTGGGCGCATCGGGCGACCTTGTCCCATTGGCTCACCTTTCTCTACCACTTATAGGAATGGGAGAAGTAGAATATCAAGGCAATATCTTCTCTGGTGCTGACATCTTGAAGAAGATGAATTGGGATGCAATAGAACTTGTTTCTAAGGAAGGTCTTGCCTTACTCAACGGTACACAGAACATGAATGCCTTTGCTGTATGGGCACTCTTACAAAGTGAACGTTTGAGTGAGTGGGCTGATGTCATCGGAACAATGTCTCTTGAGGCTTACGATGGACGCATAGAACCATTCACACATGCCGTTCATGCTGTTCGCCATCACAAGGGACAGATTGATACTGCAGCACGAATAAGAGAATTGTTAGAAGGCAGTGAGCTTATTAAACAGCCTAAAGTCAATGTACAAGACCCTTATTCATTCCGTTGTATGCCGCAGGTGCACGGTGCTTCAAAGGATACGATTGCATACGTTAAGTCTGTGATAGACATTGAAGTGAATGCTGCAACCGATAACCCAACCGTTTGTCCTGATGAAGATCTTGTTATCTCAGCAGGAAACTTCCACGGAGAACCAATTGCACAACCAATGGACTTCCTTGCTATAGCACTCTGTGAATTAAGTAATATATCTGAGCGTCGAATCTACAAGCTCGTTTCTGGCACACGAAACCTACCAAGTTTCCTTGTAGCTAAACCTGGTGTAAACAGTGGTTTTATGATTCCTCAGTACACAGCAGCATCTATCGTTAGCCAGAGTAAGACTTATTGTACGCCTGCCTCTGTTGACAGTATTCCATCTTCACAAGGACAGGAAGACCATGTTAGCATGGGGGCAAATGCCGCAACAAAACTCTATCAGGTTGTATTGAATACGGAGCGTGTACTTGCTATTGAGCTCTTCAACGCTGCACAAGCACTTGAGTTCCGTCGTCCGTTGAAATCTTCTCCTACGATAGAAGCTATCCATAAGGCTTATCGTGAGTGTGTTCCTTTTATTGATACGGACGAGTTTATGGCTCCACACATCGCTAAGTCGGTTGAATTCCTGCGTAAATAAATAAGGTAAAAGGGGTTACGTCAAGATTAAATACTATCTTGATGTAGCCCTATTCCTTTTGAATATCTTATATTATTATACTTTCATTGATTAGAGAAAAAGCTTGAAATGAAAAGACTAATAGTTAAAAACATTGGCTTACTTGCTGGTATAGGTCATGAAGGAAAGCTATGTTTAAAAGGTAAAGAGATGGCAGAACTTAACACACTGTCAGATGCTTATCTTGTGATAGAGGATGGATGCTTTGTTGATTATGGTGAGATGAATGATTGTCCACCAATTTCTGATAATGAGGAAGTTGTTGATGCGAATGGAGGAACCGTTCTCCCTTCATGGTGCGACTCCCATACTCATATTGTCTATGCTGGAAGTAGAGAGCAAGAGTTTGTTGATAAGATCCGTGGGCTTAGTTATGCTGAGATAGCAAAGCGTGGTGGTGGTATCCTAAACTCGGCAGACCGCCTTCATGAATTGAGCGAAGACGAACTTTACCAGCAGGCTATGAAGCGTGTTGATGAGATTATTAGGAAAGGAACAGGTTGTGTGGAGATAAAGAGTGGGTATGGACTTAACACAGAAGACGAGCTGAAGATGCTTCGTGTTATTCGTCGTATCAAAGAGACAACACGACTGAAAGTTGTTGCTACATTCCTTGGTGCACATGCTGTTTCACGTGAATATAAAGGTAGACAAGATGCCTACGTTGATTTAATTATCAACGAAATGATACCAGCTGTGGGTGATGAGAATTTAGCAGAGTTTATAGATGTATTCTGTGACACAGGCTTCTTTACGCCAGAAGAGACTGCTCGGATTCTAAAAGCTGGTGCTGTATATGGCATGCGACCTAAGATTCATGCTGACGAGTTAGCGTCGTCTGGTGGTGTAGAGGTAGGTGTAGAATACAAGGCACTGTCAGTTGACCATTTAGAAAGTATGACAGAAGAAGAAATAGATATCCTTAAGAACAGCGAAACTATGCCAACAGCACTTCCTGGAACGTCTTTCTTCCTTAATCTTCCTTTTGCTTTGGGTCGTAAGATAATAGATTGTGGTCTACCGCTTGTCCTTGCAAGTGATTATAACCCAGGTTCTACGCCATCAGGAGATATGAAATTTATAGTTTCGCTTGGCTGTATCAAGATGCGACTAATGCCTGCAGAAGCAATTAATGCAGCAACATTAAATGGAGCATGTGCAATGGGACTGAGCAAAGAGTATGGCTCTATCACACGTGGAAAGGTTGCTAATTTCTTTATTACAGACACGATTCCTTCTATTGAATTTATTCCATACGCCTATACAACACCTATCGTAAAACGTGTATTCCTACAAGGAGAAGAGTATGTTTAGATAGTATTTAATGATAAATATACTAAGCCACTTCTTCCTTGACGATATTCATTAAGGTGTCCAAAACTCAACGTCAGTGCAGCTAATGACCGCTGTCTTGAATTAAAAAGGAGGAAGTTTCTTATTATATTCATTATCATTATAATAGCTTACTTGAAAGAGGATGTCCACTGTACGGTATCATTTTAGAAACTAATACAAAAGAAAAAGTCCATAAACTCGTGCTGAGTCTATGGACTTATACTTTAATAGCGAGCGAGGATTATGCCTCTGCTGGTGCCTCCTCTGCAGGAGCTTCAGAAGTAGTGTCCTCAGCAGCCTTAGCTGCCTCAGCCTCAGCCTGTACTGCAGCGGCAGCAGCTTTCTTGTCTGCAACCTTCTTAGCAATAGCTTCGTTTACTTTCTTCTCAGCTTCAAGGTTCTGAGCAGCAGCAGCCTTCTTCGCATCGGTTACCTTCTTCTCGACAGCTTCTGTAGCTGCAACCTTAGCTTGCTTCCATGCATCGAACTTCTGCTGGCATGCAGCCTCGTCGAATGCACCCTTCTTAACACCGCCACGGAGATGCTTCATCATGTAAACACCCTCACCCTTAAGGATGTTACGAGCAGTGTCTGTTGGCTGAGCACCTGTCTCAACCCAGTAAAGAGCACGTTCAAAATTCAAATCTACTGTGGCTGGATTGGTGTTTGGGTTATAAGTACCAATCTTCTCAGTAAACTTACCATCACGTGGTGCACGAGCGTCAGCGATTACGATGCTGTAGAAAGCATAGTTCTTACGACCACCGCGCTGCAATCTGATTTTTGTTGCCATAATTGTTTAATAAATATTTTAAAGGTTTGAATTTAATGCTATCATCTCGTGATAGCGGATGCAAAAGTACGTCTTTTTTTTCTAACAACCAAATAATCTGATGATTATATTAAGACTATAACGAGTATTCCTCATATCCTAATGCTTTATTATATGAAAGCGTCTTAGAACCATTGTAGCCTATATTGCTAAATCATCTAACCGTAATATGGAAGCAACCTTGATGTTTCTCGTGCTTTATAAAACATCTTCCTTGCGAACGGAGGTCGTTCAAAACCTCACTTAAAACCCACTTAAGTGTATCATTCCTTACCGGACGAGTAACAGCTGCATATTTATTGTACGCAATATCAAAGGTTGTTCCATATAGATGGCAACTATTTTCTGTTGCATTATGATTGTGTTTACGAAGTTTATCAACGTCTTCTTTGGTTCTTAAAACACTTGATACAAGGAACTTATTTATAGGTACGCCCTTTGTTTGCAAGCTATCCATGAAATTATGTGCAATATCTTGAAGCAGGATGGCAGCACGTGGAACAAGATATGGAATACTATTATTCAACTTCTTTAGATTGTAATAAGGATTACAGCCTATATATACTAACTCCCCTTTTCGCTTCTCTGCATCAGTGCGGTTAAGGACAGGTTTCACCCCATAACGTAGTGCTGCTTCAAGTTGTTGTGGTTGAGAGTCTGGGAAACTCTCGTCATAATCTCGAACACCTACAATTCTATTCCTCTTTTGTGAACCATCCGATTTGAAGAAATGAGATATGGTTGTGTTACTTGGAGTTGATTGCTCTTTAATCTTAGCAGAATCCGCTTTTTCAGTGACACGAGTACTATCAACATTAGATAAAGCTTTCGTCTTATCTTGTGCAATAGACGGAAACAGTAACCTAATGATGGCTAAGAATAAAGTTATTGTTATGAAACCTAATAAATAGCGCTTCTTTGTTATCTTTGATTTTCTTTTCATTGATACAAAGGTAATAAGTTTTTGCTAATTGATAATTATGAATTAGGAATAATTTGCAAGTATCATTATTTTATAGTAACTTTGCGAACAAATATAAAATAGAGGAAATTGATAGAAAAGCATATAGTTCTTGAAGATATAGACCCAGTAGTCTTCTATGGAGTTGGCAATGGTCACCTCCAAATGATAAAGTCACTCTTCCCTAAGTTGAGGATTGTTGCAAGAGACAATGTTATACGTATCTTAGGTGACGAAGAGGAGATGGTTAAGATAGAAGAAGACATTGAAACCATGCGTAAGCATGTAGAACGGTATAACACCATTACAGAAGAGGACATCCTTGATATCGTGAAAGGTCGTAAGACCAAAGCTGATGCGGTAAAGGACGTCCTTGTTTATTCTGTATCAGGTAGACCTATTAAAGGTCGTTCGGAGCATCAGCAGCAACTGATTGATGCCTTCGAGAAAAACGATATGATATTTGCTGTCGGACCAGCGGGAACGGGTAAGACTTACCTTAGTATAGCTTTAGCAGTAAAAGCTCTTAAGGAAAAAGCTGCAAAGAAGATTATCTTATCCCGTCCAGCCGTTGAAGCTGGTGAGAAACTTGGCTTCCTTCCAGGTGACATGAAGGATAAGATTGACCCCTATCTGCAACCACTTTATGATGCTTTAGAGGACATGATTCCAGCTGTAAAGCTACAGGATATGATGGATAAGCATATCATTCAGATTGCGCCATTAGCTTTCATGCGAGGAAGAACATTGAGTGACGCTGTGGTAATCCTTGATGAAGCACAGAATACAACACCAGCTCAAATCCGTATGTTCTTAACACGTATGGGCTGGAATACAAAGATGGTAATCACAGGTGACTTGACTCAGATTGACCTTCCACATGCAGAGAAGAGTGGACTAAAAGAAGCTCTTTCTATTCTGAGTGGCGTAGATGGTATCTCTGTCATCAATCTTGATAAAAAAGACATTGTAAGACACAAACTAGTTACGCGTATCGTGAATGCATACGAAGCACACGATAAAGCTAACAAGAGATAGGACTCTATAAACATAAAAACAATGAAAGCATTAACAAAAACTGAATTCCATTTCGATGGACAGAAGAGTGTTTATCACGGAAAAGTACGTGATGTGTATGACATCAACGACGATCTTATCGTCATGGTTGCTACCGACCGAATCTCTGCATTCGACGTTGTACTACCAAAGGGAATACCGTTTAAAGGACAGGTATTGAACCAGATTGCTGCCAAGTTCCTTGACCTGACAACAGACATCTGTCCTAACTGGAAGTTAGCTACTCCTGATCCAATGGTAACTGTTGGTCTGAAGTGTGAAGGCTTTCGTGTTGAAATGATTATCCGCTCAATCCTTACAGGTTCTGCATGGCGTGCCTACAAGGACGGATGTCGTGAGATTTGCGGTGTGAAACTCCCTGATGGTATGCGTGAGAACGAGCGTTTCCCAGAACCAATCGTAACTCCAACTACTAAGGCTGACGAAGGTCACGATATGAACATCTCTAAGGAAGAGATTATTAAGCAGGGTATTGTTTCTGCAGAAGACTATGCAATCATCGAAGACTGGACCCGTAAGCTCTTTGCACGTGGTCAGGAGATTGCTGCAAAGCAGGGCTTGATACTCGTTGATACTAAGTATGAGTTTGGCAAGCGTGATGGTCAGTGTTACCTCATTGATGAGATTCATACACCAGACTCAAGCCGCTACTTCTATGCTGATGGGTATGAAGAGAAACTTGAGAAGGGCGAACCACAGAAGCAATTATCAAAGGAATTTGTTCGTCAATGGCTTATCGAGCATAATTTTATGAATGAACCAGGACAGACAATGCCTGAGATTACAGACGAATATGCCGAGAGTGTAAGCGAACGTTACATTGAGTTGTATGAACATATCACTGGTGAGAAGTTCGATAAGGCTGCTGAAGATGGTGATATTGCTGCACGCATTGAGAAGAATGTAAAGCAGTACCTTGCTTCAAGAAAGTAAAAGGATAAATATGAATTCATAATCCTAAATTCATGTTTTTGATAAATTCTATACACTGATATATGTCTAATATGTTATTAGAAACTATTTAGGCTATCAAGATATAGTTATCAATATTATGAATTTAGGGTTGTGGATTATGAACTAAAGTAAGAATATGTACGAGCAGGAAAAGATTAAACCCTACGATGGTAATGGTGAGAAAGGTAAACTTATAGAAGAGATGTTTGATAACATCGCACCAACCTATGACACACTGAACCATCGTCTCTCTGGAAATATAGATAAAGGATGGCGTAAGAAGGCTATCCGACAGCTTCTACCCTATCGCCCTAAGCAGATGCTTGATATTGCTACAGGAACTGGTGACTTTGCCATTCTTGCTGCCAACGAGCTGAAGCCAGAACATCTCATCGGTGCAGATATCTCTGAAGGAATGATGGCTATCGGTCGAGAGAAAGTTAAGGCTGCAGGATTAAGCGATGTTATTTCTTTTCAGAAAGAGGACTGTCTCAACCTTTCTTTTCCTGATAATACCTTTGACGCAGTGACTGCAGCCTTTGGTATTCGTAATTTTCAAAACCTTGACAAGGGACTTGCCGAGATTTGTCGTGTACTGAAGAAGGGTGGTCATCTGAGTATTGTTGAACTAACCACACCTGTTAAGTTCCCAATGAAACAACTCTTCCGCTTCTATTCTAACACATTCTTGCTTAACTATGCTAAGTTTATCTCAAAAGATAAAAGTGCATACGAATATCTAAATAAGACTGTTGAGGCTTTCCCACAAGGCGAGAAGATGATGGAGATATTTCAAAAAGCAGGCTTCTCAAAAAGCTCTTTCCGCAGGTTGACATTCGGTATCTGTACGATGTATTTCGCAGAAAAGTAAATTATAAAATCAACTACTATTATATCTCAGTGTGAGATGTATGTCGCAGAATAAGCTCTTCCAAAACTTAGATAGACAAAGTCTACTAAAATAAGAAGATTTTCTTTCAGATGTTACCATAGCGGTATTGATTCCTTTTATTGTCATAATTAACATCTCATGTTATCTTATAAGTCATTCAACGCATTTAGCGACTGACTTGAATGAAGCCAGATATAGAGAATGTTAGTTTGTGAGTGAAATACTGACTGAGACAGTGGATGAACAAAAGAATAATTTATAGAACAAGGTTAAGATATGGATAAGTACGGACTAATTGGCTACCCATTAGGGCATTCTTTCTCAATTGGCTATTTCAATGAGAAGTTTGAGAACGAACACATCAATGCCCAATATATCAACTTTGAAATCCCATCTATAGAGGATTTTAAAGAGGTAATTGATGCTAATCCTCAATTACGTGGACTGAATGTGACCATTCCTTATAAGGAACAGGTAATTCCTTATCTTGATAGTCTTAGTCCAGAAGCTAAAGCTATTGGTGCTGTGAATGTTATTCGTGTCACTCATAAGGGTAATAAGACGATACTTAAAGGTTTCAATAGTGATGTGATTGGTTTTACACGAAGTATTGAACCTTTGCTTGAACGCCATCATAAGAAGGCACTTATCCTTGGTACGGGTGGAGCATCAAAGGCTATAAATTATGGATTAAAGTCACTTGGGTTAGAAACAATGTTTGTTTCACGTACAAAACGTCCTAATGTCTTAACATACGAAGAGATAACACCAGAGGTAATCGAAGAGTATAATGTTATTGTTAATTGTACTCCTCTTGGTATGTATCCTAAGACAGAAGAGTGTCCTACCCTCCCCTATGACGCAATGAATAGTCACACTCTACTTTACGACTTACTTTATAATCCAGATGAGACCCTCTTTATGGCCAAAGGACGTGAGCATGGAGCAGTTGTAAAGAACGGTCTTGAAATGCTTCTCTTACAGGCTTTTGCAAGTTGGGAGTTCTGGGAAGGGGAAGAACAAATATAATTTCTCGTTATGTTATCTTCTTTACGAAGCGTTAGATTAGTTCTACTTAGACCTAACTTAGTATGATCTATTGGGTTTAATAAGGAAAGTATGATATTTACATAAGTCTCTATTTAAGGTCGATACTACCCTATATTGATCACCTTATGTCAAAAGATTTGTACATTTGCGGCGTTGGTACCTTATTATATATGTGTCGTGTAGAAATATTCTAACGTAGTCCTAAACTTGTGTTTATATTTATCACGCTTAGTGTTAAGTATAAACATCAACTTATGCTGATAGCTAAAATTTCACAATCCTTTGCTCCAAAATATATCAACTTGTTGTTAATAATAAGTTGATATACTGATGTCAAGTATAAAATATCTATCTAATATCATTTTACAACTATACCCTTTCTTTCTTAGATAGCCTTTAGCTCCCTCTATTATAGAGGCTTACAAAAAAGTTAGAGAAACCTAAGTAATTACTATTTTCACGTGTTACATGTTTGTAATTAAACGAAATAAGTAATTATTTAACTTCCCCTAACCCTCTGTTTTATAACACTTGATAGATAAAAGACCGCTTAATCATCAAGCAATGTTGATGACCTAACACGGCTTAATGTCTCTGGTGTCATTTGTAAATAACTGGCTATATAAACCAATGGTGCACGTAAGACAACTTGTGGATTGAGTTTACACATTCTTTTGTAACGGGCCTGTGCAGTTTCAAAACGTACGAGGTCGGCATGAATTTGCGATGTTATAAGACTCTCTTCCAATATCTTGCGATAAAGAATCTGAATATTAACATTATGTAATGCCACCTGTTCAAGCTTCTGCTTAGGTAGTGCGTAAACCCATGTAGGCTCTAAAGCCTCTACCTGTAACTTTGTAGGTTCTTCACGGAAAAGGCTCTCTATACACATAAAGATACTTCTGTCCTCTCCTAAATGTTCGGTAATTTGCTTACCATTCTTAAAGTAGAACTGACGAATAAGTCCTTTTTCTATGTAATAGAAATGCTTACAGATTTCCCCTTCGCTGAGAATCATCTGTCCTTTGGCGAATTTCATGGGCACAAGGATACTCTCAAGTACATCTAACTCGTCATGAGTCATCGTACTATATTTACGTGCCAATTCACGTGCAATATCTCTTGTATCATTAACCAAATCCTTCATATTCCTTTCCTTTCTTATTACTTTGACTTTAATCCAACTTCAATACGGCAAGGAATGCTTTCTGTGGAACTTGTACGTTTCCAATCTGTTTCATACGTTTCTTACCTTTCTTCTGCTTCTCTAAGAGCTTACGCTTACGGCTAATATCACCACCATAACACTTTGCGGTAACATCTTTACGTACCTGCTTAACGGTTTCTCGTGCAATGATTTTAGCACCGATAGCAGCTTGTATAGCGATGTCAAATTGCTGGCGTGGTATCAAGTCTTTCAGCTTCTCACATATCCTTCTTCCAAATCCGACAGCATTACTCTCATGTGTCAGAGTAGAAAGGGCATCAACGGCCTCTCCATTCAGAAGAATATCAAGCTTTGCTAACTTGGATGAACGGAAAGAATCAATGTGATAATCAAATGAGGCGTATCCTTTAGAAATACTCTTCAATTTATCATAGAAGTCAATCACAATCTCACCCAATGGTATCATAAAGATGAGTTCCAATCTATTTCCACTCACGTAGTTCTGACTGACAAGCTCACCACGTTTATCAAGACACAACGTCATAATAGGTCCAATGTATTCACTGGAGGTAATGATAGAGGCCTTAATATAAGGTTCTTCAATATGATCAATCATAGTCTGATCTGGAAGGCCAGAGGGGTTGTGAACCTCTTTAACATTCCCTTGTTTGTCATATACCATGTAGCTAACGTTAGGTACGGTGGTAATAACATCCATATTGAACTCTCTATCTAATCGTTCCTGCACAATCTCCATGTGAAGCAATCCTAAGAAGCCACAACGGAAACCGAATCCCAAAGCTTGCGAACTCTCTGGTTGGAACGTAAGTGAAGCGTCATTAAGTTGAAGTTTCTCTAAGGAAGCACGCAACCCTTCGTAGTCATTTGGGTCGATAGGATAGACGCCCGCAAAGACCATTGGTTTTACCTCTTGGAAGCCTTCAATGGCATGTTTGCAAGGATTGACAATGTGTGTTACTGTATCGCCCACCTTTACCTCAGTAGCATTCTTAATACCAGAAATGATATATCCTACCTCACCTGTTGACAGTTGTTGGGTTGGCATCATCTCCATCTTTAATACGCCAACTTCATCAGCGGTATATTCCATACCAGTCTGTACAAACTTAACCTTATCACCTTTTTTTATGACTCCGTTCTCAACCTTGCAAAGCGTGATAATACCACGGAAAGAGTTGAAGATAGAGTCAAAGATGAGGGCCTGAAGTGGAGCGTTGACATCTCCTGTTGGTGAAGGGATGCGTTTTATGATAGCTTCAAGTATGTCTGGTACGCCTTCCCCCGTCTTTCCACTTGCTCGAATGATGTCCTTTGGGTCACAACCAATAAGGTCGACAATCTCATCCTCGACCTCTTCAGGCATTGCGTTAGGCATATCTATCTTATTGATAACAGGGATAATCTCCAAATTATGGTCGATAGCCATATAGAGGTTAGAGATAGTCTGCGCCTGTACGCCCTGCGTTGCATCAACGATAAGCAATGCACCTTCACACGCTGCAATGCTTCGTGACACCTCATACGAGAAGTCAACATGTCCTGGAGTATCAATAAGATTAAGTACATATTTCTCCTTACCTAATGTGTACTCCATCTGGATAGCATGACTTTTGATAGTTATACCACGTTCACGCTCCAAATCCATATCGTCAAGCATCTGCCCTTCAGTAATTTTTATCGTCTGTGTGTACTCTAAAAGACGATCAGCCAAGGTTGATTTACCATGGTCAATATGGGCAATAATGCAGAAATTCCTTATATGATTCATTCGTTTGTCTATATTTTCAATCTGCAAATATAATGATTTTTATTGAGAATTAAGAACGTTAAAATAAGAAATTGTTTATTTTTTCTTATCTTTGCATTGGATATATAGTTAGAAAGAAAGTTAAAAGACTGTTCTTGGTTAGATAGTCCTAAACTGTAATTAACATTAAATTAAAAGGAATGAAACATTTATTTTATGCAGCTTTATTGCTACTTTCACTCTCTGCCTGTCGTAATAGTTTAGAGGAAAGGGCAGCACAAGAATGTAAAGAATATACCGAGAAGAAATGCCCGACTCCTGTTGTTAATGACACGAGAATGGATAGCATGGTTTTTGAGGCACCTTCTCGCACTATCCATTATTACTATTCACTTGTTGGTAAAGCTGATAACGAGCAGGCTGTCCACGCTAAGAGAGCAGAGCTCAGAAAGGCTTTACGTGATGCGTTGAAGGCTGACCCTGGTTCGAAAGGGTACAAGGATGCTGGATTTAATTTCCAATATACCTATCGTTCTGGTGCTACTCCATCAAAAGTATTGCTAGATGAGACTTACACTAAAAAGGATTATTGAGCCTTGTTAGGCTTCTTGAGTAATCTCTTCTACTAATATTTATTCCAATTACTTGCCATTTAATTGAATAGCAAGTAATTGGTTAATCGTTATAACCTGCTTAGAATTTCAATTGGTTTTTCTACGAACAGAGAGCCTCCATGCTCTATTAAGAAGTCTTTATCACGAAATCCCCAAAGCACACTAATACAAGGTAAGCCACAATTCTTTGCTGTCATGATATCTACATCACTATCGCCTATATACACGGCATCTTCTTTTGATACATTTAGTTGACGCAAAGCTTCTAATACAGTGTCGGGAGCTGGTTTCTTCCTAATGTTCTCTCGCTCTCCTATTGCTACCTCTATCGTATCCGGGAAAAAATGTTTTGCAAGGTCTTGTGTGGCCGCATAGAATTTGTTACTTACAATAGCAAGGTGCTTACCACGTCGTTTTAGTTCATGTAACAGTTCTGGTACACCATCGTATGGACGTGTTGTGTCAAGATTATGTTCCATATAATGTTCTCGGAATTTTGCGTATGTTTCCTCGAACTTAGGGTTATTAACTCCCTCTGGGATAGCTCGTTCCATTAATAGCTTAACACCATTACCAACGAACATACGTACTTCCTCTATTGTTCGTTCAGGCATGCCAGCCCAACGAAGCGCATAATTTGTACTTGATGCTAAATCGTTTAGCGTACTAAGTAATGTACCATCTAAATCGAAGATATAAGTCTTAAAATCTCTCATTATCCTTTTATTAATCTCAGACAAAAGTACATAATAATATAGACATTAGGTTACTTTTTCCCTTAAATTTCGAAAAAGAGGCTATCAAAGTTGCTTGTCATTGCTCAATTAATACTTAAATATTGTACCTTTGCACCTTAGAAGAATAAATTTAAGACAATGAGTAAGAATAAAAAGAAGGGAAAAGGAACAACTTCCCGTTGGATTTTAATATCAGTTCTTGTCGTATTAGCTGGTGTAACATATTTTCTTTTCTTCTCTGGAATGTCTCGTACAGGTAATGAGACATACATTCAGATTGACGAAGATGACAATATTGACTCTGTATATGCCAAGCTTCAACCGCTCTCAACTCCTCAAGGATTTTGGGTCTTTAAGCAGATTGCTGGGGTAATGGGATATGCGAAAAAGATACGTCCTGGTAGATTTGTTGTAGGCTCTTCTGGTTCACTTCAGACATCACGTCATATTATTAATGGTTTACAAGCACCAGTGAAAGTAACTATACGGTCTGTAAGAACGATAGACGACCTTGCTACAGACGTAAGTGAAAAACTGATGTTTACACGTGCTGAACTGCTTTCACGCCTCAAATCAAAAGAGGTATGTAAGAAATATGGCTTCACGCCAGAGACTATCCCAGCAATGTTTATTCCTAATACGTACGACTTTTATTGGAATATTTCTGTCGATAAGTTCCTCGATAAGATGAGTGAAGAGAATAAGAAGTTCTGGAATTTTGAACGTAAAGAGAAAGCTAAGCAGGCTGGATTTACTGAGAGTGAGATAGTTACACTCGCAAGTATTGTGGATGAGGAGACGGATAATGAGGCTGAAATGCCAAATATTGCGGGTATGTATATCAACCGTTTGCACCTCAACATGCCTCTCCAAGCCGACCCAACTGTGAAGTTTGCTACTAAGAATTTCACTGCTCATCGTATTTATCAGAAGTGGCTTACGATAGACAATCCATATAACACCTATAAATATCGTGGTCTTCCTCCTGGGCCTATTCGCATCCCTTCAGTTGCAGCAATTGATGCTGTACTTAATTATGTACACCATGATTATATCTATATGTGTGCAAAAGAAGACTTTAGTGGAACCCATAACTTTGCTAAGACATACGAGGAGCATCAGAAAAATGCTGCAAAATATGCAAAAGCACTGAATGAACATGGAATAAATTAAGGTGGTGATATTTAGTATCCTACCCTCGCTATCGATATTACAAGTCTATCTTTTATGGCGTTATTCTCTGGCTTCTTCGTATGTTGGTGACGATTGAACAAGACATACACCCTTGACATCTGTGTTCTTCTGTGAGAGGAATAAGGCTTTATTCTTCCATAGAAGAGCACAGGGCGATTGGTTAATACGATATCATGTTACACATATATATTCTTGCAATTTAAAATGTTGTAGACGAGTATTCACATCTTAAAGTATAAAGATTAAGAGTGGAGATGAATGTAAAAAGCTCTTACAAAATATTCTTGTAAATATAATTAAAAGGAAAGGTAATTCTCGTATAAGCTAAGGTTGACAACTAACAGTAAACCAATTAGTTATAATCAGTGCAGAAGAACATGCCTAATAAGACGCAAGAAGAGCCTTAGTAACAATCAAGAAGGGCGTCTTCTTGAAGCCTATTGGGCATCTTCTTGAAGCATGAAGGGCAAGTATTGGCTTTGAAAAGTATGAAAAAGGTTTACAACACAAGCCTGCTGACTCACTATAAATCACATTCCCGTACGAGAATATCATAGATGATGAGATGATAAATTACGGTTCTAACAAACTATTCTCACAATATTCTTAACCATAACTGATAGTATATAACCTAATTCGTCTGTAACAAAATGGCAATATGGTGTAGTCCTTTACTCTTTATAAGCTAATAATCTGGGGGACAAATCTACTTATAAGGTATCATTCTGTTTGCTTTATTTTGCGTTTATTGCGGTGGTGAAAATGAAATAAAATATCTTGAATTAGTATTTTAACATTGTGTCTACTGCAAAAATTAGTTTTCTCATGATAATAGTTTCCTGCATGCTCCGCCACTATAGGGCGATGACAACGTATTTCATAATAAAATATTTTTGCTGTCATTACTGTCATTCGTTATCATACCCTAACTTGTTGGTTTACAGTAGAGTTGTGAGAAATGTTAAATATGACAGCAAAACAAAATAAAAAATATTCTTGAAATAATGTGTGTTTTTATCCTTCTCAATTGGATGGCTATTTTACTTTATTAATTGAAAAGGCTGAAGATAAGGTTAGTATAAAATACTTTCTTTATTGAACGATTATGGGCTGAAAGCCAATCTTTGAGAATTTCAGCCCATAAACTTTATCTGCTACTCGGAAGGAATAGATGTAGTATGCGGTTGCTTGTCTATAATTCCAATTAAAAATTGCCTATTGCCTGCCATAGGTTATCGTTAGGGAGAGGTGACTCAATACAAATATTCTCTTTTGAAACGGGGTGAATAAATTCGATCCGATGGCTTAGCAAACTGATACTACCATCTGAATTAGAACGTTGTGCGCCATATTTTAGATCGCCTTTTATAGGGCAATCCATGTTAGAAAGTTGGCAACGAATCTGATGATGACGCCCAGTCATTAGATTGATTTCCAGTAATGTATAACGTTCAGATTGATTGATTACTTTATAATGTAAGATAGATTTCTTGGATGTAGGGACCTGGTGGTTATAGGCGTAACTCTTATTCTGTCGTTCGTTACGTACAAGCCAGTCTGTTAATGTCGCTTCTTTCTCCAATGGTGGACGTGTAACAATGGCCCAATAAGTCTTATGCACCTCACCATTTCGGAACATATTGTTAAGTCTTGTAAGTGCTTTTGACGTTTTTGCAAATACAACTAATCCTGAAACAGGACGATCGAGACGATGCACAATACCTAAGAAAACATTACCAGGCTTCTGGTATTTGTCCTTAATCCATCGTTTGACAATCTCAGACAATGGTTCGTCACCAGTCTTATCACCTTGAACTATTTCGCCTGCTTCCTTATAGACGATTATGATATGATTATCTTCGTATAGTACTTCCATAGTCAACAATACCTTACAAGAGAGTTATAAAAACAGATTAACAATAAAAAGAGTAACTTATTAGTTGATTACTACGTATGTCTGAGTAATTAGAATAAGGTATTCCCCACCTTATATATATAAGATAAGGATTTGTAAATGTAATTCAGAGAGACATTAGTATATCTTCCTCCCTCCTATATCTGCATGATATAAGGAGAGAGGGAGAAATGTATTACATATTCATACCACCATCAACCTGGATAACCTGACCAGACACATAACTTGATAGTTCAGAGCCAAGATATACCGCTGTGTTAGCAATATCGTCAACGGTACCACCACGGCGGAGAGGAATCTTTGATGTCCATTCCTTACGAATGTCGTCGTCCAAAGCCTGTGTCATTGCGGTATCAATGAAACCTGGAGCGATAGCATTTGCACGGATACCCTTAGGACCCATCTCCTGTGCAACACTTTTAGCCAAGGCTATCATACCAGCCTTTGATGCTGCATAATTAGCCTGACCAGCATTACCATGTACGCCGACTACACTGGCCATATTGATAATACTACCATTACGCTGACGCATCATTACTGGAACACAAGCATGAATGAAGTTGAAAGCACTCTTAAGGTTCACTGCTATAACAGCATCCCACTGCTGCTCAGTCATTCGAAGCATAAGACCATCTTTTGTTATACCGGCATTGTTAACAAGAATATCAATAGAACCAAATTCCTCTTTGACCTGCTTTACAACCTCTTCTGACTGTGCGAAATCTGCAGCATTACTTGCGTAACCCTTTACTTTTACGCCCTTAGCAGCAATCTCTGCCTCTGTTGCTTTACCATTCTCATCGATAACAAGATCGGTGAATGCAATGTTTGCACCCTCTTCTGCAAACTTTAATGCGATTGCCTTACCAATACCACGTGCAGCACCTGTAATCAGAGCTGTTTTACCTTCCAATAATTTCATGTTGTTTTGATTTATATTGTTAGTTTATGAATATACAAACTGAATGATAGGTTGCCTTAGTGTTAATTATTTCAAACCATTTTTACCTAAAGCACCATATACAACCTTTGCAACAAGTGGACGTGAAGACTCCTCGGTTAAACCATGTCCTAATCGCCCATAGATAAATGGAACTTCAAGTCCCTTAATACAATAATGGGTAATATCAGCAACAAGTTCTACATTCTCTATGTCAAAGTCTCCATCCTCTTTAGCGTCAGAATAAACCTTTCGGAAAAGTTCTATCTCGTCTTCATCAAAGTTCTTTCGTGCCTTCTCTACCATCCAAATATTCCTAAAGAACTCTGCACGTAAATTACCATTACGCATAACAGTTTCTTTAATCATACTAAGATGTGTGTAAATAAGCTCGATGATTTTATCTTGAGGGCTTATACTCTTTGCTGCTACCTCGTCTAACTTATCAGATAGGCGTTCTAACTCCGACTCTATAACGGCATAATAGACATCATCTTTACTCTTAAAATAAGTATAGAGTGTACGTCTACCCTTCCCTGATGCCTTAGCAATGTCGTTCATTGTTGTGTTTGCAATGCCATTCTTCGCAAAAAGCTGGCGCGCTACATCAACGAGCTTTTGTCTTGTCTTTGATATTGACATACCCTTGTGATTATCTATTAAATCATTTGCACAACGCAAATATCATGTGCAAAAGTATAGATTATATCTGAATTTAGCAAATTTACACGTATAAAAGTTTTCTTTTTTTAATCTTTTTATCCTATATGTTGTTCGATAATGCGGATTGTTTACTTCTCTATTAGATAATATATAATCATATAGTTTACTGATGGAATGATAATAATTACTCCCATGAACTATTACTGTTTATAAGATTTTATAGATTTAAAAGGCATAAAAAAATTATCCCCCGATTCACATCGAGGGATAACAACAACACAAACACAAAATAAAGCAGGTTTCACCTGCAATACTGTTTTTGTTTACTAATCTTGACTTATATTAATCGTAAAAAAAGAAAATTACATAATTCCGTCCTCTCTTAGCTTCTCCTGCCATTTCCATGCAGAAGCAAGAACGTCAGACAAAGGTGTGTCTGCCTTCCAACCTAATACTGTGTTGGCTTTGGTGCAATCACCCCAAATCTTTTCAATATCACCTTCACGACGTGGACCATATTTCCAATTAACCTTAACACCAGTAGCCTTTTCAAAAGTGTCAACAATTTCTTTTGTTGAATTACCACTACCTGTACCGATATTAAAGTATTCTATCTTATCTGTCTCTTGGTCAAGTACACGTGCCATTGCTGCTACATGAGCTTTTGCTAAATCTACAACATAGATATAATCACGGATACAAGTACCATCTGGAGTATTATAGTCATTGCCGAAGATAGTTAGTTCTTTTCTGATTCCCATGGCAGTCTGTGTAACAAAAGGAATCAAGTTGTTAGGAACACCATTTGGCAACTCACCAATCAAGGCAGATGGATGTGCACCAATAGGATTGAAATATCTTAATACAATACTCTTAATATTCGCACCACTATGAATATAGTCTAAGATAATCTGCTCATTAATTTCTTTGGTATTACCGTATGGAGAAGTTGCTTTCTGGTGTGGAGCATTCTCTGTAACAGGAAGATTCTCAGGCTTTGGTTGCCCATATACAGTACAAGAACTTGAGAAGATGATGCCCTTAACATTGTATTCAGGCATGAGCTCCAAGAGGTTAATCAATGAAACAATGTTATTTCTATAATACATCAGAGGCTTCTGTACACTCTCCCCTACTGCCTTAGAAGCTGCAAAATGAATAATACCTTCAATTTTGGGATATTTACGAAAGACATTCTCAGTTGCCTCATGATTGCGAAGGTCCACCTGTTCGAATGCAGGACGAACACCAGTTATTTTCTCAATACCATCTAAAACCTCTATTTTAGAGTTAGATAAGTCATCTATAATAACAACTTCATATCCAGCTTCTATTAGTTCAACAGTTGTGTGTGAGCCTATAAAACCAGTCCCTCCAGTAACAAGTATTGTTTGTTTCATTTCTTTTTAGTTCCTTATTTTTAACTGATTTATGTCAATTAGTTATGCTGCAAAGATAATATATTTTTTATAACCATCAAAAAAAGAACGTAAAAAAATGTCTACATCTATACAAACTCGAAAACTTTTTGTATATTTGCCATTGTAATAAATCAACTTATAATCATTGAGATGACAGAAACCGAACAAACCCAACAACAGATTGAACGCTTTTTGAAGAAGGTTGCACAGAAGTTTACCGCTGATGATTGTGACATGCCAATGACTGATATTCATTTACGTGTATCACAAGATAGCGGTGATCTTATGGCTTTTGACGATAGTGACGTCGAGATTACTCGCTGTGTAATAGACCAATGGATTGACAACAAAAGTGATAATTTCTATCAAGAGATAGCTACTATCTTGCGCTCATCTCTCAATCGTATTAAGGATGTAGTAGAGAATATGTCTATCATGAAACCTTATAGCTTCATTCTTGAAGATGATGATAAGAATAATATTGCAGAGCTTTATCTTGTTGATGATGACATTGCAATCATTGGTGGTGATCTCATGCATGATTTAGATAATGACCTCGATAATTTCCTCAAAGATTTATTGGGTAAAGAAGAATGAAGCGATTAACCTTACTATTTGTCTATTGTTTAGTTTGTTTTTCACCTATTTCTGTTTCTGCGCAACGCCATGAAATTCATGACGAGAACTTTCGTTCATTGCAGGTTGTTGCTAATCAGAAATGGATGGACCTACCTGTCATGGTACTCAATGATGGTAAGATAAGTATAGATTTTGATGATCTTACGCATACTTATCGTCGTCTGACCTATCGTTTAGAGCATTGTGAGGCTGATTGGAAACCTTCTGTCGGACTCTTTGAAAGCGATATCGTAGATGGTTTCATTGCAGGAAATACAATAGATAATGTAAAGGAGTCTACACTAACAAACACTCTTTATACACATTATCATTTGGATATTCCCAATGATAAATGCCGTCCAAAGTTGTCTGGTAATTATCGTCTTTACATATACGATGATGATGATAATAGCTCTGCCCAGCCTTTGCTTACAGCATGTTTTATGCTTACAGAGCCTGTGGAAAGTTCTATGGGAGTAAGATTGAATATAACCACACAAACCGACCAAACTATTAATGGCAATCAACAACAAGCTGAGATGCAGGTAGATTATGGTAATTATACGGTTAGTAACCCTCAACAACAAATTAAGACAGTTGTGTTACAAAATCGTAACTGGCTTGATGCTCGTTGGAACAGTAAGCCTCAATATGTTATGTCAAATGGTCTAAGGTGGTCACATAACCAAGACTATATCTTTTGGGCGGGTAATGAGTACCGAAAGTTTGAGATTCTTTCAACAGATTATACCTCTATGGGCGTAGATAAAATTAGTTGGGATGGTAAGAACTATCATGCCTATCTCTTCCCTACTGCCCCTTTATTAAATTATCTCTATGACGAGGATGCTGATGGTGCATATTTGATACGCAACTCGGATAATATAGAGATAAATACAACAAGTGATTATATTTTGACTCATTTTCAGTTAAATGTGCCCTCACCCTACCCTTACAGAATATTTCTGAATGGCGATTGGACATATAATCGTTTGATTCTTGCTTATGAGATGAATTATAATTCTACAGGAGGATATTATGAAGCGGTAGTCCCTTTGAAGTTTGGTTATTACAACTATCAATTTCTTGCTGCTGATGAACAAGGTAGACTCTCATCTTTCAAAGTAGACGATGGTCATTACCAAACAGAAAACAGCTATCAAGCACTTATTTATTACCGCCCACAAGGAGGGCGAACCGACATGCTTGTTGGCTATACAAATATAAGATTTATCAAAAGGTAAGAGTATTTTCCGGTTGTTATAAGATTGGAATAATTCCTCCTTATTATAGAAAAAAGTTTTTATTTCGTTTGCTGTCATTTTAACATTTGGCTCTAATTTATTGTATATTAGTTTATTAAAAACTTAAAGATGATGACAGAAATGACAGGAAAAATATTTTTAATAAGTTTTGTATGATTAGAAATTAATCCTTCATAAAATTAAAGTAAACCAAAAGCATCGACCTTTATAGATTTCTACAGGACAGTACAAAAACAAAAAATGTATCAAAAGGAAACGTTCTGTTTCATACTTTTGATACATTTTTTTTATTTACTTACCTTGCTGTTTTCTGAAAGAAAAGCAAGTTTTATAATCTAATCATACTAATCATTCATTGACAATAGGAACTCTTCATTATTCTCTGTACGTCTCATACGATCGTGGATAGAGTTCATCGCCTCAATAGAATTCATATCAGCAATATACTTACGAAGTATCCACATGCGGTCAAGTGTTGTACGATCCTGCAAAAGGTCATCACGACGAGTACTTGAAGCAACCAAGTTCACAGCAGGGAAGATACGTTTATTACTTAAGCTGCGGTCAAGCTGCAACTCCATATTACCTGTTCCCTTGAACTCCTCGAAGATAACTTCATCCATCTTAGAGCCAGTATCTATCAAGGCTGTTGCTATAATCGTCAGAGAACCACCACCCTCAATATTACGTGCAGCACCAAAGAAACGCTTTGGTTTTTGCAGTGCATTGGCATCAACACCACCAGTCAATACCTTACCAGATGCTGGTGCAACAGTGTTATATGCACGTGCCAAACGAGTAATAGAATCAAGGAAGATAACAACATCATGACCACACTCAACCATTCGCTTCGCCTTCTCTAAAACAATTCCGGCAATCTTTACGTGGCGTTCTGCTGGTTCATCAAATGTAGAGGCAATAACTTCCGCATTTACAGTACGTGCCATATCCGTAACCTCCTCAGGACGTTCATCAATCAAAAGCATCATCAAGTAAGCTTCTGGGTGGTTGGCTGCAATAGCATTTGCAATATCTTTCATCAAGATAGTCTTACCTGTCTTTGGTTGAGCCACAATCAAAGCACGCTGTCCTTTACCGATTGGTGAGAAGAGATCAACGATACGTGTTGAGAGATTAGTTGTTCGTGGATCACCACAAAGACTAAATTTCTCATCTGGGAAGAGCGGAGTAAGATGCTCGAATGGGATGCGGTCGCGAACTTCTGACGGATTTCGACCATTGATTTTCTCAATACTTGTCAGTGGGAAGTATTTCTCTCCCTCATGTGGTGGACGTACGTGGCATTCCACAACATCACCCGTTTTCAAACCATATTGCTTAATCTGGTTGTTTGCAATATATACATCATCTGGTGATGACAAGTAATTATAATCGCTTGAACGAAGGAAACCATACCCATCAGGCATTACTTCAAGAACACCATTAGCCTTTATAATATCAGAGAAATCGTATGCAGCATTGTTTACCGATGGTGCATTATCATAGATAGGAACTGACGGCATCTGAGGAGGTAGTGTTGGTTGGTCAAACATATCATAGTTTGGGACAACACCTTGGTCCTCTATTGGTAAGTCTACAACAGGAATAAAATCTGTCCCATCGCCTGGATCACCAGCCCACACCCCGTCAGGTGTAGTTGCATAGCCAGCATCCATATTCATATTATGTGCATTCACTTTCTCTTGAAGACGTGCGAGCAATTCTTCTTTCCCTTCATTCTCTTCTTGCGAAGGTGTGTTAGAGAACTGGTCTTCTGGGATAAAGTCTTCTGGAACAGAAGGTTCTGCTTTCTCTTCTTGCACTTCCTCTGCAGGTTCTTCAACCTGTGGCGTCTCTTCAGACTTAGCTTTTAATGCAGCTTCAGCAGCAGCAATAGCCTCTAATTCAGCCTTTGACTTACGGCCACGATGCTTAGGAATAGATGCCAATATTTCTTCTGGAGACTTCTCTTCAGTCTTTTCCTCTTTTGATTCAGGTAGGTCTTTGAATAAAGATTGCTGACTCGCAGTCGTAGCCTTATTCTTCTGTACATCAAAGTTCTCCCCTTCTTCACCATGAACAGAATAAACTCGATCAGTATCCTTTCGTGCTATCCTGGTACGCTTACGCTTTGATTCTAAGGGGTGTGCTGTGCCTGCCTCTTCAGCTTGTCGGTCAAGAATAGCATAAACAAGCTTATCCTTGTCATCTCCTGGTGAATAGGTAGCACCTGTGCTCTGAGCAATAGTTTCAAGTTCAGAAACTTCTTTCTCTAATAATTCTTCTTTACTAAACATATAAATATGTATGGGAAATTACATTTGATTGTGTGTGGACGTTTCATAAAGTGAAACATCATTGAATGTGTCTTTTGTGTGGCAAAGGTATAATATTTATTTGAACCCTACAAGATTTCTCTTATTTTTTTTGCTGTTCATTGAAACTAAAATGCTATCCTCTCGTCTTCTTGACCATCTTTCACAAGATTATATTGTCTTATCTTTAAGAAATAAGCTATTCACTAACCAGATAGATTATCTTGGTTTTCGGCTGTTTGATGTCTTCTTAATAATAAGTTACATGTGCCATATACATCTTATCTATTATGATTAGGCTTTCGTTAGATTGGTGACTAACCTCTGCTGAAATAGTGATAAACGATAATATAATGTGTTGAAACAAGTAGATAGAAACTTTATTATGCTTATAATAAATAGGTGGTAAGGCTTAGATAAACTACTTCCCAACCAATTAGAAATATAATTTCCAACAGTTGGGAAGTATTTTATTCTTTATCTACTCAATTTAGGACTGTCCTTCTGATGTTTATTGATGCTGCTCACGCAGAAGGTCGTTGACAGTCTTTACTGGGTTGAAAGTACCGAGTGGTACTTCTACAAAGACGGTATTCCAATCACTCATCGCCCCATTCCACAATCCTGGAAGTTCTAAAGCTTTGAGTTCACGACCATTCTTCGATTTAGAGCTGATGAAGCCTGTTGTTTTATCAACATACTTTGTCAAATCAAAGGCATTACCTTTGTAGTCTTTGATGGCGCATACAAGATCGACAGGGTTAAAGTGAGTACCTTCTGTAAACATCTTCATAGATGTTTCATCGTTCTTGTCTATTTGTGAACTTTCAAGAATCTGAAGGCTTACTGTCCCATCATGATTATAAACGAGGAATGGTCCACCACCGGGTTCGCCTACATTCTTCACCATACCACATACACGCATAGGACGATTTAGCTTCTTATATAGGTATTCTGCCAGTGTTGCATCATCAAGAGAAGACCTGTCGTGTTTCTCGCAAGAAAGTTCTTTCTGTAGGAAATCAGCCATCTCTTCAAGCTCAGATCGAGAACAATTGCCCTGTTCTAATTTGTGGAGATAAGCAAAAGCGCGCTCCTGTAATTCAACAAGTTTACCTGCAATAATCATCTTCCAGCTAATGGTTTCGTCCTTCAGGCGGTCGGGCACCACATTATCTATATTCTTGATAAAAACAACATCAGCATCCAGATCGTTCAAATTCTCAATGAGTGCACCGTGACCAGCTGGTCGAAAGAGTAACGAACCATCCTCATTACGGAAAGGAGTATTATCAAGGTTTACGGCTATCGTGTCTGTACTCGGCTTCTGTTCAGAGAAAGAAATATCAAAGCTAACACCGTACTTAGCCTCATATCCAGTCTCTTTGTCAGCTACCTTTTGCTTGAAGAAGGCCAAGTGTTCATGTGATACAGTGAAATGTACGTGTGCCTGCTTGTTACTTTCTGCATAACGTGCTGCTTCAACCAAATGTTCTTCCATTGGCGTTCGTGCTCCGTCAGCGTATGAGTGGAATAGAAGCAATCCCTTAGGTAGCTGTCCATAATTCAAGCCCTCCTTATTTAATAAGGTGGCAACAATTGTTTTATAGTGTCCTTCCTCTAATAGTTCGTCCGCACTTTTACCCTTTAACTGTTGGCATTTAGCTGATAATTCATTGAAAAACGCAAAGTCATGGATGTTAGAAAAGAACTCTTTCTCAAAGTCACTCACTGGTGCATCATTGCTACCATTGAGGAATGCGAACAAATCCTTAAACATACGGCTGGCTGCACCAGACGCAGGAACAAACTTAACAACCTTATGTCCACTTGTTTGATAGTTTTTCCATGCACGGCAAACATCCTCACAAGCATCCTTGTCAAGTACTGTAATACCCTTCTTTGGGGTTGCAGCACCTTCAAGTTTCAAATAAGGAAAACCTCTCTTGAAGTCTTCTAATTGCTTACTAATCTGTTCCTCACTTATTCCTTTATCATGAATTTGTTTTAGGTCTTCTTTCTTTAACATAATGGTAAGGTATTAAAAAGATTGTATTATATCTGCAAAAATAACGAATTAAACCGAAAGAAAGAAACTCTTTGACACATTTCTTTCTCATTATTTCAATTTTCTTTGTATCTTTGCCTTGGTTAATAGATATATTATGCCTATGGAAGAGAAATTCATTTATACGGATAAAGAGAAGGAGTTGTCTGAAAAGATACTCGAAGAACTTAAGGAAACACTTGGCCAAACATTCTACGAGAATGATCTTCCAAAGCTGCGTGACCATCTGAATAAGACGATTGCTGATAACCGTATTCAGCGTAATGTCTTTAAGTTAAACCCTATTTTATGTTCTCTACAGACAGCTGCTATCGCTGTTAAGGATATAGGGTTGAATCGCGACTCAGTTATTTCAATCCTTTTGTATCAAAGTGTCGAAGAAGGAGAAATAACTCTTGACGAGATAAGTAAGCTATATGGTGAAGGCGTTTCGAAGATTATTCATGGTCTTATCCGTGTACATGCACTTTACAAGAAGACGCCAGTTATCGAAAGTGAGAATTTCCGCAACCTTCTGTTATCATTTGCAGAAGACATGCGAGTTATCTTGATTATGATAGCCGACCGCGTCAATCTCATGCGTCAGATACGTGATGTAGAGAATAAAGAAGCCCAGCGCAAGGTATCTGAAGAGGCCAGTTATCTTTATGCCCCATTGGCTCATAAGTTAGGACTTTACCAGCTTAAGAGTGAACTTGAGGACTTATCGCTGAAATATCTGGAGCATGATGCATATTATCATATAAAGGAGAAGCTCAATGCCACTAAGAAGGTGCGTGATGCTTATATAAGTAGTTTCATCACTCCGGTCAGTGAACAGCTTAAAGCTGCAGGACTTAAATTCCACATAAAAGGTCGCACAAAGTCTATTCATTCCATCTGGCAGAAGATGAAGAAGCAGAAGTGTGCCTTTGAAGGAATCTATGATCTCTTTGCTATCCGCATCATTCTCGACTCACCAGAGGATAAAGAAAAGATGCAATGTTGGCAGGCATACTCCATTGTGACGGATATGTATCAGCCTAACCCTAAGCGACTGCGCGACTGGCTATCTGTACCAAAGTCGAATGGTTACGAATGTCTGCACATCACAGTACTTGGCCCTGATAAAAAGTGGGTCGAAGTACAGATTCGTACCGAACGTATGGACGAGATTGCTGAACACGGTCTTGCTGCTCACTGGAGGTACAAGGGAGTGAAGGCAGAAGGTGGAATGGACAACTGGTTGGCTTCTATTCGTTCAGCACTTGAGGCCGGTAACAACCTGGAGGTGATGGATGAGTTTAGATCTGACCTTTATGAAAAGGAGATTTATGTGTTCACACCAAAGGGCGATTTGCTTAAGTTTCCTAAAGGAGTTACTGTACTCGACTTTGCTTATCATATTCATTCCAAGATAGGAAATCAATGTGTAGGTGGAAAGATTAATGGTAAGAATGTTTCTTTCCGTACCGAGTTACATAGTGGTGACTCTGTTGAGATACTAACTTCGTCGACACAGAAGCCTAACCGTGACTGGTTGAATATCTGTAAGTCTTCGCGTGCAAAGGCTAAGATACGTCTTGCACTGAAAGAAACACAGGTTAAGGATGGCCTGTATGCAAAGGAACTACTCGAACGTAGGTTTAAGAACAAGAAGATTGAGATTGAAGACTCCACAATGGGACAGCTCATTCGCAAATTAGGGTTCAAGGAAGTCTCTGAATTCTATAAGCAGATTGCTGATGAGAAACTTGACCCTAACTATGTTATCGAGGAGTATCAGAAGACTTATAACCATGCGCACAACCTCAATCAAGCAAAGGAAACGGAGAGCGCAGAGAACTTTGAGTTTGAAAATCCTACGACAGAATATCTGAAGAAGAATGATGATGTACTCGTTATAGATAAGAACCTCAAAGGCTTAGACTTCTCACTTGCAAAGTGTTGTCACCCAATTTATGGCGACCCTGTCTTTGGCTTTGTGACAGTCAGCGGAGGAATAAAGATTCACCGAGAGGATTGTCCGAACGCACCAGAGATGCGCAAGCGTTTTGGCTACCGTGTTGTTAAGGCACGTTGGAGCGGTAAAGGTTCCTCTCAGTATGCTATTACGCTGCGTGTCATTGGTAATGACGATATTGGTATTGTAAGTAATATTTCCAATATCATCTCAAAAGACGAGAAGATCGTGATGCGTTCTATCAATATTGACTCTAATGATGGCCTTTTCTCTGGTAATCTTGTAGTCCTGTTGGATGATAATTCCAAGTTGAATATGCTTATCAAGAAACTCAGAACGGTGAAGGGTGTTAAGGAGGTAATGAGAATATAAAATAATCTAATATGCTTTGCTCTCATTCTCTAACCTTGTTTTTAAGGAGAGAGAATGGGGGTTTTTTGTTTTATATCATTCATTTTAGCGGATTATGAGACTGATATAGTTAGCGAAAAAACGATAATACGCCTTTATGAATATTTATTACAACGAGGAGCTATTACGTCCCTTATTTTGAGAGTTAGAAGTCTTTTGTAAGCAAATGGTAACTATCAAGTAATTAAGAGGTTACATACCTCATTAGAAGAAGACGCCTAATTAGTTTTAAGAAGGGCGTTTTCAATAGGCAAGAAGGGCGTCTTCTGGGAGGTAGAAGACGCCCTTCTTGAGCGTTGATAAGCATCTATTGGATACTACTCCATGATTTTTTATTACAAACCACGGTTTATTTAGTGATTGTGTTAATACGTTCAATGCGCTTTGCCATAGCTTGTGACTTCGGGCTCAGTTTACCTTTAAGATACTTTTCCATAATCAAGCCTGCTATAGGAGCAGCTACATCAGCACCAAACCCACCATGTTCTATATAAACAGAAATAGCAATCTTTGGATCATTCATAGGAGCAAAACCAATAAAGACAGAATGGTCTTTACCAGAATTTTCGGCTGTTCCTGTCTTTCCGCAGACCGGATAAGTTGTTCCATTAAGGACTGTTGCAGTCCCCTTGGTTACAGCCAAGCGCATTCCTTTGATGACATCTGCATATATATAAGGTGGTACTTTCGTTTGTCGAGGGGTTGTAAAGCGTGAGGACAGAGGTGACCAGTCAACATTCTTATGAATGTGTGGTGTGAAGAAATAGCCTCGATTAGCGATAGAAGCCGCTAAGTTACAGAGCTGAAGCGGTGTGACTGTGATGTCTCCTTGTCCCATACCAGCCCACATGATGGTCTTCGGGTCCCAATTATTCTTATATCTACGCGATAGATAGTTCACATTAGCAACCAATCCACCCTTTTCTCCAGGCATATCAATTCCTACAGGTCCACCAAGTCCCATACTTACAATGTATTCCCACCATGTTGTAACAGCCTTTTCCTTGCTTCCATACTTCTGTGTATTACCTAACATAGATAGATAAGACTTCAAGAACCAAGTGTTACAAGAGACAGCCAATGCGCCCGCCAATGCTTCTGGTGAGTAGTGAGGATGGCATTTCACCTTTATATTCCCATCACGAAAGCCGTCATGGCAGGCTATCTTTGTGTCTGGCTTGACGATTCCTTCTGAGAGGAATACTAATGCTTGAGCAGGCTTGATAGCTGAGCCTGGAGGGTAAGCTGTCGCTATCGCAAGGGCATCATTTGGTCCTGTAGGTGAATTAGTGACCATGCAAAGAACCTCACCTGTAGCTGGGTCAACGGCAACAATACTCCCCTTCTTCCCTTGCAGCAATTCTGTTCCAAGCTCTTGCAGCAAAGGTCGGAATGTTAATGGTGGCTCTTCATGGTACTCTTGTGCTTGAACACTATGCAACGTAAGTAACATCAGTGCAAGTATCACAGTACGAAAAGATATAATTCCTTTGTTAATATTTATTTTACGCATATTTGTTAAATTCTTACTTAATAGATTTTTTTCCATTAATGATTGGGATTTATAGCTTATAAAACTGTTGATATTTCTTCTTTGAAGAGGCTGTTATATACTCCTATATTTCTTTTGTAAAGTGTGACGTTGGCTCGTTCTAAGCTTTTAAACGTTACAAATGTACAAACAAATTATGAGTTGGAAACATCCTTTTATTTGTTTATAATAAATTTACAGCAATCCCAAATAATTGTAAACAGCTACAGGCGAATAGACGAAAGGGAGGTTCCTGACATAAATCTGTCAAGGTCGACATTACCATGAATACCACGTACTCTTCCCCGATCGGTAAACTGCCAGATATTATGTCGGCCTACTCCTTTAATGGAAGGACGCTCAGAACTATATCTACTTAAGAAGAGAAAGTACTTGTTATAGCGTGGTGTAAGATGAGAATTATAAAAGTTTACATGTGAATATATAAGCGGTTTCTTTCCATACTTACGCTCAATGAGTTTCGCAAATAAGGCTACACTATCTTGTACCTGCTTCTTACTCCAGCGTTTTACGCCTTCATGCTCTATGTCAATCATAGGAATTAAGTCTTGTTTATGTCCTCGCATAGCCTTCTGAAAATTACGAAATTGAGACCTAACAGAGGTTAAGCAGGAAAGATAATGGTAAGAACCGCAGCGTAAACCTTGACGACGTGCCCCTTTAATGTTCTGTTCGTAGTTCTTATCTTTTATACTTGTTCCTTGCGTTGCTTTGATATATACGAACTTAATTTGTTTGTCTTTAGCCACTTCTTTCCAGTCTATCTTGCCCTGATGATGCGACACATCGATACCATCATATTGTCGTTTGATATTTTTATGAGACTTATGAGAAGTGGTTGCAGCAGACGCTATAACACAAAAAGCAGATAGAAAGAGGGTATGAAAAGTACGTGAAAAAATAGTTGACTTCATTATTTGAATATTTGAAACATTTTGAATAAGACGCTATTCGAACCTAAATTATCCTGTAATAGTGCTTGAAAAGCACTGCAAAATTAGTATATTTTTCTTGAACAAACCCATAAAATATCGATAATAATCATTATCTTTGCAACGTAATTACATCTCGAAATAGTATCAATGAGTAAACAAGACATCACTCATCAACTCATACAGACTGTAGATGAGCTTTCTGAACCAGAAGCGATGCAGGGTATTTGCCATGAACACCGTGATGGAGACCCCTTGCCATCGGCTAAAGAATTGGAAGAGATAATCGAACTCTCACGTTCTATTCTCTTCCCAGGCTTTTATGGAAGGTCGTCGGTTAATTTTGCGACTATCAAGTATCAAATAGGTATGAGTGTTGAACGACTGCATAAACTGCTTTCTCGACAGATTATGGCTGGTCTCTGTTTTAACGAAGATTGTCATTGTCCTAATGCCGCAGACACTCGTCTTTGTATGCAAGAAGAGGCTAACAAGATAGCAGGACGTATCATAGAGAAACTCCCAACCTTACGTAAGATACTTTCAACTGATATACAAGCAGCCTTCGATGGAGACCCTGCAGCAGTCAACGTAGGTGAAGTGATTTCATGTTATCCAGCTATTAAGGCTGTTATTAACTATCGCTTGGCACATGAATTAGTATTAGAGAATGTACCTCTTATCCCACGTATGATTACTGAGATGGCACATTCAGAAACGGGTATCGATATCCATCCTGCTGCAACCATTGGTACACATTTCACTATCGACCATGGTACGGGTGTCGTTATAGGTGCTACTTGTGTTATTGGTAATCATGTGAAACTTTATCAAGGTGTAACTTTAGGAGCGAAAAACTTCCCACTCGATAAAGATGGTAAGCCTATTAAAGGGATTGCTCGTCACCCTATTCTAAAGGATGATGTTGTTGTCTATGCCAATGCCACTATCCTTGGTCGTATCACTATTGGAAAGGGATGCATCATAGGTGCCAATGTCTGGGTCACACGGGATATGCGTCCACGAACGAAGAAATACAAACAAAATAAGACCGATATATTAGATATCGACTTTGAATATGGTGGAGGAATATAAAGGTACTACCCCGCTCTCATCTTGAAGAGGAACAAATAGATGCTTGTTTAGTAAGATAACAGGCTGTTTCCATGGATGTTAAGAGTGAAGACCTCCCTACTAATCATCATAAAAATTCGTATATAAATATCTATCACATAAATGCAAGAATTTGAACTCATCGCCAAAACCTTCATGGGTTTGGAGCAAGTATTAGCAAAAGAACTGACACAGTTAGGTGTCAATAACGTACAAATAGGACGCCGAATGGTGTCGTTTACTGGTGACAAGGAAATGATGTATCGTGCTAATTTCCAGTTACACACTGCTATTCGTATCCTTAAACCTATCGCACATTTCAAGGCGAAGAGTGCTGAAGATATGTATGAGGAGGTGATGAAGATTGATTGGAGTAAGTATATCCTCCCTGGTAAGACTTTCTCTGTTGACTCTGTCGTTTATTCAGAGGAGTTCACGAACTCACGCTTTGTTACTTATAAGGTGAAAGACGCTATCGTTGACCAATTTAGAGAGCGTACTGGTACTCGTCCAAATATCTCTGTTAGTAATCCTGATATCCGTTTGAATATCCATGTTGCAGAGGATAATGCAACGTTATCATTGGACTCAAGTGGTGAATCTCTGCATCGTCGTGGTTATCGTCAGGAGAGTGTTGAAGCGCCATTGAATGAGGTTCTTGCAGCAGGTATGATACTTATGACGGGTTGGAAGGGTGAAACAGACTTCATCGACCCAATGTGTGGCTCAGGTACATTGCCTGTTGAGGCCGCACTTATTGCTCGTAATATTTCTCCAGGAGTGTTCCGTAAGGAGTTTGCCTTCGAGAAGTGGCCTGACTTTGACCAAGATCTGTTTGATATGATATACAATGATGACTCTCAGGAACGTGAGTTCACACATCATATCTATGGTTATGACACTGATATGAAGGCTGTCAACACGGCACGTCTGAACGTGGCTGCGGCTGGCTTGTCAAGGTATGTAACCATCGAGCAACAGGATTTCAAGGATTTTACTCAGCCTAAAGAGAAGAGCATGATTGTAATGAATCCTCCATACGGCGAGCGTATCTCTACACCTAACTTACTTGGTACTTACAAGATGATAGGTGAGAGATTGAAGCATCAGTTTATGGGTAATGAGGCTTGGATATTGTCTTATCGTGAGGAGTGCTTCCGTCAGATTGGTTTAAAACCAAGTATTAAGATTCCTGTTTACAATGGTTCTTTGGAGTGTGAGTTCCGTCGCTACCAGATGTTTGATGGTAAGATGAGTAATTTCCGACACGAGGGTGGCATCATTAAGACCGAAGAAGAGAAACGAGAGATGGCTCAGAAGCATCGTTTTAAGAAGGAGCGTGAGTTTAAGAAACGCCTGGATGAAAATGAACAAAACGCTGAGGCTGATATTCGTTCATTCACGTTTCATAGCTTAGAGCGCAATAAGTTCGCTGGTGGTAAGTTCCGTGAAGACCGTGAACGACGCCCTCGTTTCGACCGAGATACCGAAGACCGCAAACGTTCCTTTAGAAGAGGAGACGATGATAGGAAGCGTTCATTTAGGCATGATGACGACCGTAAGCGTTCATACAACCGTGATGATGATCGCAAATATGGTGGTAAACGATTCGATAAATCTAACAAACGCGGAGGATTCCGTGGTAAAAACACGTATAGTCATGAAGATTAAATCATTCATCAGTCTTGTGGGCATTTGTGCTTTCACAGGACTTTTATGTCCTACTCAGAGTATGGCACAAAAGCAGTTCACACTTGAAGACTTGAACTTTGGTGGTAACAACTTCTACAACATGCGCCCTGAAGCACGTTATCTAACGTGGTGGGGCGGTAAATTGGTGCGTCAAGATTATAACAGTTGTTCGCTGGTTGACCCCGTAACAGGTAAGGAGACGCAACTGTTCACTCTCGATGACATCAACAAATGGGCAGGGTTGTCTACTTCAAATGAGGTTGTACGCCACCTCTATGGAGCTGAGTTCCCTTATTCTGACCGTCCTATTGTAGTGGTACAGAACGGTAATGAGGACTTATATGTGAACTTTAAGACACAAAAACTTGAGCAACGTCAGAATCGTCCAAGCGGTCTTCAGGCACATGAATGGAACAAGTTATCTGGTGCAACAGCGTTTGTAAAAGACCATCAATTATATGTCACGGATGCAAAAGGTGCTGAGCATAAGTTGACATCAGATGGTTCTCGCAACATCGTATATGGTCAGAGTGTACATCGTGACGAGTTCGGCATTAATGGCGGACTCTATTGGAGTCCAAAGGGAAACCGTTTAGCATTCTACCGTATGGACCAAAGCATGGTTGCTGACTACCCTCTTGTTGATGTTCCAGAGTTAGATTGGAAACCTGCCAAGGGTGAGTCACGTGCTGCTAAGGTTGATTTAATCAAATACCCTATGACTGGTGAGACCTCTCATAAGGTGACTGTCGGTGTATATGACCTTGCTACAGGTAAGACTGTATACCTCCAGGCGGGTGATCCAACTGATCGTTACTTTACGAACATAGCATGGAGTCCTGATGAGAAGACAATTTATATGTTTGAACTCAACCGTGATCAGAATGATTGTCGTTTAGTATCATACGATGCAACCACAGGTGCCAAGCTAAAAGAACTTTATCGAGAGACAGATGCAAAGTATGTTGAACCATGTCACCCTATTCAGTTCTTGCCATGGAATGATAATGAGTTTATCTTACAGAGTCAGAAGGATGGCTACAATCATCTTTACCTCTTTAATAAAGATGGACGTCAGCTTAAGCAGATAACAAGTGGTAAGTGGGTTGTAATAGACGTACTTGGTTTTAACAACAAGCAAAAGAGTATTGTCTATGTATCTAACGAGTGCAACCCTATTCAGCGTAATACATGGCTTGTAAATGTAGGTTCTGGCAAGCGCACATTGCTTGACAATGGTCGTGGCTATCATTATCCAAAATTGAGTGAAGATGGTAATGCAGTGATGGATAGCTACAGTGAGCCATCTGTACCCCATAAGTATGAGGTCATTAGTTTGACTGGTAAGCCACAACGTCACGATTACTTCACCTCAGCAAACCCTTGGAAAGGATATACAGTCCCTGAATATACAAGTGGATCTCTTAAGGCAGCAGATGGCAAGACAGACTTATACTGGCGTATGGTAAAGCCTGTCAACTTCGATGCGAATAAGAAGTATCCTACAGTAATCTATGTCTATGGCGGTCCTCATGCGCATAATGTTGAGGCTTCATGGAACTGGGGTTCACGTGGTTGGGAGACTTACATGGCACAGAAGGGTTACTTACTTTTCATCCTTGATAATCGTGGTAGCGAACATCGTGGTAAGGAGTTTGAGCAAGCAACATTCCGTCATCTTGGCCAAGAAGAGATGAAAGACCAGATGGAAGGCGTCAAATACTTAAAGTCTCTACCATACGTTGACCAGAACCGCATAGGAGTTCATGGTTGGTCATTTGGTGGTTTCATGACTACATCATTGATAACCAATTACCCAGATGTGTTCAAGGTTGGAGTTGCAGGTGGCCCAGTGATTGATTGGAAATGGTATGAAGCGATGTATGGCGAGCGTTATATGGATACGCCACAGTCTAATCCTGAAGGCTATGCACAGACCTCCCTCCTTACAAAGGCAAAGGATCTCAAGGGTAAACTACAAATTATTATAGGATTGAACGACCCTGTTGTTGTTCCACAGCACGCTTACTCCTTCTTAAAGGCATGTATTGCTGCTGGCACACAACCCGACTTCTTCGTTTATCCTGGTGAACCTCATAATATGCGCGGACATCAGAGTGTACATCTACACGAACGCATCACACAATATTTTGAGGATTATCTGAAACCCATAAAATAGTATTTATGTTTGTGCGTTATAACACATATAAACGCAATTAACTGATAATATATAACCCTGTGCGGTAAGTCTGCACTTCCCCTCCATTGTTGGAGGGGCTAAAGAAAACCTTTATGAGAATATTACTTTTAGGCAGCGGCGGTCGCGAACACGCCTTGGCATGGAAGATTGCACAGAGTGCAAAGTGTAGTAAACTCTTCATTGCACCGGGTAACGCTGGTACTGAAGCTGTTGGTGAGAACGTTGCAATTGGAGTAAACGACTTCGATAGACTGAAGGATTTTGTCGTTGAAGAGAAGGTTGACATGATTGTTGTTGGACCTGAAGACCCATTGGTTAAAGGTGTCTACGACTGCTTTAAAGAGGATAGCCGCACTGCTAACGTTCCTGTGATTGGACCATCAAAGGCTGGTGCAGTACTTGAAGGGTCAAAAGACTTTGCCAAAGCCTTTATGAAACGACATAATATACCGACTGCAGCTTACGAGACTTTTGATGGTACAACCATTGAAGAAGGAATGCAATTCCTCGAAACTCTCAAGGCTCCTTACGTCTTGAAAGCCGACGGCTTGGCTGCTGGTAAGGGCGTACTCATTCTTCCTACACTCGAAGAGGCTAAGAAGGAACTTCGTGAGATGCTTGGTGGTATGTTCGGTAATGCTTCTGCCAAGGTTGTTATCGAAGAATTTCTTTCTGGTATAGAATGCTCTGTATTTGTACTTACAGATGGAACTCATTATCAGATATTACCTGAAGCAAAGGATTATAAGCGTATTGGCGAACATGATACAGGCTTGAATACTGGAGGTATGGGTAGTGTTACTCCTGTCCCATTTGCTACGAAAGAATGGATGGCAAAGGTTGAAGAACGTATTATCCGTCCTACCGTTGAGGGCTTGAAGGCCGAGGGTATCGATTATAAAGGTTTTATCTTCTTCGGCTTAATCAATGTTGATGGTGAGCCAATGGTTATCGAATACAATTGTCGCATGGGTGATCCGGAAACTGAAAGTGTGATGTTACGATTGAAGAGTGACATCGTTGACCTCTTTGAAGGGGTTGCAGAAGGAAATCTCAACCAACGACAGATAGCGTTCGACCCACGTTCTGCAGTTTGTGTAATGCTTGTCAGCGGTGGTTACCCAGAGACATATAAGAAAGGCTATCCAATCACAGGACTTGACAAGGTTGAAGGTTCCGTGGTCTTCCATAGTGGTACTGCTGTAAAGGATGGCCAGATTGTAACTGCAGGAGGTCGTGTTATTGCCGTGTCTTCTTATGGTGAAAACAAGGAAGAAGCACTTAAGAAGAGTTTTGCAGAAGCACAGAAGATTGATTTTACGGATAAATACTTTAGAAGAGATATAGGACAAGACTTATAGTCTTTAGTTCTTGAACGAATGGAGATAGTCTCTAATAACAGTATTAAGTCTATCTCCGTATTTCACAATTATGCAACAAAAACGCATTCAAAATCGAATATCAGAAAGCCGCTGGACACAAGTGTATGTTGTCTCAGCGGCTACTCTTGTATGGACTATAGCTGGGTTATATAACACTTCGGTAATCGTACCAGGTGTTTGTATCTTGTTGGCTACCTATCTTATGATGGAGTTGAATAATGCTAATGCGCTCATTCGTATCTATAGTAGAATGGTGTCATGCTCATTCTTGGTCTTTGCTACTATGGCTGCCTTCATGTTTCCATCTATTCAGACGGCTATCATCATGTTAGGTTTTGTGGGTTTCTACACCTTTGCCTTTCGTTGCTATCAACACACACATGCGCCAGGTTGGACTTTCTATGCGTTCTTCTGCATCGGTATGGCAAGTATCGTATGGGTACAAACACTTTTCTTTCTACCCGTACTATGGATTATTATGCGTACAAATACGCTCTCTATGAGTCCTCGTAACTTTGTTGCATCACTTCTCGGCATAGTATTACCATATTGGTTTTATGCTGGATACTTAGCTGCAAAAGGTGATATAACATTACTGATAAGCCACTTTGAGAAGATTGCAGTGTTTGCTGAACCATTCAATCTTAAGTTATTGAGCTTTAGTCAGGTATTAACACTATCCTTAGTACTGGTTTGCGCTATCATTGGTATTGTCCATTTCATGAACCAAAAGCGTAACGATAATATTCGAACACGTTTGTTTTATCAGGTTTTTATAACGATAGACCTTGCAACTATCGGTTTTCTTTTACTTCAACCTCAGCACTATGAGGCATTGCTGAGTATAATGATTGTTGCAACAGCACCGCTCATTGCACATTTTTTTGCGCTGACACGTACAAAGATAACCAATTGGATGTTTCTTATTCTCTCTTATTCAGCTATCATCATCACCCTATTCAACTTATGGAATCTCTTACACAAATACTTGTAGACTATGGTTATTGGGGAATGTTCTTATCCGCATTCCTTGCAGGAAGTTTCTTACCTTTTAGTAGCGAGGCAGTAATGCTTGGTCTACTTGCGGCTGGTGTCGACCCCGTTCTTTTGCTCGTTTATGGTAGTATAGGTAACGTTTTAGGAGGTATGTTAAACTATGGACTTGGCAGATTGGGTAAGTTGGAATGGCTTGAGCGGTATTTTCATGTCAAACAAAAGTCTTTAGATCGAGCCTATCGCTTTATGGATGGACGTGGAGCATGGATGGGTTTCTTTGCTTTTCTCCCAATCCTTGGTAGTGCAATTACCATCGTTTTAGGACTTACACGTGCTAATATTGTATTATCTGTATTAAGTATTACCTTAGGTAAGGTGCTCCGTTATATCGTTTTGATTTGGGGTGCAACCTCCTTGTTTTAGTCTTCTTTCGTCGAAGACTATATCCACATGTAGCTTGAAAACGTAAAGATTTTTCAGTAAACACACTCTCCTCTATTTGAAGATAGGCCAGAGATGAGGCAAGAAGAGGCCTAATTACATTCAAGAACATGCTCTTCTTACGTGTTGAAGACGCCCTTCTTAAAGCAAGAAGGGCGTCTTTTTTGACATTGCTTGTAACTTTCTGATTTGATGAAGGTTACAAACTGATTATTAAGAAGTAATATACCCATATTCTAAAGTTGTTTGACATTGATCTGTGTAATGATAATTTACTCTCCTACTGGTGCCCTCAGAATTTAGGTTGAGGACCAATATTCCACAAAGAAAGTCTCACATACGAATTGAGGAAAAACTCCAAGGCCATAAAGAATATATGAAAAAGCACCCAAAAGGTCTGATAAGTTTTTAATCTCCTTAGGTTATACTACAAACACCTAATAATTATATTGTTGCATCTTCAATGTTTTTACAAGGCGTAAAGGCTCCTATCTAATTGTTTCAAAGCATTTACACGTCGATAAAAAAGTGTTTAAGTGAGTCAAATTCGGCATTATAAGATAGGTTGACGATAGCTTATAAGCATCTGTTTACACACTCAATGGAATGATGACAATCTCATCGTAAGTAGCTCAATAGAAAGGATAAAGGACAGGTTAATATTCGGCAGAACTAAAAACAATGTCATAATACTTAAAAACAAATAAACTTTTTTTTCGCAAGAAATGGTTATATTCAAAATTATTTTCTATCTTTGCGACGATTACTTAATATAAACAATTTAACTATGAAATCTGACATTGAAATTGCACGCTCATGTAGTATGAAGCGAATAGAGGATGTAGCCGCTACAATTGGTATATCGGCTGACTCGTTAGAACATTATGGTAAGTATATGGCGAAGGTGCCTCTTTCATTAATAGATGAAAAGAAAGTCGCATGTAACAACCTTATTCTTGTCACATCAATCTCCCCTACTCGTGCCGGAATTGGCAAAACCACAGTAAGTATTGGGTTGTCAATGGCACTTAATCGAATAGGTAAACGTTCTGTTCTTGCACTACGTGAACCAAGTCTTGGACCTTGCTTTGGTATGAAAGGTGGTGCTGCTGGTGGCGGATATGCTCAGGTTGTACCTATGGAGAAGATTAACCTCCATTTTACGGGTGATTTCCATGCTATCACGAGTGCACATAATATGATTGCCGCCCTGCTTGATAATTATCTTTATCAGCATCGAAGTGAAGGCTTCTCATTGAAACAAATCCTTTGGAAGCGTGTCTTAGACGTGAATGACCGTAGTCTTCGCAACATCGTTACAGGCTTAGGTGCTTCCACAGATGGCTTACCATCGCAGTCTGGATTTGACATTACGCCAGCGAGTGAGATTATGGCTGCATTATGTCTTGCCGACAGTGAGCAAGACCTTCGACGCCGTATTGAGAGCATGGTATTGGGTATTACCTTTGAAGATAAACCATTTTGCGTACGCGACCTCGGTGTTGGTGGTGCTATCACAGTATTGTTGCTTGATGCTATAAAGCCTAATCTTGTTCAGACACTTGAGGGGACAGCGGCTTTTGTTCATGGTGGTCCGTTTGCGAATATAGCCCATGGTTGCAACAGTTTGTTAGCTACTAAGATGGCGATGTCATTGAGTGATTATGCTATTACTGAGGCTGGTTTCGGCGCCGATCTTGGTGCAGAAAAGTTCTTAGATATAAAGTGTCGCAAGGCAGGAATTCATCCTCGTGCTACTGTCCTTGTAACAACTCTGCGTGGTTTGAAGATGCACGGCAATCTTGCTGATAGTGCTACGCCAGAACAGGAACGCCAAGCTCTCATAGACGGATTGGCTAACCTTGAGCGTCATGTGGAGAATATGCAACGCTTTGGACAGCCAGTTATCGTCACACTCAATAGGTATGGCGATGATACCGAGGATGAAATAGCTATTCTTGCTAACCATTGTAAAGAGTTAGGAGTCGGCTTTGCAGAGAATAATGTATTCACTAAGGGAGGCGAAGGAGCTGAGGATCTTGCTCGTCTCGTAGTAGATACTATCGATAAACATGGCGCTAAGGATATCAAGATGGTCTATAATGACGACGATAGCATCGAAGAGAAAGTAAATAAGATTGCTAAAAATATTTACGGTGCACGTTCGGTCATTCTCAGTAAAACGGCTGTAAACAAACTGAAACGTATTCACGCTTGGGGGATGGATAAGTTCCCTGTCTGCATTGCAAAGACACAGTTCTCGTTCAGTGAAGACCCTAAGCAGGTGGGTGTAGCCAAAGACTTTGATATAACCATTCGTGATTTTGTCATCAATGGAGGCTCGGAGATGATTGTTGCTATTGCTGGTGACATGATGCGTATGCCTGGACTACCGAAGGTTCCACAAGCTGTGAAGATTGATATCGTTGATGGTGAGATTGAAGGATTAGCTTAATAAGCATTCTCGTCTTCACTTCATCCATACTTGTATAGATTCTCTATGACTCATAGATTATCTATACAAGTAGACTATTGGCATAAGCTATTACTATTACCAGATAAATCTTAGACTGTTAACACATATAATATGAAGAAAAAGACAATATTATTAATCATCTTTTCCATTGTCCTTGTCGGTGCAATCATTTGGTGCGTAAATACACCTTACCGTGAAGTAAATCTGAATGACACCTTAGAAACAATTCAGAAGAATGACACCTGTATCACTGTCCATGACTTATACAAGGATAAAGAATGGGATAAGATGGTCATTATTAAGCCGTATGATAAGCGTACGGCGTCTGACGAAAAGATAGATATGGGATATACTGGGGATCGCGAAGCAATACTTGATAACACATTGTTTGATAGTATCTGTACGATTCTATTCCTTAAAGGAAATCAATTAGTTGCCTTCTCAAGTGTCTATCGCAATGTAATTGACTTTAGCCCATTAAATAAGAAAACCTATAAGTCGTCTGATAAGATTTGTATTATTAATAAGGTAGCAACTGATTGTTGACAGATAAGTCCCCTATTCTTTATTTTGGCATCTTAAAATCATCTACTGTAACCCCCTCACGTAGCTGATTGATGTCTACGTATGTCCATATTCCATGTACTCGCCCACGCTTACTAAACTGCCAGATATCATGTTTAGTATCAGGTATTTCGGGGCTTAGACTATAGTTCGCAATGAACAAATGGTATCGATTGAACTCTGGATACAGATTTTTATGATAGTAAGACTCATTCGTATAAATCATTGGGTAATGGCCTGTCCGTTCCTTAATTAATCGGATAAACTCAGCAAGATTCTTTTGAATTAAGTCACGTCCCCACTCACGTGTACCGTCTTTTTCAACGTCGACAAGTAAGAGTAAGTCTTGCTTACTGAGGTCAATATGATCAAGGAAATTAGTAACCTGACGCTCCATGGAGGTCCGATAGGTTAAGAAGTGATAAGACCCTACTAACAAGCCCCTTTTCTTTGCTGCTTTAAAGTTCTTCTTATAGAAAGGGTCAACGACTGAGCTTCCCTCTGTAGCCTTGATATATACGAACTTTAATTGCGGATTTTTCTCTACCAGTTCATCCCAATGTATCCTGCCTTGATGGCGTGAAATATCAAGGCCATCAAAGTCTTTTGTGTAGACTCCCTTGGTTATGTCATTATAAGGCCATTGGTCGCTAACAACAATTCGGTGTTTTCGCCATGGCTTAATATCAATGATAAGAATGACTACCAGTACGGCTAAAGCAGCACATAACCACCACCAAATACTGTACTTATTGCGTTTTTGATTTTTGCGCCTATGTTTACGTTTTATCATATATTGTCTTCAGTTATAGAGTCTGTATGGAATACCGAGCATATTAAAGCCCTATAAGCTAACAATATGCTGTTTCAAAGGTTAAAAACCATCACAAAGATATACATTCTTTTTCATTACCACAAATTGTAAATATGGAAAATATAATAAGATTTCATCGGTCTTAAGCCCCAACAATCAACTGTTTAACATAAAAGTCATTCATCCCTAACTTTACATATTAAACGTTAAATACTTGTATATCAGGAATATTTTTTGTATCTTTGCAGCGTTAACATGAAACTGAGGCGTGGTGGTAACTCATTCTCACATAGGAACACGCCGTAGAGAGTAGCTCATTTGAACTACCCTTCCAAGGTTTCGGAAATTTATTAATGATGAGAATCTTAAAAGTAGTAAGTATTTGTTTCTTAATGATTTTTGCTTCAACTCTTGAAGCATCAGCCAAGAAAGATGGCTTTGATTGGGAACCTGTAATGAACGCAATCATTCAAATTGAAAGCAAGGGCAATCCGATGGCCGTAAATGGTTCGTACGTTGGCGTACTTCAGATTTCCCCAGTTCTGGTTAAGGAGTGCAACAACATCCTCAAAAGCTCTGGTAGTAATAAGCGCTATTCACTTGCAGATCGTTTTAATGCTACCAAGTCTAAGGAGATGTTTGTCATTATTCAGAGTTTCCACAATCCGTTAAACAGCGTTGAAAAAGCTATTCGCTTATGGAGCGGTGGTATTCGTTACAATGTATCGAAGACACAAGCTTATCTCCGCAAGGTGATGCGTCTCATGAACTAATAAGCGTAACAATTAATTAAGAACCCTCTTATTAAAAAGTCCGGCTATCTTTTTCTTTGGAATAGATAACCGGACTTTTCCTTTCATATCTCTTACTTTTTTCTTAATTTTGCAGTAGAAAAAAGAATCAATTTCAGACTTAGTATACTGATGATTTGATATGCTATACAAGAATAAATATGAAGAATAAATTATTATTTTACCTCATTCTTTCTATTACTACCCTATCAATACATGCGCAGGGCATTACTTATCATGGCTCAAAACATTATAATATAAAAGTGAATCAATTCAATAAAGAAGGCTCTTTACCAGACAATGCTATTGTCATGTTAGGCGATAGTCATTCTGAATATGGGAATGATTGGAATCGTTTCTTTCCTAACGCAAGAATGATATTCAATAGGGGTATTATCGGTGATGACAGTCGAGGAATCTTTAAACGATTAAACCAAATTCTGCCATATAAGCCCAGTAAGATCTTCTTTGAGTGTGGAACAAATGACTTAAGCCATGGTTGGACAGTCGAACGCATCTTCCAAGGGGTAGTTAATATTATTGAGACTATTCGCAAATCATGCCCACAAACGAAACTTTATGTACAAAGTCTTTTGCCATTAAACGAAAAGATTGGAGCATGGAAACTACTTAAAGGTAAGGAGGATATGATTATTCAGTTAAATGAGAGATTGAAGAACTATTGTAACAGCAATAATCTTGTATTTATCGACCTGTATCATCCTCTCTTAGGTACCAACACTAAGGAGATGCATCATGAATATTGTCGGGATGGACTTCATCTTACTAACAAAGGTTATGAGGTTTGGGCAAATATTATCCGTAATTATATCAATGAATAAACGCTGTTATTTAACCAAGTAAGGATTGTAATCACGAGGAAGAAAGCTATTTCTTAATCGTGTGCTAAACTGTTAATTTAAGAGTAGACTCTTTTCAGATAGACCGCTCGTGAATGTAAGTCATTATCAATTTTATCTATCTACAACCTTGATAATTGCCTATTATACTCATCAATCATAGCCTTCTGTTTGTAATATAAATTCAAGACCTAAAAACAAATAGATGCTTAATAACATTAAAGAAAACGCCCTTTTAGTTTGTAGAAGATGCCCTTCATCGCCCAAGAAGACGCCCTTTTAAGAGCTTACTAAGCACCTTCTTAAATATAGTTTATAATCTACTGGTATAGTGTTAGTTACCTATACAATAAATAACGACTATCGTGAACTTAAATAGAGTTCATTAGCCGTTATTCATGTAATATATTTTCGCAATCCACTATAGGATGTGATAATTAGAACATCAAAATTTAGAATGGTACTGTCGTATCTCCTGTAGGGAAAGGAGGTATTGGCTCATCATTCATCTTACTACCAATAATCTCACCACCCAGCGGGTCATTAGGAAGTGGGGCAGCCATATCAAGGTCCTCAGGGTTAGCAAATCGTGTGTATTCACCACGGAAATTGAGTAATACATCACCTGTTGCACCCTTACGGTGTTTAGCGATAATAATCTGAGCCATACCATGAAGGTCATTGCCATGGTCGTCTTGAAGAATATGATAGTATTCTGGACGATGCACAAAAAGTACCATATCGGCATCTTGCTCAATGGCACCAGACTCACGCAAGTCACTTAATTGTGGGCGTCTTCCTTCTTTTGGGTCACGCTGTTCGACAGCACGACTCAACTGTGACAAAGCTAATATAGGGATATCCAACTCTTTTGCAAGTCCTTTCAAAGAGCGGCTAATAGTAGAGACCTCTTCTTGACGGCTATTGAAGCGCATACCGTTTGCATTCATCAGCTGTAAATAGTCAATCATTAGCACCTTTATATTATGTTCACGAACCAATCGGCGCGCCTTAGTTCGAAGTTCAAAGATAGAAAGACCAGGAGTATCATCTATATAAATAGGTGCACCCTGCATCTTTCGAATATTCGAGTCAAAACGCTCCCATTCATCGGGTGTGAGCTGACCATTAAGTATCTTATTACCAGGAATAGAACAAACATTAGAGATGAGACGGTTAACAAGCTGTACGTTGTTCATCTCAAGGGAGAAGAAAGCTATTGGCTGACGATAATCAATAGCTATATTCTTAGCAATACTAAGCGCAAAAGAGGTCTTACCCATGGCCGGACGTCCTGCTATAATAACCAAATCAGACGCTTGCCAACCAGCTGTAATCTTATCCAAGTCGTGGAAACCACTTGGAACTCCTGTCAATTTATCTTTACTACCTGCTGCCTTGAGCAGTAATTGGTGTGCTTGTTCAACGATGGTATCAATCTGCACATAGTCTTGAAGCATGTTCTTCTGAGAAATCTCAAAGAGAGTTCCCTCTGCTTTCTGCATTAACTCGTCAACATCTACGGTTTCATCGAAGGCATCTGTCTCAATCATTGAGGCAAACTGAATAAGTTGTCGTGCCAAAAACTTCTGTGCAAGGATGTGTGCATGATACTCTATATGCGCTGACGAGGCAACATTAGAACTAAGTTCAACGATATACGCTGCTCCACCTACTTCTTCGAGTGTCCCCCTATGACGAAGTTCTTCAACAACAGTCATAATGTCCACAGGTTTTTCCTGTAGATTTAATGATTGCACTGCCTCGTAAATCTTTTCATGACGAGACTCATAGAATGTTTCTGGTTTAATAATCTCAGAAACAACTAAAAAGGCATCCTTATCGAGCATAAGAGCACCTAAAACAACCTTTTCAATATCAGTTGCTTGTGGTTGAAGATGACCGAATGTGGTGTCGATAGGAGCTTGTTTGGACCTTCGACTACTCTTACTGTTACTATTTCTTTCTAGCATACGCTGGCAAAAGTACAAAAAATATTCCATTTCTAACATCATTCTTCTTAGCTTTTATTATCTTTGCAAAAAGAAACTTCTAATTATATTTTTGACTATGATTACTTTCCCATGCTGTAAGATCAACCTTGGATTAAATATAGTAGCAAAGCGCTCTGATGGATATCATGACCTTGAAACAGTATTCTACCCTATTCCATTATGCGACGCCTTGGAAATAAAGAAGATGGATGAGGAATTTCCATCACCAACACCTATAGACTTAAAGGTGACTGGCAATGTTGTCGAATGTGATGAAAGCAAGAATTTGGTTGTTAAGGCTTATCATCTTCTTGCACAAGATTACGAACTTCCTCGTGTTCATGCTCATCTTGTCAAGCGTATTCCTATGCAAGCAGGACTTGGTGGAGGCTCTGCTGATGCCGCATATATGATTCGTTTGCTTGATGAACGATTTAGATTGAACATGGGTAATGCTGAAATGGAACGTTATGCGGCTAAGTTAGGTGCAGACTGTGCTTTCTTTATCCGTTCAGAAATAGCTTTTGCTACGGGAATCGGAGATATCCTCGAACCTGTTGACAACGAGGTCAATGGATTAGAGGGCTATTATATTGCACTTGTAAAACCAGATGTAGCTGTGTCAACAGCAGAGGCTTACGCTGGTGTAACACCAAAGAAACCTATAAAAAGTTGTCGGGATATTGTTCGTCAACCTATTGATACATGGCGAGAGGAACTGACTAATGATTTTGAAGAATCTATTTTTGAGAAGTATTCTATTCTGTCTGAAGTGAAAGAAAAACTCTACAATAATGGTGCTGTATATGCCCAGATGTCGGGAAGCGGTAGTACTATCTTTGGTATCTTTGGTCAAAAGCCTAAGAACATTAAAGAACTGTTCCCCAATATGTTCACTTATTGCGTAAGACTATAATTATTAATCATTTAAACCTATACTAACTCAGCATGGAACAAGCATTAACAGTATATAAAGCATCAGCAGGCTCTGGTAAAACCTTTACTTTAGCTTCGGAGTATATAACCTTGGTAGTTAAGAATCCGCAGGATTATAGAAGTATTCTTGCTGTAACTTTTACGAACAAGGCGACGCAGGAAATGAAGACTCGTATCCTTTCTCAACTGTATGGTATTGCGCATAGTTTGCCTGATTCAGAGGCATATTATGAACAAGTTCGCATGAAAACAGGATTTTCAGAACAGACAATTCGAGAGAATGCTGCCAAAGCTTTGTCATTACTTACACACCATTATAATGATTTCCGAGTACAGACAATTGACGCTTTCTTTCAGTCTGTATTACGTAACCTTGCCCGTGAATTAAACTTAACAGCTAATCTTCGCGTAGACTTAAATGATGAACAAGTGGAAGCACAGGCTGTCGATGAGTTAATCAATAGCCTTGAAGAAGGCGAGGAGGTGCTAAATTGGATTCGTGATTATATCGATAAGAATATAGAAGATGATAAGGGTTGGAATGTTATAAGCCAGATAAAGGACTTTGGTAAGAATATCTTTAAGGATTTCTATAAGGATCATAAAACCGAACTGGACAATAGATTTAGTAATAAGTCATTCTTTAATGGTTTCATTACAGACTTGCGCAAAAGGCGTACACGTATATTAAATCGTCTGAATGAGCATGCAAAGCAGATGTATCAGAAAATACGTGATGCTAACTTGGACAATCCAAATCTATTTAATGGGAAAACAAAGGGGCTTCTTCCACATATTATTAAATTAACAAAGGGTACGCCTTCAAATGATGCTACTCCACAATACGTACAATCATGTATAGATTCTGCTGAAAAGTGGCCTGCAAGTAAATGTCCTGCAGAGGAGAAGGCAGCAATCATTGAACTTGCTTCAGCATCATTGTGTAGTGATTTAAAAATCTTAAATGAATATAGGATAAATGATTGGAGAGAGTACCAATCTTGTAATCTCACGCTTAAACATCTTTCACAACTTCGCCTACTTCATGCCATCTCAGAAGCTGTTGATGAGATAAATAAAGACACTAACCGCTTTATGCTAAGTAACACTCAATCATTGCTTTGCACATTAATGAAAGATTCAGATACACCTTTTGTATTTGAAAAGATGGGCGCTTACCTAAAACATATTATGATTGATGAGTTTCAAGATACAAGTACTATTCAGTGGAATAATTTCCGTAAATTACTTGATAACTGTATGGCTCAGGTCGACTCTCATAACTTGATAGTAGGTGATGTGAAACAAAGTATATATAGATGGCGCCAAGGTGATTGGAAACTACTGAACAACATAGAGCATGAATTTACTAAGGAACAAATAAAGATAGAGCCACTTGACACTAACTATCGCTCTGAAGAGAATATAATAAGATTTAATAATACATTCTTTAAGCAGGCTGTTTTACAAACAGTTAATGAATTAGAGAGCGAAGAAATACAGGGTGCTACAGAATTGGTTGAAGCTTATAAAGAGATTGAGCAGAAACCAAGGAAAGATAACGGTAAGGGTTGTGTACGTATAAAACTCTTTCGTTATGATTCTAAGAATGCGTCAGATTATAAACAAAAAATCCTCAATGAGTTAATAGAAAACATCCGTCAACTATTAGATCAAGGGTATAAGCAAAAGGATATTGCTATTCTTGCACGTTCAAAGACAGTAATACCTGATATCGTAGACAGCTTCCAAAATATAGATAAAGATGTAAGTCTTGTTTCTGATGAGGCTTTTCGCTTAGATGCTTCATTAGCTGTTAATGTGATTATTGAGGCCCTTCGACTACTCACACACCCACATGATAAACTTACAGAAAGTAAGTTGGTCAAACTTTACCAACAGCAAGTAATCAAGACAGGGAAAGATATTAATGATTTGTTTGTAGGTGAGAATAGTACAGAATTAAAGTCTTTCTTACCAAGTGGTTATATCGATAAGTTTGAGTCTTTATCAAGGTTATCACTAATAGATCTCGTAGATGAGATTTATTCACTGTTTAGTCTTGATAGTCTTGAAGGCCAGAGTGCATACGTATGTACATTCTACGACACCCTAAATGAGTATTTACGCGATCATCCTGCAGATATTGACGATTTCATCGAAGAGTGGGAAGACACGCTCTCAAGCAATACTATACAGAGTGATGAAGTAGATGGAATACGATTGATAACCATTCACAAGAGTAAAGGTCTTGAATATGATAATGTTCTAATACCCTTCTGTGATTGGGAATTAGAGAAGACAAACGGCATAACAATATGGTGTTCTGGTGATGATAAGGAAAAGCCTTACGGAGAATTACCATTAATTCCAGTTGATTACTCGTCAAAGATGTTGGGTACAGTATTTGAAGATGATTATAAAGAGGAGCATCTTCAAAACACAGTTGACAATATGAATTTACTTTATGTAGCCTTTACTCGTGCAGGTAAGAACCTATTTATTACAGGTAAAAAGTATAAAGAAAGAACAAGTGGGAAAAGTGAGCGTTCACATATCATCCAATATATTATTGAAGAACTTGCCAAAGAATTGCCAGGAGCAATTATTGATGATGCTGGAGATAACGGACCAATCAGCTTTGAACTTGGAACCCTTTCGACTTGTGAAGAGCGTGTAGAAAAGGGGAAAGCAACAGAGAATCCTTTTGAACTATCGCCTAAGACTCACAAACTAAAGATTGAAACATTCCCCCACCCTGTCAGTTTCCGACAGAGTAATAAAAGTCATGACTTCATTAAAGGTGAGGACATCGATCCATCAGATGCAAGACGTTATATTAAAGTAGGTAATGTTCTTCATCAGCTCTTTTCTACTATTCTTACTGAAGCTGATATTGAGCCACGTTTGAAAGAGTTAGAACAAGCAGGAATCATATATAATGATGACATTACATCAAGAGAATTACAGAATAAGATATCATGTGCTCTAAGCGATGAAAAGGTGAAAAATTGGTTTAGTCCACGTTGGAAGTTATTCAATGAATGCACTATTCTTGACTACGATAAGGAGACTGGGGATGTATATGAGCATCGTCCAGACCGAGTAATGACAGATGGTAAAGAGATGATTGTTGTTGACTTCAAGTTTGGTAAGCCACGAGATGAATATCACGAACAAGTACAACGCTATATGCGTTTACTTATGCGCATGGGATATAAGCAGGTTTCTGGTTATATCTGGTATGTTTTAAGAAATGAGATAGTACCAACATCACTTCCCTCCTAATGTGTCAATAACAGTTTACTAACTATATTTTATTCTTAACAAGAGCTTCAATTTCCATTATGAATACATTTCTCGAACACGTAGCAACAGACTTATTGAATAAGTATGGGACCGATATGGCGCATATTACAGTAGTCTTTCCTAATAAGCGTGCTGCACTTTTTCTTAATCAAGCACTTGCTCGATTGGCTGATGGTCCTGTATGGAGTCCAGTATATATGACTATCTCCGATTTCTTCCGGCAGCACTCAGAACTAACCATTGCAGACCCAATTAAAAATATATGCGACCTATATAAGAGTTACATAGAGGTAACAGATAATACGAATGAAACCTTAGATCACTTCTATGGATGGGGGCAATTACTCTTAGCTGATTTCGATGATATCGATAAAAATATGGCTAATGCTCATGTTGTATTCTCAAATATTAATAACCTTAAAGAGTTAGATGATATAACCTATCTCACCGATGATCAGAAAAAAGAATTACGTCGTTTTTTCGCTAATTTTGACGATAATCCAGAGGGGATTAGAGAACGATTTATGGCCTTGTGGGCTAAGTTAAATGATATATATAACAATTTCAAGCAAAGACTTAGAGCACAAGGACTTGCATACGAAGGTATGTTATACAGAGAGGTGGTTGAAAATCAGCAGATCAAAATAGACTCTAATCATTATGTTTTTGTAGGATTCAACGTACTTCAGAAAGTAGAACAGCAACTCTTCAAACGCTTTTTAAAGGAAGAGCGGGCAAGTTTCTATTGGGATTATGACTATTATTATATGCAGTCGACCAACGAGGCAGGGAATTATATTCGTTCTTGGCTTGATAAATTCCCTAATGCCTTACCCAATGACAACAATGAGTTATACGACAATCTGGGTAAAGGGAAGAATATCAGCATTATCTCTGCACCAACAGAGAACATGCAAGCGCGTTATATAACCGAATGGTTAAAGGAGGATAATAGATATAAAGATGGCAAACGAACAGCCATTGTTCTCTGTGATGAACATCTATTACAGACCGTGATTCATTGTATCCCAAATGAAGTAGAGAGCTTAAATGTGACAACAGGTTACCCGTTACAACAAACGCTGATAGCTTCGATGGTTTCGCAGCTTTTGACCTTACAGATGGAGGGTTACTCTATTCAAGAACAAAGCTTTAGGCTTCATTACGTAAACAGAGTATTGCGACATCCATACGGAAAGTATCTTATACCAGAAGTAGCCGAAATCATCGAGAAATTAAATAAGGAACGACAGTACTATGTGAAACCTGAAGAAGGTTTACCATTAAGTTACTATTCAAGTGATAGGCAGAACTTACCAGCCTTAGTCAATTGGTTATCAGAAACCATCCGTTTCATCGGTATGAATGGAGCAGCTGACAAGGATCCGCTCTTCGAAGAGTCAGTATTCCGCATGTACACCCTACTCACGCGTCTATCAGAGCTGATGGCAAATGGTGATTTAGAGGCAGACAAGGTCATCTTTCGTCGACTTTTGACACAGCTGATTGCGTCTACAAGTATTCCTTTTCATGGTGAACCAGCCCAAGGTGTACAAGTGATGGGCGTGCTTGAGACGCGTAATCTTGATTTCGACCACGTTCTTGTCTTATCATGTAATGAGGGAAATATGCCAAAAGGAATAGATGATGCCTCTTTCATACCTCATCTGATACGTAAAGCATACAACCTCACAACCATTGACAATAAGGTATCTATTTATAGTTACTATTTCCATAGCCTGATTCAACGAGCCAAGGATGTCACCTTCCTATATAATAATTCGACACAAGGTAGTCATACTGGCGAAATGAGTCGTTTCATTTTACAGTTGATGGTAGAGTGGAATCACCCAATTCATCGACTAACTTTACAAGCAGGGCAAGACCCAATGTGTGTTGAAGCTAAGGTTGTTGAAAAGAATGAAGCTGTATTGAGAAAACTCGATGAAATGAGTTATTTCTCACCAACAGCCATTAACACCTATATAACTTGCAAACTAAAGTATTACTTTAAGTATATTGCAGGTATTAAAGAGGCCGATGAAATCGATGTTGACGACGTTGATAACCGCATCTTTGGTAATATCTTCCATACAGCAGCTCAGCTCATGTATGAGAAGCTACTACCAAGAGAAATCATCACAGCTAAGGACATTGATAAACTATTAAAGACAGGTAAGAGTACACAATCACTGACCTCCGGGAATGCAGACCTCACCTTAGATGACATTGTAGATGAATCGTTTGCACAAGAGTTATTTAATCAACAACCAGGCACAAGGAAACATCCTAAGCTTAACGGACTCCAACTTATTAATCGTGAAGTCATCATAAAGTATCTTCATCAATTATTGCGAATTGATCGACGCACAGCCCCTCTTCGTGTGATAGGGCACGAGTTTCCTGTTAAACGTCCACTGACTATCAAAGTGAATGGTTTAGAGAAACAAATAGAGACGAGTGGACGCATTGACAGACTGGATGAGATATACGTAGATAGTGATAATGCACGCTTACGAGTTGTAGATTATAAGACGGGTTCAAAAGTAGCAGAATCTCTTAAATCTGTGGATGAGATGTTTGATCCTAAGTTCTTAAATATAAAGAGTGACTACACAATGCAAGCAATGCTCTATAGCCTCATTGAGGCTACAAATGACATGGAGCACAACCCTAATCACCATGCTGTTAGTCCAGCTTTGCTCTTCATACAACATGCAGGAAGTGAAGATTACACTCCAGTACTATCAATAGATACGGAGGAGATTACTGATGTCACCGTTTATGAAGAAGACTTTCTCCGTAAGCTCACCGAGATATTAGAGGAAATTCACAATCCTGATATAGCTTTTGAACCTACAAGTAATCTTAATAGCTGTAACTATTGTCCTTACAAACAGATGTGTGGACGATAGGATAAGTTAAATAACAATAGTCACTCAAAGGGATTTCATATCCATACGAGTGACTATTGTTATGTTTAGATGGGGTTTACGTTTATCAGTACCTCCTAATCTCTACATTTTACATCGCAAGCAGAAATTGGATGTAAGAGGTGTCTAAGAGATAATCTTAAACTTAGCGAACTTCAATAGAAGTTGTTTTGTACCAGCATTACGGAACGCAACCGTAGCCTTTGCATTCTCTCCTGTTCCTTCAAGATTAATCACTTCACCAATACCGAAGCGTTGATGTTCGATGGTTACACCTACACTGAGGCCAGCCACATTACCTGTCGATGAAACCGAAGATAATGGGGTCTCACCTGCTGATAGAGTCCTACCGCCATTTGTCATGGCAGATGATAACCGCTTAAAATTACCACCCTCGGAAATTAATCTGCGTTTTGTTCGTTCTGAGAAAGGGTCAACGGCTACTTCAGGTCGTTTCCTCTCCGTTATCTTTGGCTTCGGATCAGCCCTAAATTGACTTGCCACAGGATTTGAATTCTGCCATCGTGAGCCCATCTGGCGATACTCGTCGCCCCAAGGTCGACTACCAGTATATGCCTTATTAGGCTCATACTCACGGAAGTTATCGCCGCTATTCGCTTCTTGCCAAGACCTCTTCGACGTGCGGTCGTCATCCCAAGGCATTAAATGGCGCTCTCTTTCCAAAGCACTCGAACCCTCATTTTCGGTATGAATCAGCATTGGGTCAAAGTCATTTAAGAATCGACTTGGATTATCAAACTGCATTGATCCATAGCGAAAACGGTTCTTAGCATTTGTCAATATACAATGTTGTTCGGCACGTGTTATGGCCACATAAAGTAGTCTTCTTTCCTCTTCTATTTCACGTTTTGAGCCTAAAGACATAGGACTTGGGAATATATTTTCCTCCAATCCAACGACAAATACCGTTGGAAATTCCAGTCCCTTCGCAGCATGAATCGTCATTAACGATACTTTTGGCGTATCATCATCTTCCTTATCTGCGTCAGTGTATAATGCCACCTCTTGTAGATAGTCGGTCAAGTAGACATTCTCTTCACGCCCTTCCTCACGTCCAGAGTCGACAAAACTCTGCATAGCCGACATAAACTCTTCCAAGTTCTCACGTCGAGCTAAGTCTTCTGGCTCACTACCAGAGTGTATATCTGCACTAATACCACTTTCTGTTATAATCTCTTTCCCCAACTCGTAAGCATCTTTCAATGCTACATTCTTAATAAAACCACTAATAAGAGTTCTGAAAGAGAGTATCTTTGTCATTGTTCCCTTGTTGACATCTAAACCATATTCGATAGGGTTAAGAATTGTCTGCCATAGAGAAACAGCGTTTCGTTGAGCACATTCTACAATTTTCTGAATGGTCGTGTTGCCTATTCCACGCGTTGGATAATTGATGATTCTACGGAAAGCTTCTTCATCATCGGGGTTAGACACTAAGCGGAAATAAGCTATGATATCCTTAATCTCCTTACGTTGATAGAAGGAAAGTCCACCGATAATCTTATAAGGAATACCTTGTTTACGAAACTCATCCTCGAACGAACGACTTTGTGCATTGGTACGGTACAGAATAGCAAAGCTACCATAATGGCAATTGTCATTACGTTTGATACGCTTCAACTCATTTGCAACCACCATAGCCTCTTCCCTATCACTATAACAAGGCTTATAGAGAACCTTATCACCTTCCTTTTCTTTCGAATAAACATCCTTAGGGATTTGACGCTCGTTATGCTTCATCAACGAGTTAGCTGCCTGTACGATGAGCTGCGTAGAACGGTAATTTCGCTCTAACTTAAATAGTTTAGCATCATCAAACTTATTCTTAAAGTCAAGGATGTTATCTATGTTTGCCCCACGGAAAGAGTAAATACTTTGATAATCATCACCAACGACACAGATGCGTCGATGTGTCTCAGCCAATTGACTAATTATACTTACCTGTGCATAATTAGTATCTTGATACTCGTCGACAAGGATATACTCAAATTGTTGACCATACTTTTCACGAATAGCTTTATGGTCACGAAAGAGTAAGAAGGTATAAAGCAGAATATCATCAAAATCCATTGCATTAGCTTGTCGACATCTTGCTTCATACATCTTATATATCATGTAGATAGCTGGCATCCGAGCACTTCTATCTCTTTCTATGGCTGCTCGGTCTTCTGCATACTGTGCTGCCGTAATAAGGTGGTTCTTAGCCTTTGAGATGACATTATGTACCGTTGCTGGCTTATAAGTCTTATCATCGAGGTCTAAGGCCTTAATAATATTCTTTATGAGTGAACGAGAATCATTCTCATCATAGATAGTAAAATTACTTCCAAAGCCAATAGCCTCCGCTTCACGGCGTAGTATTCTTGCAAAGATAGAGTGAAAGGTTCCCATGTAAAGGCGTTGTACATCATTAGCCGAGGTAATCTGTGCTATACGCTCCTTCATTTCTCTTGCTGCTTTATTGGTAAAGGTAAGTGCAAGAATGTTCCATGGTGCCAAGCCTTTATTAAGTAAGTAAGCTATCTTATAGGTAAGTACACGAGTCTTACCAGAGCCTGCACCAGCGATGACCAACGACGGTCCTGTGCAATACTCAACAGCTTCTCGCTGACTATCGTTCAATGCTGAAAGTATTGCATCTTCTCTATCTTGATTTATCATCTTATGTACTTAATGATGTAATAATATTGTGTAATGGGACAGAATAGTGATACGAGCCTAATGTTCCTTAGGGAAAGCGGGGATAAAAGTCATCTGATGCTCAATCTGTCCTATACGTTTACGCATATAAGGTCCTGGATTCTTTGAAGAGAATCGACGTGGATTAGGGAGTGTAGCGGCTATAAGTGCACAGTCTCTCCGGCTCAGTTGACTGGCTTCCATCCCAAAGTTTTGTTCTGCACAGGCTTCAACACCATAGATGCCATCCCCCATCTCAATAGAATTAAGATAAACCTCCATGATACGTTGTTTGCTCCACAGTGTCTCAATAAGGAACGTGAAATAAACCTCTAAGCCTTTTCTTATCCACGAACGTCCCTGCCACAAAAAAACGTTCTTAGCCGTTTGTTGAGAGATGGTAGACCCACCTCTTAGCTTCTTACCCTTTTTCAAGTGGTCTTCTGCTGCCTTTTCAATCGCTTGATAGTCAAATCCGTGATGTGTAAGAAACCTTTGGTCTTCGCTTGCCATTACTGCGACAGGCATTGAGTCGGGCATCTTCTCCAATGGTATCCAGTCATGATATAGCTTTACTGACTCGCCCTTACCAATCTGTTCAAAACAACGACTAATCATAAGAGGAGTAAAGTAAACGGGTATAAACCGATAGACTACCACTGCTAATATTGTAGAGATAAAAGTAAGGGAGAGTACCCACCTTATCACTTTCAAGACTTTCTTAAACATAAATTATGAGTTTGTTATTTGCAAAGGTACTAAATCTTATTTGATAGTAAGCGATATGAAGCAATTTTTTCCTATTGTGAGAACAGACAAGATATTATTCTTTACACAACATATCAAATATGATTTAGCATGCATGATTCTGTGTAACTCAATGAGAAATGAGCGTACTCTACTACATTAGCCTCTGTCCCTACAAGCGTATAGCCATATTTAGTTCACTCCTAAGAAGAGTCCGCATGTTAGTAAAATATCATTACATATCATCGAGAATAATACACGCTAACAATGACTAACATATCTCTTAAATAATACTTTATAACGTACACTGTATCAGAAAGTTACATTTAACATTCAAGAAGACGCTCTTCTTGCCTCAAGAAGGGCGTCTTCAACATGCAAGAAGGGCATGTTCTTGAACGTAAGAAGGCCTCTTCTGCGGGCTTAAAGGGTGTGTGCTATATCCAAAGAGGGCGAAAAATATTGACAAAGAAGTAAAAAAGAGAACTCTTCCCCAGCCCCGAAGACCCCTCCCCCAGCCCCTCCCCGAAAGGGAGGGGAGCGCCTAACGGGACAAAATTTGCTATGATTGTATATATAATAAACGAACGTAAAGAGATGTGTTTCAGCCTTTAATATTCAACACTTAACATCCATCACCCACTATCATAAGCCATCATCACCCAACACTCAACACCTAACACCCAACACCACAAGCCATCATCACCCAACATTCAACACCTAACACCCAGCACAACAAGCCATTAACACCCAACATTCAACATCCAACACCCAGCACAACAAGCCATCATCACCTAATACTCAACACCTAACACCCAACATTCAACACCTAACATCCAGCATTCAACAGTCAGTCAAAAGAAAACAAAAAGCCGTAGGAACTGTATTCAATTACAGTGTCCTACGGCCTTTTATACTATTTGAAAGATATTAAGGTGAGCGCCTTTACGCATCATCCCAATCCTTTTTGTTACTTAATCAAACTGAAAGAACGCTTTAAGAACTTATCGAGAGCAGCTCCCTGAAGCATACCATTTTGAAGTAAGGCAAGGTCGATAAGCTGATGAACCACCTCGTTACCCTTAGCATATTCGGCAACTACAGCCTTCTTCTTATCTTTAAGCTCGGATACAGCCTTCTGTGTATTCTGCATATCATCTTTCTCTTCTTGTGTCAGCTCTTCAGGCTTCTTCTTATCTTGTGACTGATGGAGAGCAGCCAAACGAGCCTCCTGACCTTTCAGTTCGCTATCTATTGGCTTCAGTTCCTCTGTCGTATTGGCAGTAAGTTCATCAAGAACTCTCTTCACTAATGGATGGTCACTGTTCAAAACAAGATTATAAGAATCAGGCAACTGAGCATAGAAGCCCATTCCTTGCTGGTACTGGCTCATCTCTTTCATACGACGCATATACTCGTTCTGTGTTACAAGTACTGGTTGGAAAGACGCTCCGAGTGACTGTACATCAACGGTGAAATTAGCCTTATCGAGAGAAGGTATCTGTGAACTAAACGCCTCTGACAATTTGTCAGTCTCGTCAGCTGATAGATTATTCTTCGGTGCATCCTCTTTCTGAATGATACGATCAACGATATCAGAGTCAACACGTACGTAGCGAGTCTTATCTTGCTTTTGCTCAAGCATTGATAGTAATGGGACGTCAAGTTGCCCACTTGCATCAATAACACTATATCCCTTCTGCTTTGCAGCTTCTATATAACTATATTGCTCCTCCTTATTATTTGTGTAGAGGTTTACTAAGAATCCTTCTTTATCAGTCTGATTATCCTTCACAAGCGTTTTATACTCCTCAAAAGTAAAGTACTTACCCTCAGTGTCTTTGATGAGTGCAAAGTCCTTGGCACGGTCGTAGAAGTCAGAATCAGACAGCATTCCGTAGTTGATAAAGAGCTTCAAATCATCCCATTTCTCCTCAAACTCTTTTCTATTCTCCTTGAAAATGCTTTGCAGTCTATCAGCAACTTTCTTCGTGATATAGCTTGCTATCTTCTTTACATTCGCATCACTCTGTAAGTAACTACGACTGACATTCAGCGGAATGTCCGGAGAGTCGATAACACCATGTAGGAGAGTCAAGAACTCTGGGACGATACCTTCAACCTGATCGGTCACAAACACTTGATTACAATAGAGTTGAATCTTATTGCGTTGGAGCTCGATGTTGTTCTTCACACGTGGGAAATAGAGAATACCAGTGAGGTTGAATGGATAGTCAACATTCAGATGTATCCAGAACAATGGCTCATCGTTCATTGGGAAGAGCGTACGATAAAAGCTCTTGTAGTCTTCATCCTTCAAACTTGATGGTGCCTTTACCCACAATGGTTCAACGCTATTAATAACATTATCTTCCTCTGTGTCAACAGTTTTTCCATCCTTCCACTCGGTCTTCTTACCAAAGACTACAGGTACAGCCATAAACTTACAATACTTGTTCAGCAGCTCTTCTATTTTAGACTTCTGCAAGAACTCCTTGCAATCATCATCTATATAAAGAACCACATCACTTCCACGCTCCTCTTTATCAGCGTCTTCAAGTGTATATTCTGGGCTGCCATCACAACTCCATTTTACGGCTTTACTACCTTCCTTATAGCTCTTTGTGATAATCTCAACCTTCTTTGAAACCATGAAAGAAGAGTAGAAACCAAGACCGAAATGGCCGATAATAGCCTCTGCCTTGTCCTGATACTTCTCAAGGAAATCATTAACACCAGAGAAGGCTATTTGGTTGATGTATTTCTCTATCTCCTCTGCAGTCATACCGATACCATGATCTCTAATTGTCAATGTACCAGCTTTTTCGTCTAAAATTACACGAACACTCAAATCACCAAGCTCTCCTTTGAACTCGCCAATCGTAGAGAGTGTTTTCATCTTCTGTGTTGCATCAACTGCGTTAGATACCATCTCACGCAAGAAGATGTCATGATCTGAATATAAGAACTTTTTGATGACGGGGAATATGTTCTCTGTTGTAACCCCAATATTTCCTTTTTGCATAGCAATATAATTTTAATTATTTTTTTATTTTGCATACCTTATAACAAACTCTGTGCCATCGTTGGTAATCAACTAATATTTTCAATAATATCACAAGATGCTTTCTGGCATTACTTGTTATTCTTTTGACTTCTCCATATCTAACCATTCTGCACGCAGATTTGTGGACTTATGTGCAAATACTGTTGGTAACGTATGATGCATAGTATTACATCTATATATACAACTCATTCTGAAATAAGTTCTCATTCCCTTGGGTTTCTCAAGAATGTTATATACTTTTGCCCATGAAAATATAACAAACAACAGGCTAATGGGCGTAACTCATTCCTTGAAAGGACAATGCTCTCCGTCCACAAAATAAATCTTTCTTATTCGAGGCGTTTGCGTATTGAGTGAGAGTAGAGCAAGATGATTTCAGCCAAGCAGCGTTATTTTACATACTCAGCGTAGTGAAAATTAAAACATTTAGATAATGAAAAAGACTGCTACCATGTGCTTGATGTTTCTAATAGCATTATCTATATATGCGGCATCAAGACCTCAGAAGGATATAAAAATATCTCCCGAACAAAAGTTCAAACTGTGGCTAAATGATACTATTAAGCACATTAATGGGAAATATTCGATTAGTTCTGACTCTACGTTATTAACGATAACTGATAGCTTTTCATACATAATTAAGAAGGGGAAAACTATTTACACTACCAATAGGAATAACTCAGAAGCTATACAAAAGATGTTGAGGAATGCTCATGAACCTTCTTGTCTAAGTTATAGGGTCATTGCTGTTAGACGTGATGAGTTTACTCCATCTGAAGTAGACTATCTTAAATATGAAACTTATTCAGAGTTTCCTCTTATAAAGATCATAGCAAAAGACATGATTATAAGTTATAATGAAAATAGAGCTAATATCAATAGTGCTTATATAATAAATAGTCAACTCAATGATACAACCTTAGTTGAGTTTAGCTATGAAGGGAATAAGGTTGTAAAAAGGCATTATAAGAGTAAACGTGCTAAGAACATAGTATGCTATTGACCAAGAGCCCTTGAAACATATATGTCTACCTGTATTACAAAGTCATCTACTGTTTTTTTATGATTGATTCATAACCCCTTAGGTTATAAGAACTGATAAACACATATCTACCCTACCCTTGTCTTCAATCGTGCTTTATCCCAACATGTGTGGAGTTCATGGTTAGTACAAGTGATGTAGACGATCAGTATAATATGATAAACAAGGTTTACCGACAAAAGAAAGTACAGACATAGATACAAAAAGCCATCTTGTCTTATTAAAAACAAGATGGCTGATATAGTAAAGAGAAATATATACTATATTAAATACGTAATTCTACTTGATGTTCTTGAGAACAGCAAGGAGATGATCCCATACCATTTGAACTGTAGGAATTAGTAGACACTCATCTGGTGTATGAACATAACGAAGTGTCGGACCAAAGCTAATCATATCTAAATGTGGATACTTCTCAGAGAAGAGACCGCACTCAAGACCCGCATGAATACCAAGAACGAGTGGTTCCTTACCGAAGATATTCTTATATTGCTCAACTGCAACGTGCACTAACTCTGAGTTAGGATTCATCTTCCATGCTGGATAACTGTCATCGACAACAATCTCAGCACCAGCCAACTCGAAACATGCACGAACAGTGTTGGTCATGTTTACCAAGTTACTCATAACGTTTGAACGCTGCGAAGATACAACTGTCAACTTATTCTCATCGGTCTGTATGCTTGCAACATTGCTTGAAGTCTCAACCATATAAGCCAAAGCTTCATCCTGGCAGTTGGTCAATGGACCGTTGTCAAGTGCCTGCAAAGCAAGGATGGCATTGTGAGAAATCTGCTTTGGCATGACTGGTGCCGCATCTGCACTCTCAAGATTCCATACCATAGCTGTGTCTGTAACATGGAACTCATCCTCAACATCTTTACTGAAGACATTCCAGTCTGCTTTAACAGTTTCTTTATTAACTGCAGGAACGGCGAAGAGTACCTTACCATCACGTGGGATTGCATTGTGCATCTTACCTGAATTCCAGTAGCTTAGGCGAAGGTCCATCTTTGATTGTTCGGCATATAAGAAGCGTGCAAGGAGTTTGATAGCATTGGCGCGTTTCTTATTTATATCATCACCAGAGTGACCACCAACAAGACCCTTCAGACTTGCTTTCATGAAGAAATAACCTTCTGGTGCATTCTCACGTTCGAAATGGAAGATTGCAGTTGTACTATTACCACCAGCACAACTTACGAATATTTGTCCTTCATCTTCTGAATCAAGGTTGATAAGATAGTTTCCTGTCATGAAACCAGCCTCCAAACCAAATGCACCTGTAAGTCCTGTCTCCTCATCACGTGTAAAGAGACACTCGATAGGACCATGTTCTATTTCGTTAGAATCAAGTATGGCTAACTCGTATGCAACACCGATTCCATCATCAGCACCAAGGGTTGTCCCCTTAGCATGTAGCCATTCACCATCGACATAAGTCTGAATAGCATCTTTGTGGAAATCAAATTCTATATCAACAAGTTTGTCACATACCATATCCATGTGGCTCTGAAGCACAACTGTCGGACGATTCTCATAGCCTTTAGTAGCAGGCTTAGAAATCAATACATTGCCAACTTTGTCTACCTTTACATCAAGGTTGCGTTCTTTCGCAAACTCCTGTAAATAACTAATCATCTGCTCTTCATGCTTAGATGGGCGTGGTATTTGGTTGATTTTAGCGAACTGCTCAAAGACGCAAGCAGGTTTTAATTCTACATTTGCCATTTTTAATAATATTTTTTTTTGTAATCTTGCTGTTTTATATTAACTTTGCGGTCAATATAAATGCAAAGATAAAGAAAATGTTTGTAACTTTATTGTTAACATTGTTAATAATTGCTATAGCCATGTTGCTCCTCGGAGTACGTGTACTCATCAAGAAGGATGGTGAGTTCCAGTCGCAGCATATATCAGACAATGCCTATCTTAAAAAGAAAGGTATTCATTGTGTTATCGACCAAGACAAGGAAGCCAGAAGAAGGAACAAGGCATATTAAATAGGAAATAATTAATTAAAATACAATAGAAATGAAGAAATCATTTAGCAGTATGGCAGTGCTTGCTATGGCAGCATTCGCTTTTGTTGCATGTAACAATCAGCCAGTGAAGAATGATACAGCAGCTGGCAAGGCTGAAACATCTACAGCTGCTCCAGCTGCAAATAGTCAGAAAGTAGCTTATGTAGAGATAGACTCTATCATGAGCCAGTATACTTATTGGAAAGATGTTACTAAGCTTGTAAAGGCAAAAGAAGCTAATATCCAGCGTACATTGGCTGGTAAGCAGAAGGCTATTCAGGCTGCAGCTGCTAATTTCCAGCAGAATATTCAGGCAAATAAGTACACACAGGCACAGGCACAGCAGATTCAGGCAAGTATCCAGAAGCAGGCTCAGGATGCTGATGCTTTGCAGCAGCGTCTTGGTGCTGAGTACCAGAACGAAGTTGCTAAGTATAACAAGGCTCTCTCTGATAGTGTACACAATTACTTGAAATTGTATAACAAAGATAATAAGTACAGTATTATCCTCGCTAAGAGTGGTGACAATATTCTTTATGCTGATCCTGCATATAACATCACTGATGATGTTGTTAAGGGAATGAACCAGGCTTATAAAGGGATGAAGAAGTAATTTGTAGGCTTACAGTTACTTTTAAATATACATAATGAAGAGGGTGTGTCAAAATGTCCACATCCTCTTTTTTTATGCACAAAGCCCCGACTTTCTCAAGCCAGGGCTTTGCTATTTCCTAAAGTTTTGTACCTTTAGGCATTCAAAAATTCTCATTATGGCAAAGGTACACTTTCGTTCTTACATACACAAGAAAATGATTCTTTTTCCTCAAAGAATCGATAAGGATATCGCAGAAGATGACCCTGTTCGTCTTTTAGATGCCTTGGTGGATAATCTTATGTTGGATAATGTCTACAAGCTTTATAAGCCCAGT
>NZ_FZNZ01000014.1 GCF_900187995.1 Prevotella jejuni
AACTTGCATGTGTTAAGCCTGTAGCTAGCGTTCATCCTGAGCCAGGATCAAACTCTCCATTGTAAAATATGTTTTGGTGATAAGTGATGGGTGATAAATGATAATGGATACCATGTTAACCCAAACGCTTCACCGAGTAATCTCTGTTTCAGAACGCTTATCCTAAAAGTATCAAGTAAAAAGCACCTTTTCTTTTGTTCCTTAATTGTTTTGAAGCGATGCCTCAAAAGCAGGAACAATGAATTGATCGGTTCGTTTCTTTTACCCATCTATTTGATATAAAATCAAACAGACGCTTCTTGTACTACTTCTCTGTTTATGTAAATCTTTTCAAAGAACTCTTTCTTCTATGCTTTAACCAACTTGCCAAGAGGCTTGTTTTGTAAAGCGAGTGCAAAGGTATAGACTTTCTCTGTAACCTCCAAATGTTTTGAGAGAAAATTTTATCAAAAACTTAATTTTTCTTCGTTAGGAGCGAATTAAACGGCGTTACACCTTATTATATAATACGCTTCCCTTTCTTGCAAAAAATAAGCTTCTTGTCCCGACCGTCATCCTTTCACGACCTAATTAAGCCAGGATTGACATTACAGCCATACTATTTCTTTTTAGGCTTTATCAGATGCCAAGCCTCTCTAACCCATAGAACCAAAGAAGAGCCAAGCATGATAATAATCCAATCCTCCAATGACAATCCCCCCTTAGCAATGTTAAAGAACTTCTGCAAGATAGGCAGTTCCACCATAGCAATTTGTCCGATAAGAATAATCATAACGATAAATAGCAATCCCCGGCACCCTTTGAAATGCAAAGCACTCCGTCCTGTTTCAAATGCACGAGCATTAAACAGATAGAAGAAATGCGTCATAACAAAGATAGTAAAGAGTAAAGTTAATTCATACGGACTAAGTCCATTAGTGCTACCAAGCTGCAGATGGATAATATCCTTTAATGCCGTAATATCAGCATGTTCGAAGATATAGAGTAAAGCCAACAACATCACAAAGAAGAAGCCACCCACACCAAGAATATTCCAGCCCATAGAACGACTGATAATAAAGGCATTACGGTCACGCGGAGCATCCTTCATCACCCTTTCAGACGGAGGCAGAGAAGCCAGTGCCATAGCCGCAAAAGTATCCATGATAAGGTTCACCCACAACATCTGCGTCACTGTCAGCGGAGATTCCGTACCCATGAAAGCACCAGCAAGGACGAGGAAACAAGCCGCAACATTAACCGTAAGCTGAAAGAGTAAGAACCGTTGTATATTCTGATAGAGCGAACGACCCCACATCACCGCCTTACCGATACTACTAAAAGAGTTATCGATAATCGTAATATCAGAAGCCTCCTTAGCCACCGACGTACCATCACCCATAGAGAGTCCCACATGTGCCGCCTGCAATGCAGGAGCGTCATTCGTGCCATCACCTGTAACGGCAACCACCTCATTACACCGCTGCAACGATTCAACCAGTCGTTTCTTATCCAGCGGACGAGCCCGAGAAATAATCTTCAAGTCCTCCACTCGTTTATCAAGTTCAGCATCAGAAAGAGCCGCAAACTCTGGTCCTGTAATAATATTCTTATCCGAATCGCTGCTTGTCCACAGTCCTATCTGTCGTCCAATCTCCTTAGCAGTCCTTGACGTATCACCTGTCACGATCTTCACATCAATCCCCGCCTTCATACAATCAGCCACAGCAGCAGGGACATCATCACGAACAGGGTCGCTGATAGCGACTATCCCTTGGAAGATAAGGCCATCAGCCACTACTCTTCCCTCCTTAAACACATCCTCCTTACCATCAACAATCTGATAAGCAAAGCCCAGCGTACGCATAGCCTGCTCCTGATACTCTTCCAACTGTCGTTCGATATCCTCTTTCGTAACATCACAATCCGTCTGTTTACAGAGTCCATAGACAATCTCAGGAGCACCCTTCACATAGAGGATCTGCTTTCCTTCCATCAGCGTAGACTTGACGAGCACAGCCATATACTTCCTTTCCGTAGTAAACGGCAGCTCCTCAACGATTTGCACATTACTTCTTATCTCTCTATAAGATATCTGATGATCATTCAGCCACAGCAACAAAGCCCCTTCAGTAGGACTCCCCAATACCTCAGGTTTATCTTTTTCCGAGTAATCCAAAGATGCAGTAGAGTTAACCGATATCCCCTCCATCAATAAACGTGCAGCCAGACTCTCATCCAATTGTTGCTTATCCAAGGCATAGAACTGCGTCTGATAAACCCGCATCTGGTTCTGTGTCAGCGTACCCGTCTTATCTGTACAGATGACTGTCGTTGCTCCCATTGTCTCACAGGCATGCATCTTACGCACGAGATTGTTCGTCTTCATCATCCTTCGCATACTATAGGCTAAGCTCAATGTCACAGCCATTGGAAGGCCCTCTGGTACAGCCACAACAATCAAGGTCACAGCAATCATCATTGTATTCAGCGTATGCGCCAACAAGCCCGTCATACTCTCTTCAGGAAGGAGCATTATATGGAACACGACAACACAAGCCATTAAGATAAGGAAATAGCCAATCGTTATGAACGTATTAACAAACCATTTCCATCCCTCAAACTTCTTAATAACAAGCCAGAAGAATATTAACGTAGGAATACTCAACGTCCAAACAATTGGTTGCCAATGGAAGAACACGATCAATCTACCTACTATGATACATCCTGCAAAGACATAGCTTAACTTCGTAATGAGCTCACTCAGTCCGTCAAGCTGTTCACTGAGCGGTGTCTTCACACTATCGTCTATTTGTGCAGCTTCAAACACCTTACCATTCTCAGTACTATCGCCTACAGCCTCAACCACAAAGATGCCATGTCCTTCCATCACCTTCGTACCACGCAATACTTGGTTAGTAGCGTAAGAGGCATCCTTGTCAAAATCTTCTTCTTTTACTGATTTATAAGCAGGAACACTCTCCCCATTCAGCGTTGACTCGTCAACATAAAGCGAGATAGCCTCGAGAAGCCTACCATCTGCTGGTATTTCTGCTCCTGTATTGATAATGACAACATCGCCAACAACAATATCTTTCTTAGCAACTGTCGTCGCATTACCATTTCTTATCACCTCAACCTCTTCCTCATCGTTCGCTTGGTTGAGGATAGAGAACTCTTTATCTGCTTTCAGTTCAAAGTAGAATGCAATACTTGTAGCCAAAAGGATAGCTATAAAGATACCCACTGGTTCAAAGAAGACAGCCACTCCGTCCTCACTATGTAGTCCCCAGTATTCCCAACAAGAAATAGCGATAGAGAGGAAACCCGCAATGAGAAGGATGATAATGAGTGGGTCCTCAAACTTCTCTAAGAACTGCTTCCATAGTGGATCCTTCTCACAAGGCGTTAACACATTAGCCCCATGTTGTTCACGACTGGCCAACACCTCCGTGTCAGTCAACCCTTCATAATGTCTTTTTTGCTCCATAACTTTACTTTGCAAATATATTTAGTTAGATTTTTTCTTGTTCTGCAATCGTATTATCTCTTTGGTAGTGTAGCGTTTAGAAGATTTCCGTCTCTCGTTCTATTGACTGGTAAACACCATTGAGAATCATTACGCTCAATTTCACTTGACATGTCTGCAAAGATACAAATATTTTGTTATTAACAACCTTTATAACCATAAATATTATGAATGATGACGCTATTATACAAACAAAAACCTACCTCCAACTAGAAATCACTTCTTGTAAAGAGGTAGGAAAATGAAATAAAAACGAGTTTTAATTCACCAACGAGGTCGGTAACATCACGTCACGGACAAGCTTCGTTATTAAACAAAAAAAACGATATTATTAATTACTCAATATTCTTAAGACCAACCACATGAAATCCTCCATAAAAGAAGAAATAGCGATAGAAAGGGTTGCGGTCAACAAGATGCTTTCGAAGTAAATAAGAGCTAAAATGCCCAAGATAGCCACAAAAGGAATTTATCACACTTCGCAACAGAAAGATTTGTTTCTCTTTCATCGTTGTTCTACATCTACAAAGAGCTTCTATCAAACGCATTCGATTACGAAACTTGCATATCGTACGCCATCGAGGATAACGCCTATAAGGCATAATGTATGCTCCAAGAAAAGTCATACCCTTAGAACAGTGTTGCAAACTAATCTTCTTTGGGTGTAACGTAAGATGCAACTCATCATGCAGATAATCACGAAACAGCCCTATCAATCTTGCCAGTTTACGGTGATCAGTATCTATAACATAAAAGTCGTCTACATAACGGCCATAATACTTCAAGCCCAACTGACGTTTAGCAAACTGGTCAAGCTGATTAAGATAAATATTACTAAACAGCTGAGATGTCAGATCACCAATAGGAAGCCCTGAACCCTTTGCAGAACGGAAGAGACTCTTTGAAGGCGGTAATCCCTCCCAATCCTCCTTCCCCCCAACGATGCGTACATCACTTGTAGGGTCACGTAGAAGAATACTATCTATAAGGAAATCAACCAGCTGGCGGTCGAATTTCTTATTCCATTCAGGTTTTCTATCCATCTCCTTACGTAATAGTTCTCGCAATTCACGCTTAGGAATACTCATAAAGTATCCTTTTATATCAAGCTTCAGCACGTACGCTGATTGTGTATAATTCTGTGTACAACTACGCAAATGATGCTCAAATCGTTCCACACCCTTCAACGTTCCTTTACCCACACGGCAAGAGTAACTATCATATATAAACGTTGTTTCAAACAGCGGTGCTATATAGTTAAAGAGCAGATGATGCACCACACGATCCTTAAATGAAGAGGCAAAAATCTCACGCTGCACAGGGTCGAACGTAATAAAACAGATACAAGGTGATGGTCGATAAGTTCGAGTACGCAATTCATCGTAGAGATGCATCAAGTTATGTTCAAGATTCATCTCAAACTTCATTTGACTCTCCGTGTTTCGCTTGTTCCTCCTTGCATCGTAGTAAGCGCTAAATATATCCCTCAATAAATCCATATTCTTAACGTCTCTACTTATTACCATTCAACTCGTCAACATCTCTCCCTCTCCTGTAGGCTGTAAATGCTGAGACCGGACGCGCCGCGAACCCATAGGTCCGATTGTTGTTGTTCAGCGGGTTCACGTTGCCCGAGTTGAAGTTCAGGTTGCAACCGTTGTTCGTGTTGTTCGGAACTGCCGACCAATAGTAACCGTTGTTGCCGACGTTGTTGAGCGAACCATCATTGTTGTTGCGATAGCCCGAAGCAGGGAAAAATAGTAACCACTCATTAAATGAAGCATGGGGACCACCACCATTCGTAATCCTATGAAAGAGAAACGAAATAAGGGCATGTGACCATCCAACAGATTGGGATAACATAACCAGCCAAGACGCATTGCCACGGGGCGTTTGCGTACCTTTTACATGTACTGGTGGGTTACTGGATTTACTAATGCACGCTGTCAACGACCTTAGTCGCTGACATTCTGGCTTAGCCTGAGTTAGGAGGGGAGAGAGAAGGAAGACGAGTAAAGTCATAAGCACAAAACAACCGAACGAGTCAGTATGCTTTGCGTATATTGTATTATAGGTTGTGATTAAAGTTTGTTTCATACTCCCGCTTCTTCTTTATTTGTACATTTAGTTGCGTTTGTTCCCTTTTGACTGTATTTATGCCATGCCGTCAGCTGCTTTGATATGCTTTCAGTCTGCAGGCAGAGTTGTGCAAACTGTGGTACACTTAGGTGGTGCATGTCTTTCAATAGGCGTATACGAAGCCTGATATGTACAAACACCTCAAGACATCTTCGTAGGATTTGCTCTTTCTCACGTTGACTATTTACTTGGTAAACCATCACCATCAACTCAACCAACTCATTCTTTAGGTCCTGTACCAGCGTGTATCTCAAGTCACGAGGTACATTGCGTGTACGTTGATAGACATCTAACAATAAGTCGTAGATAGCCTTAAACACTGGCAAATTATCATACTGTGCCATGTCATTCTTCCTCTTTCTTTTAGTCGTTCAACTTTCCCTGCAATTGTGCTATAAACATCATACATTGCATAGGAGTACTATTAGCAACATTAAAGTCTCTCACCATCCTTATTATACTACCCGCATCAATATGTCCGGCACTTTCAGGCATTGTACTGTTGCTCGTCATACTGCCTGTTTGTGTAGACTCTTTTAGCTCTATTCCTTTCTTCCATTCGACAAAAGCATTCAAATCAATGGGTTCTGTCAGTCCTATAACTTTATGTGCATCATCTGATTCTATAATATTCCTCCCATTCAAATACTTATCTTCTGACGAAGCAGGGAAGCCCACGTAAGCGACCTCCTCACCATTAAGAACCTTCAGCTGGCGTTTGATAACCTTAAAAGGATGTACAAAACTGCACAGGGCGAACGCTGAAGCTTCATAAGCACGAAAGAACAAGCCTTCACGATAGAGATTTATCCTGCAGGTATTCTTTTTCTCGGCCTCAACTATTTCTTTGATGTTCATTGTTTCTTCTTATTACTTTGTTGTTTATTATCCTCGCCTTCATATACCGAAGGCAAGGATTTTTTTTCGACCGGCTACGCCGGTTTCTTTTGCCGGCGGGCGGGGCGATGCCCGCCGGCAATAAATCAAATGAATCAAATCAATCGAATTATTCTGAGACCGGACGCGCCGCGAACCCATAGGCCCGAGCGCTGCTGCTCACCGGGCTCACGCCGCCCGAGCTGAAGCCCAGGTAGCAACCGCTGATCGTGCTGTACGGAACCGCCGACCAATAGTAACCGAGGCTGCCGACGTAGTCGAGCGAACCATCATTGTGGCTGCGATAGCCCGAAGCAGGGAAATTGATAGTAGCCGTCTTGCTGCTACTTGTCCAGAAGTTATGACCAAAATTGTTTTGGTAAGTCTGCCAATCGCTTGTACCATAAACATTCATAGTTCCTCCATTCTGACCATTTGCAGTAAAACCAGTAAACGCATTGGAAGCTGGCATCTTGAAACCTACAGGACAAGGATCGTAAACGGTCTTGACTACAGAGTTATCATTGAAACCTGTTGCCGTATTTTCGGCTGACCAAAGATTATAATAACTATAACCAGTTGGAGGAGTACTATACCATGACGAACCCCATGTATAGAAATTGTCTGGATGCTGAATACCATTCATAATAGACATATTATCACCTGCACTCTGCGTAAAATGGCTATTTGCTGCTAATTCGGATGCATCTACACCAGGGAAGGCATCCTTACGACCGAACTGGTAAAGTGTGGTAGCACCCTTCTTAACGTTACCAGGATTCTGGGTAATATTGATAACAGTCTCTTGTGCTACTCCACCATTCTTAATGGTCTGCACAACCTTGACTTTGACAGTACGAGCTTTGTCGTAGGTAGAACCACTCCACTGGGTTGGCTTCCAACCCAAGGTTTCCTTAGTGAAGTTATAAACCTTACCCTGATAGTTGGTAACAGGAATCTTATCAAGTGCATCCTTAGGAGCAAACCACAAATGCCATGACCAAACAGTCGTACCACCCTTCTTAACAGCAACAACAGCATTACCGCTCTGAATGTCGCTTGCTGATACAGTGAAGTCGAGGAAACCCTCGCCACCATCATGCACAATAGAAGGAGAGTGAACGAGGTTGGCAGCATCTGCCCAAACCACCTCAGCACCATCAACGCCATTGTTAGCAGCGCCATTGGTCTTTTCTATCCAAGGGTCAGTGATGTTTTGGTTATTGTGGTCTTTAAAGTTATACAAAACGTATGAATTACCTGCAGCAGCATGGCTGGTGTAAGAGTTCGCATTGGTTGCACCGTTCTCGATGGCATTACCATAAACAAGCGGTATGCGATAATGACCGGGAGCTGAGATAACGTAACTATTAGCAGTGCTACGATTTTCTGAGCCGCCCTTCGTTGAAAGGTCGTAAGGAGTAGCTGTACCTAATTCTGTTGCCTCCTTAAGTGCCTTGTTACGTTTAGCGAGCAAATCGGTAACGTCTTTGGTCAATGTGGCCGTACCTTGGTCGGCAGCAGTACCACCCGTGCCCTCGGTCTTGCTAAGGCTGGTCAGCCATGCAGGCTTTTCACTCATAGAGAAAGTACCATCGTTATTGGCATCATAACCAACAACTTTCCATGCGACAGCCTGCTGCTGGTGTGTTGCCGGGTCTTCACGATAACTTGTGATACCGTATGCCTGCGACTGGGTTTCATCATAATTAGCCGCACGGCTCGGGTCGGTTGGCGTGAGCGTGTAAGTCCAAGTAGAGGTAGTCTGGCTTAGCTTGTAAGTACGGGTTGTTCCCGCCTTCCATTCACCCTTTAAAGGTACGGTGATTTCTGTTCCATCGGTGCAGTGCACGTAAGCAGTCACATGGCCAGTAAGCTGCTGTGGTATCATATAGAACGTATAGTTATCGCCCGCATTACCCATGATGGTAACATTAGGGTTGGCACTTGTGCTCACACTGACACCCGAGAGGGTTGCATTGCCACGTGTGTCACTTGAGTGGTCCCAATCGGCCCCATTGCCATCAAACTGCTTAGAGAGTACATACTTACTCTTCATCACAGCACCACGCAATTCCACCTTATCGATGGTCTTATTCCAAGAAAGGTTCTGACCCACAGCAAAGCGAATACCCGTAAGAGCGTGGCGGAAATCGAGGTTGGTTGTAGGCTGCTGAAACTGCGTAGCATACTCAACATCACCCGTACAAGCCGTCATCAAGTCGACCTGCTTTGTCACATCACTGTTTACCTCGAAATCAACACTTGGGCTACCACTCGTAGCATCGGTGTTATTGATGGTCATCTTTGCGTAGCTCTCTGCGTTAGGATAGACAGCAAAGAAGCGAGCCTTAGGCTGTGCAAACGACCATCGGATAGGCGAATAGAGTTCGCCATTGCTCTTGGTCTTCTTAGCATGGAACCACTCGGGCGTGGTGAGGATGCCAGAGGCTGCTGTACCACGGATACCTGAGGCAGAGAAGTCGCCAAGGGTAGAGGTAGCTATGATGTCAGCACGTGTGCGGGCGTCAGCCTTAACAGGATTGACACCCTCGACAGTAGTCTCTATCAAGCAGACGTCAATATTGCGGTTACTATGGGCTGCGAGCTTACCACCAGCGAGGTCGTTGCTGCCCAAGCCAGGCGTGATGGCACCACGTGTCATAGCACCACGGCTGATAGCCCCTTCCTGCACATCGTTTACACTAAAGCGGACGAGGGCATCATTGCCATTCGTTCCACCATTATCCAAATCGTCGTCGGCACACGATACTGCCGTCAACGCTGCGCCACCGGCCAAGAGAGCCGAGCAGGCGTAAAAGAAAAGTTTGTTCATTGTTGTTATTTGAGAAGTGAAAGGAGTGAAGGAGTGAAAGGGAGTTAAGACAATACCCTAACCTTACTTTACACACTTCCATCTCCATTGTTTAAATGTTGTTTTTGAGGAGTGAAAGGAGAGAAGGAGTGAAAGGGAGTTAAGACAATAGTTCTATTGTCAAATTCCTAACCTTACTTTATACACTTCCAACTCCATTGTTTAAATGTTGTCTTTGAGGAAAAGAAGGAGTGAGAGAATAAAAGAGCGTGTAGACAATAGCGTTGTTAGCCTTATCGTTACTCATTTCAAACTTGTTGAAACGATACTTATACACAAGCAACTTGTCTACTTGTAAACTCGTCTACTCGTCAACTTGTCAACCCGTCAACTATCCCTCCAAATTATCATCATCACCTCCGTCCTCTTCAGTAGGAGGTACAACCTGAATACTGCCTGGATGAGAAGTAGTACCGCCACCACCTGGGCGAACGAGAGGACTCTCGGCAAGGAAATTGCCCTCAGTCTCAACCTTGACCACCTCAACGGTAGGACGAACATAAAGTTGTCGCACGGTCTGTCTGATTTTCTTCATAAAGCTTAATAATTAGTTAGTTTATAATATATGTTTGCTCACACAGTTGTCATAAGCGAAAGGGAATTAAGAAACCATGCTGACTCCTAAGGGCAACGACGTAGACACGTCGCATCCCATCATAGCCAACATGGTCGCAATCAAATTATATGAGGAAAAAACGAATGATAACACGAAAAAGACAAAAGGCAGATAGAGCAAGCCCCTTGTCGACATCTCGTCACGGTCTGCGCAACACACAGACACGTAACAAGCTATGAGAAAGTTAGTTATACTATTATATAAGAGAGAGAGAGAGAGAGAGAGAGAGAGAGAGTACTAAAATTATTTGAAACCTCCAAATAATTTAACATCTTTTTCGCATTTTCTTTCAACCAAGCTCCTCGTTTCTTAGAATCAATGAGAGTGACAGGCACAACACAAGTCCTTACATCTTCTTTACAAAAGATGTAAACATCAGTGGTTGGGATAAAATGCTTCGTAACTCTCATTATCGTTATTACAAGTTAATTTTCGTTTAACTGCGTGCAAAGATAATAATAATTATTGAAACACAAAAGAATAAGACAGGAATTTATTAAAATAACGAAATAATATTAGTCTTTCTGCTACTTTCTTAAAGACTTATTAAATAACTGTCAAAGCGAAGAACATAAAAAATAGTGGCCCCTCCCCCTGCCCCTCTCCGAATGGAGAGGGGAGTAATCACCGAGATACCCCTATGGCTAATCATTAACACCTAACACCCAACACCCATCAGAGGCCTCACCCCCTGCCCCTCTCCGAATGGAGAGGGGAGTAATCACCGAGGTTACCCCTCCTTCGCTGTTTGCGTCTTGATGGGACGTGCCATTGGCTCGACCCCGCCTAAGCTAATCATTAACACCCAACAAGGCTATTCATCATCACCCAACAATTAACACCCAACACCCAACATTAGCTGTAACGTTCTGTGATATCGGTTGACTTAATGTCTCTGTGCGCCTTTGTGTGTTCTGTTCTTCTGTGTAGTTCTGTGAGAAAACGAATACAAGAGGCTCGTTGGATATTTTATCTCTCACAGAGTTTCACAGAGGAACAGAAGCCCTTCAGCGAACAGGGGGGAACTCACAAACGTCTGCAAGCAGGCGACAGATATCACAGAGCGTTATTGCTAATGTTGGCAGAAACGCTCTGTAATATCGGTTGAATTAATGTCTCTGTACGTTTTTCGGAAGACCATAAAGGTTATGGCAAAGAGAACAAGGCATGAAAAGAAAAAGAATAAAAACTATAAAACCTAACTGTCTACCTCTATGAAAACGTCAGCTTATTATCTTTTTTTAACTTAACTCAGTCACATTTGTTATCTTTCTATTTCCAAAGAAGGCCTTATCTTTGCAGCAGAAAACAATAAAATCAGTAACAGAGTTATGGCAAATAAGATGAAAGACTATCTCCCTAAGATTGAAATGGAGAAGATGCAAGCAATGCTTGAACTGGAGGAAAAGTACGAGACAGGACAGCTCTCATTAGAAGAGGCACGTGAGCAGATGAAGACAAAGGTAGGGAAGATACGCCCTTATCACCTTGCCTTCATCGAGCAAAACATGAAGTCGCGTGAGGACGATGAGTGTATACGTGCCGACATGCGCAAGATTATTGAACTCGTTGAGGGTTTCATGGATTACAGCCGACCAGATGTACCAGAGGACCACCCACTTTCACATTATTATAAAGAGAACGATGAGATGCGCCGACTGCTCCTTGCTGTTGAGGACCTCATACAGTATCCGATGATAAAGAACCAGTGGTTAGAACTCTACGACCAGATACGTCAGTATCCTATCCACTACCAACGTAAGCAGAACCAACTCTATCCTCTCTTGGAGAAGAAGGGCTTCGACCGCCCAACAACGACGATGTGGAACTTTGACGACATCATCCGTGATGAGATCAAGGAGTCGCTGCGACTCTTAGAGGCTAACGACGAGGAGGCCTTCATCGCTGCTCAAAGTGAGTTGATAGCCAATGCACGCGACTTGATGGAGAAGGAAGAGACTATTCTCTACCCTACTTCTTACGCACTTATATCTCCGGAAGAGTTTGAGGACATGAAGGCAGGCGACCAAGAGATTGGTTTTGCCTTCTTCACAGTGGAGACTCCATCATCACCCAACACCCACCACTCTTCACCTAAAGAAGGCTTTGCAGAAGACCTCCAAGCCCTACTCAGTAAGTATGGTTACTCCGCAGGACCACAGCAGGAGTTGGATGTGGCAACAGGTAAGCTTACCTTAGAGCAAATCAACCTCATCTATCAGCACCTGCCAATCGACATCTCCTTCGTAGACGAGAACGAGTTGGTGAAGTTCTATTCTGATACTGACCACCGCATCTTCCCAAGGTCGAAGAATGTCATCGGTCGACAGGTGTCTAACTGTCACCCTCGTAAGAGCGTGCACATCGTTGAGGAGATTGTAGAGAAGTTCCGTAATGGCGAACAAGACAAGGCTGAGTTCTGGATTAACAAGCCTGAAGTGTTCCTCTACATCGTCTACTTTGCTGTGCGCGATAAGCAAGGTCGCTTCCGTGGCGTACTCGAAATGATGCAAGACTGTACGCATATCCGTGAGCTGACTGGCTCACAGACCTTGCTGACATGGGCTGGTAAAGAGGAGGAAAACGCATCAACCACCACCACTACCGACGATAAGAACGACGACGCACCTACTGCCCAAGCAGACAAGCAGATAGAGATAACTTCAGACACACGTCTGAAAGACCTCTTTGAAGTTTATCCTCATCTAAAGAAGGAACTTGCTGCTCGCTATCCATCCTTCAAGATGCTGAACACGCCATTAGGTAAGTTGATACTCAAGAAGGCCACTGTCCGCACTGCTGCTGAGCGTTCTGGATTAGGCGAAGAGCGGTTTATTCAGTTGCTAAAGGATTGTATCTAAAATAGACTTAGTAGTAGGTCTATCCCTATAAAGGTAACCTCACCCCCACTTCCTCCCTGCTTGTAAATGGGAGTAAGGGGGTGAGGTTATCCTTTATAGAACCACTAATAAAAGAATAAGGAACGTACTCACCCTATTTATCAACATCTCCACATGAGAAAAATCGGTAATGTCTCCACCGTTCAGGATAATCAATAACATCGTAAGAAATCATTACATACTATTGAAGTAAGTATCTGCAAAATAAGCATATATCATCTCCTTTTATCACACTCATAACAGTCAACAAATCAAGCTATTACAAACAGCGTTGTAGAAGACGCCCTTCTTGCCTCAAGAAGGGCGTCTTCTGCATGCAAGAAGGGCATGTTCTCGGACGAAGAAGGGCGTCTTCTTGTTGTATACTCGGCCTTTTCTCAAAAAAAGAAGGGAACAATCTATAAAATATCTTGACATTTTCTGTTTACCAGGTTAGTGTTCTATCTCTCACAGAGGACATTTTTTTCTCTCACAGAAGAACACAGATGAACAGAACACACAGCATTTCACAGAGACATTAAGTCAACCGATAACACAGAACCTTACAGCCACCATTAGCTATAACGTTCTGTGATATCTGTATGCCGAAGGCCTTCTGTGGGTTTGAAACTGTGCGCTATAATGTTCTGTTAAATCTGTGAGTTCTGTGAGAGAAAATACTACCCAGCGACTCTCAAGCGTTCATTTTTCTCACAGAAGAACACAGATGAACAGAACACACAGCATTTCACAGAGACATTAAGTCAACCGATAACACAGAACCTTACAGCCAATAGAAGCCTCACCTCACCAAGCACTCGCCCGTAGAAATAGCCGAGCAATCCATCAACCCTAATCCCTCTGTAAAGCTATCTTTTGTTGTTCATCCTTGCAAGGTTCAAAGAAAATACGTAAATTTGCCTACAAGAATCACGTATTATGACAAGAAATATATTACACATCATAAGCTTGAGCCTACTACTCTTGGGTGTTACAGCTTGCAAGCAAGAAAGAAAATCAAACGATATCATCACTAAGATTGCCCCAAAACCTCATGTGCCGAGTGGTACAAAGGCTATGGATGAATTCAAGTATGAGAAGAAAGTGGAGTGGATGGGTGCTACCTATACAATTCGCATACATCGTTTTGCAGATAAATCACTCTCTACTGTAAGTGACGAGGACGGCCGCAAATACTATGACAACAAGTTTCAAGTACAGATACTACGCTCGGATGGTTCATCATTCTACGACCGTACGCTTACAAAAGACGATTTCAGAGAGTTTACCGACAATCAGTACGCTAAGAATGGAGCCTTGATAGGTTTCATGTTCGACCGAGCTGAGGGCAACAAACTATACTTTGGAGCAAGTGTTGGCTCTCCTGACCCAAAGAGCGACGAGTATGTTCCATTAGACGTAACCATCGATAACATGAGTAGGATGCGTATCAATAAGGCAACACAATTAGACACTCCAAGCGACCAACCCGAACAGCCGAAGAGTGAAGTGGATAAATCGGAGGAAGAAGGAGTGTAGGGAGAAGGGGACCTCCCCCAGCCCCTCCGAAGGAGGGGAGGCCCAAGCTGCTAAATCCCCTACAATTCCTTCGAAGGAGGGGAGTACTAAACTGCTGGGACCTCCCCCAGCCCCTCCGAAGGAGGGGAGGCCCAAGCTGCTAAATCCCCTACAATTCCTTCGAAGGAGGGGAGTGCTAAACTGCTGGGACCTCCCCCGACCCCTCCGAAGGAGGGGAGCCCCAAGCTGCTAAATCCCCTACAATTCTTTCGAAGGAGGGGAGTACTAAACTGCTGGGACCTCCCCCGACCCCTCCGAAGGAGGGGAGGCCCAAGCTGCTAAATCCCCTACAATTCCTTCGAAGGAGGGGAGTACTAAACTGTTGGGACCTCCCCCAGCCCCTCCGAAGGAGGGGAGGCCTAATAGGATAAGATTGGTGATTAGGCTTAAGTCTTATTAGCCTTATTAGCCTTATTAGCCCAATACCCTTTACTACCCTTCCCTCACAAAGTCAAGGGCCTCTTTCACCTCTTCCTCGCTAACAGACTGGTTGATACGGATGTCACCGATACCCCCTAAGAGTGTGACATTAATCTCATCTCCACGGTTCTTCTTATCATGATGCATCAGCTCAATGAGCCTTGCATAATCGTTACAAGTGATGGGCAGCACCCCATAATACGTACGGATGAAACTGACAGTCTGCCGCATACGCTCTGTTGGAAAACCCGTCTTCACTACAGAGAGGTATAATTCAGCTATCAAACCAAAGGCAACAGCATATCCATGAAGGATAGGACGATGGTCTAAAGCCCATGACTCGAACGCATGACCAAAGGTATGACCAAGGTTAAGGGACTTTCTAATACCCTTCTCGTGCGGGTCCTCCTCCACAATTCGTTCTTTTACGCATACGCTTCTACCCAACATTCCACTCAACAACAGCAGGTCTGGATCAGCAAGGTTGTAGTTTATTAACTCAGCCCACATCTTTTCATCAGCAATCAAACCATGTTTTAGCATCTCAGCATAGCCACTGCGGATATTAGCAGCGTCGAGTGTCTTAAGCCAATCAGTGTTAAGAATAACCGTATTCGCCTCATTGAAGACCCCAATCTCATTCTTCAATCCACCGAAGTTCACGCCCGTCTTACCGCCAACACTGGCATCAACCATCGCAAGAAGCGTTGTAGGAATATTAATGAAGTTAATGCCCCGTTTGAATGTTGATGCCGCAAAGCCACCAAGGTCGGTCACCATACCACCACCCAGGTTTATCAACAGCGAGTGACGCGTAGCCCCTCCCTGCTGTAAAGCCTCCCACACAGCCACCAAGGTATCGAGCGTCTTATTGCTATCTGTCGTCCCAATCGTAATCACTTGAGCCTTTTTTAGACAGAAATCATCCTTGATAAGTTCCCAACACAACTCACGTGTCGTCTCATCAACAAGCACAAATATCTTGTCTTTCTCGCACTCTGAGATCGCTGTTGCCAGTTCACTCTTGAACTGTTTGGATATAATAATGTTCTGTTTCATAAGCTTCTCCTCTATAGTTCACAATACAAAAATAAGCTTTTTCAGCTTACGAAAACACAGAAACACGCTGATATTTCACACACTTTAATACTATCTACCACGTTTTTGCGCACATTGCTCACTCTATGTGCAACCCTTTCGGAGGATAACGCACCGTGTTTTCCTACGCAGAGACCTTTCATTCGGCCTCAACAACCAGCCGAACAACAACTTTTTTAATAAATTACTTATATCTCATTAAACCTTATTCTTTTTTCATCGTCATACTTATCGTTCTACGACAAGATTAAGAATTTAACAATAAATTTATGGTAAAAAGACTGTTGACATTTGTTCTTTTGCTGTCTGGCTCTATATCGATGCTGGCACAGAACAGGACAATTACGGGATCTCTCTACGATGGAGAGTTAAAAGAAAAGGTACCTTTTGCTGTTGTTCAGCTGCTGAAGCAGGACAGTAGCTACGTCGTTGGTGCCACATCAGACGAAGCAGGAAGCTTTAAGATTACGGCCCCTAATAACGGACGCTACATCTTAAAGGCATCGTATGTAGGCTACAAGACTATTTTCCAAAACGTTACTATCGCCAACGAGCAGGATGTCTCGGTGGGACAATTAGACTTTCAAGTAGACACAAGGACGTTGAAAGAGGTGAAGGTAGTGGCCTGTGCCCCGAAAGTAGTCGTCAAGGCCGATACCTTTCAGTATAATGCTTCGGCCTATCGAGTGCCTGAAGGCTCAACTATCGAGGCCCTCGTAAAACGCTTACCGGGTGCAGAAGTGTCAAGCGACGGTACGATTAAGATTAATGGTAAGGAGGTTAAGAAGATTCTTGTAGATGGAAAAGAGTTCATGGTGGGCGACACCAAGACCGCAATGAAGAACCTTCCTACCTCTATCATACAAACGATTAAGGCCTACGACCAGAAGAGTGACCTCAGTAGAGTTACTGGTATTGATGATGGAAACGAGTCGACAGTACTCGACTTCGGTATCAAGTTGGGTATGAACAAGGGTCTCTTCTCTAATATCGACCTCGGTATCGGTACGCAAAACCGCTATTCTGAGAAGGCGATGGGCGCTTACTTCAATAATAAGTTCCGTATGATGGGCTTTGCATCAGCCAATAATGTCAACGACATGGGCTTTGGAGGTGGTCCACGTGGTGGCTTCGGCGGTGTGCGCCAAGGTCTGAACGCTACCAAGATGGTGGGTCTGAACATGAACTACGACAATGGTAAGACCCTGCAATGGGACGGTAGTGTGCGCTGGAACCACGCTGATGGCGACTTAAACACACGTGTAGCGAGTGAGAACTTCGTAGCACGACAAGGCTCATTTGCGAACCGCTTGTCGCAAGAATACACCAGAAGCAACTCTTGGGATGGGCGTTTCAGACTCGAGTGGCGTCCCGACTCTGTATGGAACATTATGTTCCGACCAAATTTCCGACTTAGTAAGAGCGACGGACAAATCGTTAGTTCGTCTGCAGCCTACAATGCCGACCCCTACGAAACGGTTGACGATCCATTGTCAACAGCCGCTATCGCACAGCTGAAAGGGCTTGGCTTGATGGGGAACACACAGCGTAATATGACCATCAGCTATGGTAACACCACTGCTTTGGGGGCTATGTTACAGGTGAACCGCAAGCTCTCCAGCAACGGACGAAACGTCACCTTGCGCACAGATGCTAACTATAGTAATTCGGACTCTAAGACGTTCTCAACGCAAGACATTCAGTATTTTCAGTTGCAGGACGCTCTCGGTAACGACTCTACCTACCGTGCTTACCGCTACAACCTCATGCCGACAAAGAGCTGGGACTATGCTTTGCAGGCTACTTACAGCGAACCAATAGCTCGCAAGACTTACTTGCAATTCAGCTACCAGTTTAAGTATGGCTTCTCAAAGAGCGACCGTGACACTTACGACCTGTCGGCTTTACCATCAGGAACGTTCGGTAGTTTGAAACCTGCCTACCGTTCATGGGACAACTATCTCGGCTTGTTGACCAACCCATTGGGCAACTACCTTGATAATAACTTGAGTCGATACTCTGAGTATCGCACCTATACTCACGACGTGCAAGTGATGATGAGGATGATACGCGACAAATGGAAGATGAACGCGGGAGTAATGTTTCAACCACAGCACTCCACTTACATGCAGGATTACCTCGGTGTACATGTCGACACAGCACGCACAGTATTCAACTGGAGTCCTACCTTCGACTTCCGTTACAAGTTCAGTGAGCAGAGCAACCTACGTATCAACTATAGGGGTACGATCGCTCAACCGACAATGAGTCAGCTGCTTAGCATTGTCGACAACACCGACCCACAGAACATCTCAATTGGTAACCCTGGTCTGAAACCAGCCTTCACCAATAATTTCCGCTTGTTCTATAACACCTATAAGCAGAGTCATGCGCAGGCCTTGATGACCTTTGCAAACTTCTCAACGACCCGAAACGCCATAGGAAACAGTGTCACCTACGATGCTGTCACAGGTGCTCGTACGATACAGCCTGTCAATGTGAATGGCAACTGGGAAGCTGATGCAGGACTAATGTATAACATGAGTATCGACTCAGCTGGCGTATGGAATATCCATAGCTTCAGCCGTGCTAACTTCAACCGATACGTCAGCTATCTACAGCTGAACCGCACGAGTAGCTTAGACAAGAACATCACGAAGTCGCTTAGCTTAGGTGAACGACTTGCTGCAAGTTATCGTACATCGTGGTTGGAGTTAGAGTTAGACGGGTCAGTAGACTATACTAACACGAAGAACAACCTGCAGAGTATGAGCAACCTACGCACATGGCAGTTCGCTTACGGTGGTACGCTGAGTCTTAACCTACCATGGAACATGAGTATCTCGACCGACCTCCACCAGACCAGTCGACGTGGTTATAGCGACGCATCATTGAACACCAACGAGCTACTCTGGAACGCACAAATATCACAGAGTATGCTGAAAGGAAACGCGCTGACCTTCAGCTTGCAGTTCTATGACATCCTTCGTCAGCAGAGCAATCTCTCACGTGTCATCAACTCTGTGAGCCGTACGGACACAGAATACAATAGTATCAACAGCTATATCATGCTGAGAGCAACCTACCGATTGAACCTCTTTGGTGGTAAGAACGCTATGCCGAAACCAAAGGATGGTCCTGACTTCGACCGAAACGGGCCGGGTATGGGGCCACGGGGCGGTCAGCGTCCTCCAAGAGGGGAACGTCCATCAGGTCCTTCACCATCAGGCGGTGGCTTCGGCGGCTTCTAATAGACAGGATATAAAGTTTGTGTAACAGCGTGAACGCTGTCTGACCGAGCATAAAAAACAAGGTTACAGCGTGAACAAGGTTAGGCTGACAATGAAAGAAAAGATGTCGGAGTGGACGATGACAGACTGAACAAACGACGTCGACACCCGAAAGAGCGAGAGAGCCTCACCCCAACCTATCTCCAAACGGAGCAGGTCAGGGGTGAGGCCTCATTCTTTTAAGAACACTTGCACAGTCCTTTGAAAATGCTTACCTTTGTCTGCAAAGCTAAATCTTACAAGGGACTGAACCCTAACAAACAAATACATTGAAGATACAAAGTCGTAAAATGAGACAGACCAATCACTTTATTATAGCTGTGGGCTTGCTGTTTGCGCTCTCTGCAAACACACACATCGCTCACGCACAGGGACGAAATATGCAGGAGAAGGTGAAGAACTATTTCCTACAAACACTCAAAACAAAACAGGACGAGGAGCTGAAGAGCAAGGAGACCTACCAACGTAACCGACCTTACACGACATCTATACAACAAGTAATGAAGGCTAACGAGATTGCTAAAAACCAAAAGATGGTATGGACGGCATGGTGTGAAGCCAACCGAGCGTTGAAGGAAGAGAAACTTGCCAAGCCCGAGGATTTACGGAAAGGGGTGAAGGCTGCATGGCACCTGCCTATGACCTTGGAGAAAGAGGCGGTCATGCCCTACTATTATGGACGAAAGGGAAGCAGCGAGGGAAAGCTGCCCTTGTTCCTTTACCTGCATGGTTCTGGTCCGAAAGAACAAGAATGGTCTACCGGACTTGCCTTAGGCAACAGGTTCAAAGACGTTCCTTCGCTCTATTTCATCCCACAGATTCCTAACGAAGGCGACTACTATCGCTGGTGGCAGGTGGCTAAGCAATTTGCTTGGGAACGCCTTCTCCGACAAGCACTCGCCGAGGACAATGTCGATGCCAACCGCCTTTATGTCTTCGGAATATCTGAGGGAGGCTACGGCAGTCAGCGTCTTGCCTCGTTCTATGCCGACTACTGGGCTGCAGCAGGACCTATGGCAGGGGGCGAACCACTGAAGAATGCACCCATAGAGAACTGTGCTAACATTGGTTTCTCATTCCTTACTGGGGCTGATGACACTGGGTTCTACCGCAACATACTGACTTATTACACACAAGTGGCCTTCGATTCGGCACAGTTGGCACGCCCCATGGATGCCGACAAGCGGCCGCTCTTTGTTCATCGCATCAATCTTCTGCCAGGGATGCAACACCATATTAATTATGACCTTACCACCCCTTGGCTGAAAAACTTTGTCCGTAACCCTTATCCAAAGACTGTTCTTTGGGAAGACTACGAGATGGATGGGCGGCATCGGTCAGGTTTCTACAATCTTCAAGTGATAGCTTCTCCTACGAAGAATCGCACCTACTACGACATGACTATCCATGATAACGTGGTGAGAGTCAGTATTCGAGAGGTAGAATACACCGCTGTTGAGCGTGACAAACAATGGGGAATTGAAATGAAATTCAACCGTAACTACACCACAGCAAAGGGTGGACGGCTTCGTATCTATCTGAACAATGAGCTCGTAGACATGGCTAAGCCCGTGACAGTCATCGTCAATGGACAGGAATGTTATCGAAAGACAGTGAAGCCAAACCTGCAAGACATGATTAATAGTTGCACCGAATACTACGACCCCTATCGTGTTTATCCAGCCTCTATCGAGGTTAGTTATTAGGTTCAATGGGCTTTTCAAGTGGCGACACAAGGGTTTTTCATAGTGTTAACGGCTGATTATCTGTGTGAGGAGTATGTATCGAACAGGTCGTAAAACACAAACATAGCGAGGGTAGATGTTGTTGTCTAACCTCGTTTTTTACTCTTTCTACTCTTTAACTCCTCAATGGCTTGTCAATAATTTTCGCCCCTTTTGAAACCAGTACACGCCCTTCTACGTTTAAGAAGAGGCCCTTCTGCGTTCAAGAACATGCCCTTCTTGCATGCAAAAGACGCCCTTCTTGAGGCAAGAAAGGCGTCTTCTTCAACAGAGTATGTAATATGCTGATATATTACGAGTTAGGAAGTTGGTTTTCACAGATGATATAGTCTTGATTTGAGGACAAACCTGTGTGTTTTTGTCACATATTTTCATGAATTAAGAAAGTTATCTGAAGGTTCATTCCTCAGAGGTTTTCACAGAATGAGTAAGGACCTATTCGCACCCGAGAAGGTACCTTATAGCAGTGCCTTCTATAAGGTTGTCGCATGAAAGAGATTGTGCACTTAGAATAAAAGAACCATCAAAAACGGGACTACCTTCGTAAAGGTAATCCCACAAATCTAATACTTCTAAAGATTATGACGTGCTATAAGCCTATAGTTAAGCGTCTGATCAAGAACTTGTTGTGTAGGAACTTAAAGCACTTTCAGACGATATTCTGTTAACGCAACTTATAGCCCTTGAAAGCATAAAACATAATATAGCCAAAGCATACAAAGCAAAGACCATAGGCATATCGAGCATCTGAAACATCCTTTAAGAGGCCAAACAACACTGTAATAGCTGCTCCACCGATAAGTCCCATGGTTAAGAGTGACGACCCTTTCTTGGTGAACTTACCCAAATCCATCAGTGCTAAAGGCCAAAAAGCAGGCCACATCAGTGAACAGCCTAAGGCCATGACACCAACACTAAAGATACTATAAACCCCTGGGAGAAGGACGACAAGGGCAGTGCCCAGCAAGGCTACGAACGAACATATCTGTAAAGCACGTGTCTGAGAAAGATACTTAGGGATAAGGATAATTCCCGCTATATATCCAATACTAATACTAATCGGTGTTATCCAAGAGTAGTTCTCTGGATGAGTAAGCCCTAACTCGTTTGCATAATCAATCAGTGTACCCAAGACGATGGTCTCTGCACCAACATAAAAGAAGATGGCAATAGCGCCAAGAACCAAATGTGGAAACTGGAAAACAGACTTTTTACTATTCGCATAAGTAGACACCTCTTGGTCAATCTCATCTGTTTCACTACTATCCTCACCAGCGGCCTTCACCTCTGGTAATGGTGATAAAAGCGCCACAACACCCAAAGCAATGAAAAGAAAGATAATCACAGCAAAGGGTTTACCTAAGTCATCTATAGCAACACTGCCTGAGGCTCCTGCAAAGAGAGCAATAAACAGAGGTGATACTGGCCAAGCTAACTTGTTAATCATACCCATAATAGAGATACGCTTTGCGGCACTCTCCGTTGGTCCTAATATCGTAACGTAAGGATTAATAGCTGCTTGTAAGAAGGTGTTGGCCGTTCCACAGAAAAAAGAAGCCGTCAGGAACAAAGGAAAACTCTTTGCATCTGCCGAGAAGATAAATGCTCCGAAAGCTATGGCAAACATTCCAAACGCAGTAGCCATCGTACGCTTATACCCTATCTTACTGATTAATATTCCCGCAGGATAGCCAAAGATGAGGAAAGGAAGGAATGTTGCACCAATAAGCATATACGCTTCCATGGAAGAGACGCTTAACGACACCTTCAATACTGGTACCAATAAAGAATTAATACCCAGTGCAAAACCACAAGTGAAAAACATTAGTCCTAAGAATGCCATAGGTACAAGGAAACTCTTTTGTTCTTTCATAAGTCTATTAACAACACTTTTGATGAATACTATTATATATGTAATATGGGACTATAAGAGATATGCTCCAAAATAAAGGAGTGATGGGATGCCCACAAGCAAGAATGCTGCACAATGTTTTCAGTGCTACAACGCTTTGATAACAGGAACAGAGATGTCAAAGGAAGTGATAGAACACTAACCTTAGAAATGGCAACCTCTCACTTCTTTAAGCGTTATGAAAAGATTACCAAAGAGTATATAAGTCCCTAAACACCTATTATCAACAACTGATATACTCTATCATTTATAATTGTTGGAAGGCCCAACAAATGTTACTCTGTATGTTGTCATTTCAAGAGAAAACCTAACTCAAGTGTTGCAATAAAGCCACATTAAATCTTGAATGACGGTGCAAAGGTACAAAAAAAATGCGAAAGTCTATCATAAAAAGATAGCTTTCGCATTCAAACTCTTCGTAAAAAGATAAAAAAATATCATTTCGTATATCGAAGTATCTCATCACGACACTCCTCCATCAGCCATTTTGGTGTACTCGTTGCGCCACAGATGCCTACTGTCTCTACCCCATTAAACCAGTTCATGTCGATTTCATCAGCGCTCTCAACCTGATGGGAGTTTGGATTCACACTTAGGCACTCATGGAAGAGGACCTTACCATTCGAACTCTTACGCCCTGCCACGAAGAGAATCAAGTCATGACGGGCAGCGAAGGTAGAGATGTTGGGCATGCGATTGGCCACCTGTCGGCAGATAGTATCAAAACTTTGGAACTTAGCATCAGGGGAGATATGACGCTGGATGTAGTCTATTATCTTATGAAACTCATCCAAACTCTTTGTCGTTTGGGAGTAGAGATAAATGTCATGGGTGAAGTCTAAGGCCTTTACATCCTCAAACTTTTCTATCACAATGGCATGACTATGGGTCTGCCCAACCAGTCCGAGTACCTCTGCATGACCGTTCTTACCAAAGATGACAATGGAGGACGACGCACTAAGCGTTTGTCCCTCACCGACTGCAGGAGGGAGAGAAACAGAGGAGGAAGATGTCGTGTCTTCTCCTTCTGTTAGGGGTCTGAGTTTTGATGGGTCGTTGACAGTTGTGTTACCCTTGGATGTTATCATATAAGAAGGCTGTCGTCCCTTCTCATACTGAGTCTTGATACGCCGCTGAAGAGCGAGGACCACGGGACAAGTAGCATCTATGATCTCTATGTTATTACGCCTTGCAAGCTCGTAGGTCTCGGGAGGCTCGCCATGAGCACGCAGTAGAACCTTCACGTCATGAAGCTCGCGCATCTGCTCATGGTTGATGGTGATGAGTCCTTTCTTCGTCAGTCGCTCCACCTCCATACTGTTATGTACGATGTCACCTAAGCAATATAACTTTGTCCCTTTGGCTAATTCTTCCTCGGCTTTCTTTATGGCTGTGGTCACACCAAAGCAAAAACCACTACCGTTATCTATCTCTATTTGAAGCATTCCTACTATTTATATAAAAGAGTGAGAGGAGTGGATGGGAGGTAAGGAAATATCCCCCTATCCACCTCACTACCTAATAACTCGTTCACTTGTAGACTCGTCTACTTGTCAACTCATCCACTTATCTACTTGTCAACTCATTCACTTATCTACTCGTCTACATGTCTACTCCTTCACTTGAATAACCATGGCTCCAGTGCGTCCGCTATACTCTGGGGCGTATGCACACTGTACTGTACAGGTTCCAGTTTGGTAAACACCAGCGCGATCAACGTAATACTCGGTCTCAACAACATGTTTACCCTTAGCCATCTCATCGAAGTAATAGTTGGTGGTGTAGTCCTTCGGAGCAATATAATACCCCCAACGATAACCACTCAACTGGCTAACAGGCTCAAGGCAGGCCGCACGCTTGTCAACAACCTGTACGAAGTCGTAATCACGATCAGCAATGATTGTCAAGCGGATGCGCACCTTGTCACCCACCTTAAGGTGCATAGTCTTCTTGAAAGACACGCTATCTACCAGCACCTCACGTATAATCTTCATACCAGATGTGGCTGCAGAGATGTCTGTCGAAGCCTGGAAGAATTGTGCATAGACCGCCCCCCAGCTGGTGCCAGTGCTTGTCTTATTGATTGTTAGCTCATGACGGGAAGGCGATTGAATGTCGACAGGCTGCGAAACCTTCACATATCCCAAGCCAGCAGTAGGCTGTGTTGTCTGCAAAGGTTGGTTGTCAAGCAACAACGTAGCGTGTTCTCCGTTCTGCATCAGCCAGTTACCTTTATTAGTAAAGGCCCAAACAGCATTGACAGAGTTCAATGGTGTGTCCCAAGCCTGCGTACGCTTCTCCTGTAAGAGCCACCGCTGCATCTCGATAAGCGTCTTACTATCATTAGGTGCGATGGCCTTTAAAGCCTCGATAGCCGCCACCTGCGTTGGTATCTTATAATCACGCCAACTGTAATAAGCGTTTTTAGAATCAAAGTAACGTCCCTTCTCCTCCGTATAAACCGTATATTCCTTGATACTCTGTAGGTATTGACGTGCCTTCTCAACCCTACCATACTGCTGAAGGATTACTGCTGTATTAGCCTTACCATAAATGGTTAATTCCGTAGGCATCTTGGTCAAGCGGTCAATGAGGTACTTAATATCATTTGTAGAACGGTCGTGATAGAACAAAGCATTGGTGTAGAGATAATCACAAAGGTCATCAGACGGGAAGAGAGTAGTGTCATACTTCTTCTCGTAACGCTTCATCTCCTTCACACACTTAGCCACCTTCTTATCCATAAAACGGAAAGAAGCCTTAATCATGTCCGTTTGCTCTGGTGTTGGAGTCGTAATACTCTGCAGACGAGCGAGTGTCTTTGTCACCGCAACCGTCATATACAGACTTCCCTTCATCTCTGGCCACCAAGAGAACGAACCATCAGATTGCTGCAAATCCTTCAATTTCTTGAAGATTGAAGTAAGGTTGTTCTGCAACTGATTAGCGTCGAAGAAACGCACGAGTTGCTGTTTTTGTTCGCTTTCGTTCTTTGCCTCCATCACCCATGGCGTCTCATTAAGTGCCAGCGACTTAAGTTCTTGATTCTTCTCCAAAGCCGACATCATTGAAGTTTCCTTACTGCTCTCCTTCTTCCATTGCTCAATAGTCTGCTTAATCACCGGTGAAGTACTCATGATGTGATTACCCAAGTAATTTGCATAATAAGCCGATACAAGACTGATAGCATTATCGTCATTTGTCTTAGAGATATATGGCAAGGCCTGAATCATCAACCAGTTAGGGTTGTTAGTGTACTCTACTGTAAGCTTCTGGTCGGTACTCTTCTTTGGGAAGAGCTTACTGATATCTATTGTCTTAACGCCCGCCTCATTCTGAGTAAACGGATAGGTGTTTGTAACATACTCCTTATTAGGAAGTACTGAAAGGTAGTGTTGCTCCCCATCAGAGAACCCACCGCCCTCAACCAAGAAGCGCACAATGAGCAAGGATTGGTCAGCTGTAAGCTTGTTAGCGTCCTTTGCCAACAATGAAGCTAAACTATACGTTGCCGAACCACCCCCCTGTGCCTTCAAGACAACAGCTTTGCTATCGGTGAAGAGCACCTTCTCCGTTGCAGGGTCAAGTATTTCAATCTTTGCCTTAGCATTGATATCCTTCTCAGAAAGGTTGAACAAGCGCGCAGAAAGCATCACCTCATCACCCATACGGACAAAGCGAGGCATGTTAGGTTGCACCATCAAGGTCTTCTGAGCCACGATGTCATCAGAAAGGAAGCCATTGTTCATATCCTCATCATGTGCTAATCCCATGAAGCGCCACGTCGTTAAGCTCTCAGGAAGGGTGAACTTAATACTTACATTACCGTTCCCATCTGTCTGCAACTGTGGATAGAAGAAGGCAGTCTCATTGAGGTTCTCACGCATAGAAGGCTTTACAGTCTTCGTTTTGTCCTTTTCTTGTTTTATCTCCTCATCTTTCTTGATAACAGGAGCAGTAAATTTCACATCCGATTCATTGTCATCTTCATGGCCAACCTTAGCTACCTCGGCCATAGCAGACTCCTTTGCGAAAGCCATTGACTTAACGGCACGCGTCATGCTTACCATTCGGTCTGATGTTGCTGAATAAATATAAGCATCTGGCGTATCATATTCTTCTAAGAAGCGGCTATCAAACTTTGAGAAAGTTAACCTATCCACATTATAATAAAGAAGGTTTGCATCAGCTGAAAGATAGATGCCTCCATAGCGAGGACTACGCCATTCAGCAAATGTATAGTTAAGTGAGAAGAAGTTGATAAAGCTCCATGAATGAGACATGAGCTCGTCAAGACTCTTATCATAAAGCGTTGCCATCAACTGAGCATTAGCCGCCTTACCATCAGGACGATTAATGGTCACTGTCCATTCCTCCTGTTGTCCTGGGGTGAGCTTATTACGGAATGTCTTCCATTTCACTATCAATTTCTTATCTGGTAACGGACGGCTAATCCTCTCAGAATGCCTATACAGAATGCCATTCTTTACCCAAGCATAATTAAGAAATATCTCATCACCATACTCTTCCTTATATATAAACTTGCGTGTCGTTATACTATTACTCTGATTGAAAGCGCCTGTCTCAATCACTTTATCGCCTGAGAAGATAGAATAAACAACATATTGATTCTCATCGCTTGAGCCTACCTGCATATAAATAGGACCTCCATCACGAGGGAATTGGTTCCCACTTAGATAGAACCAGTCATGTGTCTCAATAACAGGACGCTTATCGTCTAAAGAGAAGACTATAAAGTCCTGGTCTATTGTATCCGCCCCACAAATTGCATGTAGACGATAAGTTCCAGAAGACAAAGCCTTTATAGCAACCTCCTCATTAGCCTTCACGGTCGTGTAATTGCCATATACATACCTACTCTTATCCTTCTGCTGTGGTACTATCACATATTTCACGGTACCATCAAGAGTATTTCCTGCAACATTATAGTAACCGAACTTTATCGTTTTAATGCTATTGCGCAGATTCTCATAAGGGAGATTACAAGACAAGAACGTCTCTTTTGTACCTATTGGTAACGACGCATAGCCCTCATGTGTCTCACCGGCAGCATCAGTCACCGACGCTTCCACACTAAAACGATAGAATAGTGAGCGAAAGTCTTCATTACCGGCTTCTATTTCTTTCTTGACCTTGTCAGACAATACAAAAGGTACGGTAACAACGAACTCACCCTTATCATCTGTCATAACGTCCTGTTCGTTCACGCTTGCAACGTCTTCATAGAAGCTACACCAATAGCTTGTATTACGCGTGACAACGTAATGCACCTTTGCACCTTGTACTGGTACACCAGCAAAACTCTTAGCATGTCCAATCAACTTGATAGTGTCACCGATAGCATACTTATCCTTATATTCGTCAAAACTTACGTCAAACGTTGGGCGCTTATACTCATCTACCGAGAATGACTCATACCCTTTCGTACCATAATCTGCCTTGATAGAGAATCGTCCAGTCAGTCCACTTGTAGGCAGCTCAAAGTCGGCTGCAGCAGTACCGAAGCTGTCTGTAGTCACTGACTTACGTCCAATCTCCTTATAATTAGCGTCACGTAAGATCATATCGAAGGTTAGTCCGCCTGCAGCCTTCGTCTTATACCCTTGCTTTGTATTCTGATAAGCAATGACAGATGCGTGCACTGTCTGTCCAGGACGATAGATACTCCTATCCGTGAAGACCTCAGTTACCAAGTTGTCATAGTTTCTCCCGCTGTAATCATACGAACTTTCCAGTCTTACTTCCCTAAAGGCTTTGTCCTTACTCGTAGCGACATAGATCTTTGGGGCATTGCTTTCCGTCTCAAACACAACCTCCCCTTTCTTGTTCGTCACCTGCTTCTTTACAACAGAAGGCTTACCATAATATTCTGCATAGGTAGCTCTAACCTTTACATCGGCTACTGGTTGCCCATCCACAACATTAACTACAACATACCGTGACAGCCCCTTCGGCTGCTGTTCAGACATGACATAGAGGTCACTAACATAGTAGAAAGCATACTCTGGCAGGACATCCTTATTAGAACTCTCTATCTTAATAAGGTAGACACCCAAAGGTAATGTAGGCATTAAGAAGGAGTCCTTCACCTCTTCATAGTCCTTATGACCAGTGTAAGTACGGATGATTGTCTGCTTTGTTGCGGGCAACAGGCTTGCCATCAACTTATCCCTATCCTTCTCAACATTGACACTAAGGCGGTGATCTCCAGCCAGTCTTGTACGCGTAACAGTTATGGTAACATTCGACAAGTTGCGTGTATTCAGTCTAACCCAGTTATTCTTCTCCGACGAACTAACATTAGACTTATCAAAACGAGCATCGAACATCGGTTTTGTCAGTGACATACGGATATTACGTAAACGCACTATTCGTTTCCATGAGGCCCATCTAACGAGGGCATCATCAATATAAGCTATCTTCTTCTCAACGGGTGTGTCCTTGCCCATACATAGATAACGTTGTATTGCAACTTCCCCACTTATAGGTAAGTCGCTATACTCTTGCATGAGTGAGTCGAGCTTTGGAATACTCTCTTCCTTCTCCTCTATCCCCATCAAGGCCGTGTAGCAAGCTGCTTCTCGGTTTCCAACGCTTTTGTAATAACTATGTAGTTTATCATAGTTGCCCACCTGCATACCAATAACATGCAACAGGTCGCCCTTGAAGATATTATCGTCTTTACCGATTTCTACCAACGGCTGAAAGTCAGCTGCTTTCTGGCTTGCCAATAGAGAAGGATTGGCAAGTGCCTTCTTAAAGTATTCGTCAGCATTACCAGCATCTTCATTCCGATCTATCACACCCAAAACACAGTTATAGATAGCCGATAAGACTTCATCCTTCCCTTCTACCATCTTTGCCTTTCCCTTCAATCGTTTAAGCTCCACCTCAGCAGAGTCTGGAGCTATCTCTGTCCGTAACCTTGATGCCATCAGACTTGCTGCCAACACCTGTCCATAGGCTTTCTCCTTCTGTGCCTTCCGTTCAATCTGCTGCAATAAGCTGATTTGTGTCTTTGGCAGGTCCATTCTCTCTGCTTGATTTACTTGTTGCCATAAGGCATCGAAACTCTGTGCTGTTACGCTGATAGGCAACAACAGAAATATAATTGATAAAATGATAAGGGATTTTCTCATACTCTCTTTCTTTTTATTAATTGCAAAGATAATGATTTCAAAGGATATTTCAAAAGATGAACTATGTATATTATAGAGTATTAATATTCCTACCTTATTATATAATTAAACGTATCGAAGCGTGTAAAGCCCATCTTCTCCAACTGCTGCCGACTCTCTTGTCGGTCTTTGTCTGTGTTATATTTGGGTATCAAGGGTAAGCGAATAATCACCTTATCAGCATACCCGTTCGCTGCTAACCACTGAAGGTTACTGATTACCAGAGCATTGTCTTTACAAGTGTATGCCTTATAGATAGTAGGGTTCATATCCTTAATATCAACATACCACAGCTTTATCAAAGGGGCAACAGACTTGACCCTCTCAAGCTGTACATTGAGTGACGTCTCTATTGTCAACATCCACTCAGGGTTCATTATAGCTGCAAAGGCCTTGATGAAGTCTGAATGTAAGAGGGGTTCACCACCTCCAAAGCAGATGCCACCACCCGTTGCCATAAAGTAGAGGTCGTCTATCTCCACCTCACTATATAACTCTCCTGGCGTCATCCTGCACCATACCCCGTCAGCTTGTAAGCACTGAGGATTTAAGCAGTAGACGCAATGAAGCGGACAACCATGGAACCCTACCAATGTCGTTACGCCCTCCCCATCGGTAGAGAGCCTATGCCGATTGATAGCTATAAACGGTGCTGTTATTTCTGATTGCATTTCTCTTTATGTGATTGCGGTGCTGCGCTATCGGCTAACTCTTTTTCTAAATATGCCCTATCTATCCCTCCAACAACGGCGAGAGAGGGTTCTAAACGGACAACCATATCGTTAGGATTACGAATAGACTTCACTGCTATCACCTTATCTATATACCCATAAGATGAGAACACGAGCGTGTCATTGCGATTAACCTGCAAGGCAAACCTTCCATCCTCGCCCAAAGACACTCTCTTCTTACCTCCCTGTATCATAACATTAACCTCCGAAGCAGCCTGACCAGATGACGCATTAAGCACACGCCCACTAATAGCTATGGAGCACTTCAAATCTCTTGTGTGTGCTTCTGGCATAACTTCTGTCTCGCCCTGAACTAACATATCAGTAGAATCCTGAGCTTTGCTCTCAACGTTGCAAGCTTTGGGAGTATTCTGACATGATGTAAGCGGGACCGTAGCAACACAAATGCCTGCAGCCAAGCCAGCCACCTTCATGCCCCATCCCTTGCGTTTCCGTTCTCTTAACTGTGTCTCTAAATAGCGTATCTCTGCCTCACAAGCAGGGCAAGTACCCGCACAATCCCCCTCATAGTGACACTCTTTGGGTTGATAGCTAATACCATTCGCATTTGCTATCTGCTGCCGAATACTCTTTAATAGCTTACAAGTACTCTTCCCTTTCACCATAACCTTAATCTTTACTTACACTTCTTCGTCTTCTCCTTATGCGACTTCACCTTATAAGTCCTACGACCATATACATCATCGTTATATATTGTCTTCGTAAATACAGCAAGGTCTCCAAGCATCACATTTCCATCGGTTTTAAGAATAATAACATTATTCTCTGAACGTAAAAGAGAACTTACACGAACCTTTTGCTTCTCATAACCGATATATGAAATAACCAACGACGTGTCTGACGGTACTTTCAAAGCAAACTGTCCATCGATATCTGTTGCAATGCCCTTGTTTGTTCCGTCTATAAAAACACCTGCCCCTATCACTGGTTCTTTATTTTCTTCGTCTATGACCATTCCACGTACAATCACAGGTGATGCACAACTATCAGAAAGGTCTACTACCTTTATAGGGGCTTTCTTGGTTGTTTGTACAGGAGGGTTAGCCGTACTATCAGACTTAACAGCTTGCGCAGCAGCGGTCATCGGCATTACCGTGGCGCAAATACCTGCTGCGATACCAGCCACCTTCATACCGAAGCCACTACCCTTACGTGCTTTCAACTCCCGTTCAAGGTAACGTATCTCCGCCTCACAAGCAGGACAAGTACCCGCACAATCCCCCTTGTGGTGACACTCCTTAGGCTGATAGCTGATACCATTGGCATCCGCTATCTGCTGCCGAATATCCTTTAGCAACTTACAAGTACTCTTTCCTTTTACCATAATCCTTATCCTTACTTACACTTCTTTTTATTCTTCTCCTTATGTGACTTCGGCTTATAAGTTCTACGACCATACAAGTCATCTTTACTGGTAGGTCGTGTAGCTATTGTTACAATACCATCTAACATTGGCTCTCTACTATCCTCAAGCACTATAACATTATTATCAGAATGCAAAAGAGAGCTTACATGAACCTTCTTTGTCTTGTATCCGATATATGAAATAACCAACGAAGTGTCTGGTGGTACTTTCAAGGCAAACTGTCCATCAATATCTGTTACAATGCCCTTTCTTGTTCCGTCTATAAAAACAGCTGCCCCTATCACTGGTTCTTTATTTTCTTCGTCTATGACCATTCCACGTACAACCACAGGTGATGCACATCCATCAGAAAGGTCTACTACCTTTATAGGGGCTTTCTTGGTTGTTTGTACAGGAGGGTTAGCCGTACTATCAGACTTAACAGCTTGCGCAGCAGCGGTCATCGGCATTACCGTAGCGCAGATACCTGCTGCTATACCAGCTACCTTCATACCGAAGCCATTACCCTTACGTGCTTTCAGCTCCCGTTCAAGGTAACGTATCTCCTCCTCACAAGCAGGGCAAGTACCCGCACAATCCCCCTTGTGCTGACACTCTTTGGGTCGATAACTGATACCATTGGCATCAGCTATCTGCTGCCGAATATCCTTCAGCAACTTACAAGTACTCCTTCCTTTCGTCATACCATCAACTTCTCTTTATTTCTTCTTGCACTTCTTTTCCTTGTGCGACTTAGGTCCTTTCTTTGGATGATGCTTCCCTGGTGTTCCTTTTATGCCTCCAACGGTGAAAATAACATGCTTATAGGTAGTATCCTCCTCAAGATAAATCGTCTTATCCTTTGTCGCTAACAGCTCTTTAACCGTTACATAAGTCTTATGATAGCCTACAAATTCAGCTTCTAAGGTGTCGGTTGGCAGAGCTTTCACCGCATACCAGCCATCCACATTGGTACATGTCCCCAATGCATTGGGTGCTGTTGACCCTTTCAACATAACAACTGCTCTAAATAATGAATCTTTTGTATCCTTATCAAGCACCTGTCCACGTAAGAGCACAGCATCGGGATTACCCTTCGTCAGGTCCACCACTTCTACACTATCCTGCTTTATGAGCTGGGGATTCGCCTCCAGACTAATCTTACTCTCTGTTTGTACCATAGCAGCCATTGGCAATACTGTCACACAAACACCTGCTGCAATGCCTGCCACCTTCAATCCCAATCCTCCACGCTGCTTGTTCCTCAATTGTTCTTCGAGGTAACGAATCTCCTTCTCGCAGCCTGGGCAAGTACCAGAACACTCGCCCTCATGATGACACTCTACCGGCTTGTAGCTTATTCCATTCTCTTTCGCAATTCTCTGACGAACCTCTTTCAGGACTTTGCAGATAGCTTTCCCTTTTTCCATAAATTATCGTTTAAGTGTTAGAACATAATAGTTTTCGCCACAAATATATAAAAAAAAGAGGATAAACATGAATGTTCTAACAAATTTGTTATGCGAGTGTTGGGTGTTAGGTGTTTAATGTTGGGTGGTGATGATGACACTCCTTAGGCTGATAACTGATACCATTCGCATCCGCTATCTGCTGCCGAATATCCTTCAATAGCTTACAAGTACTCCTCCCTTTTACCATAACTTTATTTCTTATTACACTTCTTCTCCTTATGCGACTTAGGGCCTTTCTTCGCCTTATGCTTCCCAAACATTTTATCACATCCACCGAAGACTATAATTTCATTCATCATCGCCGAGTCCTCAGTGATATAAATATCATTATTCTTTTTATCTAAGAGTTCTTTAACTGTCACACTCTTTTTATAATAACCAACACCTCTCACCTCCAGTGTATCAGTTGGCAGAGCTTTCACAGCATAGTCGCCCTCAATATCGGTGACATCTCCTTTTTTTGTGTCCTTCGACTCAACAACGGCTCCAATAATAGGCTCCTTTGTCTTTGTATCGAACACCTTCCCACGTAATAGCACAGCATCAGGGTGACCATTGGTCAGGTCTACCGCTCTTATAGAATCATTCTTTATCGTTTTATCCTTAAAGTCAGGACTAATCTTACTCTCTGTTTGTACCATAGCAGCCATTGGCAATACTGTCACACAGACGCCTGCTGCAATACCCGCAACCTTCAATCCCAATCCTCCACGCTGCTTGTTCCTCAGTTGTTCTTCGAGGTAACGAATCTCCTTCTCGCAGCCTGGGCAAGTACCAGAACACTCGCCCTCATGATGACACTCTACCGGCTTGTAGCTTATTCCATTCTCTTTCGCAACTCTCTGACGAACCTCTTTCAGGACTTTGCAGATAGCTTTCCCTTTTTCCATAAATTATCGTTTAAGTGTTAGAACATAATAGTTTTCGCCACAAATATATAAAAAAAAGAGGATAAACAAGAATGTTCTAACAAATTTGTTAGGCGGGTGTTGGGTGTTAGGTGTTTAGTGTTGGGTGGTGATGGAATGCCTTTGTTGGGTGTTAGGTGGTAATTTTTGGGTGTTAGGTGTTTAATGTTAGGTGTTGATGGCGTGCTTTGTTGGGTGTTAGATGTTTACTATTGAGTATTAAAGTCTACATGTTAGTAATATCATATTAAACATCCACAACTACAAACGTCATTGGTTTTCTCTTAGTAGCTTGGGGCTCCCCTCCTTCGGAGGGGTTGGGGGAGGTCCCCTCTATCCACCTTTCCCCTTGTCTATTTTTTCGTCCTTCTTCGTTCGAGAACATGCCCTTCTTCGTTCGAGAACATGCCCTTCTTGGGGCAAGAGGAGGCCCTTCTTGAGGCAAGAAAGGCGTCTTCTCCAATAGAGTATGTAACATATTGATTTCTTGTGTGTTATAGACTCGATTACAGAGGAGAGAGTTCTCGCTTTTTGAACGGATTAAGCACAATAGTATGTAATGATTTCCTACTTCTTCACGAACGCCTTATAGAGATAATCTCACACCACACACTCCTCCCAGCGGAGGTTGAGAAGGAGGAAAGATCACTTTTCTCATACGTTCGACCGTGGGTAGAATGTATCTGTTTCGACTGTGCTCTCTGTGAGAGAAGGAAACTGCCAATCAGCAAGAAAACAAACGAATAGACTTTTGTTAAGAGAAGAATACATACCAAACGCACAAACGTATAGACACAAAAATCCCCTCTCCAAAACCATTCCTACGGTCGACACCGTTGGTTCTGAGAGGGGACTGTATAATTGTTTCAGCTCAACTGAGTAGTAGCCGCTAATATCCAGTGGTATTAAACTTAGAGAAATCTGTCATACGAAGCAGTTCCTCATACGAGATCTTTGAGTTCTTTTTCATATATTCATCGACCGCCTCTTCGTAACGACTGTGATAGATGCGCTTCGACATGACCTGATTAACAAGCCATTGTATCTTTCCTATTTGTAGATCACGCTCCACCTGCGGACGCGACTCAAAGTGTTGAAGAGGATAAACACTCATCAAATAGAAGGTCATACAGTCTGGAAGGATGTATTCACGCGACATCTGTTTGCGCTGTGTAGGCGAATAGAACTTCGCATACAATGGGTAGTTAGGGCCGAGATACTTATCCAATGATATGCCTATCGTACCGTTACCGACCACAATACTCTGGTCTAAAGCTGATATCTGGGCATAGACTCTTGGTATGGCAACGTTTGGCAATAATTGTCTCAACCGTTTGAAAGCCGAACTAAACTGGTGGTCAAGGTCCTCCGTATTGGCATACTCCGACTCGACAGCGGCAATAACCGACTGTAAAGTTGTGTCTTGATAGAACTTCAAGAACTTAGTATTGATGTCAGGGTCGGTTATCTCGCCTATCTTTACTACATCTTCTATTAGCGTACGAGTCTCTATAGGATACTCAGTATTCATCTGCTGGAGGGCAGAGAAGTCACCTGTTGTCAAATAACGATACTCCAAACGGTCATAGCGATCTATCTCAAACAATAGAGAGGAGTCTCTCCCATCATCTGATGTAAGCCTAAACTGACAACCAACGCAGGTAAACAGTACAACAACTAATATGTAATAGAGATATTTCACTGGTTACTTTTTACAATATTTGAGTATTCTCTGCAAAATTACTAAAAATTATTTTAAAGCGCAAGTGATATGCTAAAAATATTAAAAAGGCATGTAATCTTTTCTTATTTTTATTCAGGTAGAGTCTCAAAGAGCTTATGTCCTTTCACATAATACTGCCAAAGAAGGGAATACTCCTTGCGTCCATCATGCGTACAGGACGGTAAATTCTCTCTATGACCATCGATCTTCTCAAGATAACTTGGTAGTCGTTCAAACTCGTGTCTCCACTTCTTAAAGGCACGACGTGCCGATAGTATCGCTTTGAACTCACCCCAATTACGCTTCTGTATCAGTGCTTGAAATGCTGCGAGATAGTCTAAGAACCATCTTACACGCATGACATGCTTCAACTCATCCTCTGGTAAGTTCTTCCACAACATAGTAAGGTTATTGCGGAAGTTCAGGAAGGTCTTACGTGGATTCGACTTGGGTAACGTACCGCCTCCGACGTGATAGACATAGCTCTCAGGAAAGCAGAAGATGCGTTTACCCATCTGATGCAGACGCCAACAGAGGTCTATTTCCTCATTGTGGGCAAAGAAACGCCCATCTAAACCGCCTGCTGTCCAATAGTCTTTAGCACGTATCATTAGGCAAGCACCTGTTGCCCAAAGTACTTCCTCACTGTTATCATACTGCCCATTATCGTCCTCCACCGTGTCAAAGATGCGCCCTCTGCAGAACGGATAACCGTAACGGTCGAGGAAGCCACCCGATGCACCAGCATACTCAAAAGCGTCAGGATTGGCCACAGAGAGCAACTTCGGCTGACAAGCCGCTATGTCTTCATGGGCTTCCATCTCCTCTATGAGCGGTGTTAACCAGTGGTGGGTCACCTCGACATCACTGTTTAGTAGCACGTAATACTCGCTGTCTACCTGCTTAAGAGCACGGTTATAGCCCTCAGCAAAGCCATAGTTCTTCGTCAACTCAATCACCCGCAAGTAGGGATAAGTAGCTTTTAACCATGCGACAGAATCGTCTGTTGAGGCATTGTCAGCAATGATTATCTCGGCTTCATTACGTGAGAAATTCAGCACAGAAGGCAGGTATTGCTCCATCATGCTACGTCCGTTCCAGTTCAGAATGACAATGGCTACTTTCATAAGAGGTCTGCTTTTAATGAGCTCTGGTCGAAGTTGAACTCGCCTAAACGTACTCGGAGGATTTGGTTGTCATACTCCTCTTTTGCCTGTGCAGGCGATAGCTCCACTCGAATATAGTTATCTGTGAAGCCATGCATAGCCTTTCCACGTGCGGCTTTCTCGAAGAGTACGTTGGCTTCCTGCCCTATATGCTCCGCATAGAAAGCACGTGTCTTCTCATCCGACAGCTTCAAGAGCTTGTGAGCACGGTGTTTCTTCTCACGGTCGTCTACCACGTAAGGGATCGAGAGGGCCGCTGTTCCTGGGCGTTCAGAGTAGGGGAAGACATGCAGTTGGGTGATAGGAAGGGAATTGAGAAAGTTATAACAGTCCTCAAAATACTCTGGTCTTTCACCACGAGAACCCACCATTACATCCACACCGATAAATGCTTTCGGCATCTTCTCCTTAATGAGTCGTATCTTGTGGGCAAAGAGCTGCGTGTCATAACGGCGGTGCATCAACTTCAACACCTCGTCAGAACCACTCTGAAGGGGGATATGGAAATGAGGCACAAAGGCTCGTGACTCGGCACAATAGGCTATTAAGTCATCGTCAATCAGGTCGGGCTCCAACGAACTAATGCGGTAACGCTGTATTCCCTCAACCTTATCTAATGCCTTGACAAGGTCTAAGAAACTCTCGCCAGTGGTCTTTCCAAAGTCACCTATGTTCACTCCCGTTAGCACAATCTCCTTTCCTCCTTCCTTGGCAGCCTCCTCTGCCTGTGCAACAAGCGACTGAATGGTAGGGTTACGAGAGAAACCTCGTGCAAAGGGAATCGTACAATAAGTACAGAAGTAATTACATCCATCTTGTACTTTAAGGAAGTAGCGCGTGCGATTACCACGTGAGCAACTTGCCTGAAAACTCTTGATATCCTTCGTCTTAACAGAGTGGTACTCCCCTTCCTGTGCTTCTTCCTTAGCAGAATCGACCTTATTCCATGCGTCACTAAGGTACTGCACGAGGTCAGCCTTCTCATTACTCCCCAAGACAAGGTCAACTCCTTCAATCTTCGCTACCGTTGCACTCTCAAGCTGAGCATAGCAACCTGTCACGATGACAAAGGCTCCTGGGTTCTGACGGACCATACGATGAATGATCTGACGGCACTTATGATCGGCAACCTCAGTGACCGAACAGGTGTTAATCAGGCAGATGTCTGCCTGCTCTGTCTTCTTCGCTTCACGCACGCCCATATTATATAAGGTACGCGCGAAGGTACTTGTCTCTGAGAAATTGAGCTTACAACCCAACGTATAGAACTTGGCTGTCTTGCCTTGAAATGCTGCTGTATCTATCATATAACCTGCAAAGTTACAGTAAAATGAACACATTACCAAAGAAAAGAGGCCGTTTGCACATTATAAAAAGGTAAGAAAGACAAAGAAAAGAAGATTTTTCACGCCAAGAGAAGACTTTTAGATAGCAAAAAACGAAGCCTTTTCAAATTGTGTAGGCACACATCTAAAACGTTAACATTTATTTACTATTTGTATATAGTTGAGTATCAACACTTTGCAAGAACACCGCTTTCAAAGAATAAAAAAAGTCCTAAAAATATTATTGCCGTATAAAAAAAATACTTACCTTTGCATCGTTTTAACAAACAAATGATTGTTTTACAGATTTAAAAAAGCAAAGAAATGAAGAAATTAGTTTTAATGTTCGTAGCTATTGCAGCTATCTCTTTCGCATCATGTGGTGGTAACTCTAAGCCAGCTGCAAACGCTGACTCTACTGCAGACTCTACTGCAGACTCAGCTATGGTAGATAGCGCTAACGCTGACTCAGCTGCTGCTGACTCAGTTGCTCCAGACTCTGTTAAGTAATTCAGAGTACGAACAGAAAAAGAGAGAAATTGGCCGCAGGACCTTGTCCTGCGGTTTTTTTTGTGCCTATAAGGCTGAACTATATCTGTCAACAGGCTGTTCTAATAGCTTCTACCGCATTTTAAGCAGTCGACTCCATCCATGAGAAGAAAAAAAGGATTAGTCGGTCTATGCTTTTCTACGCTATCACTCTACCCCTACATTAGCATACCTTCTATACTGCTTATCTATACACTCAGATAAAGCACGCCCTAACCACCTACCCTATCCATACATGCTTTGGAACTGACAAGTCTATCAGTCACAAAAAGAAAAGCGAAAAGGAAAACATAGAAACAGCTTTGCAATACAAGACAGCACGTACTTCTTGTAAAGAGTTTTCAATCCTCTCCTTACCAGTACACGCCCTTCATGATTGAAGAAGACGCCCTTCAACGTTGAAGAACATGCCCTTCTTGCACCAAGAACACGCCCTTCTTGCACCAAGAAGAGGCCTTTCTACAACCGACCTCACAACCCTCTGACATCATGCGACTTACGTCTGCGACCTTCACATGCGTTTCTTTTGTAGTTGTCTACAATCTTATTCCTTCTTTGTAAATATATTTCAATCCATAGAGAAAAGTGTTTCCGAATCCACGTCAGTTCTTATAGAAATCATCAACACCAAGCAATTTTCTACGATTAAGTACGTTTACACTATAAAAGAGATAGGGTTCTTTTGTCTCTTTTGGTTTGCTTGCAACAGCAAGCACACTTATTTTGAAGAAAGTAGTCGGTTAATTCGTAAAGTATGAGACATCTTTTATATCCTTTCTTATTGTCAGTTCTGCTCATCGCATGCAGCAGGTACAACGGACCCGTTTATCCCCAAGCATTTACAGGTGAGTGGGTAGGCGTGAAAAAGACTATCGTCGGTATGCCTCCAATACTCGAGGTGACCGACTCAACTGCGGTTTTCGACCCAGGGATGGGCGACACCTGCAGATGGTTTACCCATTATCACTTTGCGAAAGACTCGCTTTTCTTAGTGTATAACGAGGAGGACACCGCCCGATGTAAGGTTTTAGAATTACATGATAGTGTGTTGGTTATCGAAGGATTACCATGGTATGAAAAGCAAACAGTAGCGTTCAGGCGGCAAAAGAGATAAGTAGCATCTCGAAGTTCGTCTTATTCTCTGACGATAACTCCCTTATCCAAGTTGATAGTAAGCATCTTACGCTCCTTCCCAAAGTCCTTCAGATACTTGAATTTCACCCTATAATCTTCGCGAGTAATCCCTGCAACTCCCTTTTGATAGACGATTTTGTAAGATGAAAACAAGGCAACATCAGCCATCAGAACACCCGCTTTCTTATAGCCTAAGTATTGTTGGAAATAAGAATCAAAGGGCAGATAACTGTCTTGATGACTATCGACATACCGCCTCACAAGGGTCTTAGCGAGTTCAAACTCCTTGTCGCTCAGTTGTTTCGGCACCTCTGTTCGCCTCTTATCAAACAGCGAGTCACCATTAGCCGTTACTGCCTTCTCAGAAACAACATTGTATATTTTCTGTCCTTCTTCGTCCTTTGCGTAGACAAACACCGTGTCGTATGGAGAATGAACAGCCTCAGCCTTCCTCGTCCTCGTCGTACAAGAGAGAAGAAAGAAGCAAGATAAGAGTATTAGAACCGTCTTCATACGTCACAATTACTTACTCTTCAAGGGAATATCCCCTACAAATATCCAAACCGAACCAATCTCCCCACTCCCCGTTTTCATTAATGGCGAGAAGATACTGTCAGCATTTTCTCTTTCGATAGGATACCGCTTATTCATAAACCAGACGGCATCCTTCGTGCGATAAAGATTCATTTTGATATAGGGTTTGTCTGATACATAATAGCCACCATATTCTTTCAAATCCTCATAATTTGGGAAGTCTTGCACCAAGATACCCAATGTCAGTCCCTGACCTGTTATGGTATGCGAGAGGACTCCATCGGTATATACCCATCCATGCAACAGTGTAAAGAACTTATTTCCGATACCTATTGGAGTCGTGTTGAAGTCGTAATCTCCACATTCCATGATGACTATGTCGTCCTTGAACTCCTTTAGATATTCCCTCTGGTCAGGGAAATGACCTGCTGCCACACCCGAATCCTTCGCCTCATCAGATTGCTTTGTCTTGCAGGCAAGCAATAGAAGCGAGAGAAAGAACAGTGTTAGGGCCGTTTGATATCTTCTCATACGCATCGTTATAGTATGTTTATAGTGTTCGTAAATAGCTGCTGTTAGCTGCGTCAAAGATACAAAAAGATTCCCAAACAACAAGGCTTTTTCACTGATTATCAGCCTAAAAACAAAAATCCTCCCCACCCAGAAGAGTGAAGAGGACGATGTCGTATTGTGTTCTGAACTTACAATGCGGTGAAAGCAGCTACAAAACCAAAGATGATACCTGGCGTGTTAGCAATTGCCAAAGGCCAATCACGCTTCTCCTTGAACAATCCGTATGCGACCCACAAGGTACAGTTTATACCTGCCATAAATGGCTGAATAAAGGTTCCCTTCTGCCCCGCTAAGTTGTTTCCTATCTGTGGGATGTAGAATACATACATCAAAATAGATGTCACCATACCAACCCATCCCATAGAGGTGAAGAACTTTTCTTTTGTCATAATTGTATTTATTAATTGTTATCTATAATCTTAACGACGCTTCAACAGTCTGATTAATCGTTATCTATCCTGTAAACCAGTGTTATCCTTACCAATGCAGAAAAGGATTAAAATCATCAACCAGGGTGTACCCAACAGACTAAAAAGAATCCATAAAGCAATGCTTCTGTTTCTCTTTCGTGCCATCATGGCAACGATAACATAACCTATAATACTGAAAAAGCCAATGATGAGCATGGTACTGAGGGCGATTGTACTCCCTAAGAACCTCGATACCAAGTCCTGTGCACCCTGATTATTGGCCGCAAAAGCCGATAAGGCCATGAGTATTGACCCACTTGTTGCAAGTAATCGCTTTGTATCCATCCTTTGTAACTTAGTTATCTTTTGTGCACAAAGGTAACCTTTTTAAGTCAGAAAACTATCTTTTGATGTATAAAAAGTATTTATTCGTATTATTAAAAGGAGCTTCTGTCTAATTAAAATACTTCTGTATGCTCTCCATCAGAGGTGTTAGTTCACGATTGAAAACCCTACCGTGGCGGTCGACCATCTGTAGGGCATAGGCGATGAACAGCCTACGTTTAGCACGCGACATGGCCACATAGAACTTACGGGCATCCTCCTCATCCTGCTGCTTCGTCTTGTTGTAGGCGTTTGGATAGCGTCCGTCAGCAGCATCAAAGATGATAACATTATCAAACTCCAGTCCCTTGGCCTTGTGAACAGTCGTCACATAGATACGCTCAAGGATACTCTTACTATTGCAGAAATCGGCCTCTTTGAGTGTGTTAATATCCATCATGTACTGCGAAAGTTGTGGGGCAAGGGCGTTGGCAACTCCCTCATCCGTCAACATATCTATACGGAGATAACGAAGGATATAGTCTAATCGGGGAATGTCATTGACTAATCCGTCGAGACGAAAGGCCTTATAAGCCGTAGAAAGCTCACTAACAAGGGCAAGCTCAGGGTCGGCAGAGGGCTTATAGAGACGGTTGACGGCCGTTCGATAGCTTTCGCCATAATTGCTTCGGAGCACATTTGCAAAGGGCTTCACCTTTGGGTGGTGGATAAAAGCCTCTTGACTGGCCTGTTTCTCACGTGCCTTCTCAGCACAGAGGCGCACAAGACTGACCGTTGCCCGCACGTCATCAATTGCCTGATGACTGTTTACACCCGTCAAGTGAAAGGTTTCGAGCAAGCTTTCCAACTTATAAGAATGAAGGCTCGGAGCCAGTAGTCTTATCAGTTTGAGCGAGTCGAAGCAACGAATAGGATGTGCCTGCATCGTGTCATTACAGTAACGTTGCAGATTGTTGTCTAATATGTTGTAATCGTAGTTGGCGTTATGGCCGAGGATAGGACTGGTACCGACGTAGGCAAGGAAGCGTTGTAGGGCATCAGCAGGAGGGAGCAGTTCGCCCGTGGCCAGCTTCTCATGGTAGATAGCATACATCGGGTTCTCCTTGTCACCGAGCTTGGGCAGAATCGGCTTATCGGTCTCTATGTAGAGGTCGAGCGGTTCGCCAACCACTTCCCCACCCTTTATTCGTATGGCCGCAACCTCTATGATATCATCAGTAAACACATTCAAACCCGTTGTCTCAGTATCGAAGACAACGATTTCGTCCTCGTTATAGGCACGAAGGAACTCTGCTGTGTAACAGCTTTCGGGGTAGAGAAGGAAATCGGAAGGCGTTAGTGCTAATTGTTTCAGCTTCCAATTAAATCGGCGAGCAAGGGCATGAGAAGGGAAGGCATGCACCCCCTTCATAATACGTGTCCATGCGATAGAGTTATGTTCATTGGAGAGAACACTCAAATGAGCCAATAACAACTTGACATCTGGTGTATCGAAGAGGTCACGCCCAGACACCCTAAAGTGGGTCAAGGCAGCCTCCGACATCGCTTCACTGATACGGTCGGCATCAGAATTAGAGCTGACGATGATAGCTGTACGCTCCTCGCTATTCTGTTCATAAAGGCGGAGAGCCTCAGCAGTAATATCCTTCTGTTCAGCTTCAATCGTACTGCTATGTATGATTCGTAGGTCGCCTAATGTGGCCTTCGTGTCGTTGTCGGAGAGAGGGAGTAGTTCGCGGTCTATCTTCAGTTGCTTTTCAGCATAGTCATTAAAGACATCGAGCAAGTATTTTGGCGAACGGTGATTGCGCTGTAGATGGTGGATATTACCCTTACAGCGCATCTTCAAGAGGGTTAACGTCTCCACTTTCGCCCCCATAAAAGAGAAGATAGCCTGCTGCTCGTCGCCTAAGTACATCACCATCGGGTTGTCCTTTGCCGTTAGAAGGTCGATGATAGCGAGTTGCATACCGTTAAGATCCTGCACTTCATCGACCTGTATCCATGGATAACGCTTACAGCTTGGGTCAGAACGATAGATGTCGTAGGTGAAGAGGAGCAAGTCCTCGAAATCGAAAAGGTGGTTTTCCTCTTTATAACGAGCGTAACAGCCAGCGTAATACATCTTCCATAGCAATACACGTATCCTATCGGCTAACTTTGCATCAAGCCCAGGTGCATTCGCTTCGTCCATGTATTCCTGTGCATGACGATAGATATTCACTACGGCCTGTTCGTTATAATCAATCTTCTGTGAGCCACAGATGTGTTTTATCGCTTCTCTATCACCATCCGTAAAGCTCTCAGGATGGAGGTAATACTTCCATGGGTGGTGGTGTTCTAACTGATAGATGAAATGCTGAAAGAAGATGATTGTCTGATAGCCTTTGTACCTATTGAAGTCTCTTGTTACTCCTTCCTCATCTTCATTGCGATAGTCTGCAATGATGCTCACCGCCTCTTCGTCGTCAATAATAGCCGAGTCGGCTGGTATACGACCCTGTTCAAAGAGAAACTTAGAGCAGAAACGATGCACATTACCTACCATCAACTCAGAGAAGTCACCTCCTACTACTTTTTGGATACGGTTGGTCATCTCTCTCGCAGCACGGTTTGTGAATGTAAGACAGAGCATATCCTCATACTTAACACCCCTTTCTCGTGCATACCTCACCCTCTCTGCGAGGATATGAGTCTTACCACATCCTGGCGACGCAAGCACAAGGTGATAGCCCTGACTTGACTCTACAACAGGTATCTGATACTGGTCTAAACTGGGTGTGTAACTGTTTTCTTCCATAGATAGTATTCTTTATAGCAGTAGATGCTCCTCCTGCAAAAGTAAGAAAAAGATTGGAAATAACTCGTTATCAGCCTAAAAGAATGAAAAGAAAGTTGTATCTTTGTGCGTAGATACTTTATGTTACATAACATAAAGCGTCATCTACAGATTTAAGATACAATAGACGACAAATATAATTAACAGTAAACTATGCAGGACTTTGCGTCAATTGACTTTGAAACAGCTAACTTTGAGCGATGTAGTGTATGCTCGGTAGGAGTAGTGATAGTAAGGGATGGAGAGTTTGTTGACTCTTTCTATTCGCTTATACAGCCTGAACCAAATTACTATCAATGGCGATGTACGCAGGTGCATGGGCTCACCTGTGCCGATACTGACGGTGCACCGGTATTCAGTGAGGTGTGGGAACAGATCGAACCGATGATAGAAGGCTTGCCACTTGTGGCCCATAACGCATCTTTCGACAGGTCTTGTCTGATGGCATCGTTCCATACCTACCAGATGGATTACCCTGATTATGAGTTCTTCGACACGCTGAAAGCAGCCCGACATCATTTCCCTCACCTCCCCAACCATCAGTTGCATACGGTCTCTTCAGCCTGTGGCTTTGAGCTAATCCACCATCATCACGCCCTTGCCGACGCTGAGGCTTGTGCGTGGATAGCACGAGAGATATTGTAGGGTGGTAGGTGTTGAGTGTTAGGTGATGATGAATAGATGATGAGAGGTAGTGGGTGTTGAGTGTTAGGTGATGATGATATGCTGCATGAGAGGTATTGGTGGTAATTTTGATAAGCTTTTTCACAAGGGTTGGATTTCGTTGTCTTTCTATATAAAAGATGACTGTAATAATCCGCCCAAGCCTCATATAGGATTCTAACTGAGCCAATAGGCTGTCTTAATGATACTATTGACCATAATTCTCATCCCATCTCTTTTGCATACAAGGGCATAGCGAACGCTATCTATCAGTCTTTCAAGTGGTTTTGATAGATGTCAGTAATATAAATGAGAACCTGCAAGCCTTGCAGAAATTTGGCTCTTTTTTATTTAATTCATACCTTTGTAAACATAATCAAGTGCAACATAAATAACGATGACAGAAGAGTATATCCCTATTGATTTCGATATTCCAGAGGACAAGACACAGCGTCTTATCAAAGTGATTGGCGTTGGTGGTGGTGGTTGTAACGCTGTTAAGAACATGTATAACGAAGGTATTAGCAGCGTCTCCTTTGCTATCTGCAACACTGATAGTCAGTCGCTTGTACACTCTAACGTACCTGTCAAGATTCTGTTGGGTACAGGACTGGGGGCAGGAGGAGTACCTGAAAAGGGTAAGTCGGAGGCTGAACAGAATATTGAAGATATAAAACGACTATTGAGCGACGGCACGAAGATGGTCTTTGTGACAGCCGGTATGGGTGGCGGAACAGGGACGGGTGCGGGCCCTGTCGTGGCTGGTGTGGCTAAATCGATGGGTATTCTTACTATCGGTATAGTAACTATTCCATTCTACTTCGAGAAGAAACGCAAGATTATCAAGGCTATCAAAGGGGTCGAACAGATGCGTAAGAATGTGGACGCCTTGCTGATTATCAATAATGAACGGCTTTGCGATGTGTATAGCGACTCACCTCTTCCTATCAAAGAGGCCTTTAAGCGTGCCGATAACATCCTACTGAATGCTACGAAAAGTATCTCAGAACTGATCACAGTGGAGGGTGACATCAACCTTGACTTTCGTGATGTTGAGAACACCTTACGCAGTGGTGGCAGTGCTATCATGGCTATGGGGCGTGCAAAAGGGGAACATCGTGTGGAGAATGCCATTGTGAGTGCACTCGACTCTCCCCTCCTCTATGGCAGTGACATCAGTCAGGCTAAGCGCATACTATTCAATATCTACACCAGTAACGATAAGCCTTTACTTGTCGAGGAGATGAACGAGATAGACGCTTTCATGGACACTCTCGATGTGAATATAGACGTTATTTGGGGCACAAGTACCGATGACAGCTTGGGTGAGGACGCTAAGGTGACGATTCTCGCTACTGGTCTTGATAAGAGTAACGTACATGAAGCGGACGAGCAGACCGAAGAGATGAGCGAACACTATGATGAGATTATCAACAAACTGTACAAACCTGTGAGGCGTAAACCTGCTGTTGCTGAAGAGACAACAGTTTCTCCTACGATAAAGGAGGAACCCATTGAGCCAAAAGAGGCCGAACCTGAATTTATCGTAGAACCAACGATAGTACCTGAACCTGCGGTAAAGGTGGTCAGTCCAGAGCCTGAACCAGCAGCGCAGGAACCGTCTGGTCGACTGTCATTCTTAGACAGGTTGAAGGCTCGTATGCGTCAGCTGACATCTGAAATGCTTGAAGGAGGGGAGGAGTAGGCTTATGTCTGACCCAATCATGCAAACCCCCGAACAGTTAGCCGACATTGTGCAGCATGCAAGTCAACGGCTGATTGGCTTGGGTCGTTACGACCTTCTCTTGAAAAGCTTAGGTGGCTCAGCGGTCATCGAGGAGCTGCGCATAGAATTAGCAAAGAGTCGGCTGTCTCCTCTTGTCATCACTTCCGACTATCGTTTCCTGTTACCTGAGATGGAGAAAGAGGTTGAGTTGACCCCAGTACATAAGGCTGTGTATCTCTTCTTCCTACATCATCCAGAGGGAATAGAGCTGAAACGGCTATCAGAACACCGACAAGAGCTATTAGAACTGTACTGTAAAACAGCCCGACTGTCTGACAATGAGAAGATTGAAGAGAGTATCGACCATCTTATCAATCCACTTGATAATGCCATCAACGAGAAGTGCTCGCGCATCAAAAAGGCCTTTTGTGATGTGATGGACGAGTATCTTGCAAGCTACTATATCGTCAGTAGCCATCGTAAACGGCAGCTCTCTAACTCTACCCGCATCTGGTATCAACGCTTGAAGATTATTACTCTACCACGAGAGTTGGTGGTTTGGGAGTGATGGGTGGTGGGTGTTGAGTGTTGGGTGATGATGAATAGTTAACGAGGGGTGATGGGTGTTGAGTGTTAGGTGATGATGAATAGTTAACGAGTAAGTATTGAGACTGACGTTGACAAGTCCTTTCTGAAAGGTTAGACAGCCTTATACCTTATATAATATAGCAACAACAAGAGATTTTGTAACCTTTTTCTACAAACGTTTGAAAGGTACACAACTGTTAACCAAAGGGTTAACACTTATCTTCAAAAGCATACACAATTATTATCTAAAGCGTACACAATTATTATCTGGAGGCTTTGAACATATTATTCAAAGCGTCCGAACTAACAGTCCAAAGGCTTTACAAACATTGTCCGGACGCTCCGGACAAACTGTCCGAAGGCCCCGGACACGTTGTCCGAGGGCTTCGGACATATAGTGCTAAGCCTTCACACTTATTTTATTAGGTGCTAAATGATCAACTGACTGACCCTCATACGCAGATTAACTATGCTCAATCTCAACGAAGACTTGCGTAGATGTAATATATAGCAGAGGTATCCTTGATTAGAATATATAGTAGATATCGTGTATAGCAGAGGTGTCCTTGAGTAGAGTATAGGCTATTCATCAACACCCATCACCCATCACTCAACACCTAACTGACATTCAACACCTAACATTCAACACCCATCACCCATCACTAAGCTCCTTCGAACTCACGGAGGAAGCGGGTATCATTCTCTGAGAAGAGGCGGAGGTCGCTTACACGGTACTTGAGGTTAGCAATACGTTCAACACCCATACCGAAGGCATAGCCCGTATATACGCTTGAATCAATGCCACAAGCCTCAAGGTCATGAGGGTCGACCATACCACAACCGAGTATCTCTACCCAGCCAGTATGCTTACAGAAGCCACAGCCCTCACCGCCACAAATATTACAGCTGATGTCCATCTCTGCACTTGGCTCAGTGAATGGGAAGTAGCTTGGACGCAGACGTATCTTCGTATCTGCACCGAACATCTCACGAGCAAAGGTCAGGAGCACCTGCTTAAGGTCGGTGAAACTAACGTTCTTATCGACATATAAACCCTCAACCTGATGGAAGAAGCAGTGCGCACGAGCCGAGATAGCCTCGTTACGATAGACACGTCCAGGGCAAAGCACACGTATTGGAGGTTCGTGAGTAGACATATAATGAGCCTCATCGTTCGATGTGTGACTACGAAGAAGCACATTCTTCGTAACGTCCATCGTGTTGCTACGCTCAATGAAGAAAGTGTCCTGCATATCACGAGCCGGATGGTCAGCAGCGAAGTTAAGCATAGTAAAGACGTGCTCATCGTCGTCTATCTCCGGACCTTGGTATAGGGTAAATCCCATACGGGCAAAGATATCAATAATCTCGTTCTTTACCAACGTCAATGGATGGCGTGTACCGAGTCCGATAGGATAAGCCGTACGTGTCAAGTCGATATCATCGCTCTGTGCTTCACTGGTCTCCAACTGATCCTTGAGTTCGTTGATCTTGTTCTGAGCACTTTGCTTCAATTCATTAATCTTCATACCGACAACCTTCTTCTGGTCGGCTGCCACATTACGAAACTCGCCCATCAACGCATTGATTTCGCCCTTCTTACTGAGGTATTTCAGACGGAGCTGCTCTACGTCATCAGCACTCTTTGCTGTGAGTGCACTCACTTCTTTGAGAAGTTCTTCTATCTTGTCTAATAACATAGTTCTTGTTTATTTTCCTGCAAAGGTACAATTTATAATCGTAACGGAGAAATTCGCCTAATATAAATTTGCTTATTTCCTATCTTATTAGAAATAAATATCGTACTTTTGCAGCAAGTTTGAGATGAATAAAAAGACTGTATGAAAAAAGCGTTTTTACTTATTATGTGTGTTTGTGTGGCTATGGTAGCTGTTACTACGGGCTGTACAAGCAAGAAGGTTGATGCCGATGACAGTATAAACACTGACTCTACAGAGGCCGATGAGGCTGACACTGTAGACAGCGTCGACTCTGCCACGGAGGTAATAGCTGCTACTCCTATGCCTAAAGCAGCTGACCAACTATTCGACGACTTCTTCTTTAACTTTATTGCCAACAAGAAACTACAACGCAACAGAGTTAAGTTTCCACTGCCAGTCGTTAATGGTACAAAGACAACAAAACTAACTCGTGATGCATGGAAAATGGATTACTTCTTCCGTAAACAGGGTTATTACACGCTTATCTTCGATAATGAAGCACAAATGAAATACCCTAAGTCAACCGACTTAGACAGTGTCATCGTTGAGAAGATACGCTTACAAAAGGGCACGATAGAGCAGTATTGGTTCGATCACCAGGATGGAAGCTGGAAGTTAAATCAGATTCGTACCATCTCGTTCAAGGATAGCTACAATGCAGACTTCCTCGATTTCCTCCATCGTTTCTTTACTTCTGGAGGCAAGGGCTACGTGAAGAGCACCTTAGCTTACACTGGTCCTGACCCTAACGGAGAGGAGACTGCAACCGTGAACACCACTATCCCTGCAGAAGAATGGGCATCATTCCTACCAGAGATACCACATGACATGATTTACAACATCCTCTATGGACAGAAATACACAGAGACTGACCATAAGATAGTGACCTTCCGTGGATTGTCAAATGGGGCAGAGACGCAACTTGTCTTTAAGGCTCATGGCAAGAGTTGGAGGTTAGAGAAGATTATAGCATATTAATAAGTAAGACCCCCAACCACCCTGGTTGTGGGTCTTTCTTTAATCCTGTTACTCGGTTGTTTAAGCCCCATTGCAGATGAAAAGCGAACTCCAAAAAGCCATAGATGGCGAGTTGTTCAATGCTATCGACCCAGAGATACAACAGATAACGATACGTACTAAACGCCTATTGCGCCAGTTGAACGATTGTGACTATGCTGACGCCGAAGGGAAACGTAGGATTATCGAACAGCTGTTTGGCTCTGTTGGCGAAAGAATACATATTGATGTAGACTTTCATTGTGAGTATGGTGTTAACATACACATGGCCGACTGGGTGTTTGTCAACATGAATTGCACCTTTATAGACAATAGTCGTATTGACATCGGTAGCCATGTTCTTATCGGCTCAGACGTGAAGATCTATACAGCTACCCATCCTGTCAATGCCAAGGAACGCATGCTTCCGGGCGGAGGGTGGACAGTCTACGCTAAAGCCGTTAGGATAGAAGATGGCGTATGGATAGGAGGAGGAGCGGTTATCCTGCCTGGTGTGACGATTGGACGTAATGCTGTGATTGGTGCAGGGGCTGTGGTAACGAAAGACATACCCGCCAACGCCGTTGCTGTGGGCAATCCTGCAAGAGTAATAAGATATCAGGAAGGATAACACCTTTCTATATATAAGAACAAAGAGAAACGCAAAAACGATATCAGTTAACATGAGAATAGAGCATAACTATAGTCTGCTAAAGCATAACACCTTCGGTATTGACGCTAAATGTCAGCGTTTTGTTGAATACGAATCAGTAGAGGAAGCACAGGAGCTTGTGCGTTCCTTGACAGAAGACGACTATCCCCTATTGATTCTCGGAGGCGGTAGCAACCTCCTACTCACAGGTGATTACAAGGGTACCGTAGTCCATTCTGGCATCTCCTTTATCGAGCGTCTCGATGACGAGCGAGTACGTTGTGGCTCAGCTTACGTATGGGATGACTTTGTAGACTACTGTGTTCTTCATCAGCTCTATGGTGCAGAAAACCTCTCTATAATCCCTGGTGAGTGCGGTGCCAGTGCTGTTCAGAATATCGGAGCATACGGTGCTGAAGCCAAAGACTTGATAGATGAGGTCGAGGCGGTGGAGATCTCCACTGGTGAGGTGCACCATTTCAAGAATGCTGATTGTGCTTATAGCTACCGACAGAGTAAGTTCAAGCATGAATGGCGTGATAAGTATCTTATCACATCCGTCACTTATCGACTCTCAAAGACCTATCATCCTAAGCTCGACTATGGTAATATCCGTGCGGCATTGGCTGAGAGAGGCATCGAGAACCCTACTGCCATAGAACTTCGTCAGACGATTACTGACATTCGTAATGCTAAACTTCCCGACCCGAAAGAGATAGGTAATGCGGGCAGCTTCTTTATGAATCCTATCGTTCCTAAGGCTAAGTATGAGGAGTTGGCAGCGTTGTATGAGCGTATGCCCCACTATACTATCGATGCTGAACATGAGAAGATACCGGCCGGATGGATGATTGAACAATGTGGCTGGAAGGGTAAGGCTTTAGGCCCTGCAGGCGTCTATGCGAAGCAAGCATTGGTATTGGTCAACCTTGGTGGGGCTTCTGGTGCCGACGTGGTGCGCCTCTGCCAGACCATACAACATGATGTGAAGGAGAAGTTTGGAGTTGAGATTCTGCCAGAGGTGAATGTGAGGTGAGGACCTCCCCCGGCCCCTCCGAAGGAGGGGAGAGCCTAACGGGGGCTAACAAGGGACAAGTTCTATATTGTTGAATAATATTGAGATGGGACGTGACTACTAATATGTCTTGTCTTAAAACGTCCCTTAAACAAATAAAAGCCAGCACCTCCGAAGGAGGGGAGAGCCTAACGGGAGCTAACAAGGGGCAAGTTCTATATTGTTGAATAATATTGAGATGGGAGGTGATTACTAATACCGTTCATATTAAACTCTCACCTTAAACGAATAAAAACCGTCCCTTAAATAAATGATAAGACCTATCCCTTGAAACAATAAGGATATATAAACCAACGAATAACACCTATCACCAACTTACTGATATACCCTTTGAAATAAGGCGAACAGACACGTTCTAACAGAAAGTATATCCTTTGAAATAAGGGGAACAAGCGTTTTTTAGAGAAGAGATACCCTTTGTACAAAAGGAGTGTAGTCGTTTGAGTAATTAAGACATATAATCATCTAACAAGAGGCAGACAATGAAACGAGAAGAAGACATACGCAGCGAACATTCCGTTAGGCTCTCCCCTCCTTCGGAGGGGTTGGGGGAGGTCCTCACCTTCCTTGGTACTGGTACATCCAACGGAGTACCTGTATTAGGCTGCAACTGTGCTGTCTGCAGGAGTAAGGACCCACGCGACAACCGCTTACGTACCTCCGCTTTATTAGAGACGGCCACTACTCGCATTGTCATAGACAGTGGGCCCGACTTTCGCCAGCAGATGTTGGCTCAGACATTCCGCAAGATTGATGGTTTATTAATCACCCACATCCACTATGACCACGTAGGGGGCATCGACGATGTGCGCCCTTTCTGTGCGTTAGGCGACATCGACGTCTATGCTAACGCAACTACTTGTGAGGGCTTACGACACAACTTTCCCTACTGTTTCACCGACCATTTATATCCAGGAGTACCTAAACTGAACCTTCATAGTATCCAACCTCATGCGAAGTTTGTCATTGGTGACATCGAGGTAACACCGATTACTGTAATGCATGGTAAGCTCCCCATCCTCGGTTACCGCTTCGGTAAGCTGGCTTACATCACGGATATGAAGACGATAGACGATGCTGAGTTGCCCTATCTCGAGGGTGTGGAGACACTTGTCGTGAACGCATTACGATGGGAGCACACGCACCACTCGCACCAACTCATCGCTGATGCCATCGCTTTTAGTTGGAAGATTGGGGCCAAGCGCACCTACCTAACCCACCTCACCCACCGTATCGGTCTACATGAAGAGGCGCAGAAGAAACTCCCTAAGAATGTCTTCTTCGCATACGATGGGCTTAAAGTGGGTGTTGGGTGATGGGTGTTAGGTGTTGATGATATGCTTTGTTGGGTGTTAAGTGATGAGTGTTAGGGTGTTAGGTGTTTAATGTTAAGTGTTGATGGTGTGCTTTGCTGGGTGTTAGTTGTTAAGTATTAGGTATTGAAGATATGCCTTTTGGCGTATTAGGTGTTTATTATTGAGTATCAAAACCTATTTGTTAGTATATCAAATAAACACCCACAACAACAAACGTCATTGGTTTTCTCTTAGCAGCTTGGGGCTCCCCTCCTTCGGAGGGGCTGGGGGAGGTCCCCTCTACCCACCTCTCCCCTTGTCATTTTTTTTCGCTCTTCTATGTTCGAGAACACGCCCTTCTCCGTTCGAAAACATGCCCTTCTTCGTTCGAGAGCATGCCCTTCTTGCATGCAGAAGACGCCCTTCTTGAAGCAAGAAGGGCGTCTTCTTCAACGCTATTCGTAACACATTGATTTCTTGTTGATTACCTACTCCGTCAGAGCCAACGCTATACTCTTTTTTAGAGGATATTTGGATTGCACCGATATAATGATTTTTTTCAGCGCTTGCCACCTCCATGTGGGGTCGAAATGTGTACCAAGAAACTCCGTGAACTCAGTGTGCTCTGTGAGAGATAAAACTCCCCTGCGAGTCTCAAAAATGTTCTTTTTCTCACAGAGAACACAGATGAACAGAACACACAAAGGCCCACAGAGACATCAAGTCAACCGATATCACAGAACGTTACAGCCACCTTTAGCTATAACGTTCTGTGAATTCTGTATGCCAGAGGCCTTCTGTGGGCTCGAAACTGTGCGCAAAAAGGTTCTGTTAGATCTGTGAGTTCTGTGAGAGATAAAACTCCCCACTGAGTTTCAAGTCTTTTCTTTTTCTCACAGAACACACAGATGAACAGAACACACAAAGTTTCACAGAGACATCAAGTCAACCGATATCACAGAACGTTACAGCCACCTTTAGCTATAACGTTCTGTGAATTCTGTATGCCGGAGGCCTTCTGTGGGATCGAAACTGTGCGCCAAAAAGCTCCGTGAACTCTGTGCGCTCTGTGAGAGAAAAAACTCACCAGCGTGAGAGAAAAAACTCTCCACACCCCATGTAAGCTGCCCAGTAGGGGTAACCTCACAGACTAACTACCAGTTGGCCCCTCCCCCTTCCCCTCCCCCGAAGGGAAGGGGAGTAATCACCGAGATACCCATGTGGCTAATCATCAACACCTAACACCCACCATCCAACACCCTTCAGTGGCCTCACTCCCTACCCTATCCGACTAAGGAACCTCCTTAATCGGCACAAAGTAATAAGTCTTACCAGCCACAAGGACGGTCCTTAAGCGGCCAGACTTGAAGCGACTCTCAAGGTCGACGAGCCTGTCAAGCATCTCCTTATAGGCTGCCTCCCATTTACTCTCATCACATTTCTTACGTGTGATGTCCTTTACTCGTACGATATTATTCAATACGTCAGAGCTTGGGACACTCAATCGATGATAGAAGACAGACGAGATAGACGACTTATTCTTCAGTACTGTGCGGTAAGAAAGACGGTTGACTAAGTCGCTCTGCAGCTTAAAGTTCCTTCTCAACTCAAACAGTTGCTGATTAGAAAGAGAGTCGGCATGGAAATAAGGCATGAGGGCACGATAGCCTTCAAGGAGGTTTTTCAACTCAACAGCATCAAAGAGATAACCCTCATCGTAGGTTGACAACTCCATAGGAGAGATTAACATCTCCTTGAAATAGAGGTCGTTGATGTTGTTCTTCTCTATGCTCTCAACAGGAACACCAGCATCTTTAGTGGTGTTAACCATCTCTTGTGTTGGGATAGCACGCAGTGCACCGTATTGGTTCTCAGCGTCGGTAGAGACCGCTACCAGTTTCTGGTTGCGCTCATCAATTCGTACGAAGAGAGAGTCGAGAACCCTTGCAAAGCCAGTGTTCGTCAGTTCTGTATCAAGACGAGGATAGACGAAACCACCCGTCACAATGCCGTTCTTCGGTGCATCCAATACGAAAGCATTCTCGCTCTCAGTACTGATATCGGTAAACAAGCCACCCTTCGACCAGTCAGAGGCACATAGATAGTCCTTCGCATAACTCATATACTCAGAGGTGTTATTGTCTAACAAGGTCTTTGACTGTAGTACGAAGCTCTGGTAAGAAGGCGTCAGTCGACCAAGCATCTGCGCTAAGAACAAGGTAGCAGAACGTGTGTACATCTCTGCGTTAATCTCAGAAGTAAACGTAGGGAACTCATCTGTACCCAAGATGATAAACACATTGTTCTCGAACTTAGTATAAGGAGTCTCAGAGAATATCTTGTTCATGGCAGCATGAAAGCCAGCCCCACCAGAAACAGGGAGCGTGTTGGGTGCAGTTGCATTAGCCAAGAAGTCAATCCAACTACCAAAGTCGGATGTCAACGCAAGGTGCTTGTTGCCCTTATCAGACACGGCTGTAGCAGAAAATCTGACCTGACTGGCCTTGCCAAACTTGCCCTCCAAGCCCTGTAAGGCATTGAGCAAGTTGCGCACCTGCATGCGGTCTTGACTATAGAATATCAGATGGATATTCATCTTCTTACTGTTCTCAATCAGCTGATCGAGGTCGGCAACCGACACGTCCTCACCCTTAGCATTAACCATCATCGACTTCTTTCTGTCCCAAAGAGCGAGTGGCATATTGATAGCAACACGTGGGTCTTCATAGTTGCCCAGATAGTTGCCGTCAGAAGTGAAGAGCAGGTTAGACCCAAGCTGATAGTTGCCAAAGACAGGATAAGGCGAGTCGAGCAAGAAAACACGGTTCTGTCCTACCATCGCAATGAGGTCGGATGGAACCCATCCCAAGACTGTTCGCAAGGAATCAGACAGTGCTGGACGGTCCGCAACAAGTACGGCCTGTCGGCTGACATCATACTTATAAGCATAGACGATTTGCCCATCTACCAACTTTCCTTTGGTCTTCTCAAGGAAGAAGGGGTCGTTATAGAGATTGAGCGAGTCCTTTGTGAAGAACGTCTTAAGGTCGGACAAGCGTGCAGCCCTTGTAGCACCAACACGATAGCGAAGCGGGAAGTTGTTGTCTTTAGACACAAAAGAATGATTGAACTCCAAGACAGCATTCTTGTCAATCCAGCCTACGAAAGGCGACTTCTTAGCATCCTTAAAGTGAGTACGGCCACTGTAAAGGGGTGCGAAGAGTCCCTTAGGCTGTCCAAGTAGCTCTTGGTTGGCTGCAACCACCTTATAATAACCATTCTTCTCACCGATGACATAGAAAGGAGAGCCCATCTTCTGCTCGCTTAACACACGCTGTGCGTAGGGTTCAGCGTATGCTTTATTATGGCTTCTGTCGGAGAATACGATATGAATATCGTTATTATCACGAACCTGTTGAGCCCCTGCTCCACCCACTGGGTAATTGAAACTGGTATGACCAACGGTCTTCGTCTTGTCATACCGAGCCACTTGAGCAGTGAGACATTGCGGTAAAGCAAGGCAGAAGACAAGTCCAGACAACCCATATAACGTCTTTATAAATCCTTTCTTCATTTTCCTATATTTCTTTGAGTTACTTCTATTTTAGTAATACGATGGAAGTCATCCACCTTAACATCATCTATGCTGACACGACTATAACGGTTGCTTTCCAGATAATGAAGGCCTTGACAGTAGTCAGGGAATAGGTTATAGCGTTCGCCATTCACCTGTACAATCACCCTTCCACCATTGCCTCTGAGGTAGGTATCATTGATATAACCCATGTTAGAGCGCACTGCCTCTTGGTCTCTTGCGCCTGCATTGGCTATTGCCTGTAGGCGGCGTTTAATGTCGTTCTGCACCAATGCCAACGTGTCAATAGGTTCTTGCGGTTCAGCCTGTTCCTCTTCTCCCATGTCAGCAGGCACTGCGTCTACCTTATCAAGGATGGTAACAACCTGAGAAACAGGGTAGAGTGTGGTGTTAGTCTTAAGCTTCACGAGGTATTTACCTGGTTTATCATACTTATAAACGACCTGACGTTCGAAGGCGTCAATCGTTCCGCTCTCGCCAAATTCCCATAACCAACTTGTCATACCATCGCCATCAGCAGAGAAGACAAGACTTTCGCCTACGAAACCCTGCTTTGGTCCGACAATCTTAGGGACAGAGTCAACGGCCACGGTGTCCTTTGTGAGCTTAACAACATCAATCGTCTTCTCCTTAACAACCTTACCATCAACCTGCAAGGTGATGAGGTATCGGCCCGCTTGATGATAGGTATAGCTGATATTAGGATTACCAACAATACTATCCCCATTACCCATCTTCCATAGAACTCGCTTATCCACAACGGCAGACGAGTCGTTAACAATGAATTTCAGTGGCTCATTTACTTCCAACTGATTGTTCACATTCTGATCTTGGATATAGAAATCCAGATTCTTGTCTACCGTCCTTGAAGGAAGCAGCAAAGCAATCACAAGCCCCACAATAGCCAAGCCCGAGACGATTGCCAAAATGATTTTTTGTCTTTCAGTCATAATTATATTTATTGAATTTGAGTCTTTAGCTCTTCCAGAATACGCTTTCTATCCTCTTTGGTCTTCGATGCCCAATACAGGTTCTGCTTGATGTCAAAGTAGGCTTGAATGGTCTTGAAGGCCTGCATACAATATAGATACTTCGTATTGTAGGAGTGTTGTCTGTAATTGTTCTGTAACTGCGACATCCTGTCCTTTATCTCTCCGATACGTTGCGTCTGCTGAATATCAAAGTTAAGGGAGTCGATATCGGTCTTGAGAGCCTTCATCTGTTCGCCCATCTTTTGTTGATCGGATAAGACAGCCTCAGCGTCATTGATCTCTTGGACCGTGTTCCCTGTCACAGAAACAGGTATAGGCATCACGTACTTACAGACTAATATGTATAACAAAGTCACTGAGAAGAACAGTAACAGCGTGAACTTTATGGTTGACCATATTTTCTCATCTCTTGTCATAATAATCTTCTGTTATTTATCTTTTCTTATTCTTCTTTATATCTTGTGCCCTTTGTATCTGCTCCATGATGTAGTCAAGGTCGCGCTTCTCGTCGAAGAAGGTTGCAGAAACATCTTGCGTCGACTGTAACTGATTGAACAGTACGTTATAAAGGACATAGCTGGTGGTGTCAGCATCAGCCTGTCGAATCTCGTCTTGCATCCCTTGCCACTTGCGGGCAATAATCATCTGGTATTGAGCCTGCTCATTGTCCGTACGCTTCTGAGTGTAGAGATTGTTCATATCTTTGAAGATCTCGTCCATACGATAGTTGTATCCCGCTTGCTTACGGAAGATGTCATCATAGCGAACCTTCTTCTCGTCTAACAAGCTGATGCCCCTCTCGGCTGTCTTTAACGTACAAATGGCAAACAGAACGAAGAGTAATAGAGTGAAACTAAAGATGAAGATGAAGGAACTCATCGCCTGTCGGCGTTCTTTCTTATTTTTCTCTGTCATTGTGAGTACCTCCTACTTAGTCCCAAACCTTCCATGATTTCCTCTCATTCTCAGACGCTTTACCACTGTGTTCCTCGCTGATAATGATGTTCTCCTTGATGAGTCCGACGTATTCCAAGTCACTTAACTTCTGGAAGAGGGTGTGGATTACTTTGAGGAAAGCGTATATCAATGAGAATGACTGGCTTATCTCGCCATGGTTATAACTTATATGTGCCACCTTACTGGCATTGTTCATAAATTCAGAAGGACGTATGTTGGTCCACTCATCGAAGTATTGTAAAAGTGTTTCAAAGTCCTTCTCTGGTAATGAACGTAGTGTTGAAAGTAAGAGAGTGGCAAGCTCATTGGCTAAGTGTACGACGTGTATAGGTGCCTTCTCACCTAATATATATTTCAACTCGAAGATATGTCGACCGTAAAAGGCCTTAATCACATCGCATAAAGCAAAGGTATTGTCAGCCAAGACACTACGGTGTGGATTGGTGATGTTCTTTGAATAGACCTTCAAAGCATTATTATGCGTCTCCTCAAGGGTCTTCTCAAAATAAGTCAAGAACTCTGACGCCTTATCAAAGAAGTTCGTTTGCTGAATAGCAGGGATATAGTCTTCATCAACCGCAAAGGTTCCGTTGTCAACAACTATCTTACTTACGATAAGGCTATTACCCTCTAAAAAGGCTTTGTTAAGGTTCTGCTCCGCTACAAGCTGCAGTGTTATCTCTGGCAGAACATACGGATGATGCAATGGAGTAGTCTCTGGGTCAGGTACACCAACAGGCAACATTTTATATGGATTCACCGTAAGCATGACACAAACGACCTGTCGAGTCGATAGGTCAATATCCATATTCTGGAGTGTAGCCTCTGGTATAAAGTCACCATAGAGGTCCTTTGTGTAGGAGATATGGAAGCCGTTTCTTGTGACTGCATTACATGAGATTAAGCGCACAGTTAAGGTCTTTGCCGTCTCCCCTCGTACGTCTAAGACAACCGAATGGTCAGCTCCCTCCATGCTTTGCCCTAACCCATAATTATAGCTTGTGAGCGTGTCCTCCCTATTTAGTTTCTGCATTTCAACTACGTTATAGTAGGTTTCAAAGAAATGAGAACTACTAATCTTCTGTCCGTTAACCCAGTTAACAGGTAAGTGATCAATCTTCTTCATGCTGTATATCGTTTATGCTTTTTACTCGTTTTATATAGATAACTTGGTTCTTCTTAATCCTATTCTCTGAAGCAGTTCGCCGTGGGTCAAGCATCCTAATGAACAATGGATAGCGGAACCACTTGTTCGTATAGAATATCCAACCACTCTCTGAATTATCCATCGCTATGTCTATCTGTGCCTGTGGGAAGCGTCGGTTCTGGTCTTCTACAAGCCAATCAAACCAGTCGCCTAAGGCAATCCCCTCTGCCAAACGTACTGAGAGCGTAGTATAACCATAGTCGCCAATATGCCTCTTAAGCTTTACCTTCACCGTTGTAGCCTTGAAGGTATCAAGCGTATCCCAGTAGTTACGGTTAAAGCCACTATGGTTGATGCGCCATAAGTCATATATTGGAGGTTGGATATTACGGAAGAAACGATAGCTTCTAAATACGAAGTAGGGTATAGAAAACCACCAGACAGCTGTCATAGCCCATGGTGTGTACTCTAATCCATTGCTAATCCAATCAAAGATAAGGTAATATGACCACATACCAAATATCCCTGACAATACCATAACAAGGATTTCCATAGCCATGTCGTCATTCTTCTTACTGATAAACGTTCGTAGCGCCCACAAGTAGAAGAACCCAAGAACTAAGTAAGCAACAACTGTCAAGAATAGTCCTCCCCATACATACTCATTCCTAAGATACCCCAGAAGGGACGGAATAGCAAGGAAGATAGCCGTTATCAATGAGAAGACAATAATCCTCTTCACGCTCAACTGCTGTCGAACAGACTTCAAGGCACCCATGACAGATACCATGATGATAGCCAAGAGCGGTGCAAGTAAGTACTTTACAAAGAATAATATTAATGGTTTCATTATATGTTGTAAGTTCGTGTCATAGCCTAAAAGCTATTGTTCTAAGCTAAGTTCTTTTATTATAAGTTCGTATCGTAACCCAAAAAGTTCTGTCCTAAGACAAGTTCAGTATTTGATGTTATTGTATAGATGAGCCTTATGTCTCTTGAAGAAAGGAGGAAGAAAGACAAGATATACCTTACTATCTCCATTTGCTTCTTCAGTCTACTCTCTGTCACACTATCGTGGAAGATAAGCTTCACCTCCACATCGTCCAATTCACAAAGCAACCGTCCATCAAGACCAGAGTCAACTCCTAACACACAGTCGCCCAAGTTCATATAAGGTAAGTCGTCCTCGTAATGATAGACATAACGCATCTGAGCATCTATATCACATACCGTCAAGAGTAGTTCCTCCAGTGCTGAAAGGTTTTCCTTATAGTCCTCCACCTTGCGAAGACACAGGAATAACTTATATCGTTCACCTGCTGTAAGGGGAGCCGACTTGGCAAAGAAGACATTAGTAAAGCTCTTGAAAATGACGTTCTCATACGGTTCATCAAACAACGTCAGCTGTCGTTCGAAGATAGACACACTATCATGGAACATCATTGTATCAAAGGGAGAGAAGAAGTGAACGGCTTGCTCGGCCTTCTTTCTATTCAGACGGATAGCCTCAACGACCTCCTTATTACTCATCCCAGGTGCACTCAGCGAAATAGGATGGAATAGGAACTCTGGCAACTGATGGTAGAAGCCATTGCGAGCGATGTTCAGTATGATTCGATCTCGTAGTTGTCCATCTTTATAAACCTCCTCTTTTTGCAGGTCGATGATGTCTTGTGAGTTCACACGACTATTCATTCCATGGCTCACAACAACCGTCTTATCCAGTAGGTTCTCATCTGTAACGAACTGCAACTCAGCATAGAACACCTCCGCAATAAGGTTTCTCGCGTCACTATTACAGAACCTTTCTAAGTCTCTTTCAGATGTTGTTATACGTGATTCCATTGTAGATTGCCATCTTTATAAGTTGCGATAATATGGTCACCGGGCTTGATCATTTCTGATACTATGAGCTTTGAGATAGTCTTCTTTAGGTAGGTTCTTACCACACCAGCGATAGGGCGTGCTCCATACTGTGGTGAGAAGCCCTTTGAAGTGAGGTATGCAATGGTCTCTGGGGCCAAGTCTAACTGTATTTCCTTCTGCTCTAACAGCTGTTTCTGTAGGCGTGAGAACTGTAGAAGGAATATCTGTTGTGCAACCTGTTCGGTAATAGGTGAGAAGGGGACAACCTCTGTCAGACGACCCAAGAACTCTGGTCGGAAGTACTTCGACATCACTTCTATCAATTCGTTAGACGTTGGCTGGTGTCCTTTCTGTATCTGTTCTGCAATCCATTGACTACCAATATTCGACGTGAAGATGATGATTGCGTTAGAGAAGTCGCCTTCTCGTCCGAGCTTATCATGCACCTTTCCTTCGTCCATAATCTGTAGGAAGATATCATAAACACTACTGTGTGCCTTCTCGATCTCGTCGAACAGTACAACAGAGTAGGGTTTCTGGCGTATCTTCGTTACCAGTAAGCCACCCTCTTCATAGCCTACATAACCCGGAGGAGCACCATAGAGCAAAGCAGCAGAGTGTTCTTCCTTAAACTCAGACATATCGAAACGTATCATGGCCGTATCGTCATCGAAAAGAAGGTCGGCCAACGACTTTGTCAGCTCAGTCTTACCTGTACCCGTAGGACCAAGGAAGAAGAACGAACCAATAGGTTTCTTCGGATCGCTCAGTCCGCTTCGTGACTCAATGATAGCGTCAGACAGCGTTCGAATAGCCTTATCTTGTCCTTTGACTCTTTCGTGTAGCTTGGTCTCTATTCCTAACAGTCTATCCTTCTCTTGAGCCTGAATCTTACCGATAGGAATGCCTGTGTCGTCTGCTACAACCGACTCTATCTCTAACGAACTAACCTTCTCTATGCCTTTCTCTGAGAGCACTGTCAATTCGTTAAGTATCTTTCCAAGCTTATTGAGCTTCTCTTCTGTCGAGTCGTCATCAGTAAGTATATAGTTGTCTTCAACCTTTGAAGTCAAGACAACACTCACCTTATTAAATATAGTATAATAAAGTAGATGCAAGTCGAAATCGCTCACCTCTTCTATTGGCATTGCCTTGTATTTCTCATACTGTTCGACAAGCTGCTCCACAATACCTACCGCATTCTTATTACTCAGTCTCACTGAAGCGGCCGTACTGTCTATCAAGTCTAATGTAGAGGCTGGTTGACTCTTCTCCTTATAATATCTGTTAGAAAGGTTATAAGCACTGATGAACGATTCCTCCGTCATAGCCAGACTATAAAAGGCTTGTAGTGTTGGCCTGTGTCTTAACAATGCACTGCGAAGGATGTTAGGCTCAAGTTCTTCTACATTAATGATGTTCAACTTGTTAGCGATGGAATGTTTCTCTACATGCTTACGATAGGCATCCATCGAGAGCACCATTAACAGCGTGACAGAACCGTCACATATCTGTGCGTCAAGATTATTGAGAATATAGGTGGCCGTTGTGGGGTTGCCACTTTCAAGCAGTAGCTGCAGGTCGTCAATGACCAATACTCCACGGCTCTTTGCCTGGTTCATCTTCTGTAACACACCTGTCATCTTCTGCGTTACTTCCGTCTCATTGCCCGACTGTGCAAGTACTTTCGACGTATTTAGGCCTACTAACGATGTCTGATTGATTATTTCATCTTGATTGATCTCCATCTCATGGGCAAGAGCCTTTATGATTCCCGTCTTTCCAACACCTGGCGCACCAACAAGGAGGATGCCCTGTCGCTCCGAACGCTCCAGTGTTTCCAAGATAAGACGTATCTCTTTACTGCGCCCGATAATCAACTTACCCTCTTCAAGAAGCTCTGCTCGACGGAGGTCGGACACGTATTGAATAGAACTACCCATATCCATCTCAGAGACAGGCGATAGTGGTGAGGTTGATGCCTCAAAGTATTCCATTATCTCATCTTCGGTCACTCCGATCGATTCTATCTGTTGATGAGAGTAGACAACACCGTCTCTTACGACGGCAGCGAATACACACAAGGCATCAACCGAGTCTGTTCCGAGCTTTATCTTAGACCGTTCGGCCTCGTCGAGAACCGTCTCCACCTCACGGTCAGGGATTATCTCGCCTGCATCATGCTCCACACCGACATACATCTCACGATAGGTTTCAAACCAATCGCTGACATACGCCACCTCTTTCTGCATTGAGTTGAGTATCTCACGCAGACCTGTTTGCTCGGTCAACATGGCTATGACTAAATGAGCTACACCAAATGAGAGGTGCTTATCTTGGTGGGCCATGGCCTTAGCCAACTTTATAGCGGCTACAAGACTGTTGCTGTAATTCTGTGTGTTCATACGAAATATATCTTATAAGGGGTCTTATCTACAGAGCGTTTGGTTAGTTCTCGCTCTAAGAACAAGGTCATGGACGGTAAGTCGATACCCTCTTCTCTGCCTGAACGAGTGAGGGCTATTCTTATCTCTGTCGTCCTGATGATACCACGACGTACGTCTTTGGAGATAGCGATACCGTCTTTTACATCGACTGACTTTGCTTGTGGACCCAAACAACATAATACGAAGCTCTTTATATCTTCACGTGTTACGATCCTATCCTTCGTTAGTAAGCCATAACGCAGACGATTGACAATCTCACGTTCGGTGTCGTGTGCATTACCACACTTGGTTGTTGTCTGGAAAGAAAGGCTCTCTGATAGGAAGCGTTCGTTCTCTGCTTGATACACTGACGTTCGACTGTCTAAACCGTTAGCCAGGTCGGCATCGGTTATCCAATAGCGTACCTCGGCTTCTGCCGTACGCTTGTAAGGCTGCGTAAAGAGGAACGAACGGGGAATACTCTTGTCCTGAACAAAGTCGAAGACACCCTTTTCTATGTTCTCAATATTATTGTAGAGATTATTCAACTGGTCTGTGAGCGTGTCTATCTGTAGACTTCCAAAAGCACTACCGTCCTCATGTATGAGTTGAATAAGCTTATGAATTAATGTGCGCGCATTGTCTGAGTCAAATCTCTCTAAGTTTCCAAAGTATAGGCTATAAGTCCCAACAGGGTGCTCGTCATAGCACTGTCCCACGTCTATATACTGATGATTGCCATCGTCTTGGAAGGATTCTATGTTGAGCAAGAAGCGGTTGTCCTCACAAGGGAGGGCTACGATGTTTCCTCTTCGAGTGTAGTCATGTTGCATCGTGACGAGTTTGCGGTTGACTACGGGGTATGTGTTAAGTAGAAATCTTACCTTCGCAAAGTCTACACGATTGAACACCACTGGGAATTTCAACTGTAACCATACTAACTCTTCTTTCTCTTCTCCTTCACTCGTCTCCCACGATGAGGGGTAAGTAGAGAAGGGGTTTGTCGATAGGAAATGAGAGTTAAGGTCTATCTGGATGAAGTTGTCGGCATAATAACTGCTTATCTCATCAAAGTAATGATAGCGTTCGCACTGCTCGAGGGGGAACTCTGGCACCGATACACTTAGTTGTTCGCCCTGTCCGTCATAGACTTCTATGTCGCGCAAGAACGGTGAGAGACTGCCATCTTCGGGTAGGATGCACAAGACAAGACGCTTCGTTGAGCGCAACACGCTTTGTGTCATGTTCAGTCCTATCCATACTGTCCCCTCTTCTGAAGGTATCTCTACGTCAGGAATGACCGGCCTGTCCACGCTTCTGTCAGTGTAATAGTTGACCTGTTGGTCGAAGGCTATCGCTCTGATCTTGGCGTTCACCAATGGATAATTGCTTAGAGGAGAGAAGTAAAGTTCGAGCCATCCCTTCTCAAACATCATCTTCCTTGCGTAAAAACAGTCGTTGGTCGTCAGCTGTTTCACCTCATCAAACTTAGGGTCAACACTCATCAAGGCATGAGAAGGAGAAGGGAGCGACCATTTCAAAGGTACCATCAAACGAGCCAAACGGCTTAGGATGTCGGCATCAGAGTCTACTATACTCTGATGGAGACGGCTACTGTTATAAGCTATTACGTCAAGTATGAGATCAATAACAGGGTCTATCTGACTTAAGTCTGTGATGTTCCACAAGTCCATTGCGAACATTCTTAGACGATCCTTTATTATCTGCTGTCTTTTATCTACCATTTTACTATTATCTTACGAACAATGATGTCTATCCTTGTCCACCATCGGTTTACTACATGGGCCTCATCAGTAAAACACCATGAAGCATCGAAGAGGATTGTACTACATGACATGAAAGCGTCCTTTTCAGTATTGCCCATAACAGTCCCACCCGCATGCAGCATACAACAAGAATACTGTTTCGAGCGTATTATATCGTTTAAGGCTATCAAACGTCCCATTGTCATATTTCCTCTTCAATGTCAGTCGGCCCTATTGTGATATCGGACTAATATAAAGATGTGTACTGAAATTAAACTGTTGGTCGTTTCTGACGATAAGACCCTTGACCCATAAGCGTACACGCTTACGAGCGTTAGGGAACTTACTACGTATGTCTTCCTCTACTTCAGTTAGTTCCACTCTTACTTCAACATCCTTCAAACGAGGCTCATACTTAGTTATGGTGGCTTCAAGTGACTGTCTGACCTTTTCTTCCCAATCCTCGTTCTTTAAGACTTGATTAAATTCTAAGTCCCAAATAACCGATCCGTAATCTTCCCTTCCCTCTACTTCACCACACCGGGAAACAACCAACATCATCAGATGTTGTGCTATTGATTCCTCATAAGAACATCGTTGAATCTGACCATTTAAGGCCCCTGACAAATCCAGCGGCAGTTTTAGATAGTTCATTCTACGCTTTTAATTGTTGTGCAAATATATATTATTTTTAATAGATATAGGTGTTTTTTTAGGATTTTAATGATTTATAAGTATTTGATTACTAATCATGTTAGACCTTCTGAATAGCTGCGTTTGTTATAAAACTTTATCTCTCAACACTTTGAACACTTACTACCTTTCTGCAAGGAGAGTACGACTGTCGCTCGTGTTATCATTATTTATCATCTCTGTACACCTTATTATATATAGGACATCGCTCTATCCTACACTGAACATCGTTCTCTGCTAACGACTCTTCACACCTCCCGTCGCCCACTATCTACATCTTCCCTCGTCCATCTCTTCAGTCCTTTCCCCGTTTCCAGAGCTTTATAGAGCCATAAAAAATCATTACATCTTATCAAGCAACTCACCATCAAAACAAGCGTATAATATCCTCTTGCATCAAGATTGTAACCTCCAAGCAATCAACACATTACAAACAGCGCTCGAGAACACGCCCTTCTTGCCCCAAGAAGGGCATGTTCTCAAACGGAGAAGGGCGTGTTCTCGAACATAGAAGAGCGAAAAAAAATGACAAGAGGATAGGTGGGTAGAGGGGACCTCCCCCAGCCCCTCCGAAGGAGGGGAGCCCCAAGCTGCTAAGACCTCCCCCAGCCCCTCCGAAGGAGGGGAGCACCAAGCTGCTAAGAGAAAACCAATGACGTTTGTAGTTGTGGATGTTTAATATGATATTACTAACATGTAGACTTTAATACTCAATAGTAAATATCTAACACCCAACAAAACACTCCATCAACACCTAACACTCATCACCTAACACCCCAACTATCAACACCCAACGCCCAACAAAACAATCCATCAACACTTAACATTTACCACCCATCATCCAACAATGCACTTCATCAACACCTAACACTTAACACCTAACACCCCAACTATCATCACCCACCACCCAACCCCTGCCACCTGTCGCCCATAGTTAAAAAACTCTAAACCCCATGGGGAGCAATAGCTCAATACATGTTCAGAATAAAAACAATCAATAAAATATAATAAAAAAAACGCTTATAAAATTCTTTTCACATTTAAATTACGATATTTTCATGTAAATTTTATAGTTTTGTGCCTGATTATAAACATTCTTGTAAAGGATTAATATAAAACTTAAACATAAAAGACATGGCCATTTACGATTATGGAATTGGTGGTAATGAGGTAAACGTTGACGCTAATGAGTCAATTGCCGACATCCCTTCCAACAGAACATTATTAGTACAGAAATTAACCGACGAGGCTCCTGTAAGTCCTGAAACAGTGTACGGCTTGCAGACTGTAGAGGATGTTTTCGAGCACTTCTCACCATCTGTTAATGTCGAAATGCAGGACGACAACGGCGAGGACGTACTTGAGACGATGCGATTCAAGAACTTAGGCGACTTCAATGCAGATAAGTTAAAGGAGAACAGTGACTTCCTTAGTAAGCTTGATGTTGAGAAGGAACAGAATATAAAGATAGCTCGTCAGCTCTCATCAAACAAAGCTTTGCTGAAAGCCTTGGCTAACCCTGAAACACGACAAGCCATCTTAGACTTGTTACAGAGCTCACTTGACGAGGTTAATAACGCTGATGCTAAATAATCATCTTAATGAATTAGGAAATGGATAATAATAAAATAAAAGCGAAGGAACAGCAGGCTCCTGTGGTAAATAAGTCGACCGTTGCACAACAAAGTACCTCGTCTGCTGCTGCCGCACTTGATAAACTGAAGGAATACGGTGGTTTTACCTTCTTAGAAAATATCATTGACGGATTCTCTAATCTCAACCCTTCACGCAAAGCACGCCGTAACATCTTCCTCTCTGATGCGCAGTGGGAGAACGAACGTAAGGTTCTGGCCAATCGTTTGGAGGTCTGGATCGACCTCTTAAAGTCTGGTCAATCAGCTGAACAGATGAGAGATAAGGCGAAAGAAAGAGCCCTTCATGTTGAGGACTTACTGAATAAGAACCTTAATAAAGTTCTTGCTCGTACACGTGAGTTAGAGACGGCTTATCGCTCAGTGGCCCTCTTCTATCGTAACACGGAGAGTCAGAAGGTGAAGAACATCACGATTGTCAATGCCGAGATGGACCAGTTGACCGACTTGGACAATCCGCTCTTCATTGACTATATTAGTAATGAACTTAAACAGAACTTCGACCGCTTAGACCTGCGTCGTAACTATTCTCTGCTTGTCATCCCAGGCTACTTAGGCTCAAACGCAGTGCTTGACAAATGGGGAAAGATTGCCCATAGCAATAAGGTAATGCTCCTTACTGACTTCCAAGACTTGGAGACTCCGGATGATGTAGTCGACATCTTCTTTAATGCCGACCACTCTGGTGGCGACATCTATAAGTCGAATATCATCATGACTTGTAACTGGCTCTTAGGTAGACAGAAGGTTGTTCAGGTAGGAGAAGAGGACAACCTCTATGTTCCGGGTTCGTCTGCTCTTGCTGGAAAGATATACAGTACACTGATGTCACAGGTCGTTGCTGGTAAGAAGTTCGGCGGTCTGAACGATGTTGAGAGCGTCCATTTCGACTTGAAGAAGAGTGAGATTTCGGAGATTGAACGCATGGGTCTTGTACCGATGGTCAATGAGTATAGCAAGGTGATGGCCTTCTCTGCTAAGACACTCTTCAATGGTGACAACCTTGGATTGCAGACTTACTCAGTCGTTCGAGTGTTCGATTACATCTCTAAGGTGCTCTTCGATTTCCTAAACCGCCGTGCCTTCGAGAACTGGACCACCCGTACTGAGGCCGACTTAAGGAGCCAGATTGTTAAATTCCTTGATAGTATCCAAGGTCCTACACGTCTGATTGAGAAGTTTAGGGTTATCAGAATTGAGCAAGACCCTAATCAGAAGGACCGTGTCTTACTGGACATCCACATCACTCCTTACTTCCCTGCAAAGAGCTTTGTGATACAGTTAGAGGGCCGAAAGGGCGAGGAACCAGAGGAAGCTAACTGGGAAAGCCAGTATAAACAAGATAAATAAGCTATCGCTTAACACGTCTTATTAAGTGGAATGAATGCCGTTAACCATCGGTGTTCATTCCACTTTTCTATTTTAAAGACTGATGGCTCACAAGGGGGTGGACATGTTGACGAGTTTACAAGTTGACGAGTGGATGGGTTGACAAGTAGTTGGCTTGATAGAGATAGAGCTTTAGCGGTTTTTACAAGGTCGTTGATAAGTCACTGATTGACTAATGTTTACAAATATATACTGGTATTACAATCTTCAAAGTGTTACTTTCATTTTGGGTGATAGAGCGTAGGTAAAATAGAAGAAAACGGTTGAAGAAAGAAGAGAAGAATACTACTCGGATACGACAGGTTTGTGAAAACAATCGGACACTTTCGCTTTAAGTGCATAAAAAGGGGCTTATCATTGGCATTTTTCAGAATTTATGAGTAACTTTGCCATGTGGCAGTGTGCACTTACCTAAGCCGTAGAGAATTACACTTCACAACACACAAACAAGTTATAAACGGATTATTGAATGAAAGAATTTATCATATCTGATGTAAAAACAGAAACAGCAGTACTCGTAGGTCTCATCACCAAGGAGCAAAACGAGGATAAAACGAAGGAATATCTTGATGAGTTAGAGTTCCTCGCTGATACTGCTGGGGCGGTTACTGTGAAGCGGTTCACGCAGAGAGTGACGGGTCCAAGTGTTGTCACCTACGTCGGCAAGGGTAAACTGGAGGAGATTAGAGACTATATAAAACTAAAGGACGAGGAGGAGGAACCTATCGGTATGGTTATCTTCGACGATGAACTGTCGGCAAAACAGATACGTAATATCGAAAAGGAGCTCGGTGTCAAGATATTAGACCGTACCTCGCTCATCCTCGATATATTTGCTATGCGCGCACAGACAGCCAATGCCAAGACGCAGGTGGAGCTGGCGCAGTATCGTTACATGCTGCCTCGCTTGCAACGTCTGTGGACTCACCTCGAACGACAAGGAGGTGGTTCTGGCTCTGGAGGCGGTAAGGGCTCGGTGGGTCTACGTGGTCCGGGTGAGACGCAGTTAGAGATGGACCGACGCATTATCTTGCAACGTATGACCCTTCTAAAGCAACGTCTTGCAGAGATAGACAAGCAGAAGGTGACACAGAGAAAGAACCGTGGTCGCATGATTCGAGTCGCTTTAGTGGGCTATACGAACGTGGGTAAGTCTACTACTATGAACCTTCTGGCTAAGAGTGAGGTGTTTGCAGAGAATAAGCTCTTTGCTACGCTCGACACAACTGTGCGTAAGGTCGTTGTGGATAACCTACCTTTCCTATTGGCTGACACCGTAGGCTTTATCCGTAAGTTGCCCACTGACTTGGTCGATTCATTCAAGTCTACACTCGATGAGGTGCGGGAAGCCGACCTACTCTTACATGTTGTGGATATCTCACATCCTGACTTTGAAGAGCAGATACAGGTCGTCAACCAGACTCTCAGCGAACTGGGCTGTGCTGACAAACCGTCTATGCTTATCTTCAACAAGATTGACAATTATCATTGGATAGAGAAAGAGGAAGACGACCTCACCCCTGCTACAAAGGAGAATATGACCTTGGACGAACTGAAGAGGACTTGGATGGCCAAAGAACACGACAATTGTCTATTCATTTCGGCTAAGAATAAGGAGAACATCGACGAGTTCAAGGAGGTTCTCTATAAGAAGGTGCGTGAGTTACACGTACAGAAATATCCTTATAATGACTTCCTCTACAATATTGAAGAGGAATAATGAGGGTAGGCAATAGGCCTAATTGCTCGATAGGGCCTTATTGGCCTTATTTGCCCAATAGGCCCTATAAGGCCTATAAGGCCAATTCCCTAATAAGGCTAATAAGCCTAATAAGCCCAATAAGGCTAATTGCCAAATAAGGCTAATAAGCCTAATAAGTCCAATAAGGCTAATTGCCTAATAAGGCTAATAAGCCTAATAAGCCCAATAAGCCTAATAAAAACAACCAAAAGAGATAGTTTATGCAATATCGTTCCCTTACCTTTGAAGAGATTGAAACCCTCGAGAGCAATAGCTGTTGGGCGGAAGATTGGAACCAAGTAAAGGTTGCTGAGGATGGATTTCAAGCCAAGTTCTTCCATAGAGTAATGTTCTATGGAGACATACAGTTGGGTTGTGTGCAGAAAGAAGTTGAGATAACAAAAGGCTTTGTCAAGCATTCTGGTATCAACGATGCGACCCTACGTAATGTAACCGTTGGTAATAACTGCCTGATAGAGAAGGTCGGCAACTATATTAATAACTATACTATTGGGGATGATTGTCTCATCTCTAATATCTCTGTCATGGAGACTACGGAGGGAGCAACATACGGTGAAGGTAACCTTATATCGGTGTTGAACGAGGTAGGAGACGGTAATGTCATCTTCTTCCATGACCTTAATAGCCAGTTCGCAGCCTTTATGGTGAAGCACTTCAACGACAAAGACCTTAAGAATGCCATACGTAGACTGGTCAAGGAGGAGATAGCCCGCACCAATCCTGAGCGTGGTACGATAGGTAACAACGTAAAGATTGTCAACACAAAGGAGATTACCAACACTGTTATTCAGACCGATTGCGAGATATCAGGGGCCAGTCGTCTGAGCGATTGCACCATCCTCAGCTCCGAGTATGCCAGCGTCTACATCGGAACGGGCGTCATCTGCGAGAACTCTATCATCTCTGATGGGTCGAGTATAGTAAATAGTGTGAAGATGCAAGACTGCTTCGTGGGTGAAGCCTGCCAGATAAGCAATGGCTTCACAGCCTCACAGAGCGTCTTCTTCGCCAATTCCTTTATGTCAAACGGTGAGGCCTGCGCTGCCTTCTGTGGCCCGTTCTGTGCCTCACATCATAAGAGTTCACTGCTTATCGGTGGTATGTTCTCTTTCTATAACGCTGGTTCTGGCACCAACTTCTCTAATCATGCGTATAAGATGGGACCAATGCATTGGGGTATCTTAGAGCGTGGCACGAAGACAGCCAGTGGTAGTTATCTGCTTATGCCAGCAACTATCGGTACGTTCTCCGTATGCTTCGGTAAGCTCATGCACCACCCTAACACAACGGCCCTACCCTTCTCTTACCTCATTGCAGAGGCCGACAAGATGTATCTCGTGCCTGGTCGCAACATTACAACAGTTGGTCTTTATCGTGACATACGCAAGTGGCCGAAGCGTGACATGCGTCCACAGCAGACACAAAAGAGCATTGTTAACTTCGACTGGCTATCCCCTTACTCTGTTGGAGAGATTTTACAAGGTAAGAAGATACTTGAGAATCTGCGTCAGGCAAGCGGTGACAATGTTTCATCCTATAACTATCATGAATACGTCATCAATGCTTCCAGTCTGCGAAAAGGTATCAAATACTATGACATCGCACTGCGTATCTACATGGGAGCCGTACTGAAACGTGCACATAAATGGGGCTTCTTTGGTAAGCCACAGACCGAGGTCGGACTCGGACGATGGGATGATCTCTCTGGCCTTCTACTCCCTGTTTCAGAGGAGCGGCGCCTCATCGAGGATGTAAAGAACGGCTGTCTTGAAACGATAGAAGAAGTGGTTAACCGCTTCGAAGAGATTAACGAGAACTATCGCATCTATCAATGGGCATGGACCTATCGCATGATACTTGAATACTATGGCATCAACGAGATCACTCCAGAGTACGATGCACGTATCAAACAAGACTATATCGAAGCTCGCCGAGCATGGATAGCAGAGATAAAGAAGGATGCCGAGAAGGAATATGAGATGGGTGATGTGGACAGAGAGGTCTTTGAATCATTCGTCCACAGCCTCGACCATGAGGTTGACTTTGAGGATTAGCATTACATTCACTACCTTATTATAATAACAAACAAATACTGATTGTATGAAAAAACATTCCCTCAACAGTTCCTTTATCAAGGGACTAAGCTTAGGACTAATGTTCCTATTTGCATCAGTGACGGTCTATGCGCAGCATTACAACTATGAGAGCGTCCCAAACGACCCGATGCAGACACGTATCTACACGCTGAAGAACGGTCTAAAAATCTACCTTTCCGTCAACAAAGAGAAGCCTCGTGTACAGACATACATCGCTGTGCGCACTGGTTCTCGCAATGATCCAAAGGAGACAACAGGCCTTGCACACTACTTAGAGCACCTGATGTTTAAGGGTACTACCCACTTTGGCTCATCTAATGTAGAGGCAGAACGCCCTTACCTCGACTCTATCGAGGCTCGTTTCGAGCAATATCGCCGTATCACAGACCCTGCTGCTCGCAAGCTGTGGTACCACCAGATTGACTCTATCTCACAACTTGCAGCCCGTTATAATATCCCGAATGAGTACGACAAGATGATGACCGCCATCGGTAGTGAGGGTACTAACGCTTATACATCAAATGATGTAACGTGTTATGTAGAGAATATTCCATCCAACGAGATAGACACTTGGGCAAGAGTTCAGGCCGATCGCTTCCAGAACATGGTTATCCGTGGATTCCACACAGAGTTGGAGGCGGTGTATGAGGAGTATAACATCGGTCTTTCAAGCGACTGGCGTAAGGTCTATGCAGCCCTCTTCGCAAAGCTCTTCCCTACCCATCCATACGGTACACAGACAACTATCGGACTCGGTGAGCACCTGAAGAATCCTTCAATCACCAATATCAAGAACTATTTCAAGAAGTATTATGTACCTAACAACATCGCCATCTGTCTTTCAGGCGACCTCGACCCAGACAAGACAGTAGCAGCGATTGACAAGTACTTTAGCAGCTGGCAGCCAAGTGCCCACATCGACGTACCACAGTTCCCAGCCCAGCCTGTACTCACAGCACCCGTCGACACGACTGTTGTTGGTAAGGAAGCTCCTATGCTCTTCATGGGTTGGCGCGCTGAACCAAGCAATTCTCAACAGATCGATACATTAGAGATTGTGGCCCAACTCTTGTCTAACGGACAAGCAGGACTCTTCGATCTCGACCTCAGTCAGAAGATGAAAGTACAAGAGATAGAGGCTGGAGTGACCGATATGAACGACTACTCCGTCTTTTATGTCTATGGACAGTCTAAGAGCGGACAGACTTTACAGGAGGTACGTAGCCTTGCCTTGGATGAAATAGAGAAACTTAAGAAGGGAAACTTCTCTGATGATCTGTTGCCATCTATCGTTAACAACTACAAGCGCTACTACTATAAGCAGTTAGATAACAATCAGTTCCGTGCGAAACAGTATGTGGATGCTTTCATCAACCACAAAGACTGGAAGAAGGAGGTCGATAAGCTCAATCGCATCTCAAAGTTGACAAAGGCCGAGATAGTAAAGTTTGCTAATCAATTCTTCCGTAACGACTTCGCTTGTGTATACAAGGAACAGGGCAACGACACCACTATCAAGAAGGTTGAGAAGCCTACTATCACACCTATCCCTACCAATAACGAAAAGCAGAGCGATTTCCTTAAGGAGATTGTAAACACCAAGACAACGCCTATTCAGCCACAGTTTGTTGACTTCAAGCGTGACCTTACGAAGGCAACAACCAAGAAGGGCTTGCCTGTTCTCTATAAGCAGAACACAAGCAACGACCTCTTTACAATGTGCTTCGTAATTCCTTTCGGTTCTGAGCACTCTCCAATGCTCAGCTATGCAGGCGGTTATCTCGATTACTTAGGTACTAACAAGCTCAATAACGAGCAGGTAAGACAGCAGTTCTATAAGCTTGCTTGCGATTATAGTATCAGTGAGAGCTATGACCGTTCATATATCACACTGAGCGGACTGAACGCTAACTTGCCACAAGCACTTGCCCTGTTGAACAACTTACTCAACAATGCTAAGGTCGACAAAGAGGCTTACGAGCTTTATGTTGACCAAGTTGTCAAGGCACGCAAAGACAATAAAGCAAACCAGAAGGCTAACTTCTCTGCACTAAGAAACTATGCGTCTTTCGGTGAGTATAACCCAACACGTAACATCATCAGCGAACAGAAGCTGAAAGCAATGAACCCACAAGAGTTCCTTAATGTCTTGAAGAGCTTAAAGAACTACAAGCAGACCGTACTCTACTATGGTCCTTCAAGTCTGAAAGAGGTCGACCTTCTTGTCAGCAAGACTATTCAGTCGCCTAAGAAATTCGCTGAGGTGCCTGCTGCAAAACGCTATACAGAGCAGACAACACCTAAGAACGAGGTTATCATTGCACCTTACGATGCGAAGAACATATACATGGTTCAACTCCATAACCAGAACCAGCAGTGGTCTGCCGACCGTGCTCCTATCATCGCACTCTTCAATGAGTACTTCGGAGGAGGTATGAATGCCATCGTCTTCCAAGAGTTACGTGAGGCACGCGGATTGGCTTATTCTGCTTATGCACAGTATGATTCGCCAACCCGTTTGGGCGATAGTGAGAGCTTCTACACCTATATCATCACACAAAACGATAAGATGATGGACTGCGTAGGCGAGTTCAATAAGCTCCTCAATAACGTCCCTGTACGCCAGAGTGGCTTCGACCTTGCAAAGCAGAGCTTGATGAAGAACCTTGCTTCACAGCGTACAACAAAGTACTCTGTACTGACCGCTTATCTTGCTCTACAGCGTTTAGGCCTCGATAGCTCATTGAGTGAAAAGATCTACAAGGCCCTTCCAAGTCTGCAACTGCAGGATGTTATCAACTTCGAGAAGGAGTATATTGCTAACAAGACCTTCAAGTATATCATCCTTGGCAACGAGAAAGAGCTTGACATGAAGGCCTTGGAGAAGATTGCACCTATCAAGAGAGTAACGACAGAAGAGATTTTCGGCTATTAATAAACAGTAAGAACAGAATACAAAAACATATTATAAACAAATAGAACAAAACCTGTCTGCCCTAACAACAAAGGGCAGACAGCTAAACAAAACATTATGGCAGAGTTCAAGTATGCACCAATGTTCCAATTGGGCAAAGATGACACTGAGTATCGCCTCGTATCTAAAGAGGGTATCAGCGTTGGTGAGTTTGAAGGTAAAGAGATTTTGAAGGTGAGCAAGGAAGCACTTACCTTGTTGGCACAGGAGGCTTTCCACGATTGTGAGTTCATGCTTCGTCGTGCACACAATGAGCAAGTTGCGAAGATACTGACCGACCCAGAGGCTTCTGAGAACGATAAGTATGTTGCGCTTCAGTTCCTTCGTAATGCCGAGACGGCCGTGAAGGGCGTGTTGCCTTTCTGCCAAGATACGGGTACGGCTATCATCCATGGCGAGAAAGGTCAGCAGGTTTGGACAGGCTTCGAGGACGAGGAAGCACTCTCTCGTGGCGTTTTCAACACCTTTACTGAGGAGAACCTGCGTTACTCACAGAACGCTCCTCTGAATATGTATGACGAGGTTAACACTAAATGTAACCTCCCCGCACAGATCGACATCGAGGCTGTTGAGGGTGCTGAATACCGTTTCATCATGGTAGCTAAGGGTGGTGGCTCTGCCAACAAGACCTATTTCTACCCAATGACCAAGGCTACTATTCAGAATGAAGGTACTCTTATACCTTTCCTCGTTGAGAAGATGAAGAGCCTTGGAACGGCTGCTTGCCCTCCATACCACATCTGCTTCGTGATTGGTGGTACTTCTGCAGAGAAGAACCTCCTCACTGTTAAGCTCGGAAGTATCAAGTATTACGACAATCTCCCTACTACTGGCGACGAGACAGGACGTGCTTTCCGCGACCTCGACCTCGAAGAGAAGCTCCTTAAAGAGGCTCATAAGATTGGTCTTGGAGCACAGTTCGGGGGTAAGTACTTGGCTCACGACATCCGTATCATCCGTCTGCCACGTCACGGTGCAAGCTGCCCTATCGGTATGGGTGTTAGCTGTTCTGCCGATCGTAACATCAAAGCAAAGATTAATAAGGACGGTATTTGGTTGGAGAAGATGGACACCAACCCTGGTGAACTAATCCCTGAAGAGTATCGCAAGCCTGGAGAAGGAGCGAAGGGCGTAGAGATCGACCTCGACAAGGGTATGGATGCTGTTCGTGCTGAGCTGACTAAGTATCCTGTCTCAACTCGTGTTAACCTCAAGGGTACCATCATCGTGGCGCGTGACATCGCTCATGCTAAGCTCAAAGCACGCTTAGATGCTGGCGAGGATCTGCCTGATTACATCAAGAACTACCCTGTCCTCTATGCTGGACCAGCCAAAACACCAAAGGGTTATCCATGTGGTTCAATGGGCCCAACCACTGCCAACCGTATGGACCCATACGTTGATGAGTTCCAAGAGCATGGCGGTTCGCTCGTGATGATTGCTAAGGGTAACCGTACACAGGCTGTGACAGATGCCTGCCAGAAGCATGGTGGCTTCTACCTCGGTACTATCGGCGGTGTAGCCGCTGTCCTTTCACAGAGTAGCATCAAGAGTATTGAGTGCGTAGAGTACCCAGAGTTGGGTATGGAAGCTGTTTGGAAGATTACCGTTGAGGACTTCCCTGCCTTCATCCTCGTCGATGACAAGGGTCATGACTTCTTCAAAGAGCTGAAGCCTTGGACTGGCTGTAGCTGCAAGAAGTAATCCTTCACATACATATCACGGCTCTACCAACGATGGTTGTAATCGTAATTCGTAGGAGAGGACATCCCCTCTCCTAACGAAACGTGGGTATAGCCTCATCTTACAAAGCGGTATAAGACGTACATTCTCGGCGTCCTTATATCGCTTTTTTATTTGCTCCTTTCTCGAAAAATACCACCCTATCGACTGCGAAATATATTTACATTATAAGTATAATAAGTTCCACTAAAACGCCTAAGTTACTTCTCTCTATCATTACCGTAACTCTCATCGTATCAATCACTTGCCAAAAACGAAAGAAGAAGACGCTTCTCTAAGTTCAAGAAGGGCGTGTTCTGCATGCAAGAAGGGCGTGTTCTGCGTGCTAAACAGGCGACTTCTACAAGGGAGAGGGGCGTATTCTCAAACCGAGGAGTGAATTTTCTTTACATTACAGGTAGGGCACATGCGGTTGCATGTAGCCTTCCTCTCAATAAGACAACCCGCAGGTAAAACGCTGGGGAGTTTTTTCTCTCACAGAACTCACAGATTTAACAGAGCCTTTTGGCGCACATTTCGAGCCCACAGAACGCCTTCGGCATACAGAGGGCACAGAGGCCTTTCAACTAACATTAGCTGTAACGCTCTGTGAAATCGGTTGACTTAATGTCTCTGTGGAATGCTGTGTGTTCTGTTCTTCTGTGTTCTCTGTGAGAAATAGAACGCACCCTCTCGATGAGATTAGACTTATGAGGCTTGCTGGGGAGTTTTTTCTCTCACAGATCTCACAGATTTGACAGACCCTTTTGGCGCACAGTTTTGAACTCACAAGAGAGTGGCCCCTCCCCCAACCCCTCCCCCGCAGGGAGGGGCGTGATATGTGAGGTTACCCCTACAAGACTGCCATTAAGGGACATAACGAAGCCTACATCCTTTTTATAGGGGTATCTCGGTGATTACTCCCCTTCCCTTCGGGGGAGGGGCCGGGGGAGGGGCCGCTATCTTTCTGACCCCTGTGTGTTCTGTTCATCTGTGTTTTTCTGTGAGAAATAGAACGTACCCTCTCGATGAGATTAGGCCTATGAGGCTTGCTGGGGAGTTTTTTCTCTCACAGACCTCACAGATTTGACAGACCCTTTTGCGCACAGTTTCGAACCCACAAGATACTGGCCCCTCCCCCAACCCCTCCCCTGCAGGGAGGGGCGTGATATGTGAGGTTACCCCTACAAGACTGCCATTAAGGGACATAACGAAGCCTACATCCTTTTTATAGGGGTATCTCGGTGATTACTCCCCTTCCCTTCGGGGGAGGGGCCGGGGGAGGGGCCGCTATTTTTCTGACCCCTGTGTGTTTTGTTCTTCTGTGTAAATCTGTGAGAAAAAACACACCAAGACACTCCTACAAGACTTCTAATAAGGGACAATGCGAAGCCTATATCCACTCTATAGGGGTATCTCGGTGATCACTCCCCTTCCCTTCGGGGGAGGGGAAGGGGGAGGGGCCAGCTGAGGCCAGAAGGGTGTTGGATGTTGGGTGTTAGGTGATGATGTTATGTGCTGTCATCACTGTCCTTTGTAAGAGAACATCAATCTTCATCAATATAGAAAGATTTATTCTTCTAAATAGTTGCGCCGTATTGAATATTATTATATATTTGCAATAGATTAGATAATACCGTCAGATAGAATGCAGTTAGGAGCACAGAACATCGTAGAAAGATAACTTTAAACCAAGAAAAGATATGATGGACATCATTGTAATATTACTGATGAGCTTACCACTAATCGTTATCGGCAGCACTATCGGACCTGATTCTTCTATCAATTTTGGGTCAAGAATACCGAAAGCGAAACTTAAAAGTGTGGAAGGACTTAAACGGCTGAGGAGGATAAAGATAGCACTAATATTAGCTGGTAGCATCATCCTCGTCGGTGGCTTCACCTGTTTTGTCTTTCATTGGGAAACTTATCAACTTGTCGTCATACTCATCCCTGAGATAGTAGCTATCGTTTACATGCTGTTACAGCTGTACATGATAGAGAAGAAAGGGAAAGGCTTGCTCGTGCTCATGCTTTCTATCATTGTGATATTAGGTATGATTCCTCTCATTGCAGCCCTCCCAATCACTGGGAACGATAACGACACGATGATTAGAAATGATACGCTGTTTATTGAAGGGTCGTATGCTAAGGAAATACCGATAGCAAGTATTACACAAGTAGACGGCAACGCAACGGTGCCACCCATTGGGGTAAGAACAAACGGGATGTCACTTGGCGAAATTAATGTGGGTCATTTCAAGACCGAAGAAGGGCAGGATGTGCTATTATACTTACATTCTGATGATACGAATGTGACGCATATCACGACAAAGAACAACGAAGATATTTACATTAACTTCAATGATTCGGCACGGTCAGTAGACTTCTCTAATAAGCTGAAAGCAGCTTTTTGCCAACAAACCAAACACAAATAAGACTACGTCTTAAACTCATCTAAAGACAAGTATTCAGCGATTAAGAGCCTCTAACAGTAGGGGTTCTATCAGCTTTCACAGCCGTGATGGTTTGTGAAAGCTGTTCTTGCATATTCATAATAAAGTGTAAATGCGTTAAACCTCTTATTTCCTGCATCTATTACAGTGTTTTTTACTACCTTTGCAGAATAAATCCTTGTCAAGAGACAACGGACGAAAGTATCAATCGACAATAATAAATCATACAGAGATAATCATGTTAATAGACTACAAGAAGGTAAACATATATCAAGATGAACGCTTAATTCTGAAAGACGTTGACTTTCAAGCAGAAACAGGAGAGTTTATCTATCTCATTGGCCGGGTTGGTTCGGGTAAGAGTTCGCTGTTGAAAACACTCTATGGCGAGCTGGACATTGACAGTGAAGACGCAGAGAAGGCAGTCGTACTTGAGGAGAGTATGCCCAATATCAAGCGTAGTCGCATCCCTTCCCTACGTAAGCAAATGGGTATTATCTTCCAAGACTTCCAACTCTTACATGACCGTTCTGTAGCAAAGAACCTCAAGTTTGTCTTGCAGGCAACGGGCTGGAACGACAGTCAAAAGATTGACCGCCGTATTGATGAGGTGTTAGCACAGGTGGGCATGACCGACAAGCGGACCAAAATGCCAAGTGAACTCTCTGGTGGAGAACAGCAGCGTATTGCCATAGCACGTGCCTTGTTGAATATTCCAAAGATTATCATTGCCGATGAACCGACTGGTAATCTCGACCCAGAGACGGCTGCCAACATCGTTAGTATCCTCAAAGACACTTGCAAGGCAGGGACGACAGTTATCATGTCAACCCATAACATCAACCTCCTCGACCAATTCCCTGGTAAGGTCTATCGCTGTCATGAAGGCGAGCTTACCCTCCTTACCGACAAGAAGCAGGTGTGCGAATTAGCCGAAGAGACGGCCCCTGTAGAGACTATTGACGAACAAGAGCCAAACGATTAAGCCCGTAGAGCTCAGCAAAAATCCACATATAGAAAGATTGAAGATGATGAAAGTAATGAAATTTGGAGGTACCTCTGTTGGTTCACCAGAACGAATGAAGAGCGTAGCCGCCTTGATAACAAAGTCAGGAGAGCCAACATTCATCGTGCTCTCAGCAATGAGTGGAACGACAAACACACTGATAGAAATATCTGACTACCTCTATCGCAAGAACCCAGAGGGTGCTAACGAACTTATCAACAGCCTCGAACAAAAATATCTCGGACACGTTGAAGAGCTGTATTCGACTGAGGAATACAAACAGAAGACACGCCAGTTCCTTAATGAAGAGTTCAACTACTTACGCACATTCACCAAGGATCTCTTCACTTCGTTCGAAGAGAAGAGCATTGTAGCACAAGGTGAGATACTCTCAACCAATATGGTTGTGAACTATCTAAAGGAACAAGGCGTTAAAGCAACATTACTTTCTGCACTCGACTTCATGCGCACTGACAAGAATGCAGAGCCTGACGCACAGTATATCAAAGAGCATCTGACAGCCATCATGGACGAGAACAAGGGCTATCAGATATATATCACACAGGGCTTCATCTGCCGTAATGCCTACGGAGAGGTGGACAACTTGCAGCGTGGTGGCTCTGATTATACGGCTTCACTCGTAGGTGCTGCTGTCAACGCTGAGGAGATTCAGATATGGACAGACATCGATGGTATGCACAACAACGACCCTCGTGTGGTGGAGAAGACCGAGGCTGTGCGCCAACTGAACTTTGAGGAAGCATCAGAGTTGGCTTATTTCGGTGCGAAGATTCTACACCCTACCTGTGTTCAACCTGCTAAGTATGCGGGTATCCCAGTTCGTTTAAAGAACACGATGGACCCTGATGCGGAGGGAACTATCATCAATAACACATTGGTAAGGAGGAAGATTAAAGCCGTGGCAGCCAAAGACAACATCACAGCCATTAAGATTAAGTCAAGCAGAATGCTTGGTGCTTCGGGCTTCCTACGTAAGGTGTTTGAAATATTCGAGAGCTATCAAACGTCTATCGACATGATTACTACCAGCGAGGTGGGCGTGTCTATGACTATAGAGAACGATAGCCACCTGTCTGAGATAGTAGATGAATTGAAGAAGTATGGCACTGTAACCGTCGATACAGATATGTGTATTGTATGCGTGGTGGGCGACCTCGACTGGAGCAATGTAGGCTTTGAGACATTAGCAACTGACGCAATGAAGGACATACCTGTACGCATGATTAGCTACGGTGGCAGCAACTACAACATCTCTTTCCTTATCCGTGAAGAGGATAAGAAGCGTGCCTTGCAGTCGCTCTCAAGCGTCCTCTTTAACTAAGGCAAGAACTGATAAATTCACAATAAGTATTTATCCGAAGGAATGAACGCCCTCGCCTGTTCATGACAAAAGCAGACAAGTGGACATACGAGGGCGTATGTCTCCTCTATAACTCAGATAAACACTACATCACGACACAACACACATGACACAAGAATTCCCTATTGATAAGTTTAATAAGATGGAGACTCCATTTTATTATTACGACTGCAACCTCCTAAGGGAGACTTTGCAAGCTATTAACAATGAGTTGAAGACGTATGAGAACTTCGTCGTTCACTATGCTGTTAAAGCCAATGCGAACGCTAAAGTACTGAATATTATCCAACAGGCAGGACTGGGAGCCGACTGTGTCAGTGGTGGTGAGATACAAAGAAGTTTAGACTGTGGCTTCCCAGCAGACAAGATTGTCTATGCTGGGGTGGGTAAAGCCGACTGGGAAATCAACCTTGGTCTGGACAAGAACATCTTCTGCTTCAACGTAGAAAGTGTCGCTGAGTTAGAGATTATCAATGAGTTAGCAGCCAAGAAGGGCAAGATAGCCAATGTTTGCTTCCGTATTAACCCTGACGTAGGGGCACATACACACGAGAAGATCACCACTGGTCTGGCTGAGAATAAGTTTGGTATTGCGATGCAGGACATGCTCCCTACCATCCTTGAAGCAAGCAGAATGCCGAACATCCACTTTATCGGCTTGCACTTTCACATCGGTTCTCAGCTGCTCGAAATGACTGATTTTCGCCACCTCTGCAGCCGCATCAACGAGATACAAGACCATCTGGAAGAGGAGAATATAACGATTAAGAACATCAATGTTGGCGGTGGATTGGGTATCGACTACGACCAGCCTGACAGCCACCCCATCCCTGACTTTAAGTCTTACTTCTATACTTTCGCACGCTATCTAAAGTTAAGAGACGGACAGAAGTTACACTTTGAGTTAGGAAGAGCAGTCGTTGGACAGATGGGAAGTCTCATTACTCGCACGCTGTATGTCAAACAAGGGATGGCTAAACAGTTCGCTATCGTAGACGCTGGAATGACCGACTTGATTCGACCTGCCCTCTATCAAGCAAGCCATAAGATAGAGAATCTATCCAACAACGGCCCTTTGTCCACCTATGACGTGGTGGGTCCGATATGCGAATCGAGTGATGTTTTTGCAAAGGCAATAGCCCTCAACACCGTACATCGGGGTGACCTGATAGCGATGCGGTCTGCTGGAGCATACGGAGAAATCATGGCTTCGCAATATAACTGTAGGAAGTTGCCTGCTGGTTACACCTCCGACGAACTATAAACAATAACGAATTAAATCAATGTTCACTTTTGATAATACAACCATCATAGCCTCAGTAGTGCTGATACTGGTAGCAGTACTGACCTCATTGCTCAATCCCTTCTTTCGAAGAGTGGGGATTGTTGCGTATGGTTTACCATCTTCTACCAACGAAAGTGACGATACAAGCACTGAAGAGGAGCCTGAGGAAGAGGGGAAGGAAACGATAGCGGAGCTTGATGACAAGGCCGAGGAACACCCATCACTACCTCCTATATCAATCATCTTCACGCCCCACGACAATGCACAGGAGCTTGCAAAGAACCTCCCACTCTATCTAAATCAGGACTATCCAACAGACTTTCAGGTGATTGTCGTGGCCCCTCAGAATGATCATGAGACAAGTGATGTGCTCAAGCGCTTTGCTTCCAACACCCATCTATACACCACCTTCATCCCTGAATCGTCTCGTTATATGAGCAAGAAGAAGCTTGCCATCACCTTAGGAGTTAAGGCGGCAAAGTATGATTGGGTCTTGATGGCTGACATCTGCTGCTTTCCTACGGGTGATAACTGGCTACAAGCTCTTGCAAGAAACTGCCAAGAAGGGAAAGAGCTCGTTGTCGGCTACACCCGATACGAGGATGAGACGCCCGACTATCGACGCTTTGAGCGTCATTACTTAGCCCGCTATTTCATGCGTGAATACCAGCATAACAGGGCCTATGCATGCCCTTTTAATGCCTTAGTGTTCCGTAAGAATACCTTCTTACAGGCTGAGGGATTTCGTGGAAACCTCAAGTATATACGTGGAGAATACGATTTCATGGTGAACAAGTATGCGAAGGCTGACAACCTGACGTTCGAGAACTCGCCTGAAGGAACGCTCATTGAAGAGGCACCAACAGATAAGGTTTGGCTCGGAGGACACCTCTTCTATATGGAGAATCGCCAACACCTTGAACGGACAACACGCCATCGTCTCCTCCCTTACATCGACCAGACGGCCCTACATGGCAATTACGTGTTGCAGTGTGCAGCACTCGCTGTCTCTTACCTCCTCGGTATGTGGACCATTACAGCAGCTGCCGGACTGGCACTTATACTATCCCTTATCCTCCGACTAACCATCGGTAAGAAAGCATTACGCCGTTTCGACTTAGACATCCCAGCATGGAAGATTATCCCATACGAGCTTGCCATTGCATGGAAGCACCTTGGTTATAAGCTAAAATACCATCGTGCAGACAAGTATGACTTCATCTCTCACAAACTATAAATGCGCATTATCCATTACATAGACAGTATAAAGGCAGGCAATCTGCTCTCTGATCAACTGCTGCGGCTCACCTCTGCGCAGGAAGAATATGCTGATGTTAAAACGATTACACAACAGGGTGATTTCAAGAAGCTCCTTGCTGATTTCCAACCCGACATCGTTCATATTCATTCTTGCTGGCAGTATCATATCGCATCCTACGCTAATTGGGCTGCAAAGAAGCATTGTGCCGTTGTCTTCTCACCGCATTGGGAACTTAACGAACGGGCAAGAACGACGGAGCAGGGCATGAGAAAGAAGGTTAAGGCCCTACTCTATCAAGCTAAGATGGTGCAATCAACGGAAGCTCTCCTCGTCAGCAGCGAGCATGAAAAGCAAGAGATACTGTCATTGGGATGGACGAAACGCATTGATGTAGTGCGTGACAGCGTATTAAACAATACGTTGACAGATGACGAGATGGCACAACAGACGATAACATTCTATCGTAAGGTGCTCGACACACGTTACCAGTTTGTCATGACGGCAATGGAGAAAGACGCCATCCCAAGCCTCCTTCACGTTGGCTTAGCAGAGGAGTCTATACACAACCTCCTACCGAGTGACCAGCTTCTCAACCTACGAAGCCTCAACCCAGAACAATGGAGAAGAGTCTTACTCTATGCTGATGACGAGGGAGTAAGGGAGATTGTCGATAGTGCTATCAGCCGTTTACAACTCAACGCACCCGCCATCGACACTGCAGCCATCCGTCGTTTCCCATTGTTACGACCCAAGGAAACAACGTCGGTGGACACTGACAAACTCGTCGGGAACCTCCCCATGACCCGTCAAAGGCTCGATGACTATACAAGCAAAGAAGACGCTATCTTCAAGCAGATAGCTACCATCATTGCAAACACGCGTCAGATAGAACGGAAAAAGAGACTGTCACTGCGCTTACTGACTGATTTATACAAAGTTATAAAGTATAATGACTACGACGAAGACCGCTTAGCAGAGGTGCTTCGCCACCTGCGTCTCTATCGCTATTCATGTCGGATAATACAACTACTGGCGGAGAAGACGCTCCTAAAAGAGGGGTTTATGCCCTTCCCTCCACGCAATGATAGGAAGACAAAGGGCATGATACGCAATAATTTCGAACAAAGACATTGAACATGAAAAAGAAGAAATACGACTTAAAAAAGGATGAACGATATCTACGACTCTTAGCTAAATCGTTCCCAAACATCGCTGAAGCATCTACAGAAATTATCAACCTTGAGGCCATCGCACACCTTCCTAAGGGTACTGAACACTTCCTTGCCGACATTCATGGCGAGTATCAAGCGTTCCAACACGTACTGAAGAACGCCTCTGGTAACATCAAAAGAAAGGTGAACGAACTCTTCGGTGAGCGACTGAGGAACGTGGAGAAACAAGAACTATGTACCTTGATTTACTACCCAGCACAGAAGTTAGAGCTTGTTAAAAAGCAAGAGAAAGACATTAAGGATTGGTATCATATCACAATACACCGCCTCGTTGAGGTTTGTCGTGACGTATCCAGTAAATACACTCGCTCGAAGGTGAGAAAGTCATTACCAGCCGATTTCTCTTACATCATACAAGAGTTACTACACGAACACGCCGACGACAAGGATAAAACCGACTATGTGAGTGCTATCATCAAGACGATTATCTCCACCGGACGGGCCGACGACTTTATCATCGCTATATGCGAGGTTATCCAGCGATTAGTCATCGACCAGCTGCATATCTTGGGTGATATGTACGACAGAGGACCGGGTGCTCACATCGTTATGGACACCTTAAAGAACTATCATAACTGGGATATCACGTGGGGTAACCATGACATCCTATGGATGGGAGCGTCTGCAGGTAACGATGCTTGTATCTGTAACGTCATTCGTATTGCCCTTCGCTATGCTAACATGGCAACTATCGAGGACGGATATGGTATTAATCTTATCCAGTTGGCCACCTTCGCAATGGATGTCTATGGTGACGATCTATGCGAGGAGTTCATCCCGAAGGTATCAAAAGACAATCCGCTCGACGAGCGTAGCTTGACTCTTACGGCACAAATGCACAAGGCTATCAGTGTTATTCAGTTCAAGATTGAGTCGCAGATGATAAGCCGTCACCCGCTTTGGAAGATGGATGACCGCCGCCTCCTCAATGCGATTGACTATAAGAAGGGTACGATTAAACTTGATGGCAAGGAATATCAGATGCGCTCATGCAACTTCCCTACCATCGACCCGAAGCACCCCGACAAGCTGACTGAGGCAGAACAGGCTCTCATCGACCGCCTTCATCAGTCGTTCACGGGTAGTGAGAAGCTACGTAGCCATATCCGCTCTCTGCTCCGTCATGGCTGTATGTATAACATATTCAACCATAACCTTCTCTTCCATGCATCTATCCCGCTCACCGAAGAAGGGAAACTAAAGGAGGTTGAGATAGAACCGGGTGTGAAACTGAAGGGTAAGGAGTTGCTCTATCAGACAGGTATGAAGATACGTTCGGCATTCCAGTCTAACAACGACCTACAGACAGAAGAGCAACGACAAGACGCTATTGATTTCTTCCTCTATCTATGGTCAGGACCAGACAGTCCGCTCTTTGACAAGGCTAAGATGGCCACCTTCGAACGCTATTTTATAGCCGACAAGGAGACACACCACGAGAAGAAAGGATATTACTTTGAGATGCGTGACAACGAGGAGATTGTCGACATGATTTTAGACGAGTTCGATGTGCCTCAGCCTAACCGTCATATTATCAACGGTCACATGCCTGTTCATGTCGTCAAGGGCGAGAACCCTATCAAAGCGAACGGTAAGTTGATGGTCATTGATGGTGGTTTCTCACAGGCTTACCATAAGGAGACGGGTATTGCGGGCTATACATTGGTGTTCCACTCACGTGGTTTCCAACTCGTACAGCACGAGCCTTTCACCTCAACCGAGGATGCTATCAAACGAGGAACAGACATTGTTTCGACCACACAGATTGTTGAGATGAACCAACAAAGGCTGCGTGTAGAAGATACCGATAAGGGTACAGAGCTACGCCTACAGATAGAAGCACTCGAGGAACTCCTCTATGCTTATCGAAGTGGCTTCCTTACGGAGGTAGAAAGAAAGACTCCACAGAAGGTATAAGACGAATAGAAGGGGCGCACAGTGTGTGTCCCTTCTTCTTTTTCGTCATCTTTCTGTATTGCACATTACCTGTCTACATTAGCTAAAAACATTCTTCTAATACCTTGAAAATCAAATCCTAAAATACTAAAAATAGGTGAGCTTGCACCTTTTGGACTACTGATACGAAGCGTGGGGAGGTTTTTCTCTCACGCTGGTGAGGTTTCTCTCTCACAGAATTCACAGATTTAACAGAACCTTTTTGGTGCATGCGTTTGTTCATTGGAAGTTTTTTCTCTCACAGAGCGCACAGAGTTCACGGAGCTTTTTGGCGCACATTTCGAGCCCACAGAACGCCTCCGGCATACAGAGAACACAGAGCGTTTCTGCTAAAATTGGCTGTAAGGTTCTGTGAGTTCTGCCGCCCGCAAGGGCTCTGTGAAATGCTGCGTATTCTGTTCTTCTGTGTTATTCTGTGAGAAAAAGAATGTTTGAAAGCCGTTGGGGGAGGTTTTTCTCTCACAGAACTCACAGATCTAACAGAACTTTTTGGCGCACATTTCGATTCCACAGAACGCCTCCGGCATACAGAATTCACAGAACGTTATAACCTGAACTCGGGATAAGAAATGTCTGCAAAAAGTTGGTAATCTCATTATATTTTTGTAACTTTATGGTTGAAAATCAAACAATTACAATAAACATAACAATGATTACCAAGGACAAAATTACTGAAATTTTCTGTATTGCGGATGATTTCTGCAAGGAATTTGAGTTAGAAACTGATAAAATAGGTCTCTCTGAAAAGAGTAAAGGGTGTCATCGCCATCGCCAGTGCCGTATGAGTAAATCTGAAATCATGACGATTTTAATTTGTTTCCACTTTAATTCCTATCGTAATTTTTATCACTATTATACCTTTTTCGTAAAAGAGCATTTAGCAGATTTATTTCCAAATCAATTGTCTTATAA
>NZ_FZNZ01000022.1 GCF_900187995.1 Prevotella jejuni
AATATTCTTTATGACTCTCATCGTTATTACGAGTTAATTTTATTTTAACTGGCCGCAAAGGTAGTGAGAATATATGAAACAAACAAGAAATTAGCTAAAAAACATGAAAACATTTATCTTTCCTTGCGTTACGTATTACTTTGATATAATAGCAAACATCTTTGCAGAAGGCTTTAATTATGAGGGTAAAGTCCTTTTACCTCTTCGCCTTTTCACCTTTAACTTAAGACGATAATTCGTCTTTTTATGTCCCTCAGTCTTTGACACGCATTGGAATAAAGTTTTGAAGGTGGGCGAAAGAGAAAAGAGGGTCAGCCACGTTTCATAAGTATAGAACGCTCTGCGGGTGAGAACTTCTCAATCGCATAACGCAACATGGTGCGGGGCATGTCTGCTCGATGGCTCATTACATAATTATAAAGACGATTAGCATCACGCTTCCCAGCCTCACGAAGCATCCAGCCAATAGCTTTGTGCATTAGGTCGTGTGGGTGGTGCATCATCAGGTCGCTTAGTGCGTATGTGTCTTCTAATTGTCCTTTACGAATGAAGGCGTATGTCGATACGATAGCGATACGATTGTCCCATAGTAGTGGACTGTGAGCTAATTGATAGAGAATGTCACGTGATTTGTCGAGTAGGTATTCTCCTACAATGAAGCGGCAAGATAGATCAACAAGGTCCCAGTTGTTAATTCTATCGGTTTGAGAAAGGTAAAGATTGAATAGCTCTTTGCGTAAAGCTTCGTCTTTTTTCTTACTTTTCTCTACCATTATGATTAAGGCACAAAGGCGCACTTCATGCCATTCTGACTGTATCAGCTCCCGTATCTCCTCTATGGATATGTCTTTGTGTAACTTGGCAATAGCTCTGATATTGGGTACGGTAACACCTAAGAAACGGTCGCCTTCTCCATATTCTCCTTTGCCAGCCTTAAAGAACCTCGGGAAAATCTCTCGTTTCTCATCGTCGGACAGCGCTTGAAGTTTGCTTGTAATAATCTTAGTAATCTTTTCCATCATAAATCTTTGATAGTTCTTACCATATTCTTTTTCTATTGCAAAGATAAAACTTTATTTTATTTTTTAGTAAACATGACAAGGAAAACTGACAGGTTGTCAGATAAAATTCGTGAAGATGTCAGTACGTCCTTTTGGCATACTTTTCGTATAAAGTAAGGCGAAACGATTTTTAGGAGTCGTAGAGTAATGATAAACAAAATCTTAAAATATACGATTATGACAATTAAACCTTTAGCAGACAGAGTGCTTGTACTCCCAGCACAGGCAGAAGAGAAAGTTGGTGGTATTATAATTCCAGACACAGCCAAGGAGAAACCACAGCGTGGTAAGGTTGTAGCTGTTGGTAATGGTACTAAGGATGAAGAGATGGTTCTCAAAGTTGGCGACGAGGTACTCTATGGTAAGTATGCTGGTACAGAGCTTGAGAATGAAGGAGAGAAATATCTGATGATGCGTCAGAGTGATGTATTAGCAGTTGTTGAATAAAATAGCCTTTGCTTATTAAAGAATGTAATACTCTTACCTTATATATATTAAGGTGAACGATAAGCAAAGCATAACTAAACAATAATAATAAGGAATAAACAAAATGGCAAAAGAGATAAAATTCAATTCAGACGCACGTGAACTCTTGAAGAGTGGTGTTGATCAGTTGGCAAATGCAGTGAAGGTAACACTCGGTCCTAAGGGTCGTAATGTTGTTATCGGTAAGAAGTTTGGTGCTCCACAGATTACTAAGGACGGTGTTACCGTGGCTAAGGAGGTAGAGCTTGAGGATAACTTTGAGAATGCAGGTGCGCAGCTTGTTAAGAGTGTAGCAAGTAAGACTGGTGACGATGCAGGTGACGGTACAACAACAGCAACTATCCTTACCCAGGCAATCGTTACTGAAGGATTGAAGAACGTTACAGCAGGTGCAAACCCAATGGACCTCAAACGTGGTATTGATAAGGCCGTTGCTAAGGTGGTTGACCATATCAAGGCAACAGCAGAGGTCGTTGGTGACAACTATGACAAGATAGAGCAGGTAGCTACTGTAAGTGCTAACAACGACCCAGAAATTGGTAAGTTGCTTGCAGATGCAATGCGTAAGGTGTCTAAGGATGGTGTTATCACTATCGAAGAGAGCAAGACCCGTGAGACAAGCATCGGCGTTGTTGAGGGTATGCAGTTCGATCGTGGTTACCTCTCTGGTTACTTCGTAACAGATACAGACAAGATGGAGTGTGATATGGAGAACCCATACATCCTCATCTACGATAAGAAGATTTCAAACGTTAAGGACTTCCTTCCAATTCTCCAGCCAGCTGCAGAGAGTGGTCGTCCATTGTTGGTAATTGCAGAGGATGTTGACTCAGAGGCATTGACAACATTGGTAGTAAACCGTCTTCGTGCAGGTTTGAAGATTTGTGCTGTTAAGGCTCCAGGCTTCGGCGACCGTCGTAAAGCAATGCTTGAGGATATCGCTGTGTTGACAGGTGGTGTAGTAATCAGCGAGGAGAAGGGCCTTTCACTTGATAAGGCAACTCTTGAGATGTTGGGTACAGCCAAGAGAGTAACAGTCTCTAAGGACAACACAACTATCGTTGATGGTGCTGGTGAGAAGGAAGCTATCAAGGATCGTGTGGCTCAAATTAAGAACGAAATTGCGACTTCAACAAGCTCATACGATAAGGAGAAATTGCAGGAGCGCTTGGCTAAGCTCTCTGGTGGTGTTGCTGTTCTCTATGTTGGTGCTAACTCTGAGGTAGAGATGAAGGAGAAGAAGGATCGTGTTGACGATGCTCTTTGTGCTACTCGTGCAGCAATGGAAGAGGGTGTAGTTGTTGGTGGTGGTACCACTTACATCCGTGCTCAGGAGGCATTGAAGGACCTTAAGGGTGAGAATGCTGACGAGCAGACAGGTATCAACATCGTTTGTCGTGCTATTGAGGAGCCTCTCCGTCAGATTATCGCTAATGCAGGAGGCGAAGGTGCTGTAGTAGTAAACAATGTTCGTGAGGGTAAGGGTGACTATGGTTACAATGCTCGCAAGGACGTTTACGAGGATCTTCGTGCTGCAGGTGTTATTGACCCAGCTAAGGTTTCTCGTGTTGCTCTTGAGAATGCAGCTTCAATCGCAGGTATGTTCTTGACAACTGAATGTCTTATTGTAGACAAGGTTGAGGACACTCCAGCAATGCCAGCAGCTCCTGGAATGGGCGGTATGATGTAATGTAAGTTTTAGATATTAAATAAAAAGAGGGTGGTGACACCCTCTTTTTTTATGCTCTATCTGAAAGCGAACGGTCTTATTACGTTCTTAATCCTATATTCCTCAATCTTTTTTATCCAAAAAGACGCTTGAAGAGACCTTTCTTCTTAGGTTTACTCTCTTGCTTAAGTACATCTTCTTTAATATCGTCTTTCGTTTCAGCAGTAAGTTCTTTTTCGTTAGTTGACTGGTCTTCAGGAATGTCATCACCCTCGATGATACCAGCAGTGCCCCATTGTGCAGCAAGTGCTACGGCATCCTTACGGGCTGTAGCCTCATCGATTTCATATTGATTACAGATGAGTTCAACGAGATTATCCACTGTAAAAGTGCCCATCTTTTGCACCTCTTCCCACAGGTATGCAGAACTTTCGTTCATTGAAATGATATTACTAAAGTCGATGTTCTCGTCTCCTTCAGCAACGATGATATGCTCTCCGCATACTTCACGGAGGTTGAAACCATTTTTTACTTTCATTCTTATTGATAATTTATTTTGTTATCATTCGTTTTATATCGGTCAAATTGTACCGAAGATAGGAATCCATATTCGTCTATATGCACCTAAGATATATCTCCGTAGCGGTAGGAGTCGGGTCCATATATAGCTATATGTCCTCCATTTCCATGCGTCGGTAGCGTCCATTTCTTTTCTTCCTTTGCGATAGAAACCGATGACGGCACCTACGATATTTTCTTTTTTGCAATGTTCGACACCAAGGTTCCCGTCGCCTCGTAAAGTCACGTTGTCTCCTTCTATACTATCAATGCGATGTAAGACAAAGTGAAGAGGATTTACTTCAGCCAAGACAGGGTCGCCAACTTTGATACTTGAAGGTTTTACCAATAACGCTTTGTCACGATCGTTCTCAAGGAAAGGACGCATAGAATAGCCTCGAAGGCGTAATGTAACCGTATGGCCTTCATTTAATATCTTTACAACTTCTGGCAGAAACTCTGCATTAGCAAACTGAATCTCAGAAGTAGTTAGTACAGTCTTTGACATAAGTCTTATCTATTGTTACTGTTTGATAGTAAGCTGGGGCATAAAAGTAGTGGTAGTCATTCTTTGACGTAAGCCTTACCTTTTTGTTACCGTTTGATAGCAGACCTCTGCTGCTTCCTGGTTTGGTAAACAGTGCAATGTGAAAACCCTTCCTGTTTCAACTATCTTTGTAATTGTATCGCAAACTCCATTATAGATGTCAGAGTCCCATTTCATACTTGAACAAGAGGGGAGGAGTGAAGCAAAGGCCGCAATAGGATTAGGTTTCTCTACAGAGTTTATCTTTGCACGATCAATTCGTGTGATAGCACCTAAGCGTGCCTTGACATTCCGATAGCATGGAGTCTTTCCACTCCAAGGACTACCATATATCCACGTCTCACCATTAATAATTCTAACAATGGGATTATCGTCATTCATAAGGTCGCTGCCAGGAATATAGCGTAGCCACATACTGACTTGTGTAGATTTACCTGTTCCGCTCTTAGCTATAAAAGCATATCCATAGTTGTTGTTACGAACGAGGGAAGCATGAATCAACAATGTCTTCTTATGTGCACCAGCAAAAGCAAAGATAAGCATTAAGGCATTGTTCAGTCCAAATGTACGCATGTTCTTATTACCATTGAGTGCACAACGGCAATCAGAGAAATCCTTATTGCTCTGTAGTAGACAGCAGTCAGCGCCATTAATGTCTTTGATAATATACTGATAACTACCATCATCAACACGGTCGACAACAGTATCACCGTTTCCTGTATCAAAGGCACGAATACGTTGTCTTCTATCTTTTGGAATAGGACGAAGCGTATCGTCAACAGTCAGTCGGAAAAAAACATCCTCCGATACTTCCTTAATCCTAAAAGGCTCAAAAGAACTTAGTAAGTGCATTCCATTGACACCCGTCTCACGGAAGATAATCTGTATATCAAAGTCAGCTATTCTAAAGTTATTTATTTCCATTCTCTTGTGTTTGAGCTTCCTTTGACTGAACTGCAGGTGTCGTATTCACTTGAGGAGTTTCGTTTGGAGTATAGTTGTCTGGTGTTACAGCCTTATATCTGAACTCAGAGTCAGAAATCAACTTAACATCATACTTCTTCTTACCCTTTTCGTATTTATTCTTTAAGGCTGTGAACTTCTTCATAGCCTTACTTTCATTTTCTGCATACATCGTTACGCAGGTTGGAAAGTTCTGTAAACCAGTACTCTGAAGGTAATAACGAAGCTGATAGGAGTAGTCTTCACGATTAGCAAGGAAATTCGTGCGGTCGTTGGCAAGGTAAGCATCTATCTTCTGTACGTTGGTCATGTAGACCGTTGAATCATTAAAAGAAGCTGCGAAGCCAAACATATAGACTTTTGCAGGTTTATATCCTTTTGCATTACTACTATTTACCCATCCCAGTAGGAGTACTACCGCTATGATTAATACCTGACGTACTTTCATCTTAATTTATAAATATATTATAATGTTATGTTATTGCCCCAAATACGCCTTCAATATCTTACTATTGGTTTGCTGGCGTAGGCGTCGTATTGCTTTCTCCTTTATTTGTCTAACACGTTCACGTGTGAGATTATACTTACTGCCAATCTCTTCCAAGGTCATTTCTCGTTGGTTTATACCGAAATAAGCTTCAATAACCACCTTCTCTCTATCTTCGAGAATTTGTAAAGCTCTTCCGATCTCGTCACGTAAACTCTCCTCAACTAATTCCTTATCAGTAGAAGGGGTGTTGTCGTTGGGGATAACGTCTAACAGACTGCTCTGTTCATCATCATAGAAAGGCGCATCAACCGATACATGACGGGAATTAACCTTCATCGCATCAACAATCTTGTCTTCTGGTAAGTCTGTGTTCTGTGCTATCTCATCAATACTGGGTCGTCGCTCGTTCTCTTGTTCAAACTGAGTCAATATCTTATTGATTTTGTTGACGGAACTAACTTGATTTAGTGGTAGCCTAATGATACGACTTTGTTCGGCTATTGCCTGTAAGATACTTTGTCTTATCCACCATACAGCGTATGAGATAAACTTGAACCCACGGGTCTCGTCAAATTTCTCAGCTGCCTTAATGAGTCCTACATTCCCTTCATTGATGAGATCGGGCAGTGAGAGACCTTGGTTTTGATACTGCTTAGCAACAGAGACAACGAAACGCAGGTTGGCCTTTGTAAGACGTTCTAAAGCCTTTCGATCACCATTTCGGATTTTTTGAGCAAGCTCAACTTCTTCTTCAATACTGATCATTTCTTCATGACCGATCTCCTGTAGATACTTGTCGAGAGAAGCGCTCTCTCGATTCGTAATCGATTTTGTGATTTTCAGCTGTCTCATGTGCTTAGTATTATATAAAGTGATGGCAAATTTACACAAATTCAATGAGTTGAACAAATAAAAAAGTAAAAAACTCACCTAAGAAAGTTTAATGTTGTATGGTAAGTTTTATCCTCATGGTTTGTACATCTTTGTTGTTTCTTTGTTTAGGTAGGTTTTCTTTTTGCCTTTTTATGCCTTTATCTTGAGCAGTTAGAGCATAAAAAGTCCCCCATTCTTGATTATCTCACAAGGATGGGGGACCTATCATTTATCGACATCTTCGTCGAAAGTTATCTGTTATTAGTCAGCAAGCGGAATTGCGAAGTATGCCTTCTTACCAGTTGGGTAGATGCCTTGTACATAGAGTACAGGGTCCTTGCTGGTTGATGCTTTCTTAACGATGTTCTGCAAGTCGTCGATACTCTTCACCATGTTCTCATTTACATTCTGAATGATGAACCCACGATTGATGCCAGCATTCTTCAGTGCACCACTATTAACCTTCAATACCTCAAGACCATAGCTGATGTTAAGCTGTTTCTTAAGATTGTCTTGTACAGGACGGAACTGTCCACCGAGAACGTCAATGTCGGCTTGTTCAATAACCTTTGTCGTTCCTTGTGCATTCTTCAGTGTGATAGTCTTTGAAATCTCTTTCTTATGACGGATATAGGTTACAGTAGCCTTGTCGCCAGGACGCTTGCTGTTGAGTGCCTGCTGAAGCTCAGACATACGTGTTACCTTCTGTCCATCAAACTTAGTGATAACATCGCCCTTAGCCAAACCTAAGGCAGCGCCGTTGCCATCATCTGATACCTCGCTGACATATACACCTTCGTTTGTACCGAGGTCAACACTCTTGCCCTCTTCTTTCTGTGCATTGATATAATTCAAGACGTCGCCACCTTGGATACCGAGCATTACACGCTGTACGCTACCATACTTCTTAATATCCTCAACAACCTTATTCATTATTGATGTTGGGATGGCAAAACCGTAACCACTGTATGCACCTGTCTGTGAGTAGAGCATAGCATTGATACCAACCAACTCGCCCTGAGTGTTAACCAATGCACCACCAGAGTTACCTTGGTTGATGGCTGCGTCAGTCTGGATAAAGCTCTCGATACCATTGCGAGTAGCACCCAAGCCACGTGACTTAGCACTTACAATACCTGCAGTAACTGTAGAATTGAGGTTGTAAGGGTTACCTACAGCAATTACCCATTCACCTACCTTCAATTTGTCAGAGTCACCGATAGGGAGGGTAGGGAGGTTCTTTGCGTTAACCTTCAGTAATGCAAGGTCTGTCTGTTTGTCAGTTCCTACGATGCGAGCAGAGAACTCACGGTTGTCATTCAGTGTGACTGTCAGTTCGTCAGCACCCTCAACAACGTGATTATTCGTTACGATATAACCATCAGGAGAGATGATAACACCACTACCAGTAGCCTCTTTCTTAGGGGTCTGAACCTGCTGACGGCGTGAGCCATTACCTTGGTTAGGATTTCCAAAGAAGCCAAATGGGTCGAAGAAACCACCGAATGGGTCGTCTTGAACGTCAACGGTTTGTGTCTTAGAGTTCTGTACATACTTAATGTGAACAACGGCGGGGAGAGCCTTCTCGGCAGCGTATGTCAAGTCGACTGGCTGTCCAGGAGCTACAACGGGTGCCTCAGCTGCATAAACTTTGATGAATGCGCCTGTAGAAAAAGCAAGGGCAGTAACACATGCTGCACCTACCAAATACTTTGATAAATTCTTCATATACTTAATTATTTGTACGTTAATTACTTTTTTGTGTGTCAAGTAGTCATTATTTCTAAATGTCTTGTTGACATCTTTCGAGATGCAAATATAGATGCAAAAAGTGAGAAACCGACATTTTGTCAGTTATCTTTATCCGATTTTAACATTTCCCAAATGCGTCTTAACGGTTCTTAGTTAATGCCATGAAATAATTTACATTCATTCAGTTTGAGTGCCTTTTTGTTGTTATTTCAAACATTTTGCTCTCTATAACGATGCTTTGTAAAAAGAAAGGTATATGGAAATGTCGTCTCTATTGTCATCTCTGTTTAATGAGTTTGCAAAGTAGTTGTTTGTGTCTGATAGAACTTCTCCTTGTAATTTACGCATCTGTTGTAGCAATGTGTATTACGCTCTTCGAACAGTAGAAGCATAAAAGTCTACTGAAATGAGTAAGGTTATTAGGTACATTATAGTGAGATTATTTTTAAAATTAGTTTGCTGTCATATTTAACAAATCAAGTAAGTTGCTGTGTGTTAGAAACTTATTTATCATTGGTAGCTGACAGATGTGACAGGAAAATTTGTTTTGAAGAAATCATTTATCGATAGTTGACGATTCACGTAAGTAAAAAGTTGTATGTAAAAGAAGGTATTATCAGATGTAAACTCAGTTTCTTTTATCCCATGTATAGCATGGTTTGCGCATGCAAAACGAGACAAGGAAGAGCGATGATAAGCTGATACGTATAATCAATTCCATTATGCCATTCTTTGTAATAAATATAGATAATCATTGAAATATTTTGCCTTTTCCATGATTTCTACTATCTTTGCACTCTGATAAGGCAGTGTTCCGGCTCTGTCGCTGGCATCTGTAATGGGTGCGAGAGGAAAGTCCGGGCAGCATAGGGCATCCTGCTTCCGAAAATAGAAGCTATTGGTGACAGTAGATGTAGGCAGAAGAAAATAACCGCCATACACTCGTATGGTAAGGATGAGAAGGTGGTGTAAGAGACTACCAGCAGGCGGGTGATCGTCTGGCTGTGCCGTTCAGGAGCTGCAAGTTCATGTAAACCGTTGTTTGAGGGTAGCCCGCCCAAGCTATAAGCACAACGGAGGGTAGAATGCTTTAGTTGCAGGGCGACCTGTAATATAGATAAATGACAGGCATCTTCCTATTATCTAAAGATGAGGAAGAGACAGAACCCGGCTTATAGGAACACTGTTTTATTTTTCTTTCATATAAGTTCTTTTTCTCTCATGTGGGTATAACGGAGAGATTAGAGGGAATGTAACAATACTAAAATTAATACTTTAAGATCTTATGAAAGATTTAGAAGAAAAATATGTAACTGTGTTGGACGATTTTCAACGCACTGTAGAAAATAAAATCCGAAACCATAAAGACGAAGATGGGTTCCCTCAGTTGCCAGCAGAGCTTAGCGAAGAGGACCTTTCTAATTATCTCTTCGATTATCAAGCGGCTTTGGATAGCGAGGGAACGGAGCGTACACGCTATACGATAGCAGGGTTCCTAATGTGTCTGCCAATATTGATTTTATCGGCTTTTCGTGATGACTCTTTGCCTTTCAAAGGGGCATTGAATGTGTTGGCGGCGATTGGTGTAGGACTCATTCTCTTCCTTCTTTACAGAATCCTCATGAAGTTGATGGTACGTAGTAAGATTCGACGTGCAAACTTGGATTACCCAGAAGCAAAGGCTTATGTGGACCGTGTGATGGCATTCGAGTAGGTTTAATTAATGTTTTAACGATAAGTATGGAGTTACCTGATTTACAGAAATATAAAGATAAGTTCACCCAGCAGGGGTTCTTTGATAAGATTCAGCGTATTGCAAAACGTGCAGGTGCTAAGTTGGTATATGTTGCTTTGCTACTATATTACTTATTGCAGAGTGATAAAGTGTCATTGAAGGATAAGGCGATTATCATTGGTGCGTTGGGATACCTTATCTCTCCGCTTGATATTGTACCAGATGCTATTCCTATAGCAGGACTCACCGACGACCTTACTGTCCTACTTTATGCACTGAACAAAGTGTGGACTTCTATCGATGATGACATTAAGAAGCAGGCACAGGATAAACTGTCAAAGTGGTTTGATGATGACGAAATGAACGTTGCGGAGGACCTCTTCACAGAAGATTCTACTGACAACCCAGTATAAAAAGAGTAGAAAGGAGGATTTATGTGGCAGTATGTTGTCTTAGCCATAGTGATTTTGTCGGCTATTGGCTATGTGGCTTATCGTACGTGGCAAACGTTTAGAGCGGCGAGTGATCCTTGTCATGGATGTGCTGGCTGTGCTATACATGACCAGTTGAAAGCAAAGCAGAAAAGGAAAGGGCGCAAGAAGCCTGTATGCTTCAAGTAGTTCCTGAAGAGATATTTGTCATTAGTTTTGTTTATACCATCTCTTACAAGATAGGCTATAGAGACTTGTTGAGTTTGTTCATAACATTGAGTTGATATCATGTTTATTGAAAAAAGTCTCTAAATTGTTTGGTTGAACCGAATTAATTGATTATCTTTGCACTCGCAAATCGCAATTATGATTTGTAATAGAATGGTGCTTGGGCCGGGAGGTTAGGCAATGGTCTGCAAAACCATGTAGAGCGGTTCGATTCCGCTAGGCACCTCAAGAGACTCTCAGTAATGAGGGTCTTTTTTTATGTCGATATTTGACTGTAGTGTAGTCAATGCTTGTATCATTTAGCTTTTATATTCTTTCACTTCTTAAAACCTTGATTATTTGTCAGTATTTTTGCTCCCCATTAAGGCTAATACAGGCTCTTTGGATTGATAGAAAAGGCCTAACTATATTCGAGAACATGCTCTTCTTGCATGTTGAAGACGCTCTTCTTGAAGCAAGAAGGGCATGTTCTTTAATGCTCTTTGTAATGTATTGATTTCTTGTGAGTTATAAGCTCGTTAGTAGAAGATTTCATTCCTCGGACTTGAGAATGTTGCTCTCTAATTATGTAATTATTTTTTACGATACAATTAGTGATCCCTAAAAGTGGTACAATTGGTGGAGTTGTCTTATGTATGGTATTGATAGAGGGAAGTGAAAGTTCTTCTTCTCACAACGTAACGCTTAATAATACATGCAAATAGTCCTTGAAGAAAGGTTATTTCATTCCTTCGTCTTCTCCGAATAGAGTGGGGAGTAATCATAGAACTCTCTTAAGGGGGTAAAGATATTGTTTGGTTGGGGTTGTTTTATTAATGTGTTAGCAGCCTGTCTGATAAGGGTGAGAGGTGTAGATTCACGAAGAAAGACGATATTATCAGACTTGAGAACCTTGTGCATTGGACCATATATTGTTTTAATCTAATAAGCTGTATTCTCGGTATAATGATTGCTTCGGGGTAGTGGCTTAGCTGTAATTATGTCGTACAGATAAGAATATGGGTTGAATAATCGTGCTTTAAGGTAAGAGATTATTCTGAAGTAATTTTATCAAAACGAACTTTGCTGTCATATCTGTCATCCTTTAAGTGTATATAACTAATTAATTTATATGTAGTTACACGAAATGTTAAATGTGACAGCAAACTAAAATAAAAAATAATTGGTATAATTGTGTGGTTGTTTTACGTATTTGTATTGGGCAAATTCATAGATTTTACTGCACATAGAAATAATATTGTCCCGTGACATTCGGTAGGCTGTTCTTAAATCATCACGGAGAAAGCTAAAGGAGGCAAAGGCGAGTTGAAGGGTAGTGCTATAACGAATGATTTCAATGGTTACAAGGCTACCAGTTAAAGATTATAAGTCCATGATTACCTCTATATACTTATCTCTTAATCATAGTGGAGTAGGGTATAGGTCGGTAGTATCTCAATAGATATATAAAGCAAAAGAGTTGTAATCAGATGATTACAACTCTTTTGTGGGTAGTGATGGATTCGAACCACCGAAGCTAGAAGCAGCAGATTTACAGTCTGCCCCATTTGGCCACTCTGGAAACTACCCAAGGTGGTGGGCGTTGACGGATTCGAACCGCCGACCCTCTGCTTGTAAGGCAGATGCTCTAAACCAGCTGAGCTAAACGCCCTTACTTTTCGTAAGCGGTTGCAAAAGTAGTCATTTTATTTTAATTGTGCAAACTTTATCATGGTTTTTTCTTCTTTTTCTATTATATGACAAAGAAATGTTCTTTTAGAGTAGGTGTGGTATGGTGATATAAATAAAAACTCCCTATGAGTAGCTTTATGACTCATAGGGAGTTGCTTATTTAAAAGTCGTTGTTAGCTTCTCACAAAGTTCAGGATAAAGAGAACTGCTAATACAACGAGTGTCCAGTTCAGATCCTTCCACTGACGTGTAAAAGTCTTCATGAATACATATGCAATGATTCCTAAGCAAATACCATCAGCGATAGAATAGCAAAGCACCATTGTAATCATTGTGATGAAGGCTGGGAATGATTCTGTAATATCCTGAAGATTGATTTTCTTTACAGAGTCAATCATCAGTACACCTACCATAACCAAAGCTCCACTTGTTGCTGCACTTGGGATGAGTAAGAAGATAGGGGAGAGGAAGAGTGATACGATGAAGAAAATACCTACTGTAAATGCTGTTACACCAGATCGACCACCTTCTGCAATACCGCTTGCGCTCTCAACGTATGTAGTTAGCGTAGAACTACCCAACATAGCACCGCAAGTTGTACCAATGGCATCACTCATCATTGCTTCCTTTACATGCGGGATGTTGCCATTTGGTTCAACTATACCTGTTTTATCAGCTAAGCCCATCAGGGTGCCGATAGTGTCAAAGATGTTTATTAAGAGTAGAGAGAATATTACCAATACAGTCTTAAGATTCAGAAGACCTGAAAAGTCAAACTTACAGAAGATAGGAGTTATGTCCTGTGGTGCAGAAACTGGTAGCCATCCATTAGGAAAGACTGTTACGCCCATTGGTATACCTATAATTGTTGTGATGATGATACCCCAGAACAAAGAGCCTTTGACGTTTCTTGCCATGAGCGCACCACTGAGTAAGATAGCAATGATACCAAGAATACAGGTAGGTGTGAAGGCTCCTAAGCCAACGAGGGTTGCATCGTTATTAACGATAATATTTGCATTCTTCAGACCGATAAAAGCAATGAACATACCAATACCAGCTGATATGGCATAGCGTAAATTTGTCGGGATAGCATTGAGAATCATCTCTCGCACGTTGAAGAAGGTAATTACGACGAAGAGAATACCCTCAATGAGCATGATAGCAAGCGACTGCTGCCATGTAAACTTTAATGATACGCAGAGTGTATAGGCAAAGAAGGCGTTAAGACCCATAGATGGAGCTTGTGCAAAAGGAAGCTTTGCCATAAATGCTAACAACAATGTAGCTATAGCTGCTGCCAGTGCTGTACCAGTGAAGAGTGCTCCCTTGTCCATACCAGTACTTGCAAGAATACTTGGATTGACAGCTAAGATATAGCTCATAGTTAAGAATGTTGTTGCTCCTGCAATAATCTCAGTGCGGAGCTTCATAGATTTGGAATCAAATCCGAGGGCTTTTTCTAAGAAAGTCATCATTGTTTTAAGGTTTAAATACTCTTTAGTTTATATTGATGTTTTATTTATCCAATCATCAAGAATCATTCGTGCTATTGATAAAGGCTCAGGAATGGTTGGTAGATTGTCTTTAGTAAACCAGGCTCCTTTTGATAGTTCGCTTTGTTGTAGATGAATGTCCCCACCGTCATAATCGGCATTAAAACCTACCATCAGACCACAAGGATAGGGCCAAGGTTGTGAACCAAAATAACGGATGTTCTTTATCTTGATTCCTGTTTCTTCTTTTACCTCACGATGTACAGCCTCTTCGAGTGTTTCACCAGTCTCAACAAACCCCGCTACAAGTCCATAGAAATCGGTCTTGAAGTTACGAGCATGTACCAAAAGGACTTCGTTGCCTCGGTGTACAAGAACGATGACTGCTGTTGCCAATTGTGGCCATACTTCTTTTCCACAATTCGTACAACGCTTTGATATATCAGTGTGCATCTTCATTGGTGCACCACAAACGCCACAGAACTTAGTGTTATTATCCCAGTAAAGTAGTTCATGACACTTGCCAGCCTTAAGATAAAGTTCCTTGGAAAGGTGGTAGAAAGATGGACGTAAGCCACACATCTCATACAGAGGATTGTCTGTAATTGGTTGGTCTATCATGACCGCCTTCACTTCTGTACCATCCTCCATAGGAGTGACATTCAGCACATGTGTCCAAGGATGTAGTGTTACTGGAGCTTCTTCAGAAAGTGGAATGGTATAGTCTTTACCCACTTTCTCAAGCATGATATCTGTCTTACAGAAAACAAACCAGTATTTTTTCATTGGCCTCAGTATTAATCTTTTGCCTAATTCTATTAACCTTAAACTCTAAACTATCATTATGTTTATTGCTCTTTGGTTACTTTCCCTTCTTATTTGTTTATTCGCCAAAAAGAAGTTTACGGTCACGTGCAGCAGCAGGAACGGTCCATGTCTCTGGAATAAACTTCCAGTTATGGTTTGGCTGTGGATTCATCACACCAGCTTTCTTTATCTCTTCCATTAAATAATGGCGTTGGTCTTTTGGACTTTCCCAAATGATTCGACTCTTCAAAGAGTCACGTGGAATACCAGCACCCTTGGTTAATAACTCGCCACCACCATTAGCACGATAGCTATTAACTGCTACTGTGTACCACTTATTCTCATCAAATGGTTCTCCATTACTCATGCGAAGTATACGTACCTTTTGTCCATCAGGTTTTGTAACATCGACTTCATAATCAATGCCAGCTGCTGAATCAAAGTTGAATGAGAAGTTCTTGAAGCCAAGACGTTGTGCATCATTCTGTGTATTTGAGAGCAAAAGTAGATGATCTTCAGGGCTCTTCATCGTGTTACACCACAAATCATAACTCATTTCAAGATGCTTACGAATCTCTTTACCAGTCAAACGCATGGTGCAGAGGTTGTTCTCATACTTATAAAGATTGAACATATCAGCAACAGTGATAGGACCAGCCTTGATAGATGCGTTGAATAATAAAGGTGCATTGAAAGCAATATCTGCCTTAGTAATCTCCAACTCCAAGTTGAGGATAAGGTCGTTGAAAGCAGAGTTGCCGAAGTAACTATCTTTTGTATAGATAGTATTTTCAAATCTTCCAATTACCTGATCGCTCCATGCTTTTACGGCATCAATCTCTGGTTGGAAGTGTTGAATGAAAGCATCATCAGCTTTGAGTTCCTTTACATCAACCAATTCACCCGTAGCTTTTGTTACGGTATATTGACGCTTACCTTTGACTGTCTTAGGTCTAAGGGTTAATGTTGCTATCGCTACACGTTGTGCATTGTTAGCAGGGTCAAGACAGATTACGTCTTTACCAACAATATTCTTTTCAATAGAACTATGTGGGGTATGGTCATGACCGAAGAAAACAATATCAAAACCAGGCACTTCCTTTGCTACTTTCTTCGAAGCATCTTCATCGTATTCAGGTGTCTTGATACCACCATCCCAACCAGAATGGAATAAACCAACAATAACGTCTGGCTTTTCTTTCGTCTTCACTTCTGCCATTGTTCGCTTGGCACAAGAGACCATTTCTTCAAAACGTAGACCACTCCAAATGCTCTCTTTCAACCAGTTAGGTATAGCAGGGGTGAGCATACCGATAACACAAACCTTAATACCATTCTTTTTCTTGATAGTATAATAAGGTAAGATATAAGGCTTATTAGTCTTTGTGTCGATAATATTTGCACCAAGGATAGGGAACTTCAACTCCTTAAACCATTTGTCATAAACCATGTGTCCTGTTTCAATATCGTGGTTTCCTACCGTTGCTACGTCATATCCCATATAGTTAAGTACGCTTGCTGCGATGTTAGTCTTCTCTGGTGCAACGTAATTATAATAGTAGGAGATAGGCTGACCTTGTAGGATATCACCATTATCCAATAAATAGACATTGTCTTTTCCATCCTTCTTACGCAGTTCTTCTACTAATGTATAGACTCTTGCCATTGAACCGCTCTTAGGCTTTCGAGTGATGAAGTCGTATGGAAAGAAAGAACCATGCACGTCAGTTGTTTCGATAAGTTTGATGGTAACATCCTTCTGTTGTGCCATAGTTGAAGAACTGAGTCCTAACATGATGGAAAGTAATATTGTTGAAAGTTTCATAATCTTAATTTTAATTCAGCTACAAAAGTACTAAATTCTACGGAAATAAACGAACTTGTCTTGTTATGTTTCAAAGTATGTTTGTAGCTTGGGGGAGTTGAGTAGGGGTGTTTTCAAGGTCAACAGGGAATTGTTTAATAATCTTTTGTGTCGTATAAGAATTATGCTGGTGATAGTACGAAATATGTCAGAAGCACACAGGCTAAACCCTTTGAACGTCCTTTTAAGTATTCTATCTTATATCATTTTGAATAAATACTATGAACCTTCTCTATGGTTAAAGCTGTGTGCTCCTGTTTTTTAGTTGCGTTTGATAAGCGTAGAAAACCTAAATAACGCCTTGCGCCATCATTGCCTTAGCAACCTTGATAAAGCCTGCAACGTTAGCACCCTTTACATAGTTGATATATCCATCGGCTTCTGTACCATACTTGACACAGTTTGCGTGGATATCATCCATAATCTGATGGAGTTTTTGGTCAACCTCTTCACGACTCCATTTCAGTCGTCCTGAGTTCTGACTCATCTCAAGTCCTGATACAGCTACACCGCCGGCATTACTTGCTTTACCTGGGCAATAAAGCACTTTTGCTTCTTGGAAGACCCTTACAGCCTCTGGTGTAGAAGGCATGTTTGCACCTTCTGTCACAGCGATAACACCATTCTTTACGAGTTCAGCAGCTGCTTCTCCGTTGATTTCATTCTGTGTCGCACATGGAGTTGCGATGTCAGCTTTCTCAGACCAAGGTCTTCCTCCTGGGACATACTTCACATTATACTTCTCAGCATACTCACGAATACGCCCACGTTCAATGTTCTTGAGTTCCATGATATAAGCGAGTTTTTCCTCGTCAATACCATCTGGGTCGTAGATATAGCCATCAGAGTCAGAACAAGTCAAAGGTTTTGCACCTAATTCTAAAAGCTTTTCTATTGTGTATTGTGCTACATTACCCGAACCAGAGACGAGGACAGTCTTACCTTTAAGGTCAATATTACGAGTCTTGAGCATGTTCTGCAAGAAGTATACATTACCATATCCTGTTGCTTCAGGACGGATAAGGGAACCACCGAACTCCTGACCTTTACCCGTAAGGATACCAACGAACTGATTAGTCAGTTTCTTATATTGTCCAAACATATAGCCAACTTCGCGTCCACCAACACCGATGTCACCGGCTGGAACGTCACAGTCTGGACCAATGTAATTCCACAATTCTCTCATGAAAGCCTGGCAGAAACGCATTACCTCTGCATTTGACTTACCTCGAGGAGAAAAGTCTGAACCACCCTTAGCGCCACCCATAGGGAGTGTTGTCAGTGAGTTCTTGAATGTCTGTTCAAAGGCAAGGAATTTCAAGATGGACTCATTAACCGATGCATGGAAACGTAATCCACCTTTGTAAGGTCCAATAGTGTTGTTATGCTGTACACGAAAACCCATATTAGTTTGTACATTTCCCCTGTCATCAACCCAGTTTACACGAAACTTTATGATTCTGTCTGGCACACAGAGTCGCTCGATAAGATTGGCTTGCTCAAAACCTGGATGTTTATTATATTCATCTTCGATCGTATCTAATACCTGTGAAACAGCCTGAATATACTCTGGCTCATTTGGAAAACGCTGTTTTAATCTCTCTACGACTTCTGTTGCTTTCATAAATAGTTGTTTTTATTATTATACCCTGAAATGTTTTATTTCATATATTTACGCTTGTTTACCTTGCAAAGGTAATATTTTTTGTTAAATTACTTGTCATTTTGTCGTTAAATATTTGATTACAGTGTTAATTAGTTATCCTTAGTTTCTATTATAAAGTATCTTTTTGTAACGCCATTAAATCTCTTTTTTCTCTGTTTTTCAGTGTCGTTACGTGTCAACAAATCCCTTGTTGTTTGTATTCTTTCATTGATTTAATAGACAAACAGAAATCCTTTTCGCAACAGATTGGATGTGTGGATACTCCCTTTTCTTACCGTTCATTCCGAAGGTCAGATTGCTCTTCAATTTTACAACATATATATGTAAATCAAATACCATATTATACTGAACTTTTTTTTATTTAAGTTTGCTGTCATATTTAACATTTCGTATAAAATATTGTAAGCTAATTAGTTACATACAACAAGGTGATGACAGTAATGACAGGAAATTTATTTTATACGAAAAAGCTCTGTTTTATTTTCGATATAATTCTTTGCTCTTTAGTCACATAAATTACCTTGCACCTAAAATATATTTCTATTTTGTTAGTGTATGGGTATATACTCTGTTCATGTCAGCCGAGGAACGCAGCCTCCTCCAAGTGCTCACTCCCATCAATAACTATAAACTCACTTTTCATCTACTGATTTTGGCATGTCTTTAAGTCTATATCTTTGTTATGAAAATCATTTAATGACCCATATAATCATAGTGAACTTTATATCGTTAGGCGCATCCTTTTCTTTTTGAGCGGGGCTGGGGAAGGAGGTTTCTCGACCTTTCTGTCAACTATTTTCGCTCCTCTCATGTCTAATATATGCTCGTCATAGTTTAAGAAGACGCTCTTCAATGTTTAAGAACATGCCCTTCTTGCGTGTTGAAGACGCCTTTCTATGGTCAAGAGAAGCATCTTCTTTGAGGTTATATGTAATATCTTGATTTGTTGTATGTTACAAAGTCGTATTTAAGAGATAATATACTTCTACTTAGAGAGAGTTCAGTTTGATGCAATGTAGTGATTTTTTACGAATACATAGGGCGCTTAGAAGCGTCGAGTGATAGTTTTCTTGTAAGTAGGAGAAGGTGGTTTTTCTTCCTTTCCCTTCCTTGCAATGAGGAGTTTGATTACAGAGTTACCCCCATAGAAGATGTTGATGAGGCTAAAAAAGGTGCTGTTATGCGTATCATTCATTAATGGGCAGGTGGGAATAAAACAATGCCCATAACCCTTGTTCTTGGGTTATGGGCATTATATAATAATGTGTAAGCACACTTGTTTTACTTCTTACCAAGTCCACGAAGCCACTTCAGAGGCTTTTTAATAAGCGCCTTCAAGCCTGATTCTTTGTTGGATGTTGATGGTAAATCCTCACGAATATCATATTTCGTACTCCTTCTTACAGACTTGTCTTCTGGTGTACGCTGGCGGTTGTTACGTTTCTTACGCTTATTGTTAGGCTTCTTATTCTGCTGATTGGTAGTGTTTTCAGCATTGCCTTTATTATTAGCAGGTTTTCTGTCATTGCGCTTCTCGTTCTCAGCTTTTGGCTGACGCTCCTGCTGCTTACCCTTATTCTGACGGTTTTTCTTCTTGTTTACTGGTTTACCCTCAGTTGCTGCAGGCTTGTTATCTTGCTGCTTTTGAGTTTTATTATTCTGTTTGTTACCAGCCTTACGCTCCTGTTGGTTCGCGTTGTTCTCGTCAACGTTGTTCTGTGTTTGTGGTGCAGGACGTCTGTTGCGCTGCTTGTTGTTTCCCTGTTTCTTGTCCTTGTGACTCTGATGGTCGCGGTCCTTACGGCGGCGGTTCTTGGCACTATTGCCACCCTTTTTAGGCTTTCCGTTGCTCTTATATTCTGGTCCTTCACCAAGGTCAGCTGGTAGTTGTCCCTTCTCAATCTCCTTCTCTAAGAATGATTCAATCTGTTGGAAGAAATAGATATCATCTTCGTTCACAAAGGTAATCGCCTTTCCGTCACGGTCAGCACGTGCTGTACGACCGATGCGGTGTACGTAATCCTCTGCATCATGAGGTACATCATAGTTGATGACCATTGCTATGTCATCGATATCAATACCACGTGCAACGATGTCTGTAGCAACCAGTACATCTATTTGTCCGCTCTTGAACTTAAACATAACGTCATTGCGCTGTTCTTGATCGAGGTCGGAATGCATCTCACCACAGTTGATGTGCATACGATTAAGCGATCCTGCAATCTGCTTTACCTTCTGTTTTGAACCCGAGAAGATAATGACACGCTTGAGATCGCCAGCCTTGAAGATATCCTTAATGATACCCATCTTCTGTGTCTCATAGCATACGTAAGCTGTCTGCTGAATCTTCTCTGCAGGTTTACTAACAGCGAGTTTAATCTCAACAGGATTCTTTAGCAGTGTCTTAGCAAGTTCTTCTATCTTCTTAGGCATGGTAGCAGAGAACATAATTGTCTGACATGTAGCAGGTAATTTCTTAGCAATAGTCATAATGTCATCCGCAAAACCCATGTCGAGCATGCGGTCAGCTTCGTCCAGGATGAAGAAGCTCACCTTAGATAAGTCTACATTTCCAAGAGAGATATGAGAGATGAAACGGCCCGGTGTAGCAATCACTACGTCTGCTCCCAATGCGAGACTCTTCAACTCCTGGTCGTATCTATTACCATCATTACCGCCATAGACAGCAACACAAGATACACCATTAAGATAGTAGGCAAAGCCCTGCATACCTTGATCAATCTGCTGTGCTAACTCGCGTGTAGGCGACATGATGACACAATTAATTGCTGACTCAGGGTAGCCACCATCAGCCAGTTTAGAGAGAACTGGGAGTAGGTAAGCCGCTGTTTTACCTGTTCCAGTCTGGGCAACACCCAATACGTCGTGTCCTCTTAATATCTCGGGAATGCACTTCTCCTGAACTGGAGTACATTCATCAAAACGCATGTCATATAGTGCGTCAAGTACGTTATCGTTTAAATCTAAATCTTCAAAATACATATTCTACTGTTTTGCCCTTCTTCAATGAGGGTAGTTTTTACTTTTGTTTTGTCCGCCTTATTAACTTGGTGCATGCCTATAGCAGAAGTAGGCGATGATAGCAAAGATAATATTTGGTATCCACGCTGCCAATATAGGCGGTGTGTCATCCTTAATAGCAAAGGTTGCTGAAACGGTTTGGAGCATGATATAGCCGAAACTCAAAGCCAAACCGATTCCAAGATAGAGTCCCATTCCACCTTTCCTCTTACGTGAAGAGAGGGAGAGACCGATGATAGTTAGGATGAAGGAGGAGAACGACATTGCTATTCGCTTGTGGAACTCAACTTCATACTGTACCACATTACCAGAACCACGGCTGGTCTGCTTGGAGATATAGTTTAGTAGTTCTGGGGAGGTAAAGGTCTCCTGTTGACCTTTAGAATAGACAAGGTCGGTCGGTTCCATGAGTAGAACGGTGTCCTTTGAGGCTCCGCTTTGGATATGCTCCTTTAGTCCTTTCAGTGTACGTATCTTCCAATTGCTAACCTTCCAATGATACTTTGTGTCAGCAACGGTATCATACTGAATCTCCATTGCAGTCATGTGGCTAACAATCTTCTTGTTTTTAGTCTTTACAAGTGAGAACCCATAGCCCCGTTTATACTGGTCGTCGTAATGCTGAATATAAGCGGTAGTATTCTTTGCAACAAACAGTTGTACGTTCTCTGCCGATGTGTTCTTTTTAGAATTACGATAGAGAGACTCAAAGTTTTGGCGAATAACAGTCCCATGAGGTATCACAAAGCTGTTAAGATAGAATGTTAAGCCTGCGATGAGCACACATGATATCATGTAGGGACGCATCAGTCGTCTGATGGAAACGCCAGCTGCCATCATTGAAATAATCTCAGAGTTACCTGCCAGTTTAGAAGTAAAGAAGATAACTGCAATGAATACGAATAGTGGAGAGAAGAGATTGGAATAGTAAGGGACGAAGTTGGCGTAGTAATCAAAGATGATTGCTCGCCATGGAGCATGATATTGCGTGAACTTAGAGAGGTTCTCGTTGAAGTCGAACACAATAGCAATGGAGATAATCAATAAGATAGCATAGATGTATGTACCTATGAATTTCTTAATGATATACCAGTCCAGAATACCAATATAACGAGAAGGGGAGAGCATCTGAAGTAGATGTCCTACCTTCTTCAAGACAGGAAAGCGTGCAATAACACGTTGCCCGAAATGATTAATCAGTTTCTTAACTTTATCAACAATCTCTTTAACCTTACTCATTTGGTTTCTTCTTAAATTCTTCTTCCTAACTGTTCAATGACAGAAGCTTTCCACTGTACGAAGTCACCTTGCTCAATATGTGTACGTGCATCCGTTACGAGACGGAGATAGAATGCAAGGTTATGGATGCTGGCAATCTGCATTGCGAGCAATTCTCCTGCCTTGAAGAGATGATGGAGATAGGCTTTACTTGTGATAATATCAATATCACAGCCATCAGGATCAATCGGTGAGAAATCATTTTCCCACTTCTTATTCTTCATGTTCATCGTACCATTGTAGGTGAAGAGCATTGCATTACGGCCGTTACGGGTAGGCATAACACAATCAAACATATCCACACCGCGTTCAATAGCTTCAAGAATGTTCTGTGGTGTACCAACTCCCATCAGGTAACGAGGCTTGTCCTTTGGAAGAATCTCATTGACAACTTCAATCATCTCATACATTACCTCTGTTGGTTCACCAACTGCCAAGCCACCGATAGCATTACCATCTGCACCCTTATCAGCCACAAACTTCGCCGCTTCACGGCGTAAGTCCTTGTAAGTACAGCCTTGAACGATAGGGAAGAGACTCTGGTTATGACCGTAGAGCGGCTCCGTCTCGTTGAAACGTTTAATACATCTGTCAAGCCAACGTTGCGTTAGTTGCAAACTCTTCTTGGCATATTGGTAGTCACTCTGCCCTGGAGGGCACTCGTCGAAAGCCATCATGATATCGGCACCAATGATTCGTTCGGTGTCCATCACGTTCTCTGGTGTGAAGATATGCTTAGAACCATCGATGTGACTTCTGAACTCACAGCCCTCTTCTGACAGTTTGCGAATACCTGTCAATGAGAAAACTTGGAAGCCACCAGAGTCTGTCAGGATTGGACGATCCCAACCATTGAAACCATGCAGACCACCTGCAGCCTTGATGATATCAAGTCCTGGACGCAGGTAAAGGTGATAGGTATTACCTAAGATAATCTGTGCCTTAACTTGTTTTCGCAACTCCTCAAAGTGTACACCCTTAACAGAACCGACGGTACCAACAGGCATAAAGATAGGAGTCTTTATCTGTCCGTGGTCGGTTGTGATGATACCTGTGCGGGCATCACTGGCATTATCTGTATGCTGAAGCTCAAATGTCATTATTTTGTTTCCTCCTTCTTTTCTTCAACAATCGTAAAGTCTACAGGGCGTTCTACCTTTTCATCGGTCAAAGCAAAGTCCCATACCTGCTGAATGTTCTCAACAAAGTGGAATTGAAGTCCCTTACGATAAACCTCAGGAATCTCCTCAACATCCTTCTTATTCTCTGAACACATCACGATATCAGTAATTCCTGCACGTTTAGCAGCAAGTATCTTCTCCTTGATACCACCCACTGGAAGAACCTTACCACGTAGGGTTATCTCACCCGTCATAGCTGTGTTCTTACGCACCTTGCGCTGTGTGAGTGCTGAAGCAATACTTGTTGCAATGGTGATACCAGCTGAAGGACCATCCTTCGGAGTTGCTCCTTCTGGTACGTGGATATGGATATTCCACTGTTCAAAGATGCGATAATCAACGTTCAATGCGCTGATATGTGCCTTGACATACTCCAATGCAATGACAGCAGACTCTTTCATGACATCACCAAGGTTACCAGTCAGGGTTAACTTACCCGCTTTACCCTTAGAAAGTGAGGTTTCAATAAAGAGAATCTCACCGCCAACACTGGTCCATGCAAGACCTGTTACCACACCAGCATATTTGTTGCCCTGGTAGATATCACGTGTGAAAGGTGGCTTACCTAATAGATCTTCCAACTTATCTGGTGTAATCTTCGTATAAGGAAGTTGCTTGTCCATTGCCTGCTTGAAAGCCAACTTGCGCATAGCTTTGTTGATTTGCTTCTCAAGTTGACGCACACCACTTTCGCGAGTATAGCTTTCGATAATCTTCTCCAGCGTTGCCTTGGCAAACTTTGGCTTCTCTTCTAACTGGTCTAAACCTGTGTTTTCGAGTTCTTTTGGTACGAGGTGGCGCTTTGCTATCTCTACCTTTTCTTCCGTGATATAGCCTGAAACCTCGATAAGTTCCATACGATCGAGTAGTGGACGTGGGATTGTATTGATGTCATTGGCCGTTGCAATGAATAAGACCTTTGATAAATCGTAGTCCATATCCAAGTAATTATCGTGGAAAGCATTGTTCTGCTCAGGGTCGAGAACCTCCAATAAGGCTGATGAAGGGTCGCCGTTAACAGTGTTCTGAGTAACTTTGTCAATCTCGTCAAGAATGAAAACAGGATTTGATGAGCCTGCCTTTTGAATATTCTTGATGATACGTCCAGGCATAGCACCAATGTAAGTCTTACGATGTCCTCGGATTTCTGACTCATCATGGAGGCCACCTAATGACACACGAACATACTTACGTTTCATAGCTTCGGCTATACTCTTGCCCAAACTGGTCTTACCAACACCCGGAGGACCGTAAAGACAGAGGATTGGTGACTTTAGATTGCCACGCAACTGAAGGACGGCAATGTATTCAAGGATACGTTCCTTCACCTTGTCCATGCCATAGTGATCTTTGTCAAGAATACGTTTCGCACGCTTCAAATCAAGGTCGTCTTTGGTATATTCATCCCAAGGCAGACTAACCATTGTGCGCAAGTAGTTTACTTGTACACTATAGTCAGGACTTTGTGGATTTAATGTTTCGAGTTTGTCTAATTCCTTTTGGAAAACTTTAGCAACCTCTTCTGGCCACTTTTTGTTCTTTGCCTTCTCAAGCAACTCCTTCTTGTCAGGTGCAGAATCGCCATCCCCTAACTCCTCCTTAATATTCTTAATCTGCTGATGCAGGAAGTATTCGCGCTGCTGCTCATCGAGATCTTCACGTGTCTTAGAGCGTATGTCTTGGCGAAGATGCTGGAATTGTATTTCACGATTTAGCACCTTCATCAATGAGAATAAGCGATCCTTGATAGAGTTTTCTTCCAACATTTGAATCTTGTCAGTCACAGGGAATGGCATTGTTGAGCAAATATAATTCACTGCAATGACAGGATTATTAATGTTGTCAAGTGCGAATTGTGAATCGTCTGGAATGTCGTCACTACCATGGATATATTCCTTTACGACCACCTTCATGTCTTCTACTGCTGTAGAAAACTCTTTGTCCTTTTCAGGCTCAGCCTCTTCTGGTATAGCCACAGTGTATCCCTTCATGTAAGGTGTTGTTGTTGTAATCTTCTTTATCTTACACTTGCCAAGACCTTGCAATATCACTGTGCGGTTATTACCTTCGTAATTACCAGGCATATCAAAGGCACGAACGAAGCGTGCATAGATACCTGTCGTATAGATGTCGTCCTCTTGAGGCTCGTTAATGTTGCTATCTTTCTGACTGACAATCGCTATGATTGTGTTTGGATTCTCTTCCAAGTGTCTAACAAGTTCTAATGTTGGCTTCCTTCCAACGAGGATAGGGGAGAGAATCCCAGGGAACATAACGAGGTTACGGGTTACGAAAACGGGTATCTCGCCGTCGACCTGTATGTCTAACTTTGGCATATCACCCTCGTAATCAGTAATCATTTGAATAGAGCTATTTTGTTTCATAAAGTTCTTTTATACCTACTTTTAGCTTGCAAAGGTACAAAATAAAACCGAAAGACTGAAAGAATAATTGTGCTTTAATTGGCTCTCTCGTAAAAAGACTGGTTTATATGCGTGAAGAGATGGTGGTTAGGATGAGTTGCAATGTAAATAAGAAAAACTGTTTTTCGGGGCTTTAAGCTTGCTGTTTGATATGGTTAAACAGCATATATAACAACGCATAAGCTCTTTGAGATAGATGGTAATGTTTTTACCTTATTGTCTATCTACTTCATGCCTACTTGATGTAGAATTCTTGTGTAATATTTTGATACCATTCTGTGCGTGTCCCCTTATCGGTGGTCAGCACTTGTTCTTCCGTCTCACATTGTTTAGTAGCGTCCTTCCCAAATTCTATTAAGCAGCGTTTAGCTGGTTTTGAAGATTTAGTCTTAATGTTTACAAGCTTCAATACTGATAATCCGTTAAATATAGCTTCTGCTTCAAGTATATCTTTGTTGTCGTAGGGAATGATAATGGAGAGCGTTCCCTTTGTTTTAAGGAGCCTCTTAGCATGATAAATAAGTTCTTGAGGAGAGAGGGAATCAGCATGCCTTGCAGTCGTTCTTGACTGTAAAGGATTTTTTAATGAGTTGATGAAATATGGCGGATTACAGACGATTGCATCATAAACGCCCTCAGTACAGGTTTCATGACATAGCTGATAGTCTTGTAGACAACAATTGATGATGTTTATTCTATCGTTGAACGGAGATTGTGAAACGTTAAGCTGAGCATCCTCGAAAGCTCCTTTGTCTATCTCTATAGCGTCAATGTCGGCTAAAGGAAAACGTTGAGCCATCATGAGAGCGATGAGTCCTGTCCCTGTTCCGATGTCAAGAATCTTCTTACCTCCTTGTGCCCAAGCTCCAAGCAATACCCCATCTGTCCCGACCTTCATGGCCGTGTGGTTGTCAACGATATGGAATTGCTTAAAAGTAAAGCCCATGCGCCTTGTTATGGAGTTTCTATATATTCAGTTTGCGAAGCAGATTCTTATTGATTGCCTGTACTTTTCTACTTTGTTTGGTAAGGTCTTGTCTCATCAAGTCAAAGTTGTAGAATATCTCAGAAAAGGCTGTTTGTAACATATTTGGTTGTCTACAGTCCTTCCCACCCTTAGGGTTAACAATGATGTTTATGCCTTTAGGAACAATAGAAATATCCACATCTGCACTTGATGTAATAGGGTCGCCATCATAGTGAATGATACCTTCGCTCTTACGATGTATGTGTATATGCTTGGACCTGAAGGTCTTTATCTTCAGATTCTTATCTAATGTCTTATTGAAAAGTTCTATGGCAACTTGTGGCGCATCGATGAGGTCGAATGGTTCCATTATGATAACATCTAACAGTCCGTCGCTCATTGATGCCTGAGGAGCGATGTATGCATTGTTACCATACTGTGAGGCATTGGCTACAGAGACGAGGAAGGCCTTATAGCTATGCGTTCCGTCTTCATCTTCAATGACGTAAGTTTCAGGCTCATAACGCAATCCCTCCTCAAGAACCTTCTGCATATAAGTGATAGGACCACGTTTCCCAGCTTCTGCAAACTTCATAGAAATAAATGCATCGAAGCCCATTCCGCAGGTGCAAAAGAATGGATGTTCGTTAATGATACCGTAGTCAAGTTTCTTAATATCGCAGTAGTTTAGAATGTCAATACACTTCTTAAGGTTCATGGGTAGGTTTAGGTGTCTGGCAAGTCCATTGCCAGAGCCACACGGAAGAATGCCCATTGCCGTGTCTGTTTGGGTCAATGCTCTTCCAACTTCGTTGACTGTACCATCTCCGCCTACAGCAACAACAATATCAACACCATCTTTTGCCGCTTCCTTTGCGAGCTCAGTTGCATGGCTAGCATAACTTGTTTCTGCTATGCAATAGTCAAACCTATCTTTATCGAGCCGTTCTTCAATAAGGCCAGGAATGCCTGCTTTACTGACTGTACCCGATATTGGGTTTAGGATAAAAGTTATTTTTTTCTTATTCATTGTGCCAAATAATCAGCGCATAGTTTATTTGTACAAAGATACATATTTGTTGGTTATATCGAGGAGATTAAGAGAGTAAAAATGTTTAAAAACCACTTTTCTAATCAAAAAGACTTTTTTGTCATTCTAAATTAGTATCTTTGCAGCCTGAAAATAATATTTAAGTAGTCATTGACTACACCATATTAAAAAATAATGGGACAATTACAAGACAAGTACAAAAGCTACCGCGAGCCGCAAAAGTTTATGGAGGCAGGTGTCTATCCATACTTTCGTGAGATTACAAGTAAGCAAGGAACAGAAGTAACAGATATTGATGGCAACAAGATTCTTATGTTTGGTTCTAACGCCTATACGGGTTTACCAAACGATCAGCGTGTGATTGATGCTGCTCATCGTGCTCTTGATAAGTATGGTTCGGGGTGTGCTGGAAGTCGATTCTTAAATGGAACGCTCGATCTTCATGTACAGTTAGAGAAAGAACTTGCTGCTTTTGAGGGTAAAGATGAGGCGCTTGTTTTCTCAACAGGCTTTTCAGTGAATGCTGGTGTTCTCGCTGTGGTTGTGGGACGAGGTGATTATATCATCTGTGACGACCGCGATCATGCGAGTATTGTTGATGGACGTCGTTTGAGTTTTGCAACTCAACTGCGTTACAAGCATAACGATATGGAGGATTTGGAGCGTATTCTCCAGCGTCTTCCTAAAGAGGCTGTTAAGTTGATCGTCGTTGATGGCGTCTTCTCTATGGAGGGAGACCTTGCTAATCTCCCTGCAATTATAGAGTTAAAGCATAAGTATAATTGCTCTGTTATGGTCGACGAGGCACACGGATTAGGTGTCTTTGGTCGTCAGGGTAGAGGTGTTTGCGACCATTTTGGGCTGACTGATGAGGTTGATCTTATTATGGGTACCTTCTCAAAGAGCTTGGCTTCTATCGGTGGTTTTATAGCAGGTGATAAGGATACCATTAACTATCTTCGTCATACTTGCCGTACCTATATCTTCTCTGCAAGTAATACTCCATCTGCAACAGCTGCTGCGTTGGAAGCTCTTCATATCTTAGAGCAGGAGCCAGAGCGTCTGGAGCAGTTATGGAAGGTTACAAATTATGCTCTAAAACGTTTCAGAGAAGAAGGCTTTGAGATTGGTGATACTGAGAGTCCGATAATTCCGCTCTATGTACGTGATATCGAAAAGACTTTCATTGTTACGCGATTGGCTTACGAGGCTGGCGTATTTATCAACCCTGTTATTCCTCCTGCTTGTGCTCCACAAGATACGTTGGTACGCTTTGCGTTGATGGCTACTCATACCGAAGAGCAGGTTGAACGTGGCGTTCAGGCGCTGACAAAGATTTTTAAGGAACAAGGTATTATAAAATAAGATACTAATAGATTCTGATAAAGGAACTATAATTTAAGAACGAAGAGGTTATTCTTATTGAGTAAGCTCTTCGTTCTTTTTTTATATACTATATATATAAGGTGTAAATGCTTCGATAGGATTACGTCTTATTGTTATCTCTCAGTGGCATGTACGATAGGAGTTACGCCTATATTATGTGTAGGACGTCAAGATGCAGATTATGAACTTTATGTTTTGTTAGTTTTCATATCTGTTTGTTGTTATGATAGAAACGATTCTATTTACTCGCTATTTACCAACGTTGTGAACTTCTTCTGTATTTGTGTTGAGTCTTGATAAAGCTGGAGTAGAAGGCGAAATATAACGTGTGAGTACTGTTTGTAGTTGTTATCTCTTCGCTGGATTGACAGTCATTTGTAGCCTATGATGAGCTGAGAAGACAAACTACGAATTGCACGAATTATGTTAATAAGAGGGTGATAGACTTGAATAATGCTATTTGTGTAAGATGGAATGTTGTCGTGAAAAGGTGAGGGTGCTGTAAAGAAGATAAAAACTGATATATTGAAAAACCATTACATAGAACCAAGTTAAATACCCTCAAAAGAGGACTATAATGTCTATTAACAATATGCTTATAACTTGCAATAAATCAATTGATTACGAATAATGTTTGAGAATATGCTCTTCTTGCCTCAAGAAGGGCGTCTTCAACATGCAAGAAGAGCATGTTCTCGAACGAAGAAGGGCCTTTTCTTATATCACCTCAGAACCTTGTTTGAAAGAATAGGGGAGTGGTTTGTAAAACATCTCTACAATTCCTGCTATCATGTATTGTGCTTGTTCTTACGTTTTCAATATTTCTGTTGGGGTAGCTTGGAGAGTTTTCTTCAAAGAGCAATAAGAGGTTTTACATATAAGTAGCGGTTGCAAATCGTTGGACTTACTTCCTCCTCGAGCCAACATGTGTTTATTAAAGAGAACAGGAGAAGAGGAAAGTAGTCACAATGAAGCTCTTGTTGGAGGATAATAAAAGGTCAATGTTAATCGTATAGTTCCACTTGTATGGGTAATATCAATCATTATTTCCCTCTCAGCAAGGATGGTTGACGGGAGAAAAATTAGTAGCCGAGGTGGGGGAGGGGTAGCTTCTTCTGACTTTATAAGCTCTATTACGCTACATATCTGAAGCGTAAAACTAATCATTATACTCTAATTTTATTTGGAAAGAAGGGCGGTCTGTTCGTTAGATCTTAGTAGAGATAGGTTAGGAAAGGACATTTTTTTTTAGTTTATATGGATATAGAGTGATGCCTTTATTATAGTTTGATAATCAATAGTTTATTTAATATTAGAGCAGAGAAAAGTTAACAGAATAATGCAAAAGCATTAATTTTTTCTTGAAAAAAAACGTAGAAAAGTTTGGCAGTAAAGAAAATATATAGTACCTTTGCACTCGCAATTCGGAAATGAGTTAATCATTAAAGAAAAGCAACGGGGCGTAGCGCAGCTCGGTAGCGCATCTGGTTTGGGACCAGGCGGTCGCAGGTTCGAATCCTGTCGCCCCGACTTCTTGTCTAACTCTTTAGAGAAAGAGAGACGTTAAATGCGGCAATAGCTCAGTTGGTAGAGCACGACCTTGCCAAGGTCGGGGTCGCGAGTTCGAGTCTCGTTTGCCGCTCTTTGATATTCTGAAAGATATATAAGCTCTTGCTTTTAGTATATGCCCAGGTGGCGGAATTGGTAGACGCGCACGTTTCAGGTGCGTGTGTTTCACGACGTGCAGGTTCGAGTCCTGTTCTGGGCACTTTTTTATTCAGAATGTCACGGACATGTTGGAGAGGTGGCGGAATTGGTAGACGCGCTACTTTGAGGGGGTAGTGAAAATTGTTTCGTGGGAGTTCGAGTCTCCTCCTCTTCACATAGAATAGTTTAGTAAGTTGTTATTACTTACCTTTTAATGCGGCAATAGCTCAGTTGGTAGAGCACGACCTTGCCAAGGTCGGGGTCGCGAGTTCGAGTCTCGTTTGCCGCTCTTTTAAAGAGAAACATACATAGCATTATCTTTATGAATTTATACTTACGATATTTCGATAATGAAGTATTAGTGCATAGCGTCGATGAAGCGTTAGATTTTCTAAGCTCAATTCCAGATATTCAGCTTACTCCAGAGTTGGAAGATGATATTAGAAATTATGCTTCTAATGATGTTTTCTATCCTAAGCGTTATAAGGTGCGCCCACGTGTTTATTTTATTGTGATTAAGACAGAAGCGGCTACGATGATGGACTTCAAGCAAAAGAAGGCGCTTCGCCCAGCTGTTGATGGTATGGCCCGCAAGGATAGTCCTGCTATCATGCATCTTAATGAAGAACGTGAAGGTTGGTATGAAGGTGAACTTGATTTCAAGCGTGTTGTTCTAATCCCTACTTCTGGTAAGCACGAATATCGCGATACACATTTTGTTGCACAGTGTAAGGCTGTTTCTGGATGGGATTGCTATAATCGCATTGTAGAGTACTTAAAAGACAGAGTTGACAATAGAAGTCAATTCCCATCAGCCAAAGGTAAGAATTTTAAGTTTAGATATTTAGGTATGTGGAAGTAATTCCACATTCCTTTTTGTTATTATGCTTTTATGAATAAAGTAATGTTGATTGGCAATGTCGGTCGTGAACCAGAAGTGAAGTACTATGATACCGACCAGTGTGTAGCTTCTTTTACGTTGGCTACAACGGAACGTGGATATACACTTCCTAATGGTACTGTTGTGCCTGATCATACGGATTGGCATAATATTGTTCTATTCAAGGCATTGGCTAAGTATGCAGAGAAATATATTCATAAAGGTGATAAACTCTATATTGAGGGGCGAGTACGTTATCGTTCTTATGATGATAAGAAGGGGATACGACGACATGTAACTGAGATTTATGGTGACAATCTTGAATGGCTTGCTGCGCCTCGCAAAGCGGAAAATGTGTCTGGTGATAAGACTGACGATAGGTCTGCTGATACCATAGATGAAACTAATTTACCGTTTTAATGGATAGCTTTTTAGTAGATTTTTCTTCTTATATAAGTGTTAATCCAATAGATATCAATGTTGTTGTTGCTATTCTGTTGGTAATTTTACTTCTTCTTTTGTCAGGTTTTGCAAGTGCATCGGAGATAGCTTTTTTTAGTCTTTCGCCTACTGATGTTGAATCACTTGACCCGGATAAAAGTTCTTCGGATAAGCTTATTGAACTGTTAAGGGATGATAGTGAACGTACATTGGCAACGGTGCTTATCACAAACAACCTTGTTAATGTGGCGGTCATCATGCTGTGTAATTACATCTTTGGCAGCTTATTTACATTTGGTGCTGAATGGTTGCAATTCCTTTGTGTAACCATTTTGTTGACTTTCCTTCTTCTTCTTTTTGGTGAAATTATTCCGAAGGTTTATAGTAGACGTAGACCATTGGCTTTCTGTAGAAAAGCTGTTAAAGGTATTATGTTCTTCCGTCGATTGTTCTGGCCTATAGAGACGATACTTTTGAAGAGTGGTGCTTTTGCTGAGAAGGTTATCCAAAAAGAAAATAGACAATTGTCGGTTGATGAACTTGAACAAGCCTTAGAACTAACAGATAAAGAGGAGATTAAGGACGAGCAGAGTATGCTTCAAGGTATTATTCGTTTTGGTGATGAGACGGCTAAAGAGATTATGACTTCTCGTCAGGATATTGTTGATTTGGATATTCGCTGCTCGTATGATACTGTATTGAAGGGTATTGTTGAGAATAACTATTCTCGTATTCCTGTTTATCAAGATAACCAGGATAATATACGTGGCGTACTTTATATTAAGGATCTCTTACCTCATCTTTCTAAAGGGTCAAACTTTAGATGGCAAAGTTTAATACGACCACCTTATTTCGTGCCAGAAACAAAGAAGATTGATGATCTCTTACGTGATTTCCAAGAGAATAAGGTTCATATAGCTATTGTGGTAGATGAATTTGGTGGTACAAGTGGTATTGTGACACTGGAAGATATCCTCGAGGAAATAGTTGGGGAGATTAATGATGAATTTGATGAAGACGAACGTAATTATACTAAGTTGGCCTCAAATACATATCTCTTTGAGGGGAAGACACTCTTGAAGGATTTCCTTAAGATTCTTAATCTCCCTGATGATGAATTTGATGATATTGAAGGTGATGCTGATTCGTTAGCAGGATTACTTTTAGAGATAAAAGGTGACTTCCCTGCAGTACATGAAGTCTTAATTTATAAAGATTATAAGTTTGAGGTCTTAGAAATAGAAGAGCGACGTATTAGTAAAGTAAAGGTTATAGTCTGTGGTGCGAATAACGAATGATGCTGAGGGCAAGGTAACTATCGGTTTGCTGGAGATTGATAAAGGGAAGCAGGCTGAGAAAGAAGGAGTACGTCGTATCCTAAAAGAAATCTTAGGCTTTGAAACACCTGTCTTACATAATGAGGATGGGAAGCCAATGGTCGAGGGATATCATATTAGTATCACTCATACTATTGGTTATGTCGCTGTAATTCTCTCTCGAAATTATGAGGTTGGCATTGATATAGAATACTTTTCTAATCGAGTTAATCGTATAGCATCTCGCTTTCTTAGGTGTGATGAAATATTTACAAATACTTTGGATACACTTACTGCTTGGTGTGCTAAAGAAACAATCTATAAACTCTTCTCTTCTGAACATTTGGCTTTGCAAGAGATTAAAGTGAATCCACAATTAAGAACTGTCACTAATCTTAGGCAGTGTCTTACTTTTGAGTTCAAATGTGAATGTACACCCAAGTATATCTTAACCTATACTTGGTATTAGTTTTATTTGTATTCTTTATTCCTTCGAAGCGTGAATGTAATGCTACAAAGAGCATTGTTTTATTACGAAATAACGCCTTTGTTGGTAAAAAATGTTTAAATAATTAGTATAATTAGACTAAATACTTGACTTTCGTTTCCTTTTTACTTACATTTGTACCAGCCATTTAGTGGATAACATAATATATTTACCAATTAGTCTAATTAATAGGAGGTATTTAACATGAAAGAAAACAAAACACATGAATTCTTCGAAGACTATGACTTCGAGAATCAGAATAGTCGGGAACACACCAACACAGACCAAACGCTTGGTGGAGAGATTTGGTACAACTAAGTTGTATACATATTAGGTTATATATGATATAATAAATAAGAGCGCACTTATCCTATTAGTTTAAGTGTGTTCTTTTTAATATGTTCATTATTCGTTTACTATAAAAAGAGGTAGTGCCTTAAAATGATACCTCCTCTCTTTTGAAGAAACTGTCAAAGTTCTCTTTGTTCGAATTATTTATCCTTTTTGCAACAGCAGTCGAGTTTTTTTGAAGAAGGCGGTAAGCCTTTTATGATGGACTTTTACTCCTCTTAGAAAAACGATTAACCTTTTCCATGCATACAGTCAAATCTATGTTTAATAAGTGGTGTAGCCTTTTATGGTGGTTTAAATCTCTCTTTGAAAAACGATTAACCCCTTTCTATGGAAATGGAGAAATCTATGTTTAGGAAATGGTCAAGCCTTTTATGGTGTGTCATCACCACGCTTAAATAATGATTAATCCTTTGCAAGCATACAGGCAAATCAATGATTAAGGAATGGTCATGCTTTTTATAGTGAACCGTCACCACGTTTAGAATAATGATTAACCCTTTCTTTGCAAACGGTCAAATCTATGTTTAAGAAAAGGTCAAGCCTTTTATGGTGAGTCATCACCACGCTTAGAATAATGATTAATCCTTTGCAAGCATACAGGCAAATCAATGATTAAGGAATGGTCATGCTTTTTATAGTGAATCATCACCACGCTTTGAATAAGGATTAACCCTTTCTTTGCAAACGGTCAAATCTATGTTTAAGAAATGGCCAAGCCTTTTGTGGTGGGTCATCACCACGCTTTGAACTATGATTTACCCTCTCAACGAAAATACTCAACGATTTTGAAGAAAGAAGTCAATCTTTTTTTAAGAAAGAGCAGACCTTTTGGTAAAATCTATCACCCTTTTTTGTGAAAAGGGCTTACTTTATTTTGCAAAAATAGTTGTTGCTTTATGACAAAACTATCGTACTTATTTTTTACAAAGATAATCGAGTTTTTATGAAAGAGCTGGCAATGCTTTTGTAAAGACATTCATCAGTTTTAAAAAGTTAGTGTTTTTTTTACGGAAAGTGTATTGGGGGGTAGGAATAAAAAGAGGGAATGTGTTTATTTTGACACATCCCCTTTTTTATTTTAGAAATCAACACGCCAAACCCCTCTATCGAATACGAATGATTTGTTAGAATCATCGTTACTTGTCATTCGTAAAGACGTTGGATGCTTTGAATCATTGATAGTTAATGTATAAGTCGTAGGATTACCATTGGTGAGGAAGGTGTTAGCTATATCCTTCAGTCTAAAATTATTATAGAAGTTAGTGCCATTCTTCTCATCAGCTGTTTTAGTTCTCGTTATAAAACCAGAGATGGTTAGCTGATCATTTCCACTTACACTATAATTTACTTTGACATCTCCCCAGCCATTCCCAACGTAAGATGAGAAGCTAAGATAACCTGGCTTGTTACTAAAGAAGAGAGTTACAATAGCATTATTCTGACTTGTTGCGTATGTGGCTACATCACGCCAAATATTCACTTCTGTCGTACTACTATAAGTAGTATTAAATGACCAATCGTCGAGGAAAAGAGCTTCCAATGGAGTTGCTGCACGTGGACAAAGTTGTATTGTTTTGTCATTAACATCAAGCCATTTATCATCAGCAGAATAAGTAAAGCGAGTCATCTTCTTTCCATACAAAGGACTCTCTCGAAGAATCTCCATACCTTCTTTTGTATAAATGAAAGGAATCTCTATAGTCTTGCCTTCTTTGCCGACGAAAGTTAACGTGTGATATTTCATTTCAACAGGATATGTCTCATTATCGATGATTAGATTATAACGCTCTGAGTACATTGCTGAAATTGTATTCTTAACATCTGCGAAGAAGTTAGCCCACGTTAGGTTTTCAGGCATTGGAGTTAGAACAACACGATCTCCATGTTTACGACCTTCGAGGACTACACTATCTTTTGAACAAGACATCACACGGAACTCAAAATCGCCTTCAAAACCTTTACCATTTTGTCCGATAGCCTTACCATTCAGTACTCCAACAGGATCAGAATACTTATGTAAAGCGCTATTAAAAGAGTCGAACGAAAGCAAGACACCTTGTCCCTGTTGAATCTTATAATGCGATGTTGCCTTCACATTCTCTGTTTCTTCTTCACAGAAAACATTGTTATCTGTTCCGAACTTGCAGAGAATATTGTATCCACCGAAGCCGCCAGAACCTTGATAAGCCATTCGCCAGCCGTTAGGTGCTGCAGTCAAGATATCTTTTGTATTTTTGATAGACTCAGCAATACGTGCAGCTGAAGGCTTATTAAATGCATCTTCCACTTCTGGTGTGCAAGAAGCTACAAGTATAAATGCAGTTGTAGCTATTAATAACCTATATACATTTTTCATACTTAAATCTTAATTTAAAGTTTCCAGATCCAGACTATTTACTTCGCTTGCACGTCGCAAAACAATGGTACGTAGCTTATCGATATCTACACCCCAAGAGTCCTTTAGATAACTACGAATGATACTCAACTTAGCGAGAATTGCCTTCTTACCAGTTTCGTCACCATTAGCAGCCACTGCCTGAGCAAGTCTTTTCTGCCACATTACATCAGTATCCGTTACATAACATGAGAACACTTCAGCGAAGTCCTCGTTGTATTCGCTACTTGCATAACCTGTTACATAACCTTCTTTACCTGCATCTTCATCTTTTACGTTTACCCAATCAGCAGAGTGATACTCCTTAGTGATTGTACGAAAATCAGTAGAGTAATCCTTCAACTGCGTAAGGATATGTGCGAACTCATGATGCATTGTATGGAAATAAGCACGATTTAAATCGAAATTACTACCCGAAGCAAATGGATTTGTTTGTTCAATATATAGATGTGCAGGGTCTAAGTAATTTACTTGGAAGAGATTCACACGAATACCACCTTCAGCAAAACCAAGTACAATAGAGCCGTCATTCTTATGTTGAGCTGAACCAATCAGCTGAAACTCTCTAAAGCAATGTTGTTTAAGGAAGTCTGGTCCCATCAACTCGGTATATGCATCAAGCCACACGTGTTTGATAATCTTAGCCAAGGCAATAGACTTCTTAATGTCTGCAGGGCTAACATTATAGCCCATGTCACTATTCTGGTCAATATAAAGATAATTGAACCGAATGTTGTAAGGTTCAGTATAATTTTTATTTAACCACTTATCAAATGCTGTTGAGTCTGTATTCTCCTCTCGTGTAGGGAATATAGAGTTGTTTGCATCAACATCATCATTCGAACAAGCAATAGTCAAAGCAGCTACAGCTGCGAAAAGAAATATTTTTATAGTATTCATACATTGTCCTCCCTTTTTTAATTCTCACGTGGATTAGGTTCCAGTCCAGCTTCGATTACATCAGAAGGTAACTGTAAAGCACCTCTGAGGTCACCCGATTTGAAGTAGACAGGATCTTCACCATCGATGAGGTGAGTTATTCTAATACCATAACGTTTGATATCCATAAATCGCATTCCCAGTTGGCAAGTCTCTATACGTCGCATCTGTAGCAAGATATAAAGTAAGTTCGTCTGCGTCTCGTCAATTGAGAAGCCTTGTGGGTGCAATGCTTTCTTAAAGCCAAAGTCCGATTTATTCGTGATCTCTTCTGGCACCAAAGGTACTGTTGCTAAGAAATCATTCACAGATTGTAGAGTCAGTGTAGGACGAGTTGCTGTTACCACGCCATTTTTCTCTACATTAGGAGCACAGTGTGCGTTAATCCATAGATTCATATCATTCAGTGCTTCCGTGTACTTCTTCAAGTGGATTTCCGCTTCAGCGCGAACAAGCAGAGTTTCGTCAGCTGTGAGCACAGCATCAACAGTACGAATAAATCCTCTACTTCTTGCAGCATCAGTATATTCAAACTCATTAGACAAACGGGGGTAAGCAATCTGCTGGCTATTACCATAGAGTAAGTGCGACTCATAAAGCGTGTTATCAACAGAGCCTGCTCCCCATGGCATCTTTGTCCAGTAGAGTTCATTAAGAATAACATCGTAACCTGAATTAAAACGCTTATATCCTCCATAGAAAGTGGCAGCACCAGCAGAAGACACCGCCGTCTGTAGCATAAAGTTAGCATTCTCACTTGAGTTAATGTAAGCATCGTGAATAGCCCATCTTCCTCCGAGAGTCTTATAGCGATAGACTGTGCGTAAGAGAGAAGCAGGCTGAGAGCCTAATGCTTTAGAAGCATATTCAGCAGCTTTATCCCACTTCTGGTAATAGAGATTGAAGCGTGCTGCGAATGCGTATGCTGCTTTCAGATTAAAGTGATATTTAGGTACTGTCATATAAGATTCGCTTACATGAGGTAAAGCAGCTTCAATATCAGCATTAATATTCTCATAGAGTTCACGAAGTGTGCCACGTTTATCTATTGAACGGTTAGGCTCTTTTGGATAAGGCAATCCAAGATACTTATCAGCCTTTGAGTCGTCATACGCCATACAGAAAGCAGTTGCAAGTCGGAACATTGACCATGCTCGACAGAGTAAAGCCTCAGCTTTCACAGCCTCAACATCTCCATCTTTCACCTTGCTAAGGTCAGCAATAGCCTGATTAGCATTACCTATAGCATAATACATCTTTCCCCAGACATGTCGTGGGTCATCATTTCCTGTAGTATTCACGTCTTTCCAACGAAATAGTTGGTCTTGATTTGTTTGATAATTGAAAGTTTTTCCATTATCCATTACGTTATCACTACAATACTCCATCATATAATCAGTGGACCCATCAGGATAAGCTGACGACACCAACTGTGTAGCCTTTTCAAAGTTGTCTACCTCAGCTCGATCATCAGGCAACTTATCCAAGAAGTCATTACAGGACGAGAATGTAAACAGTAATCCCACTCCTGCCAATAGAATATTTATCTTTTTCATTTTGTAGTTCTCCTAATTATATATGTTAGTATCAGATTCCGAGACGCAATGTCAGTGTGAGCTGACGAGGAACAGGTAGAGCCACACCACCCGCATTATAGAATTCAGGGTCCTGACCATTGAGTTTCTTATCAGAATAAATCAAGAAGAGGTTAGTAGCCTGAAGCTTTAAGCTCAATGAACTTAATGAAAGATGTCTTATCATCTGTACAGGGAAATCATAACTCAGTGATATTTCCTTCATGCGAATAAAGTCTCCTTTGGCAATACGCTCCGTTGAGTAGTTGTATGCGTTATAAGCACGATACAAATAGCCATCTTGCTGCAGTGATCTAAGGTCAGCTATAGCAGGGATATTCGTATGCTTCTCATCACCAGCCTCAGTCCATCGATTACGGAACTCCTTAGGCATCGCAGACATATCAGAATAGCTTGTGCTAAAGAATGGGTCAAGGCGTACCTTATTACCAAAAGCGTAAGTGGTAAAGATACTTAAGTGCCAACCTTTATAAGAGAATGTGTTACCAAATGAGCCTGTAATCGTTGGATCTGTTGGACCCTCATAGACTAAGTGGTCGAGATTATAGCTCTGGAAATCCACACCACTTGTTGTAAGGTTGCCATTCTGGTTGATAACCTGTGGTATTCCATGCTCGTTAAGTCCCTTGAAGTCCCAAGAGAAAAGTGCACGATAAGGATAACCTACCATTGTGAAACCGCCTCCACTCACCATTGACATGATACGTGAACGGCTATCGAGGTCGGTTACACGTGTATTAACATGAGAGAAGATAAAGTCAGTAGTCCATTGGAAATTCTTCGTCATGATGTTCTTACTTGAGATAGACAGTTCCTCACCATGCGACTTCATACTTGCAACGTTAGCATATTCAGTAATTGTACCCTTCGTACCATTTGTTGTACGTGGACCAATAAGGTCGTAGTTATTACGTGTGTACCAGTCGAATACAACATTCAAGCGGTTATTTAAGAATCCTAAGTCTACACCAATGTTAAACTCATGTTTCTTCTCATAAGTAAGATCAGGGTTAGCAAAGTTCCAAATCTCTAATCCAGACTCTTTATCAATAGCAAATGGACGCCAGAAATTTGTACTTGTAATCATCACCTGTGAATTGGTAACAGCAGGTTTATCACCCGTCAGAGAGTATGACATACGTAAGGTAGCGTGTGTCATTGCACTCTTAAATGTCTTTTGGAACCATGGCTCCTCATGTGCATTCCACACACCTGACACGTTCCATGTAGGTAGCCATCGAGCCGTGCGAGCTTTACCGAGTCGGTTACTTCCTTCATAACGAGTTGTAAAGTTGGCAGCATAACGTCCCTTCCATGAATAGTTTGCTGTACCGAAGAAAGACACGTCACGGTTGTAGCTATTAGAGAGACTATAATACAACATATTCTCTTCTACAGCATGCTTGAAGTAATGATAGTCGTAATTAGCTAAGAAACCTAATCCGTACTGCATACCCACACCTTCAAAGAAACTACGGTTACGCTTTGTATTGTTAATCTCCATACCTCCATAGAGGTTCAAGATATGTTTCTCGTTGAATACATCATTATAGCTTGCCGTTGCACGGAAATCCCAGCTATTCATGCGATACTTTGTTTCGTCATAGAAACCTCCCTTAGGTAATACAGAGTATTTCAAAGAGTTAGGCTGGTCTGGATCAAGATACAACCAAGGGTTCGCATTGCGAATAGTAGCGTCGTCCATAGCACGATAAGCCATTGCCATGTTAGAGCCTTCACGAATCTGGTAAGCTTGAGAAGTGATAGAATACTTATATGCACCAAGGAGAGCGATTTGTACCTTACTGATAGGCTTATACTTCAATTCTGCTTGCATCTTCAAATCGAGAACATCAAAGTCAATGAAATTATTTGCTAACTCATGATGTATATTAAAAGGTGCATAGTTGCGAACATAGAAAGTATTTGGATCTAAGGCACGTGAGGTGTTAATAGCATAAGAATAAGGATTGATGTCAAAACCACGATTTACCTCACCCGTTACCACGTTTACATCTTGATTAACTGAACCAGGGGCACGTTGCTTACGATATGAAGTGTTACCAATAAGATTTAAGGAAACTTTCTTACTTAGGTTATAGTTTGCATTAACAGAGTAAGTCATACGACGAACCTTGCTCTGCTCGGTCCATCCTGGGTCATCCATGAATGAGAATGATGTATAATATTGAGCTTTCTCCGTACCAGATGACATAGAGATAGAATGGTTCATAGAGACAGAATTGCTGAAAAGCTCTTTGAACCAGTTGGTATTACGCATCTCTGCTTCACGAAGATAATCATTAATAGCAGTTGGGTTATTTGCAATACCAAATCGTCCGTTAGTCTCATCGTAAGTATTCAGCAGCGTGTACATCTTACCGTAGATACCACTTGTGGCTGCACGCATCGTGCGTGAAAAGGAGAATAAGCCATCAGCAGCCATCTCTTTATAAATACCCATTTGTTCCTGTGAGTTCATGATATTAAATTGTGAGTAGCTTGGACGCATACGCATCGTGAACTCACCAGTATAGCTAATACGGTTATTACCAGCTTTACCTTTCTTTGTTGTCACAACAATCACACCACCCATGGCACGTGCACCATAGATAGATGTTGCAGAACCGTCCTTCAGAATCTGGAAACTTTCGATGTCGTCAGCATTTAGTCCTGCAATAGCAGAAGAGATAAGTGTTGCAGCATCTCCTGATGACAAGTTGTCTGCATTGACCTCTGTTACATCTTCCATGATGACACCATCAACTACCCAGAGTGGTTTTGAGGAACCATAGATAGAGGTAGCACCACGCACACGAATCTTCGGTGCCGTACCGAATGTTCCTGACACGTTTTGAACACTCACACCTGCCGCACGACCTTCGAGCGAACGACTCACGTCTGCCATACCATCAAGTTTTGCTTTTGAAGCATCAATCTTGGTGGCTGCACCAGAGAAGAGTCGTTTGTCTTGTTGGGTCATACCCGTTACGACAACCTCCGTAAGCTGATGATCGTCATTGCTTAGGGCAACCTTCATGCCGTCTTTAGGCGTAAGGGTCTGTGTGACCATACCAATGTAACTGACTACGAGTTTCTTTCCTGCAGGGACATCGATTGAGAAACGGCCGTCTATATCAGTGACAGTACCCGTCGTAGTACCTTGTACCATGACAGACGCACCGATGATGGCTTCTCCATCTCCCTGAGAAACTACGGTTCCATTAATCTTTGTCTGTCCGAATGCTGTGCCTAACGACAGAATCAGACCAAACAAGAATAGAGCAATTCTTTTTTCCATAGATCTCTTGTGATTATTAAAACATTTTTGAATAACTGTCTTGTTAAACTATACGTATTTTATTCTTCGCTGAAATCTTATATTAGAATAGGTATATAAACTTTAAAAGATTGTTTAGGTTCTACAATAGATAAAGAGTATTACGTCTATTGGCCACAAAGATAATTATTATTTATTGAGATTGCAAACTTTTTTTGTCCTATATTGCATTTTATATTAAAATTTCCTTTAATTCCATAACGGCATACTTCGTTTCTCCTTAATAAAAGACATGTTTTTTTGAGTGAAAGCCCTTTTGTTCCATTCAAGAATTAAAAATGTAGTTGACTCTTGCTTTTGTTATTCTACGTTTAACACCTATCATTAAAATTTCTTGCAGTCAGTGTACTCTTTGCTGTGTTTTAGCTGTGAATTTTGTGTCCTACAAATCTTAGTCCTTCTAAATGGTTTTTACTTTTAAAAAGATCTTCATATATAATGAATGGTGGAGCATACAAAAGTAAGAAGGGTTATGTTTCAAGCTCTTTCCCTTCTCCATTATTTCCCTTCAGTTGGTAATAGTAGGCGTGGAGAAGAGTAGGAGCAGAGTCCTGTAGATTGTAGGGGTGAGTCTAATAGGAGACGAGGTGAAACTAATTCTTTTGCTCTATACATACAAAGTCATGTCGTGCTTAACCCTGTCCGACATCTCCTTTCATTCAGAAAAGGGTAGGGGAGAGAGTGACTATTTTATCTTGTTGTCAATATTTTTGTTCCTTCAAATCATACACATGCCCTTTGAGCAAATAGAAAAGGCTTAATTAGATTGCAGAATATACCTTTCTTGTGTGTTGAATACGCCCTTCTTGGAGCAAGAAGGGCATTTTCTTTAATGCCTTTCTTAACCTGTTGATTCTATGTGTGTTATAAGCGTTGATTTAATAACTATTATACCCAATCTTAAGGATTTATCATACGTCCTTTTATAATATCTTTTTATTCTTCTTAGCGATATCTTTGGCATATAGAACAATTATTTTGATACGCTTATAGAGATGTAAGTAAATGTAGTAAGAGAAATTCCTCCCGTAGAATAAAACAAAGCCTCGGGTGTAAAATCATTCCTACTACTGAACTCTATGCGAAGGTTTACAGAAGCAAGATAGTACGGAATTTCTTTACTTTCTTGCAAGGTCAAGTCCTGCTGATGAAGCGGAAAATCTCCACCGCAGGACTTTTCTCTTGTCTGCCGAGAACGTTTTTTATTCAAGACCAATTTATTGTACGGTTGTATTTTTCGCTCCAACCTTGCGAAAGTAGGCTGACCGCCAAAGAGAAATGCCCGAACGAATACGGCATACCCAGGCTCTTTGGACGCAAGCGCATAAAATAAACATTCTACCTGTCAATCGTACGGACGATTTATCTATCTAACTACAGAGAGATAGATAAATCTTACCTTCGTCCAAACGGTCTATCGTTCGAACTATCTATTTATCGAACAATCGGACGATCGATATGTCGAATTGTCGAACTCTCGCGAGTTACCTGCTTTCATTTTCGTTGATATGAAACGAACCGGCACCTCTTCTCATTACCGCAATCATACCATTCTTATACAGAACATAAGAGTTTTTCAGCGACAGCTCCAAATCTGATAGGGAAAGCTAACAGCCTTTGCGCTTAAAGTTTATAAGCTTTCTATGAAAAGCTTATAAGTAATCTGACAAAAGCTTATAAGTAATTCACAAAAAAACTTATAAGCTTTTTGCTAAAAGCTTAAGAGCTTTTTGGTGAAAGCTTAGGAGCTTTTCAGACTAACAAACTAACTTCTCTTCTTTTCCTTCTATTTCCTTGCTTTTCTGCGTTGCTTAGTTCAATGCAGTTCTACGCTTACCTTTGCACACAACTATAGTGGCAACAGACTGTATATGAGTTTGTTTGCCAAGTAACATTAACGTAATCAAAACAAAAAGAATGCAATGAAACTTATCATTATTGACCGCAAGGCATGGGAGCAGCACTGCTCCGACTTTGCAGACTTTGTCCATCGTATCGAACAACTCATCGGCAACCCACCCGTAAAGGACGAATGGCTCGACAACGAAGCCGTATGTCGCAGACTCGGCATCAGCAAGCGATACAGAGATATGGGTAAAATTTCTTATTCAATGATTGGGCATAAGTGTTATTATAAGGAGAGTGACATCACGGAATTACTGAACGCAAAAAGTGAATGAACTATGACAGAGAACGAAATCGTTACACAGCAAGACCCTCAAATGCAGTGTTTGCACAGTTGATGGAGGGTACTTTGAAGAAACTGGAGTGTTATTGTTCTACAGCCCGTCCGATGTTAGGCGGAGAGGTTTACCTCACGGGCGAGGAAGTTTGCAGTCTGTTACGTCTGAGTACCCGTACACTTCAAGACTATCGGGACAGCGGAACGATTGCCTATTGCAAAATCTGAGGCAAGATACTCTACAGGCAAAGCGACATACAAGCCATGCTCGAAAGGCACTATTATCCAATACGCAAGAAGGAAGGCTAACAAAACGTGTCGCAAGAAGTCATAACTTAAGTCAAGGGTATGGTCAAGAATAAAGTAAATCAATAAGCAGCTGGTCAGTAAGTTAGTTTTAACTCATGTCAAAATTGACTCACTGACCAAACTACAGACTTAACTCAGTCGACAAGTCGATAAATCGATAAGTCAAGAAGTTGACAAGTCGATAAGTCTGAACTTTGGTCAAGAAATATCGGGAGGTAATATCAACAGCACAAGTATCATTTCTTTATACTGGCAAGGTGTGTCTTTATACCACAAACTGCCGTTTGTACCACAAAGACCCTTGCCCCAAATGGGGGTTAAATCACTCCAAAGTCGTGATTAAAGAGCAATGAAAAAGCAGAAACAAAAGAAGCCAGACGGCAGATGTTCCACCTGCCCACGATGGGATAGATGGCACATCAGAATACCTAATTCCGAAGACCAGCAGAAGCTTATCAGACTCTACCGCAAGTAGGGAGAAGTGCCGAAGCGTTCTCATAAATTCATTTTTCTTTGTTTTGGGTTACAAATATAGCAAAGGCAGAGATTCTTATCCCTACCTTTATACCTAATTATTTAGAACCAAATTGATTATCGAGTAGTTATTCTGACAACTCCCAATATGGAGCATTACTGGGTTATAATACTAGGGTCCCTTTTTCCCACTCATCTATAGTCATTTTAGCTGTTAGCGAGTGAATATTATTACTACTTGCAATACTTTGCAATATTTGCATAGCATTGCGTTCAAAAATAGGCAAAAGATATGTTGCAGCCCACATGCGAGCACCAACAGATTCGCTATATAGAAGTTTAGACAATTGCTTTAGGCTATTTGTCTCTTTTAAATAACGAGCACTTTTAGCTATTACCTGATAGCTTTTGTTTGCTTGTGCGTAATTACCTGTTTCTGTTGCTTCAGCATGCTTTATCGCAGCTTCTTCAAACTTCCTATAAGCCGTTTCTATTTTTTTTAAGGTTTCCATCCAAATTTCTTTAATGTTTCAATTCCAAATTTATATTGAGCATCATAACTTTGAGTACTTAGCCATTGGTGTACCGTTTTACCACCAGTAAATGGCTGGATAGAAGAATAATACCCTGAAACTTTTGCATGAATGCTGCCTGCACCATATGGAAGTTTTATTAAGTTATTGGTATTATGTATCTTATACGCACCAAATTTTGAGACATTACCTGATGTTTGTTCAACTATATGATGCCAGGCTTTTCCTGGCCCAGCAGATCCCTTAGCCTGTTTAAAGGAATTAAAAGTAGCATATCCCATTCCGGCAGATATTTTTGAAGTGCTAACTGAAGCCTTATACGCCGAGCCTGCACCTGCTGACAGGATAATACCAATACCACCGTCAACCAACTCTGCGTTATCTTTTGACATGCCAGCAGCTTGAAGTCCTTGACTTGTAAAAGAACTAGTCTCATTTCCTGTTATCATTTGCGTAAAACCAGAAACAGCGACGTCACTACCATGAACAACCGCAAGACCTCCAACAACTCCACCTGCACCAGTCCATGACGTAGCAACTCCTCCAACAGCTCCTATACCAGCTTCCACGACTCCTCCGACACCTTTGATAAATCCCAAAGTTCTCGTAGTCATCTGATTTCTCATCCACCATTCTTTTATAGCTTTGACCTGCTTTCCATTGGGATCAACAAGAATTACTGGAGATTGGTAACAATAAACATACGGATTTAAATTAAATGAATAATAAACACCCTCATTATGCTCCCCGTCAAGATAGTTTTCACTATTTCGAGGGACATAATTAGAAATAGGGTCCACACTCATCCAAAGACTAATCCTCTGTTCATAGTATCTCGCACCATAGTAGTACATACCTGTCTCCTCATCAAACTCCTTGGCATTGAAAAGATAAGGTGTGTTCCACGTATTGTTGCGCTCTTCTATGAACACTTCGCCAAACGGCACATACTCAATGTGCTGTGACACTTCTCCGTCTAAGTTGGTGATGTAACTACTGCTACCCAAGTGGTCGGGATGGTAGTAGAACTGCATCTTTTCGTAGTCGTCATTTGGCTTGAAGTTGCCGTTTGCAGCCCTTGTGCGTGCCATAGCCCTTGCCTGTGTTGCCTCCGGCGTGCCATCGTTACAGCAGAATTGTCGTGCAAACGAGAGGAAAGTGAGCTTGCTCAAGCTTTCCCGAGTGCAGCCGACAATGTCTTTTAGACAAACCTAACCATTCACATAGTCGTCATTGTCCTTACCGTTATAAGGTTGGTCAAATGCCTTGTAATTGTCTTTAATGGATTGTAACTGCTGGTTGTACTTATCCTTGTAGTTAATGGTAATACCATCAGCTTCTTTGCCTGCATACGGTATTCGTCTTGGGTCTGTCTCTTATGTTCACCGATATATGCTGCTTTTTTGATTTTACTTCAAATTCAATCATAACTTCTTATTGTTTTTGGTTATCAATTATTTAACGTCGTTCTTTCCTGTTTATTGCTTACGGCTTTTAATACCCATATAAGGGTAATGATGAACACCCTTATAAGGGTATTGCCTGTTACCCTTATATGGGTGTTGGGGCATACCCTTGTATGGATAAGTTCAAACAATCTATATGTGGTTTACCATAGACTTGCAGTTTTAATGCTATACATTCTGTTATTTATCACTGCTGTGACTCGCCATATGTGTGCCACATTTGTTACTCTTTTTATTTTGACAACTTCTAATTTTGAGCATTACCTTTAATGTCTATTTCTTTAGTATCTAATCTCTTATTTATATCTATTTTATACTTGCACAATATCTTTTTAAATCTTTCTTTGTTACTATTAGTAATTCCTTCAAATATAATATCGCCTTTATAATTATATATTCCTATAAATTCCAGACAATCGGGTCCATTGCAATAATCAGATCCCCAAATAGCATAGTAAATGCTTTTTTTTGAATTTACAATTCCTATCTCATAAATAGGCGTTTGTAATACATTTAAAAATATGCCATTTACTGTTCTTTTCTTTGTATTTGCTATTGGGAGTTTATACTCTTTTAAAATTGTATCATTAGCTGTAAATACAAGTACCTGTTTTAGAATGATAGGAGTTGAATATGGATCTTCATGATAATCTAAGATATCTAAAGTATCCTTGCTATATTCACTCTTTACAATTAAAGCATACTTTCCTGTTTTGTTTATAAAAATGCTATCAGACTCCGAATAGTACGGTTGTTTTTTATTTGTACCTCTAGTATTATCTGTAAGGGTAATTATACCCTTATTACAGGTAATACATGTAAATACTAATAACAAGCAAATAATAATTTTCATCATTTTTTTTCTTAATAAATTTCCAATAGGAGTAGCTATTTTAGAATGTCCCGATAATTCCATTGCTCTATATTTTAGAAAAACATTATTTAATTGACCGACTGTCCAATGTTCTAAAGAAACCCATCTTGCTTTTGTCGTTTCTTTAAAATCTTTCATATTGCCAGATAATGCTGCTGAATAACTCGAAGATATTTCAAAACTTTCTGTATCTTCAATTATCATACTTACATAATATAATAGTCGTAATAGCTTATTATACGTTTCTTTTGTAATAAGAGACGTAGTCTTGGATATAAATTGTGTGTTTTTACATACTTTAATAATCTTTTTTCTTCTATTATATTACCGTTGTTATGATTAATTATTACTAGCATTACTATTATCTCTTGTTGTCGTTTTTCACAACACCATTTTACAAATTGGCGATATGCAGGCAATTTTGATACTCTACAATTATTCCAAATCCCAAGTAGACCTAATACATTTTTTTTTAATAATAAATCATTTGCTATTGAATATAAAATTGTTGTATCTGTACAATTATATAATAGGTTTATTTTATAATCATCCCATGTTTCATGCGATTCTGGATAAAAAATATTTAAGTCTTCACGATCTTTTATGAGCATGAATTTCACTAGTTCTTTAAAAGAAGGTCGTGAAAACAGTATAGAGAGTGAATCTTTATTTAGAGTATCAGTAGATTCATTAGTCATAGAAAGGTGTAAATACCTACCTAATAAAGTATTAAAACTCTTGTTGGATTCCATATCATTAGATATGACAAAAGGATTCTGAGTCCAAATGTCCATTTTATGATAATCTCTTTTTATGGAAACCTGAGCATAACAACAAATTATGCTACAGATTTCCATTAGAAGCACAGTTAAGTTTCTTTTCATTTTGTATATATTTGCTTAAAAGATACTTTTATATCTGTTCCTTTTCTATTTCCCTTATCTTCTTTTTGGAAACGCATAATATCATTCATAAAAGAAACTTGAGCCGATATATAATATGTTGTAATCTCGTATTCGCATTTCCTCGCTCAAGGAATAGGATTTTGCCAGCAGAATTCTCGCCTACACCTACTATCTGATTATCGGAATGCTTAATTCCATGTAAGGCAAGTTGTTTAACCAGCCTATTCTTTACCGTCCAAGTTGGTGATGTAACTACTGCTACCCAAGTGGTCACCGTGCGCTCGCTATCGGTATCGTACCAATGCGAGAATAAATGCTTTTGTCGTCCACTGTAAGCTGATGATTCCCACATTGGCAAATGTATATAACATTCTTGAGAAATCCAAAGAAATCGGAATTTATTTTTGAGGTTTTTGTTTTATTGTATCAAATTGCATCCCATGGGTATTTGATAAGGCGTTGTTTTTCCTAATTGCGACACTCAATTAGAACATATTCCCAAGAAAGCATGTTCTGGTTATCAACCTCTTGGCGATATTAATATCTCATTGAAAAGTGGCTTTGAAGTGATTTACTAACGAGAATGTAAGAAACTCAATGTTTATAATCCGAGCAAGGCTCTTGGGCGAAGACTTTAAGCTCATCACGGAAGACCCTTCAAAAGAAACTTACTTAGAGAACTAACAGAAATCGCTGCCTTTACTCATAAGAGAGGAGTTCTGTACAACGAAGTCGTGAAAGTCATCAATAATTAATCATTCTGTCGCCACTGCTCAACGACTGCTTGGAAAACTCGAAACCTATTACCAAACTCTCATCAGACTGCAACAGTAAGCAGTGCTGCTGACAAAATCTCTTGAGAGAAGTCAAGAATGAATGCTGATAAATCATAATGCCCAACGTTAGTATCGTGCTGTGATTGCCCAATCGCTCTTTGGTCAGTTATCCATGTTAGGAAGATAGGCTTTGCATGTTGTAGACGGTAATAAAACAGTTCTGGCAATTCTTACATCGGTAGCGTTGTTTACCTATTACTACTTTTACCACTTTAATAATATTGTTTGAGTGGCAATGCGGACATTGAATCTCAATTCCCAATCTGGAGCATAAAGTGCCGAAGCGTTCTTGTATATTCACTTTTCTTTGTTTGGGGTTACAAATATAGCAAAAAGCAGAGAATCTTTCCCTGCCTTTACGCCTAATCTTTTAAAAATAACATTGATAATCAGATGGTTATTCTGATATTTCCCAAATTAAAGCATTACCGTGTTGTATGTGTTTTATAAGATACAACCACTACTATAATACTATTTTTTGCATTCTAGCACCACCACTGTATATATAAACAATATTATTAATTAGACAGTTGGGGCGTACATAGTTTGGCTCTTCTAACTTTTTGATTTGCCAAGTTTTGCCTTTATCTAAACTATAAAGCAAATCGTATTCTGTAAAAGCACCTTTTATATTACCAATAAAACCTATTATTGCTTTGTCATTAGATTGTAAGTTTTTAATAATAGAATAATTTTTGATTTTTTTTATAACCCTCGATTGCCGTGCATTGGGTTTATAGCTTATTAAAGAAATTTCATTTTTATCTGTTAGCGTATTCCCAGCAATTATTATAGTATTATTACCTTGTCTTACTATACTTTGGGGCGTTATAGAAAGTCTTATTTCTTTATTTTCTTTTTCTGTACTTCCAAAATACGAGGTTTCACCACTACTAAATATTGCATATGACTTTTCGTTCATACCTAAACCTTGCAAGGCATAATTTTCAATATCAATACTATCTATATTTTGATTTTTATCTAATGAGTATAGCTTTATTGGACCTCTGTTATTCGTATAAAATATTTTACTATTATTAGTCCAAATTGCAGATATCGGTTTTATATTTGTATAATTTTTAATATTTTCTTTTTTTATATTAAAAGCTACAATGCTAAAATTATAATTTTCTCTCACATCATTTCGTAAAATATAAATATAGTCATTTAGTTGAGTACCTATATTAAAATAACTATAATTTAAACTTGAATTTATTTTAACCCAATTTTTTCCTCCATCGATAGTTTTATAAATATTTGCCTCGTCTGTTGATTTGGGAATATTATTTGGATTTTCTAATTCTTTTTCTGATAATTCTTCATATTCTGTATAGGTTCCAAACAAATATCCTTCATATTCTGTTTTGAAATACATATAAGCAAACGCTTGATTTACATCGGGAATTCCTTTACATTTAATCATATTCGTATCGTCTTTACAACCAAACAAGAATAACAACAAAAAATTAAATAATACAAACTTTTTCATAAGTCAATTTCTATGGTTGGAATATTTTTTTTTTCTGTCAAGTATTGGCATTGCCTTATCTGGATCTACATCTTTATCGATTTCAAACCTAAATTCCTTTCCTTTGTTTTTAAGGTTTTTAATCCAATTATTATATGCCTTCATAGAGTCTTTTAGAATACCATATATATTTCCCTGCTCTACTTTTCCTGTGCGCGATTTACCCTTTTTTGAAATTTCTCTTAATGCTATACATTCTTTCATTTATTGCTGCGATGGCTTGGCGTTTGTGTGCCACGTTTATTGTTCTTTTTATTTTGACAAGTCCCAATTTGGAACATTACCAAAAATCGTGTGTTATTTGTTTTCATATATGATTTCTTTTGTTTCATAGTGTCGTCTATATATTTTTTCTAATTTTACTATTCGGTTATTTTTATCATAAGTAAATACACATGTATATGAAATAAGGACGTCAGACATATTGGGCTTGTAAGTATATCTATATTGGGTAATAAGACTATCCTTGACTATAATGTTAATACTAAATACATAGTCTACACTGGCATCAAGATGTGTGTAATACTTATTGATATCTTGTATAGAAATCTTTTTTCGCTCCCCTATAGGCTTTGTAAACGATAAGATTTCGCTTGGGTCATAACTTGACAAAATATCAGCAATAATACACGCATCTTTATATATGACCTCGGGATATTTTAGAATTATTCCATAATCAATCAGGCTATAAGATTGATCTAAAAATATCTTTTGATATTTGATATCATCTGCGGACAATTTAACCAATCTACCTCGTTTATTATACACCCCGATTTTTTTTTCGTTTAGAAATAAACTTCTCTCTACCTTACAACCATTGCTTAAAATTTTTACAACAGTTTGTGATTTCAATTCTAAACTATTTAGAATTGAAATCACAGAAAGTATCAATATAGCACAAAATCTCATTATTAATCTTTTATTTAGTTTTTTTCAAAAAATAATTCTTCTGTATACAGCTGTTGATTCTAATCTTGTTTTTCCAGCATTCATATTACGTTTTTTCTCACCACCAAGATACATTGGAGCAACGCGAGTTTGAGGTGCTTTAAAAGATTTTCCAACATTTTTCTTCCATTTCGCATAATGTTCATTGGAGATTTTCCATCCCATAGTGTTCATATGAATTTCGAAACGTCCAGTACTTCTGCGCATGTTCTTAATTGTTTATGGTTATCAACTATATAAAACACTATTCTTTCCTGTTTATTGCTTACGGCTTTTAATACCCATACAAGGGTATTGCCCGTTATCCTTATATGGGTGTTGAGGCATACCCTTGTATGGGTAAGTTCAAACAATCGATATATGGTTTACCATAGTCTTGCTGTTTTAATGTTATACATTCTGTTCTCTATTGCTATTGTGGCTTGTAAAAAGATATTTCCTTTATAACTTTTTTCTTAGGTAAATCACGAATGTCATAGATTGTAACCACAATGGTATCGGGTGGAACTTGCCTTTCAAAATAATAATTAAGCGTGTACGGTGCTTCAAATGCAGGAATGTTATCTATTTCCCAAGTTTCTCCATAACCTTTGCTTTGCAAGTTATCACTATCTGATAAGATAATTATAAATTGGTAGCTATCTCTATCAACTATTAATGCTTCACTATTGTAATCTCTGTAATTATACGGATGTTCTACAAATGATCCTTTTATGTGAATACATATACTATCAAATACTATTGCAGTTCTATCTGTTTTATATATAGACACAAGCGCACCTCGCTCTTGAGATTCTGCTGCAGATATACTATTTGCAATTCTTAAAGTCTTTCGTTTATAAAAACAGTTACATGAAGACAAAGTATTTATAATTAATATTATCAAAGTAGTCGATAAAAAAATCTTCCTCATAGTATACAAATTGAATAACACTGCCATAACTGATTTTTGTACATAAATAGAATAATTCAAGTATTAAAATAAGCCTAGTAACCACGGACGTGGTCTACCTGCCCACCGAGGTTGCAGCCATAGGTTACTTTCTCCTCATCGGGGTAAATCATTTCCAATAGGCGGTTATGACTGTCATATTTCCACTGTGTGATGTAGGTTGCCACTGCCTGATTAGGCATAATCAGCGTACGTACCGTCTTAAAGACCTCACCCATTTTACCATAGTAATACTCGATAGCACCACTTCCGTCCTCACGAAGCATCAATCTGCCGATACGATTGTAAGAAGAGTTGATACCACCGTAATGGTACTTCACGTTGTTTTCTGGATGGTCGGGCAATGAGTTTAAATATCGTCTCATGGGCCTGTAAAATTAATAAGCATTAAAAAGTGGATAACTCAAAATGTATATAAAATTTTATGGCTGAAATTATGTTGTCCTAATTTCAGCCAGCTCTCAAACGTCACGAGAAAGAAGGATATATTCCGTAGACGGAGAGTGAAATCCATTCAAAGAATGAGTTACGACCATAAGCCTGTTATTAGTTATACCCTCGTTGGCAAATGTATATAACATTCTTGAGAAATCCAAAAAAATCGGGATTTATTTTTGAAGATTATTTGTTATATGGCACATATTGCATCTTATGGCTATTTGAGAAGCTTTAATTTCATAGTTACAACACTCCATTAAAATTGATTTATCCTACAGAAAGGCATTGATTACCAGAATTTTGTCGGCAGTAACATCTCAACGAAAAATAGCCTTGAAGAGATTTTCTAACGAAGATGTAAGAAACTCAAAGTTTATAGTCTGGATTTCTTCTCGTCTACTTCGTTTTCTACGAGAAAATTGTTATCGTAGAAGGTTCTTTGAGGCATTGCAGAATAAAGAAAGGGAAAGAAACTTACTCGTTTCTTATTCATTCACCCTTTGACATATAACCAACTCTGACTTCTAATAATCATTTTTTTGATCTTTTGAGATATGAAATGATAAACTAAAACTCTTATATAATAGGTGCACAGAGTTACGGAGAGATTGGAGGCAAAGGTTATATTACGGAGGTGCCGATGGCATAAAGAGAGACGGAAGTGTAGTGTACAGATTCCTAATTAGTCTTTTGGGAGAAACGCTTTGTGTATAAATTGCTAATGGAATAGGCAAAATATCTCCGTTGTTCCACGCATCGATGGCGTCTCCGTGACTATCAGTGCTTTGATTTGATAACTCTTCATACTCTCCTTTTCTCTGTGTGACATTCCGTCAGAAACCTAAGCTTAGGCGAATTATTATCACTTCAAAATTCAAAAGACCCACTTTTATCATATAAGTTATTTTTAAATAGCATTGACAGTAATTTATTCTTTAAAAATATTTTTCCTGTCATTCCTGTCATCCGAATTGTCTATCTAACTTGTTGGTTTATAGTGTCATTGTATGAAATGTTAAATATGACAGGAAAATGAAATTTAAAATGTTATAGGAATTGTGCATAATAAATCCTTTACTTTTTGTAATCTTAATCGTACTATAATTTTGAAGATTCTTAGTTCAGAGAATCAACATTCTATATAGGGAATAAGGCACTAATTTCTTTATTTATTAGATCGTAGATGTGTTATACAAAAGTAAAAGGTGTGCTAATCTTGTTCATTTCATATAAAATGAGTACTTTTGTATTTACAAACTATTATTTATGAAAGAAACAAAGGCAGAACAAGAAGAACTAATCCTTATCCGTATTACAGGACAAGATAGGCCAGGACTGACAACAGCAGTAATGGCTATCCTCGCACATTATAATGCACATGTCTTAGATATTGGTCAAGCAGATATCCATTCCACATTGTCACTCGGTATTCTTATTCGTATTGATGAAAAAGGAGCTGGGCAAGTAATGAAAGAGCTATTATTTAAAGCTACGGAGCTTGGTGTAAATATTGGCTTCTCCCCAGTTGCAGACAATGAATACGAAGATTGGGTTAACGAGCAAGGTAAAAATAGATATATTCTAACCATTATCGGTAGATCTCTCTCTGCACGCAATATCGAAGGGGCAACACGTGTGATTACAGGGCAGGGAGTGAATATTGATTCTATTCTACGTTTGACGGGTCGTCAAAGTATACGTAAAAGTAATCAAAGTGTGAGAGCTTGCATTGAATTCTCGTTGCGTGGTACTCCAAAAGATTACAGACAGATGCAAGCAGACCTCATGCAGATGAGTCATGAACAAGGTATTGATTTCTCTTTACAGAAGGATACCATGTATAGGCGAATGCGTCGACTTATATGTTTTGATATGGATTCTACGCTCATACAAACAGAATGTATAGATGAATTAGCAAAGCGTGCTGGAGTAGGGAAAGAGGTTTCTGAAATTACAGAACAAGCTATGCGTGGTGAGATAGATTTCAAAGAAAGTTTCACACGACGTGTTGCTTTATTGAAAGGTCTTGATGCTAGTGTCATGGAGGATATAGCAAGGACAATGCCTATCACGGAAGGTGTAGATCGCTTGATGACCGTGTTAAAGCAGTGTGGATATAAGATAGCAATATTAAGTGGAGGGTTTACTTATTTTGGTGAATATCTTCAGCGGAAATATGGGATTGACTATGTTTACGCAAATGAGCTTGAGATAGATGAGAATAATAAGTTAACTGGACGTTACGTAGGTGAGATTGTTGATGGCAAACGGAAAGCAGAGCTACTAAAATTAATTGCTCAAGTAGAAAAGGTTAATCTTGCACAAACTATCGCTGTTGGTGATGGAGCTAATGACCTTCCTATGTTATCTGACGCAGGATTAGGTATAGCATTTCATGCAAAGCCTCGTGTGCAGGCAACAGCAGAACAGAATATTACCACTATAGGGCTGGATGGTGTCTTGTATTTCCTTGGTTTTAAGGATAGTTATTTGGGTGAGGCTGGAAGACTCTAAGCCAGAAATCAAGTTTAGATAAAATAGATTCAAGTGAACAACTATAGACTGTTACTAATATATCAGAATTTGGTAAATAAGTCATTAAAGTTTGATAGATGCAGTTAGATTTTTATTTGTTAACAACCATTGTTGTTGATCATTATTATAGAAACCTACTTGGAATAAAGAAAAGGTGTAGTTGCTTAATATAAAATAGGAGATAATCAACTGTGATTATCTCCTATTTCATATTAAGTAATCTCAATCTTTGAGACTCTTAAACCGATCTGTGCGTCTTGGGGAAGTAAGTCCTATTATCAAAAATTCCACCAGTGTTTCTTTTTTGGAGGTTGATGATCTTCAAAAGAGCGATGAGCATAGTTGCGGCTCTCCCATGTCTCATGGTTGGTTATCATTTGATAGATAGTCCCCCAATCAGGTAATCCTCCAAGATTACGGTCGTCAATAAACATCTCAACCTTTAGTTTTCTGGAGAAATGATTGTTCTTTTCCTTCTCTTCTTCAGGGTAGTCCTTGTTAACAGCCCAGAAATCGACACCACGTTCATGACACCAGTCAACAGCTTCTTGGAGTAAATCACCTTCCCTAACACTCCATAAGATAAGTTGATGGCCGTCTTTAATCAGCATTTTAAGAGTATCGGTAGCGAAGGGAAGTTCGCTACCGATTTTAGGATATTTATGTTCTACGATGGTGCCATCGAAGTCAACTGCAATTATCATTGTCTTTTTAGAATTATTCTCTTGTTTTAGAGTTTATCTCTTTACAGAATTATCATTCTTATTTCCATAGTGACTATTTGTGTAGTTACCATAGTTGCCATAGTTACCATACTGTCCGTAGCTTGTACCATAACTTGCTCTACCATATCTACCATATTTTCCATAGCCACCATAACCATAGTAATAGCTATACTTTCTCTTAGACATATCGATGCCATTAAGGACGATAGCCATATTTGGGAACTTGTTTTCGTTTGCAAGTGCGTTAATCAAGTTGAAACTTGATTTTGGTGTGTAGTCTGCACGACACATATAGATTGAAGCGTCTACAACACGTGCAATCTGGAGCGTATCAGTAACCAAGCCAACAGGAGCAGTATCAATCATGATATAATCATACTTTTCTTTCAAGAGATTTATGATGATATCTAATGAGTTGCGCGCAATAAGCTCCGCTGGGTTAGGAGGAATAGGACCGGCCATAAGTAAATCCAAATTCTTATTAACACCAGAAGGTAAGATTTGTTCTTGTAGTTCCTCTGCTGTTGGATTATCCTTTACAAGGAGGTTTGTAATACCATGCTTATGATCATTGATACCAAACAATTCAGCCAAACGTGGGCGACGAATATCAAGACCAACCAAAATAACCTTTTTGCCTAAGAGACCAAAACTAACAGAAAGGTTAGCAGCGTTGAAGGTTTTACCCTCACCTGAAGTAGATGAGGTGAAGAGTACAACCTTTTGACCTTCTTTCAGCATAAACTGAAGATTGGTTCGCATAGATCGGAAAATCTCCTCCATCTGGTTGTTCTGATTTTCGTGTACAACGATATCAGCTTTACCCTTAGCTTTGTTACTTGCAACTGCAACATCAGCGATGATAGGTAGCTTAGTAAGGCGTGCAACATCATCGTGACCTTCAATCTTATATCGGAAGAATTGTAGTACAAGTATTACTAAAACAGGGATTACTAATCCGATTAAAAGTGCAACCATCATAATAGAAGTTGACTTAGGACTAATCTTTCCTACTAACTGTGGGTCATCGATAAGTTTACCCTTGTCAGCGGTAGCAGCCAAAGAAATGCTATTTTCCTCACGTTTTTGCAATAACATAAGGTAAAGTCCAGACTTAACCTCCTGCTGACGATCAATCTGTGTCAGCATACGCTCCTGTTGTGGAGTCTCTGCTACCTGACCGTTATACTTATTTACTTGTGCAGAAACAGCATCACGCTGAATAAGTAGGTTTTGACGGGCCGCTGCTATTGCACGGCGAATGTTACCATTTAGTTCGCGAATCTGAGCTGTAAGTGGTTCTACTACAGGTGAGCTCTCAGATGCGCTACGTAACAAACGGTTACGTTCAAGTACTAACTCATTGTACTTATTAATTAAGGATGTTGAACTCTGGTCATCCAATCCAACATTAGAAGGGATTACCTGAGTGAGGTTACGAGATGAGCTTTCAACTTCTCTTGCAATGGTGTTGAACAACTCTATCTGTGTTTCAACGTCAGCAAGTTTAAGTTCAGAATTATTCTGATTAGCAACAGAGTTGCCTGCATTCATTTGTAGTTCAACAATGCCATTCTTCTGTTTGTAGTTCTGTAGCTCGCCTTCAGTCTTGCCAAGTTCTGTATTAATCTTAGACAGACGATCATTAATGAACTTATCTGTGCGAAGTGCAATTGTATTCTTGTCTTCATTTGCTTGACGATTATATACAATGGCTAATTGTTTCAAATAGTCAAGAGAACGTTGTGGTACCTCATCAGTCAGTTGTAACTGTGCAATAGAGGTTGATTTTGCTGTTTGAGAAACTTGCAACTCACTTGTATACTTGTTAGCTGCCATTCGTGGTGAAAGGATACTAACGTTCAGAACATCTGAATTCTTTAATGTATGTCCGTAATTAGAGCTAATCGTAATAATACCAGCACGAGTTGCTATAGTAGCAGGAAGATTTGTTATCTTTCTGTTGATAGAATAAGGTCCCTCGTTTGAGTTGTCATTTGTGGGTACATAGTATGTTCCACTGACGATGTAGAAGATACTGTCCTTAGTAATTGTTAAGTCAATAGGCGCATTTAGTTTCTCGAGATGCTCCGGGTCAACATCAACATTAAGTGGTTGGTTACGATATAAGATAACGTCTTTAACTCTTCCTTTTGTTGAGTAGTTAACATATAACTTTAAGTCTCTAATAGCGTCTTCTGCAAGAGAGTGTGATGTAAGAATCTCCATCTCATTGTCAATACCAGTTGAGTTTGAGATGATACCAAGGTTTGACATGTTTTGTAAAGACTGTCCACGTCTGTTACTACCGCTTTCATCTTTAATCAATAATTTAGCAGTAGACTGATACATTGGTGTTGTGTATCGAAGATAAATCGCTCCTAAGCTGCCAAAGATTATTAATGACAGTACAAACCAATACCAATTGAGAACGATCGTTCGATAAAGGGTGGCAAAATCAAAGGAAGAAAGACCTTCACGGACTTCTTGTTCCTTCCCTTGTTCTAATTTAGTTGTTTCTTCCATATTTATTATTTTTCTTATTATTCTGTAAAGGATTTATTTTGTATTCTTATTTTCTTCTGCAAGTTGAAGAAGATATTTACCATAATTATTCTTTATCATTGGCTGTGCCTCTTCTTTTAATTTTTCTGTCGTTATCCAGCCTTTTTTGTATGCAATCTCTTCTAAACAAGCAACCTTAAGTCCTTGTCGTTTCTCTATACACTCTATGAATGTACTTGCCTCAGATAAACTATCATGTGTTCCTGTGTCAAGCCATGCAAAGCCACGTTGGAGTGTCTGTACCATTAAATTTTCTTGTTTAAGATAGCGTTGATTGACAGTCGTAATCTCTAACTCTCCTCTTGGTGATGGCTTTATGTTCTTAGCAATCTCAACAACACTGTTCGGATAGAAATATAGTCCCACTACAGCATAGTTACTCTTAGGATGTTCAGGTTTTTCTTCTATACTAAGACATTTCCCATTATGGTCAAATTCTGCAACTCCATATCTTTCAGGATCATTTACATAATAACCAAAGACAGTTGCTTTGTTGTCTTCTTCCGCCCTCTTCACACTATTCCGTAATAGTGTGCTAAATCCGGCTCCATAAAAGATATTGTCTCCTAAAACTAAACACACAGAATCATTACCTATGAACTCTTCTCCAATAATAAAAGCTTGTGCAAGACCATCAGGAGAAGGCTGTTCGGCATATTCGAAGCGTACTCCAAAACTACTTCCATCTCCTAAAAGACGTTTGAAACCTGGTAAGTCAAATGGAGTTGAAATAATAAGAATCTCTTTAATTCCAGCCAGCATCAAAACGGATACTGGATAGTAAATCATGGGCTTATCATAAATTGGTATAAGCTGCTTACTTATTCCTTTTGTGATAGGGTAGAGGCGTGTGCCAGAGCCACCTGCAAGAACAATTCCTTTCATAATAGTATGGTTTGATATCTGTTTTTTAATTAGTAGTTGTTGACTCTCTATATGTTTAATGTTTAAGCATTAATTCCATAAAAACTTTCAGCGCTTTTCGCTGTCAGTACGTGTATAGATAGCACTGAGGTTATACTCAAAGGGACTATGTCGTAGAGAATAACCAATATGCTCGTTAAGTATTTGCTGTTACACGCTTTCATTTATAATATAGTATATCTTGATTGCAAAGGTAATAAATTTAATTTGATTAAAAGCTGTGAAAATGAGAAATCATTTGCTTAATAGGCGTTTTTCATGTTTTTTTATTAACTTTGCAATCGAGTAAAATCAAAAGATTTATCTTAATAACTTTAAAACTTTAAACAAAAGATATGGGATTCTTATCAAAACTCTTTGGAAAAAAAGATGCTGAACAGGCTAAGACTGGTGGTATGGAAGATTACATGACACTTGTTCGAGTTTACTTTCAAGCAGTGTTGGCAGCTCGTTTGGGTATCAATAACTTAGCTATGTTACCAGACCTTCGTACATACAAGCAAACATTCCGTGTACCAACACTCAATAACAAGTTGGGAGTTGGAGAAAAAGCCAGTGTGCGTAAGACTATGAAAAGTATTTATAATGTAGATGATAATTTCTTTGATGAGATAGATGCAAGCATCAAGAAGAATTGTAAGAAGATGCAAGATATTCAGCCTTATCTTTATCAGTTCCAAGGCTACACACAAGATTTGATGATGCTGATTGGTAATTTGATGAAATTCAAATTGCGTGTTCCTGGTTTCTTTAAGAAAGCAATCTATACGATGACAGAAAAGACGGTAAACGATATTTTTGATAAAAACAGCTTTTCTGATCCGGGAGTTATCAAGTCTGTTATGGCTGTTCGTCAGTATAATCAGCGTCTTGGGTTTAGCCGTAAGTGGACATCAGATTTTGTTTATCAGATAGTGATGCTTGCAAAGAAAGAACCAAAGCCTGCGGATGATTCATCGTCAAAATAATTAGGTATATATTTGCTTAAATAGAAACTTTAATGTAATTTTGTAGCCAAAACGAATATATTAGCTATGAATGCAAATGAGAAGATTCTGAATACGTTTGCGACGCGTGTACGCCAGATGATTCTTCAGTACGAAACACTGAAGAAAGAGAATGACGAGTTGTACACACTTGTTGATCAGCGTGAGCAGGAGATAAAGCAGCTACAAGAGGAGTTGTCTCAAGCACAAGCTGATTATAATTCGTTGAAAATGGCCAAGATGCTTGAAGTTACGGATGGAGACATGGAAACCGCACAGAAGCGCGTTGCCAAACTTATCCGGGATGTAAATAAGTGTATCACACTTCTAAGTGAGAAATAAATTAGAATACAATGGCAGACGATAAGCTACATATAAGATTGCATGTTTATGATGCAGAACTTTCCGTAAATGTTCCACGAGAAGATGAGGAGTATTATCGTTCGGCAGCCAAACTTATTACCGACACAATTAATACTTATTCTACTCTTTTTAAAGGGAAAAAGGGTGATAAGGATATTATATATATGGCTATGCTTGATATTGCATTGCGATATAAGAAAGAAGGTGTACGTAATGATACAGCTCCATTCAATGATATTCTTAGTAAACTCACTTCAGAAATAGAAGATGCACTGAAGTGATAATAAGAATATTTAATTTAATTCATATAAATAATCAATGAGTCCAATTGTAACAGTTATAATAGCTGTGGTATGTCTTTCAGCAGGATGTGCTGGAGGGTTTGCTTTTTTTCGTTATATCTTAACTGGAAAGTATAAGGATACAATGGATAAAGCGGAAAAGGCTGCAGAAGTTATTAAAGAAAAGAAGCTGCTTGAAGTTAAAGAGAAATTCCTTAATAAGAAAAGTGAACTTGAAAAAGAAGTTCAGCAGCGTACGCTGAAAATTCAGCAAGGTGAAAACCGCTTAAAGCAGCGTGAGGTAACGTTGAATCAGCGTCAAGAGGAAATAAATCGCCGTAAGCAAGATGTTGAGCAACAACAGCAGCGCGTTGATAATGAAAAGAAGTTGCTACAAATTAAGCAACAGGATCTTGAGAAGATGCAGGAGCAAGAGAGAATGAAGCTTGAGGAACTCTCAGGACTTAGTTCAGAAGAAGCAAAAAAGCGTTTGATAGAGAGTCTGAAAGATCAAGCTAAACTTGATGCTGCTTCTTATATTAATGAAATTGTTGACGAAGCAAAACTTAATGCTAATCAACAAGCAAAGAAGATTGTCATTCAAACTATTCAGCGCGTTGCAACTGAAACAGCTATAGAAAATTCTGTTAGTGTTTTCCATATTGATAGTGATGAAGTTAAAGGACGTATCATTGGGCGTGAAGGTCGAAATATTCGTGCCTTGGAGGCAGCAACAGGTGTTGAGATAGTTGTTGATGATACGCCTGAAGCAATTGTCATTTCTGCATTTGATCCTGTTCGTCGTGAGATTTGTCGTTTGGCACTTCATCAGCTTGTTGCAGATGGTCGTATTCATCCTGCACGTATTGAGGAAGTTGTAGCAAAGGTGAAGAAGCAGCTTGATAATGAAATTATAGAGACAGGCAAGCGTACAGCTATCGATTTAGGCATTCATGGCCTTCATCCAGAGTTGATTCGAATTATTGGTAAGATGAAATATCGTTCTTCATACGGGCAGAACCTTCTACAGCATGCTCGTGAAACAGCCAATCTCTGTGCGGTTATGGCAAGTGAGTTAGGCTTGAATCCGAAGAAAGCTAAACGTGCCGGATTGTTACATGATATTGGCAAGGTACCTGATGAAGAGACGGATTTACCACATGCTCTTTATGGTGGTAAAATAGCTGAAAAGTATAAAGAGAAGCCAGATATCTGTAATGCTATTGCTGCGCACCATGATGAAGTTGAGATGACAACTCTTCTCGCTCCAATCGTACAGGTATGTGATGCTATCTCCGGAGCACGTCCAGGTGCACGTCGTGAAATTGTAGAAGCATATATTAAGCGACTAAATGATCTTGAAGCAATAGCAATGAGTTACCCTGGTGTAACGAAGACCTATGCTATTCAAGCAGGTCGCGAACTTCGAGTAATCGTAGGAGCAGATAAGATGGATGATGCAGAAAGTGAGAAGCTAAGTTCTGAGATTGCGGAAAAGATTCAGAATGAGATGACTTATCCTGGCCAAGTTAAGATTACGGTCATCCGTGAAATCCGTTCTGTTGCGTATGCAAAATAGTTTTTTTGATAATAAATAGAAAGCACTCCTTTTATGGGGTGCTTTTTTTTTGATTTGCCTCTTTTATTGTAGATAGTATTCTATGTGCCTTTAAAGGACTAATCACGAAATAGTGTATTAAGAATGTTATAATACAGAAACAATTAGTATAGAATGTGCTGGTGCATCACTTGTTTAGAAAACAATATAAGTCTTTAGTTTATTTTCTCTGTATTTTTTATAGGCTCTTCCGTTAAATGCGTGGATGCTTTTCGTACAGCTTTGACAGAAGACTCAAAGTGATTCATCAAACAAAATACATGGGCAAGGCAGTCAACTGTCCATTCTATCATCACCCTCCGATGCAAAACAACCTTTTTATTTTAATACGTTCAAAATACAGACAAGAGTTTGAAAAGTCATTACATAATTTCAGACATATCATCTGCAAATATAAAAAACAAATGCAAAAAAAGTAAGTTTATAACCAGCGGCCAATCAACTGGTTATCAAGTCATTCTTAAAAGGTGCTTAGTTGGACTTCAAAAGGGCGTTAGTAACACGCTAAAAGAGCATCTATTGCACGGTAATCAGGCGTCTTTTAGAAGCCAGAAGAGTATGTGTCAGTTTTGAACTGAGTAAAAATATTTACAGACACCGATGTTATGGTAATAATTTGTATGTATAGGCAGAAAGACATGCTAATGAACAGACACAGCATGAATTTGTCTTTTTGCATCATATCTTGTAGTTTATTTTCCAATGTAAGACCATCTGATTTGGGACAGTCATACCCTGCAAGTGCATAAGCCTTTATTCTTTTTCCAACCTACGCATTTAATGGAAGAACCTTTTTATATTGTCTGTAAAGTGCAAATAATAAAGTATTTCAATGTTATAAACGATGACAGAAGAAATGAATCCTTGTCATCTTAGTTTATACAGTTTTCCAAGATGGCAAGGATTTCATTATTTATTAGCAACCTGAACCATCAAGGCGACAAGATGCTGCAGGTGTTTCATTTAGGTTAATTCCAGCTTCTTTTGGTGATAATGTTACAGTACCATCCTCAAGTACGAAGCAAGGGACACCAGCATATCCATACTTCTTGGCATCATCAAAGACTGAATTATTATCACGAAGGTGGAGAAACTCTTTCAAATACTTTATATGTGAACCAATATCAATAATTTCGTATCGATTATCACCTTCTACATGCTTGTCTACAGCAATACAGTCTGGACAAGTTTTCATTCCATAAATTTTAATCATAATCTATTGACTTTATTAAGCACTAATGTATAGAGCAATGAATTTAATTTTTCTAATAATCTTTAATCTTAATGGTTGCAAATCTTACTTGTATCAACTGTGAAACCTCCTTGAACCAAGGTAAACTTGCTACGCTCTGCCAAGAAATCAACAATCTCATTAGCATCCATACCCTCTGCTGAGCAAGTATGGAATCGTTCTTCTGTCCCAAAACGAGCGATGATAGCCTTTACCAAGTCTTCTTTTGTTGTGTAAGTGTTGCCCTCCATCATGTGGAGTACATCATGTCCATGTGCCATATATTCTTATTTTAGTTGATAATTTATTATATTGAATCTCAATAAATATATTCTATAAGCTGCAAAAGTTGTGCCACACACGCGGTTAACTATCTTTAACTCATCAAAAGTCTTAGAATGATATAATTTAATTAATTTTGTGCACGATGACATATTTTATTGATGGTCAGACTGTCAAAATGGTGTTGTTTATGCTTACAAGTCTTTAGCATATCAAATTAGAAAGTTGTACATATAAATTTATTTGATAAGAGAGTATATTATGAAACGAATTATATTAGCTCTTGCTGCCGTTATTATGTTGTTATCATCCTGTGGCAGTAATAAGGCAGTAGTCAATAGTTCAAGGGAAATTAATTTTATGGAAGCTCGCAATTATTTCCATGTTGGTACTGAAAAGAGACCGACTATAAAGAAGATATTGTCACGAGCATCTCTTGAAAAGGAATTTGGTGAAGCTACATTCATGGGTAAGGGGGGTGAACCGACAAAGATTGATTTTAATAAGAAATTTGCAATAGCTTTTATCCTTCCACAAACTAATCGAAAGACGGTCTTAGAACCTCTTTCTTTAACTCTTAAAGGCAAACAGCTTGATTTGCTTTACAAATTAGAACAAGGAAAAGTACAAACTTATTTTACTCAACCTTTCTTTCTAATTGTAGTTGATAAAAAATATGCCGATTACAATATTGTAGAAAGCAGGAGTTTTGATTAGTTCTTTTCTATTCTTTTATAATAGATGAATACTTTCTGTAGATAAAATTAAGAGGGTGTGTCAAAATGTCCACATCCTCTTTTTTTATGCACAAAGCCCCGACTTTCTCAAGCCAGGGCTTTGCTATTTCCTAAAGTTTTTGTACCTTTAGGCATTCAAAAATTCTCATTATGACAAAGGTACACTTTCGTTCTTACATACACAAGAAAATGATTCTTTTTCCTCAAAGAATCGATAAGGATATCGCAGAAGATGACCCTGTTCGTCTTTTAGACGCCTTGGTGGATAATCTTATGTTGGATAATGTCTACAAGCTTTATAAGCCCAGT
>NZ_FZNZ01000090.1 GCF_900187995.1 Prevotella jejuni
AAGACATACATATTAGCATGGTACGACCATTGTATAACAAATGGAACAATTGAAGGCATTAACAATAAAATAAAGGTTCTGAAAAGACAGATATATGGATTCAGAAATGAAGAATACTTCACATTAAGGCTATATGCATTGCATGATAGGCATCTACGCATTTAACGGAAGAACCTTTAAAAGCTGTTTCTGTAAACATCTCACAATCAAAGTTATATCCTTTAGATTCTAGTTTTTCCTTAATCAAAACCCCTAGATCTATCAACGAACTCTCTAAAAATAATAGAAATTTCTTTTTCGTATCAAGTTTTGGTTCAGAATTCCAATAATATCTATCAACACAAAACTCGGTAATAAATTCATTCTTTTTCTGAAAGTATTGATGTTTTGTTATTCCTGATTTGGAACAATATTCTGATAAATCTCCACTGATGTATAAATTGATCTTTATCTTGGCAAGCCCTTCGAAGGACTTGTTTACAAACTGTTCTTTTAGAGATTTTCTCACTTTAATTATTATTTGATGTATTTTTTTCTCCATTCCAACTTCAGACACTATTTGCCCACCTATTACAGAACTTACAATAATTTCCATCTGTCTAATGCTTTAATGTCAATGATTTGCTTTCTTATATATGCCATCGGCCTTATTACTTAACGTCTCACCTTTTTTGCTTCCAGTCCAACTTTCATGATTTAAAGGACCTGGCACCTTTTCAGACAATTCTCTTTCTAAATCCAACATGTCTGTTCTCTTTCCTCGAGTCATTTCCCTAACATCCGTGAATTCAACAAGCAAGTGCAAATTTACTTAATTAGTTCGTAAAAGCAGTCCTGTGGTGTTTTAAAATCTAATTTCTTTCTTGGCCTCATGTTAATTTTCTTTGAAAACTTCGTGATTTGTTGCTGGCTGATATGCTCAAAGGTTTCTTTTTTTGGCACGTATTGCCTAATTAGTCCGTTAGCATTTTCTATAGCGCCTTTCTGCCATGAAGCGTATGGGTCAGCAAAATATATGGTGACACCAAGGCTTTTGGCTATCATTTCATGACAAGCGAATTCTGTACCATTGTCAGTTGTAATAGACTTGATATGCTCTTTGAATGGAGACAGTAA
>NZ_FZNZ01000061.1 GCF_900187995.1 Prevotella jejuni
CCGAGAGATGCAGACAACCTCTCGCTACGCGTCGAGAACGTCTGCATCTCTCGGAGAGGGACACTCTTTTATTGCACTTCGTTTTGGAACTTGCAGCGTCGTCTGTCAGTTCAAACATCTGGTGTATGTGGTCATACTGCTCTGGGATGAATTCTTCCTTACTATTGATAAGGCGGTTGGTGGTACGTGCTATGTTATAACAAGCATCTCCGATACTCTCCAACTCAGATATCTCACGGAGCATAGAGCGCACCTTCTCTTTTGTTTCATCACTCAGATGAGCATTGGAAACTTGGTCGAGATATTTCGCAATCTCTATCTCCATATTGTCAGAAATACCTTCGTACTTCTCCACACGGCTGTAGAGTTTCGTAAATTTATCCATGTCACGCTCGCCAAGTAACTCACGAACCATACCAAACATACGCTGAATACGCTCGGCAAACGACTTTATCTCCTTTGAAGCCTCAAGTACAGAGAGTTCTGGAGTCTTCATGATACCAGCCTGAATGAAGTGTAAACGGAACTCGTCTTCGTCCTTGTTTGCCTTCGGCTTGATGATGATGCAGACCAGTTTCTCTAAGTATTTGATTGGTCCAACAAGGATAGTTGTGTTGGCAACGTTGAAGGTTGTGTGGAAAGCAGCAAGTACAAAGCTTAGTTTAGCAGCATTGGCAGCAAAGCCAGGAGCGCCCTTTGGCATTGTAACGTCGTATCCCACCCAGTCGCAAATCATATTAATAAAAGGATGGAAGATACACAACACCCAAATAACACCGAAGACATTGAACACCATGTGAGCCATAGCTGCTCGACGAGCCTGCGTGTTTGCAGTCAAGGCCGCAAGGTTTGATGTGACTGTTGTACCGATGTTCTCACCCATGACGAGTGCGATACCTTGATAAATAGGCAATACGCCCGTAGAACAAAGTATCATCGTGATAGCCATGATAGCTGCAGAACTCTGCACACACATGGTCAGCACACTACCAATAAGTAGGAAAACGATAGTCGTAAAGAAGCTCTGTGGGTCGAAGTTACTAAAGAAATCGAGTACAGCCTGGTTGTGGGCAAGGTCCATATCGATACCCGTCTGACGCAAGGTTCCCAATCCCAAGAACATAAATGAGATACCAAAGAGGAAGTCACCAATGAGTTTACGTTTCTTAGAGTAAATCAGTACGATGCCAATAAAGAATGCTGGCCAGACGAAATCAGTGATGTTAAACGAGAAGCCAGCCGACATAATCCATGCTGTCAGCGTCGTTCCGATGTTCGCTCCCATGATAACTGAGATGGCTTGCACCAATGTCAGCAATCCAGCATTCACAAAGCTGACTGTCATAACAGTTGTAGCTGTTGATGACTGTACGGCAGCTGTGATGAACGTACCAGTGAGAATACCCGTAAAACGATTAGTAGTCATTGCACCAAGGATATGGCGCAACTGTGGACCTGCCATCTTCTGCAGAGCCTCACTCATGGCTTTCATACCGAACATCAGCAGAGCTAATGCACCAATGAGCTTAAAGAAAATCCAAATCGACATATAATAACTTAATTTGTGGTGTCCGTTTCTTGTGTAATTGCAAAACTTTCTTTACCTTTACAATCCTATTTACTAAAGGACAATTTTGTTCCCTGACACTTTAACCATATTGAATGATTATGAGACAAGTATTGTATATCCGTTGCAAAAATAATAAAAAAACTCAAGAAGTCCCAATTGGAAGTACACTTTCTGACATTTATAAGCAAATTAATCTGCATTTGCCATACGGACCAGTGAGTGCGAAGGTGAATAATAAGGTGGAAGGGCTTCATTATAGAGTCTATCATAATAAAGATGTGGAGTTCCTCGATTTGTATAGTCCGTCAGGTATTCGCACCTATATGCGTTCGCTCTTCCTTGTGCTCTGTAAGGCTGTTCACGACCTTTATGCAGGTAGTAAGGTTGTTATAGATATCCCTGTTTCAAATGGTTACTACTGTAACCTGCAGCTTGGACATGAGATAACTGCAGAGGATGTCGACCGTATTCGTAGACGAATGCAGGAGATTATCGATGCGAAAATGCCTATTCAGCGTTACGAGGCTACAACAGAAGAGGCTATTAAGATGTTCTCTGACTTGGGGGATATGCAAAAGGCTAAACTCCTAAAAAGTAGTGGTAGCTTGTATTGTGTTTATTATGTGCTCGACGACTATAAGGACTATTACTACGGTTCGATGCTTACCAATACTTCACAACTTCATCTTTTCGGACTGGAGCCTTACTTTGATGGTGTCCTTCTGCGACTTCCTTCCGCACAAGACCCTTCTAAATTGGGTGAGATGATACGTCAAGACAAGATGTTTGAAGTGTTTAAGGAGCATCATAGGTGGCAGAGTATCTTAGGGATAAAGACTGTGGGCGATTTCAATGAGGCCGTGAAGAACGGACAAGCCACTGATCTTATCAATGTTAGTGAGGCACTACAAGAAAAGAAGATATCACAGATAGCTGATACAATCGCTGGTAGGAAAGGAATAAAGGTAGTACTGATAGCGGGCCCATCATCAAGCGGTAAGACTACTTTCTGCAAGCGTCTCTCGGTGCAACTATTAGCAAGTGGGGTGAAGCCAGTGCAAATCTCCTTAGATGACTACTTTGTAAACAGGACAGAGACACCGAAAGACGAGAATGGAGAACTTGACTATGAGAGTATCTATGCACTGAACATCTCGCTTATCAATGAGCAATTTAATGCACTTTTCCGGGGGGAGGAAGTGGAGTTGCCAAAGTATAACTTCCAAACAGGGTTGAGTGAAAAGAGTGGGAATAGATTACATCTTGGTGAGAACAACGTATTGGTTGTGGAGGGTATCCATGCTCTTAATCCTGTGTTAACAGAACAGATTGCTGACGACAAAAAGTTCAAAATCTATGCTTCTGCACTCACAACGATTCTCTTAGACGACCATAACTATATCCCCACAACCGACAATCGACTGCTTCGTCGTATTGTTCGTGACTATAAGTATCGTGGTTGTTCGGCACAGGATACTATTCATCGCTGGCCAAGTGTGCGTGCCGGAGAAAATAAATGGATATTCCCTTATCAGGAGCAAGCCGACATCATGTTTAATACAGCACTTCTCTTTGAGCTTGCTGTCATCAAACCACAGGCGGAGGAGGTGTTGGAACAGGTCCCAGAAAACTGTGAGGAGTATGCTGAGGCCTATCGACTTCGTAAGTTTCTTAAATACTTTGCACCACTGCCTTTCCGTAATCTCCCACCAACCTCATTGCTCAGAGAGTTCTTAGGAGGTAGTTCGTTTAAGTATTAGGCTATTAAGGCATGGCGAAGGGACACGTATGTTCTATTCGTTTTTATGGTGCAGAAGACTGTTAGATACATTCTGTAAATGCTATGAAAACGAAAGGAATGGGGTAAGTTTAGGTTCTTCCGTTAAATGTGTGGACGCTTTTCGTAGTGCTTTAACGTAAGAGCCAAAGTTACTCATTAAACAAAAATATGGCTGAGACAGTCAACTATCTATCCTATTTTCATCCTCTTTCATTGAAAATCTTTTCGTTTTAAGACTTCGAAAATCTGCAGACAAGGGTTTGAAAAATCATTACATAACTTCAAAGAAAACACCTATAACTAACGACAAAAATACACACAGGAAGCAGGCTTACAATCAACAGCGTATCAATTAGTTACCAAGTATAAAGTAAAAGGTGCTTAGTTGGACTTCAAAAGGGCGTTAGCAAGGGTCTTAAAGAGCATCTTTTGCAAGCCAAAAGGGCGTCTTTTAGAAGCCAAAAGAGCATGTATTCAATATTATGATGTGAAAAATTATGACAGAATAATAAGTTATTAGCCTAATTAGCCCAATTGGACCAAATAGCCTAATTAGGCTAATAGGAATAAATTGTTTATAGACGACAGATAGACATCACACCTAATTACATTTATCATATAGTTTACCCCCCCTTATAAAACAATCTTATTGGAGGTAAGCTTACCATGTATGTGGATTAATCTCATTCTATTAACAATCTACACATTTAACGGAAGAAGCTAAGTTTATTTCAGAAAGTCAGTAAGAAGGTGTACGAATCTTATAAAATTGACTATCTTTGCAAAAAGAGATATTATTAAATAAAAAGCAAACTCAATATGGGAAAAAGTCTTGAAACCATCTGTATTCATGGAGGATGGAAACCTCAGAAAGGTGAACCGCAACAGTTACCAATCTATCAGAGTACTACTTTCAGATATGAGAGTAGTGAACAAATGGCACGTCTGTTCGATTTAGAGGACAGCGGGTACTTCTATACGCGTCTGGCAAACCCTACCAATGATGCTGTGGCTAAGAAGATTGCTGCCCTTGAAGGTGGTGTTGGGGCCGTGTTGACCTCTTCTGGACAGGCTGCCAACTTCTATGCAATTATTAATCTGTGTGGGGCAGGCGATCATTTCGTGACTTCTAACACCATCTATGGGGGTACATTCAACCTTTTTGGGGTTACAATGAAGAAATTGGGTATTGAATGTACGTTCATTGATCCAGACTGGGATGATGAGAAGATAGAGTCTGCTTTCCGTCCTAATACAAAGTGTTTCTTTGGTGAAACAATCTCTAACCCTGGTGGAAAGGTATTTGATATCGAGCGTTTTGCTGGTATGGCACATAAGCATGGAGTACCATTGATTATGGATAACACGTTTGCTACACCTATTAACTGTCGTCCTTTTGAGTGGGGTTGTGACATCATTACACACTCTACGACAAAGTATATGGATGGACATGCAGCACAGGTAGGTGGTGCGGTGGTCGACTCTGGTAACTTTGATTGGGAGGCTTACGGTGAGAAATTCAGTGGGTTAACAACCCCAGATGATAGCTATCATGGCATTGTTTACACCAAGACGTTTGGGAAGATGGCTTACCTTACGAAGTTAGTAACACAGCTGATGAGAGATTTAGGTAGTATTCCTGCACCGCAAAACTCCTTCCTTCTTAACTTAGGGCTTGAGACTTTGTATCTTCGCATGCGTCAACACTGTGCCAATGCACAGAAGGTTGCAGAGTGGTTAGAGAAGAACGAGAAGGTGGCATGGGTGAACTATTGTGGACTTCCTTCTAATAAGTATTACGCTTTGGGGCAGAAGTATTTGCCGAATGGCTCATGTGGCGTAATAGCTTTTGGTTTGAAAGGCTCTCGGGAAGATGCAATTAAGTTTATCGATAAGCTTGATTTCATATCTATCGTGACCCATGTGGCTGATGCTCGTACGTGTGTACTGCATCCTGCGAGCCATACCCATCGTCAATTGACTGATGAGCAGCTCCGTGAGGCTGGGGTTGCACCCGACTTAATACGTCTTTCTGTAGGTATAGAGAACGTTGATGATATCATTGCCGATATCGAACAAGCATTGAGATAATTTGTAATAAAGATATGGAAAAAGGACACTCAGTTGCTGAATGTCCTTTTTTCAGTTTTATAATTTTATAAAATGTCTTGTTCGAAAAAAGTATAGGCTCATATCTTATATTTGTTAATTATCTATCCTTATTTTATCACCTTCACTACTTCTACTGACCTTTCAAGCCATGCTTCCATCTGTTTATAATCCTTCTTCTCCCATACGTCTTTGAAATCGATAAACTCATGGGCAAGGCGGCTTTCGTAGGCATTACGACGGTAGCTGGTTAGCTTTCCTTGTTTCATTATCTCTACACTACCAAACTCATTAGCAGGGGTTGGGATGTGTATCCACCCCTTTTCACCTTGAATAAGTATGAATGACGGACTACTTGAATCTTTTGCTGCCGTACAGGTTGCTGTCATCGTAGGATAGGAAAGTACCATTACGCCAGAGGTGTCGATACCATTGTGCCCACGGTTGGCAAAGTATTGTGTTGCGGTAGGTTGTCCGAAGAGACCTATGACGACATTGATATTGTAGACATTGAGGTCGTTCAGTGCTCCACCACCTAAATCTGGGTTGAAAGCTGGGGCAATATCTCCCTGTAGATAACGTTCGTATTTACTTGAATACTGTGAGAAATTACACTGAACGAAGTGGACGGGAGCAATCTTCTTTAGGCTTTCCTTGACCATACAGAAATTAGGTGTATGAAGTGGGGAGATTGCTTCAAAGAGGTATAACTTTCTTTCTCGTGCCATTGCGGATAGTTCTTCAGCTTCGGCAACAGTGAGAGTGAAAGGTTTCTCAACAATCACGTTCCTACCAGCCTCTAAGGCTTTGCGAGTAAATTCGTAATGGACACTATTGACTAAGGCAATATAAACGAAGTCGGCTTTGTCTTCTTTGAGCAACTGAGCGTAGTCAGTATAAATGCGCTCAATATGATTCATCTTCGCAAGATATTCTGCCTTTTCCTCGTTGCTGTGTGAGTATATGCTGGTAATTTCTATCCCTTTGACTTCTGTCTTGAGTAATGTGATAACTTCTGTAGCTATCATTCCTGTTCCTACAATGCTAATCTTCATCTTTTCTATTGCTTTAAAGAGCATGTTCTATAAGCTGCTTTTTAATGTGTGAAGCCTATAGAATGTGCTGCGTTACTAACCTTGTGCAACAAAAGTAGGGAATGTTTTGCAAATAAAAAGGGAAATGACTATTTTTGTTGTCTCTTAACAAGCATTAGTTGATATGAATAATAAATATCTTTTAGGCCTTTTAGCAACTCTTTTACCTATTACTATTGTTGTAGGATGTAAAGGTGAAAAGGCTTCAGCGGCAGAATGTGTGAAGGATTCTGTTGTCTCTCTTTCTATTGATAATGACTCTGTTATAAAAAAGAAGGACGTACCTTTGGTCGTTGATTCTATTGGTAAGTCGTATAGTTCGGATAAGGGCACTGTTGATTTTGCTTATTCCTTCCCTGTGGCGGGCCCTCATGTGTTGGTCGATTCGATACGTGCTTACCTCTCGTCTGAGATGAAAGGTGCTGCAGATAGTTTTGGGGAAGAGAACTCAAAGACTAAACCTTTTCCCAGGCTTACAGATGGTAAGGCTATGATAAACTATTATGCGAAGATTGCATGTGAAAATGTAATACGTACTTTTGATGATGTTGACTATCCTGATTCTAAATGTCCACCAGAACTTTCTATGTTTGTGTTGAAGGGGAATGAAACCAGTCGTTATATTACTTATGTCTCTTCTTTTTATCTATATTCGGGTGGTGCGCATGGAATGTATTCTGAGTATGCGGTTAACTTTGACAAGAAGACGGGAGTTATATTGCGTGATATATTGAATCCAAAGGATATAAAAGCGTTGCAACCTATTCTCAGAAGTGGACTTGAAAGTTTTTTCAGAAAATTTGATGTTGTTGATGGAGAAAAGGATGTAGAAGGTCGTATTAAGGCTGATATGGACAATCTTTTTATTGAAAATGGGATTATTCCGCTGCCTAAGAGTGGGGTTTATCTTTCTCCAGAGGGGCTTGTCTTTATTTATGGACAATATGAGATTGGTGCGTATGCTATCGGAACACCTACCTTTACTGTGCCTTATAATAAGATTGGAAAGTTTCTCTCAGCAGAAGCACAACGCCTTGCGGGAATTAAGTAATCTTTCATAGTTTCGTAAGTAAGGTTGGCTCATATTTGTTAACGGAATTAGAGAAGATTCTATAAAGTTTTTTTCACAGCCTGTTCTAACCTATGAAGGGAACAGGCTGTGTGTTTATTGTTGCATTAACCATAGGAAGCCTTTGGCTATCCTTATACCATTGTCTTGAAAATGATTGCCTTCATTCCATTCCATCTTACAGTTGACACCTTTGTTTTTGAATATTTGTTCTTGGGAAAGGATGTCTTGCTTGATAGTTGACATTATTTTTGTTTTTGTTTTCTCTTCTTTGTCGCCAAGGCTGAGATAGGCGTGTTCTATTTGTGGTTGGTGGGTGTTGGCATAGTCTAACCAGCCTGTATACCATGCGGAGGGGGATGCTGAGACTATCCCATGGAGGGGAATGTTCTGTTGATAGCCTGCCCAAAGAGCAAAGAGTCCAGCTAATGAATAGCCTCCTAAAATGGTGTTTTTTTTATTAAATTCTATAGAATAACGTTCCTTTAAGGTTGGGAGGAGTTCGTCTACTATATATAATAAGGTGGAATGAGCACCATCGCCAAAGGTGATCTTACCAAATACGGGTGGGGCTGACCAGGGTGTTAACTCAGCATTCCATTTCTCAATACGTACGGCAATATGCATGAATGGTGTTTGCAAGTTATCTTCTATATAGGTAATTTGACGCTCTAACTCCTCTGTGTCATTACTGTCAACGGGCTGAATAATGAAAAACTTTGCGTTTTCTTCGCTATGTAGGATACAAACATGTGCTCCAACTGTAATCATCTCTTTTTTATGTCTCATAATTCTATATGCTTGTTTTGACTACAAAAATAATCATTTTTAAGCAAATTAGTTGATTTGGGTCAATTTTAAGCAAAAATATTCATTTCTTTTAAAAATATTCTTCAAAATGTTTGGAGGGTAAGGAAATTCTCTATACCTTTGCACTCGCTTTACAAAACAAGCCATCTGGCAAGTTGGTTAAAGCATAAAAGAAAGAGTTCTTTGAAAAGATTTACATAAACAGAGAAGTAGTACAAGAAGCGTCTGTCTGACATTAATTGTCATTCAGATGGGTAAAAGAAACGAACCGATCAATTCATTGTTCCTACTTTTGAGGCATCGCCTCAAAACAATTAAGGAACAAAAGAAAAGGTGCTTTTTAACTTGATACTTTTAGGATAAGCGTTCTGAAACAGAGATTACTCGGTGAAGCGTTTGGGTTAACATGGTATCCATTATCACTTGTCACCCATCACTTATCACCAAAACATATTTTACAATGGAGAGTTTGATCCTGGCTCAGGATGAACGCTAGCTACAGGCTTAACACATGCAAGTC
>NZ_FZNZ01000023.1 GCF_900187995.1 Prevotella jejuni
TTTCAAACCCTTGTCTGCAGATTTTCGAAGTCTTAAAACGAAAAGATTTTCAATGAAAGAGGATGAAAATAGGATAGATAGTTGACTGTCTCAGCTATATTTTTGTTTAATGAGTAACTTTGGCTCTTACGTTAAAGCACTACGAAAAGAGTCCACACATTTAACGGAAGAATCCTAATTTATCTGAGGAAAACACTTTTGTCGCTTATAACCCTATCCCATAAGAGGAATAAATAAAAGGACTATAAAAGTATAGATAGAAAACAATAATCGAGTAGAAAGGAAGGGATTTGTTTTCTTTCTACTCGATTTTCACTTGTTAAGGGTTATGCTCTTTCCAAGTAAGCAGCAAGGCCATGACGTGGACCAAGGTATTTGGCGTCTATTGTAGTAATAGGCTTGATTTCTTCTATGACATATTTCTTTCCTTGATAATTGATGATTTGTCCAACTTGATACTCTGCGTTGAAACGAACCATCTGCTTCTTGCAGCGTTCAGAGACACCAAGGAAGAGCATACGACCAGTCCCATCTGAAAAGATCTCAATCTTTGGTGTAAACTTTCCGTAGTTGATATTGTACCATACCCCTATGACTATTGCTATGATTGCGCACAAGATAACAAGTGCAGCCATTATGTAATATGTGTTTATCTCCATTTGTGTATGATGATACGAAGGTTAGTTCTTTTGATACTTATTCATGTTCCAGTTTGCATAACGCTCAAGGTTCTTGTGTAGAACATCGGCCTGTGAGAAGTACTCCCATGGAATGTTATGGGCAGATATACCCAATACAGCACAATCAATAAATATGGTCTTTTGATATTTTCCGTAGTGGAAATAAACCTTATTGTGGTCAACACGTTCCAGTTTACCAAACATTGTTACAAAGCCGATGCCATCCTCGTAGATATGTAACTCCATGAAGGGTTGTTTCTCTTTCCATTTTATCAGCGTTCCTATTACTAAAAGAATTGCAATTATCCAGAGACCGTGAATCATAAAGTTTACTCCAGATGAGAGCCAGGCTACACCTTTCATCGAATTAGCAAAGTCTAACATGGCTTGCTGTACGTTTGGTATGCGTGTAATGCCATAAATAATAAGGAATACAACCCAACCTTGTATAACTCCCTTCCATTTTCCTTTCCCTACATATTGGCTTGCATCCAATATGTGTTTAGAAACTAATTTGTCTTCCATTTGGTTATTTAATAAGTTGTTTATTTGCTACAAAGGTATGAAAGTTCCTACAGATGAGCAATCTAAATAGGTCTTTTTTGATGTAAGATGGTCCCTCCTTTTGTCCATTTGACGTTATTTAATAGATTGAAAGGAATATTGTTTTCTTTTATTGTATAGGGCAGAACCGTTTGTGAAGGATATTAACTCTGTCTCTCAATGTGCTGCTGACTGGGCAATCCCCTTAAAGACAACGTTTCCTGTCATCTCTATTATCTCATGTAGACACTAAGTTTGTAAGTTTATAATCGGTTTACTTGAAATGTTATAAATGACAGGAAATGAATATATTCGTAATATAGTAGTATCGAGAAATTCCTCCTTACTCTATTTGAACTTTATCACAACGTATAATGAGGAGTCTCTCCTTATTATGTTTATCTATTGAGTAGATATTCCATCTTTTCTATGTTTCCTTTTAATTCAGCCTCGTTAGGTGTTGGATTCATGAATAGGGAGAGCGTTTCCTCTAACTGTTGTAAGGCCTTCAAGTTCTTCTGTTGTTTATATTCCTTGCGTAGTGTTTCAATCTTGGCAACGTTTTGTACACCTCTTATGATATGTTCAAAACGACGGCTTGAGTGCATTCCAGGATATACGATGTAGGTGTCGCCTGGTGTGAACAGCTTAAAGCGGCTGTCGTACATAGGGTTTTCTGTCCAATTCATCCATGCCCAGCGAAGGAAACCATTGAAGCCATTAGCAAGGCAATAGAGTGGGAGGTAGGTTGCTTCAATTGGTTCGTTGTTGCTACCCACATTTGGCATTGCATCAGGACAAGCCGTGTAGGAGGTGCTAATCCAACCTTTCGAATTTCTCAAAGCAAGGTCTTCTGGCGTGAACTGTTGCTTCCAAGCAATACAGTAATCATAGATCTTGTCGACAAGTTCCTTGTGGTAGTTTCCTGCTAACGACATCTTAATACCCGGTGCAGCCTCCTGCGCAATGCGATAGGCATCTTGCATAGCATCGAGGGCGCGTTCGTCCATTGCAATGACAGTTCTGTCAAACCAACCTCTCTGCTTCTGGTGGTCAGCAAAGGAACGTAGGAATGGAATCCACATGTCGCTGTATTCTTTGCTGTTGGTTGTTGTTTTTAGTTCCTTATAGCTTTTTGAGGCTTCGTCATAATAGGTGAAAGTCATGTCCCAAGGCACCATTGAGAAACAATTGATATCTCCATTGATTCCACAAGAGTCGAGGAACGAAATCCAACGGTCGAAGGCTGTATAGTCATACGACCATGTTCCGTCCGTTTTTCGTGTCGTCTCAATCATTGCATCGAACTTGTCATTGCTCTGTACGCCCCAAGGTTCGTAAAAGAGGATAGCTGAGGCATTGCGTTGTCCAGCACGTGCAAGCAGCTGCATATAAGGTCGGAGGATGTCAAGATGTGCTTGGCTCCAAGGTGCGACACCATAATATCTACTAACAGCGTAGGGTTGGTGCCAGAAATTGAGGTGGAAGTTATCAGAGAGGGAGAGCCTGCGATTGAGTACTTTTATGGTGAATGGGATGTTGCTGACAGTCTTACCGTCTTGCTGTAGCAATAAGTTTAATTTGTAGGACCCTGCTTTAATGTTCTGAGGAATCTCAATTGTGCACCAAGCAGACTTGCTATACATTGGATCGTCGGCCTTTATGCTGTCGTCACCAATGATATCGGGCATGAGCCAAGTTTGTAAGGAATCAGGGTGATTACCACAGTTTTGGAAGTCATCGGTGATAACGGCAGAAAGAAAATGAGCTGTAGCAGTCGACAGGAGTCGATTGCTACAGCTCATTGATAGTTTTAAGTTGCCCTTTACCATCTCTGGTAATGAGAACTCAAGTCCGATACGTTCGCCTTTCCAGGCTGTTATTTCTTTCTTTTCACTTGCTTTTTTTTTACAGCAAGTGGTGCTTTGGTCTGATGTGCCTTAGCTGCATCGACCATGTACTTAGAACGATCAACGTAAGGAAGAATGTCATATTCTCCATTAGTAATCGCCTTCAATGACAGACTTTTGAACTCAATGTCATAGCCGTCATTCTGTCCGCGTACCTCATAGAGGAAGCCTATGCGCTGGTTCTTCATAAGTACCATTGTTGAGTAGCAGGAAGATTCGTCGGTTACTCGTAAACCTTTCTTCCAGTTACTACCTAATGTTTGGGCAGTAGAGTAGTCTGCGTAGGATGCTAACTCCTTATAGAAGAAACCGACACTGTCACGACGTGCACTGAGTGGAACTGACTGAAGGGCAACAAAAAGCTTCTTACCGTCAGCTATTCTCTTTGCAGGAACAATCAAAATACCGCCATTGCAGGCATTTACTTGCTTGCCTGTCATATTCTGTGGCATAACCTCTTCTCCCCAGCTACCTGTAGCCTTCGCAGCATCTTTGTAAGTATAGATGTTGAAGCGTCGGCCTCCATAAACGTCACGGCAGCTAAGTAATACACTACCATCTGGCATCTCCTCAACCTTTGACTCGTCCTGTGCAATAGAAGGAGCCTTTGAAGGAGTACCTAAGACGTGCCATGTGTGACCGAAGTCATCAGAATAGATAACGAAAGTACCGCAACGGTCAACACCTTTCTGACGGATAGGATGTGCGATGTAAAGGCGATAGAACTTGCCATTACGGATGTAACGGCTCTGCATAATCTTACCTGATGTGAGGAAGATACCATCTGGATTACCACCATTAGGTAGCTTTCCATCGTAGAGACCATGAATCATCTCGGTAAGATCTGTTCCATTGTCCCATGTCTTACCACCATCAGTACTATGGAAGAAGTAAGCATGCTGCGGGTTCTGCCGAGTAGCTGTTTGGTAGGCACTCTTACCAGCTACACAATGAAGGAGCACATTGTCTGACGTACGGTCAGCAATGATGCTTGGATCACCGAACGCAGTACGGACGGGGTCGGCCGCATGTTCGTTACCTCGTGCCACGCAAACAGTGTCAGACCAAGTCTTACCAAAGTCCTTACTCGTCTTCATGACAATGTTTATCTGCCACAAACCATTTCTATTGTTCCATCCCACATCGGTATGACTAAGGCGGAAGTCGCAAGCAGCTAACAGTGTACCCTTACGTGTCTCAGTAATGGCTGGGATACGGTAAGGCACTGGGCTGTTCGCTCTATCAAAAACGATGGTGGTAAAACCATCATCGTTCTTGATATTGTTGTTCTTGTTTATTCCTACTGCACCTACTTGTAAGAGTGAGATACAGAGGTAAACAGTTAATAAGATCTTTTTATACATTAATCGTGATTAGGCGAATTAATACTAAAACTTATACTCTACAAATGCCTCCATTGCCTCGTAGCAAGCTAAGCCTAAGTCATCATAAAGCTTAGCAGTAGCACGGTTGCGGTCTTCTGAACGCTGCCAGAAGAGACGTTCGTCATTGCCAAGGAATGGTGCACTCTCCATCTGACTCTGATGCTTGAGGATTGAGTTACGTTTTGCACGCAGCTCCTCAGGACTGATAGGAACACACATTTCGATGTTCTCAATTTCCCATTCTGCCCATGCACCACGATACATCCATACACGGCAGTCCTTCAACCACTCTGCCTTAGCTTCCTTCTCAAGGTCGATAGCAGCAAGTACAGCATCTGTACACTTACGGTGAGTACCGTGTGGGTCAGCCAAGTCACCAGCTACATAAATCTGATGTGGCTTAACCTTAGAAATAAGTTCTCTTACAATATTCACGTCAGCTTCGCCCATTGGAAGCTTCTCAATCTTACCAGACTCATAGAAAGGAAGGTCGAGGAAATGAACATGGTCGAGTGGAATCTGGTTGAAAGTAGAAGCGGTACGAGCCTCACCACGACGGATAAGTCCCTTGATGGTACGGATATCCTGTGAGTCGATGTCTCCTTCCTTCTTGTTCTTCAAGAATTCCTTAATCTCTTTGTACTTAGACTTGATAACCTCATCTTGGCTGTTGATAAAGAGCTGGTTGAAACCGTTGATGAAGTGCATGAAGCGTACAACCTCCTCATCACCTACAGCGATGTTGCCTGATGTCTCGTAAGCTACGTGGACATCATGTCCCTGCTGTACCAAGCGGCGGAGGGTACCACCCATTGAGATAACATCATCGTCAGGGTGTGGAGAGAATACAATCACTCTCTTTGGGAATGGATTAGCACGTTCTGGACGATAGGTGTCGTCAGCATCTGGCTTACCACCTGGCCAACCTGTGATAGTATGCTGGAGGTCATTGAAAATCTTGATGTTAGCATTGTATGCTGAACCATAGAGTGCAAGGAGTTCGCTAAGACCATTCTCATTGTAGTCCTTGTTGGTCAACTTGAGAAGTGGCTTACCTGTAATCTGGCAGAGCCAAACCAGTGCAGAGCGTACCAACTTGTCTGTCCATTTGCATGATGCTACGAGCCAAGGGTGCTGAATACGTGTTAGTTTAGCTGCAGCAGAGAGGTCTATAACAACATGTGCATCGTTATGTGTCTGCAAGAAAGATGCTGGGACAGCGTCACTAACCTTACCTTCAACAGTCTTCTTAATAATGTCTGCCTTCTCTTCGCCCCATGCTGTAAGGTATATCTTACGTGCTGCGAGGATAGTGCTGACGCCCATGGTGATAGAACATGGAGGTACAGACTCCTGAGAACCAAAGCTCATTTTCATCTCCTCACGTGAAGTCTCGTCAATCAAGATAAGACGTGAAGCTGAGGTAATGCTTGAACCTGGTTCATTGGTAGCGATGTTACCCATACGGCCAATACCTAAAAGGATGACATCAAGGCCACCTAACTCCTTAATATGCTGTTCATACTGACGGCAATGTTCCTGTACATCGTCCTGAGTGATAGTACCATCTGGTGTAAAGATGTTCTCGGCATCAATATCAATATGATTTAAGAATCGATCTTTAAGCTGGTTGATACTGCGGTTTACGTTCTCTACGCTCAGTGGGAAGTACTCGTATGCATTGAAGATAACAACATTCTTGAAACTTAACTTGCCCTCCTGATGACGCTTGATAAGCTCTTGGAAGATAGGAGTGAGCGAAGAGCCAGAGCCAACGCCCATAACATACTTCCTTCCTTCCTGCTCTCTCTTCTTGATATCAGCCTCAAGATGATTAGCAATGTCGATAGTTCCTTCCTCAATAGTTGGGAAGATATCTGTAGGAAGTTTCTCAAAGCGTGTTATCTCAGAGCGTTCGATAGCTGTTGCAGGACGATAAAACTCCTCAGGTATTTGATTGAGTACGATTTGTGAACTTAGATTCAGTTTCATTACAAGTTCTCCTTTTCTATGTCTTTAAAGTATTTGTATGTTTCTACTGTTAGTTTGTCTGTTGCACTTTCATCACAAACAATGATGCCGTGCTCGTGCATCTGCAATGCACTGATTGTCCACTTCTGTGTGAGCGGACCTTCTACGGCTGCGCGCAAAGCCTCTGCCTTGTTATGACCATTTACAAGAATCAATACTTCCTTGGCATCCATTACAGTACCAACACCTACTGTCAGTGCATGTACAGGAACCTTGTTAGGGTCATTGTCAAAGAAACGTGAGTTTGCAATACGTGTATCTGAAGTCAATGTCTTGACGCGAGTACGTGAGCGAAGAGACGAACCTGGCTCGTTGAAGGCGATATGACCATCAGGACCGATACCACCCAAGAAGAGGTCGATACCACCTGCTTCACGAATCATCTCCTCATAGTGCTGGCACTCTGCTTCGAGGTTCTCTGCATTACCATTTAATATATGAATATTCTCCTTTGGGCAGTCAATATGATTGAAGAGGTTTTCTGCCATGAATGAATGATAACTCTGTGGATGGCTCTCAGGTAGTCCAACATACTCATCCATGTTGAATGTAACAACATTCTTGAAGCTTACTCTCTCTTCTTTATATGCCTTTACCAACTCAGCATACATGCCCTCTGGTGAAGAACCAGTTGGCAAACCGAGTACAAAAGGCTTGTCTTGATTCTTAGCAGCATTGATACGCTCAATAACGTAGTTTGCTGCCCATTTAGATAACTTCTCGTAATTAGGTTCTATGATTAATCTCATACTCTTTGGTTTTAATTATTATGTTTTGGTTTATTATGTTATTAATTCTATTCTTGTGCTTCTGACTTCTCTTTCTTCGTCTTGTCTGGATGGGTGAATGGTACGAACCATGTAACCAGTAAGGCTGGGATGGTACATATCAATACGAAGATAAAGAAGCGGCGATAACCTAAAATATCACTGAAAACCCCACTCAGCATACCTGGCAACATCACTCCTAAGTTCATGATACCACTTGCAAAGGCATAATGAGCCATCTGATGTTTGCCTGGTGCTATCTGTTGCATCATAAAGAGGGAGAGTCCAACAAAGCCGAAACCATACCCAAAGTATTCCATTACAATGGCACCACCAATCAACCAAAGGCTCTCTGGCTGATAGATAGCTAAGAATGTATAAGCTATGAATGGGATGTTGAATACCAATGCAAGTGAGAAGAGACTCTTCTGCAACCCTCTCCAAGCAATGTAATAGCCTGCAAGGATAGAGCCAATAACAAAGGCTGCAGCACCGAAGGTACCATAGCAGAGTCCAATCTCTTGTTCGCTCAATCCTAAACCTTGGTCAGCACGTGACGCTTTAAGGAAGAGAGGAACTATCTTCATAACGAAACCCTCTGCAAAACGATAGAGGATAATGAAGAATATATAATATATAATGTGTCTTTTCTTAAAGAAATCGACAAATACCTCTACCAGTTCTACTAATGACTCGTTTAGTGATTTGGGCGAATCTGTTGTAGCCTTCTTTGGATTTGGTAGGATGACGAAGTGGTAACAACCAATCACTATCATGATAGTAGCGATAATGAGCATGATAAACATCCATGCTTTTGTTACACCGAAATGCTCAATAAACGTACCAGCAAGGTAGACCAACCCACCTGTAGCTGCTATCTTCGCAATGTTATAGAAAGCTCCTTGCCAGCCGATCCACCTTGCTTGCTCTTCATTTGAGAGCACAGACATATAGGTTCCGTCCGCAGCAATATCGTGCGTAGCGCCGCTCATAGCAATAACCGCAAGTATCGCTATTGTAACAGGGAAGAAGAAAGGAAGATGAAGGGCAAAGGCTACTAAGGCAAAAAGCACACCTGTAAGCAGCTGTGTCAATACAACAAAGAACTTCTTTGTCTTATAGATCTCTAAGAACGGACTCCATAGTGGTTTCAAGGTCCATGGAAGCATGATAAGAGATGTCCAAAAGGCTATCTGCCCATCAGATACTCCCATTCCTTTATACATTAATGTACATACCATGTTAAGTACGACGAAAGGCATACCCATGGCGAAATAAAGCGTAGGAACCCATGTTGCAGGACTATGCAGCTTTTTATTTTCTTCTTTTAGGTTCTTAGGGTTTAGACTCATTTTCTTTATCTATGATTTTCTAAAGAAAGTAACAGTTGAAGAGGTGGTTTTACTTATCTAAAAGGTTAAATTTAACTTTAATTTACCAATGAGATGAACCTCTTGTTATGAGAACTGCACTCCCTTAATTCTAACTATTGTATTTATAACGCTTATAAACGCTTTTTATTGTATGCGTATTTGGTATTTTCAATGAAAATAATTAAATTTGCATAGAATAAAAAAATACGTTTATAAATCATTACCTATAATTATGTGGCTGAATTCTTATTCCCATCTTTTTAAGGCAACGATAGCTTGTACAAGCTTATTATTCTCGCCGGTAGTTCTTTCAACGGTTCATGCTCAGGAACAGAATGTTGTTGTGATTAACCCGACTGACTCTCCTTCAGATATTGTTCGTAAGGCTGCAAATGTTGTTCCTTCTGCTCGTCAGTTCAATTGGCAGCGTCAGGAGCTTACTGCTTTCTTGCACTATGGTGTTAATACCTATACTGGTAGAGAGTGGGGAGATGGCAAGGAGTCGCCTGCTATCTTCAATCCTACCAACCTTGATGCAGACCAGTGGATACGTGAGTTAAAGGCTGCAGGCTTCAAGTGTGCCATCCTTACTTGTAAACACCACGATGGTTTCTGTTTGTGGCCATCGGCTTATACGGAGCATAGCGTTAAACACTCGCCTTGGAAGAATGGTAAGGGTGATGTCGTCCGTGAGGTGAGCGATGCTTGTAAGAAGTATGGTATGGAATTTGGTGTTTACCTTTCTCCTTGGGACCGTAATTCTCCGTTGTATGGAACCGACGCTTATAATGATTTCTTTGTTAAGCAGTTGACAGAATTGCTTACGCAATATGGTAAGATAAGCGAGGTCTGGTTTGATGGTGCTTGTGGTGAGGGTCCAAACGGTAAGAAGCAGGTGTATGACTTTGTACGTTGGTATGAGCTTATCCGTAAGCTACAGCCTGAGGCCGTGATAGCTGTTATGGGACCTGATGTACGTTGGGTTGGAACAGAGACAGGACGTGGTCGTGAGATGGAATGGAGTGTTGTGCCTAAGGATAATCTCGACCAGGATGCTATTGCGAAGAACTCACAGCAGGAGGTGCTGACGGCACCTGTTGGCGATATGATGGGTCAGGACCTTGGTAGTCGCAAGAAGATTGAGAAGGCAAAGTCGCTCGTCTGGTATCCAGCTGAGATTGATGTGTCTATTCGTCCAGGTTGGTTCTATCATGAGGAACAGGACAGTAAGGTCAAGTCTCCAAAGGAGTTGATGGATATCTACTTTACTTCTGTAGGAATGAATGGCGTACTTCTCCTAAATCTCCCTCCTAATAAGGAAGGTAGACTGTCTGATGCTGATGTGAGAAGTCTTCGTGGTTTCCGCCAGTTGTATGTAACAACCTTCACTGATAACCTCTTAGCGAAGGCTAAGGTTACTTGTTCTCTGTCAGAGGGGAAGGGCCGCAATGTCATTGATGATAATTATGACACCTCTGTACGTCCTAAGATGAAGGACGGTAAGGCGGTCTTCTCATTTAAACTGAACAAACCTGTCACCTTCAATGTCTTGTCTGTTCAGGAGGATATCCGTAAGGGGCAGCGTGTAGAAAAGTTCTTACTCGAAGTAAAGGATGCCAAGGGTAATTGGAAGAAAGTTACTGAGGGAACAACTGTTGGGCATAAGCGTTTGTTGAAATTCCCTGTTGAGACCGCTAAGGAGGTGCGCCTTATCATTAGTGAGGTGCGTGCCGTACCTGCTATCTCTGAGATTGGTTTGTACCGATTAAGAGATTAAGCGGCCACCACTTAGGCTTAATAAGACAAGCAATACAATAAATGGACGTACAAAGTGTGCGTCCATTTTTTATTTTAAGTCTGGTGTGTTATTGGTTAATAGCAATCATTTTCCGTCCGAACAGCGTATGTACAAGGTGCTTGTGAGTCTATCTATGGAGAAGTATCTGTTCTTGTGTTTACCTTTGTTCAATCCTTTTATGTCCTATTCCAAAGGTCTCATATCGTTGACAATTATGTGCCGTTTGATATACGCTGCCCAAAGTAAGAGGAGTAGGAATAGTAGACAATCTTCTATATTACGATACTGTTGTCTTATTCCTTTTATTTCCAATGACTCTTAATCTTATCTTCTCAACCCGTATTATTGCTTCTTAAATATCAATAGGTTGTCTGCGTATTCCTTCCAGTCAGCCACTCCACAGCTGCTACCAGTTGGTGTGCGATAGAAGGTGTTGCCGTTGTTTCCACCTGTCAGATAGATGGCATCGGTAAAACCGTAGTCGGCAAGGGCTTGTGCAAAGTCGTAGAGCGACTCATTGTGGATTGTCTCAACATACCAGATGGCCGTAGAGCCTGCCTTACGAGCCAAGGCACAGCGTGTCACCTTACCCTTTAAGGCAAACTGTCGCTCACATATTTGTCCTGCTGATACGAGTGCAAATTGACGGAACATACTGCCATTGTGGGCTTTGACATACTCTTTTATGGAATCGTCCTGACCGATACCTATTTGCCACTTGTCGCCAGCGATAATCACAAAGCCTGCCTTATTATGGTTGCTTGCATACTCCTTACCTTGATAGATAAAGTCGCCTATGTATTTGTATTGATGGTTTTCATCCCAATAGAAGTCCCAGCCATGTGTGACAAGACAGACGGTAGAGTCGCTGTCAGAAGGGGCCGTACGAGATAGAGTAGGCGTGAGTCCGTGTAGTTCGTATAGTCTCATACCCACGCCATAGAGCGAGTCTACCTTCATTGTCACCCCTTGTAAAGTGTCTGTCGGCATCTTCTCTAAATCGCGAATGACTTCTGTTGACGTACGACTCAGTGGGTAGTCAAAGGCAAGGGTACGGTTCATTGCTTTCTGCCAGAAGTAGAAGGTTGTAGCCGAAAGGACGAGAATAACAAGCAGAACAAGACCTTTCCACCATCTGCGGGATGCTGGTTGCTGCTTGTCTGTTGGCTGAGAAGGCTTGAATCCTTCACCTCCTAAGAACTGAATATCGTCGTCATTATAGGTCATTCTGCTTTTGTTTTATACCCTCTTCAAGCAGCTGCAGCGCTTTATGAGAGATGGAGTTGAGTACTATCTTTTGTGGTATTTCTTTCCTCCAAAGGCTCAGCTGGTCTTTCTTAGTGTCTATTCTACAGATATAGTGAAGGTTGAGAACATATTGTTTACCCACCCTTACAAATACAATTTCCTGTTGTCTCATCTGTTGATCAATGAGCTCTGTGATGGCTTTAAGGTTCATCCATAACTGTAACTCCTCCCCATTTGAAAGCGTCATCACACAGTAGTTGCCGTCTGACCGGATATAAAGTATCTCGTCAAACGCCAGTCGCATCATCTCAGTGCTCCCGTTTTGTATGATTAACAGCTGTTTCACTCTCTATTGCTAACAGATTGTTATACTTCTGCAAATGTAGTAATAAAAAGCTATACTCTTGTTGCTTTGTATCGAAAATCTATTCTTTTCAGTCAATCAATGCCTTAGAATAGCTACTAACAGAAGTCTTCTCGATGGGTTACATACAGGTCGATAAAGAGTTTAACTCTTGCCAACAACTCCCTTATATGTGTCCATATAGCCCTCGGATGGCGTACGTCATCAGCATTATAACCCACTGCTTTAATGTTCATCTTGTCTGCTAAGAAGATGCTACGCTCGTTGTGCCATTTTTGAGAGATGATAATCATGTCATGAATACCGAAATTTTGTTTGCTATTCCTCAAAGACAGCAGGGTACGATAGCCTTGTCCGTCCATCATGATGATGCTATCTGGCACACCCCTTTCTATCAGGTCGTGGCGCATTGTTTGTGGTTCGTCATATCCTTCTCGCCTGTCTCCACTAATGATAAGCTGTCTGAACTTCCCGTGTTTGTAGAGTTCTGCTGTCGCATTGATACGTGCCAAGTAAAACGAACTTGGTCTTTTACCGTCTCTTGTCTTTGGGTTAGTGCCGAGCAACAAGGCTGTCTGCATAGTGGGAACGTCATTGATGTTACTGAATGTCCTACCTTCTGCATTCCTGTCAACACTGATGTTGCATAGTGCGATGATGATGACAAGTATGACAAGGATAGCGATGGAGGAATAAAGTATTTGTCTTCTTCGTTTCATCTGATTATGTATTTATTGAATCATTACGTATGAGTGTACTTTGTCTTGATACCTTTTCTGATTATCTCGATGCAAAGTTATACTTTCTCTCTTACCAATCACCATCTTTCTTCCACCTGCTGATGAAATGGTAGTGAGCGTGTATGAAATAGCGTAGTTTGTCTTTATTTAGATAAAACATTCCTTTGTACTTCATTGCCGAGCATCATAAATTATTGAGCGTAGTCTTTTTTTCGTGGGAAAATATGTGGGGGAAATTCACTTGTAACGGCAGAAACTGGCTTTCTGTGAGTTCTGTATGTGTACAAAACTTACATTTATCTATCAGAGAAGGGTCTGACTCTTTTGTTTTCACTTACATGCTTATAGTGTATCTCGGCAATCACGCCATATTTTGAGAGAATTAATAAGATAGCAAAAAAACTTTACATGCGTGTTAGCTAAATATTCTCTTAGATGGTGAAGGATATGTCTTGCAGTAGCATATATAATATTCAATAAATCAGTATGTTATGAATAGCATTAAAGAAGACGCCCTTCTTGCTCCAAGAAGGGCGTCTTCTGTCAGCAAGAAGGGCATGTTCTCGAGTGAAGAAGGGCCTTTTCTTGTCCCATCTCTGCGCCCTTTCTGAATGGAGAGAAAAGTTGTAAGCGAAATATCCCAACATTTTTTGTCTGTCCATTGTGTGTTCTCTCTTCTATTATCTGTCATTTAATAGGGTTAACCTCTGTAATTTGTTCTGTGAGAGAAACACCTCCCCACCTTCTTAGCCTTCGTTCCGTTTAGATAGAGAAAGCATTCCCCTGCACTTCACCCTTCGTTCCGTTCTCATTAAGAAAATTGTCAACGATAGCAGAAACGCTCTGTGCTCTCTGTCGGCCGGAGGCCTTCTGTGGGTTCGAAACGTGAGTAAACAGGCTCCGTGAACTCTGTGAGCTCTGTGAGAGAAAAAAATACCCAGCACTTCACCCTTTGCTCCCTTCAGTGGGAATACAAACTCCAATCCGTTTGAATCTATCGTATATACAGGAAAAGCCGTTACCTCAGATGAAGTAACGGCTTGTGTATGTTTGAGAGAAAAATCTCTTACTTCTCGATAGCTGCAACGCCTGGGAGCACCTTACCCTCGATAGCCTCGAGCATAGCACCACCACCAGTAGAAACGTATGAAACCTTGTCAGCAAGACCGAACTTGTTAACAGCAGCAACAGAGTCACCACCACCAACGAGTGAGTAAGCACCGTTCTCCTGAGTTGCCTGTGCTACAGCCTTAGCAATCTCACCAGTACCCTTAGCGAAGTTCTCCAACTCGAACACGCCTACAGGACCGTTCCAAAGGATTGTCTTAGAAGCGAGGATAATCTTCTTCCATGCCTCGATGCTCTCCTCTGATGCGTCCATACCTTCCCACTCATCAGGAATCTGGTCGATAGGGAATACCTTGCGCTCAGTGTCGTTAGAGAAGTCTTTACCGCAAACAGTGGCTACTGAGAGTGAAAGGTTTACGCCCTTCTCCTTAGCAGCAGCGATTACGTTCAATGCCTCTGGCATCAAGTCGTCCTCGTGGAGAGACTTACCAATCTTACCACCCTGTGCCTTGATGAAGGTATAACCCATACCACCGCCGATGATAAGGTTGTCTACCTTGTCGAGGAGGTTCTTGATTACACCGAGCTTAGAGCTTACCTTTGAACCACCGATGATAGCGGTGAATGGATGCTGAGCGTTCTTCAATACGTTATTGATAGCTGTAACCTCTTTCTCCATGAGGTAGCCTAACATCTTGTGGTCTGCATCGAAATAGTCAGCGATAACTGCTGTAGATGCATGCTTGCGGTGAGCTGTACCGAAGGCGTCGTTTACATATACGTCAGCGTATGAAGCGAGCTTCTTAGCGAAGTCCTTCTGACGATCCTTCATCTCTGCCTTTGCAGCGTCATACTCTGGTGTACCCTTCTCAACACCTACTGGTTTGCCTTCCTCTTCTGGGTAGTAACGAAGGTTCTCAAGCAAGAGAGCCTCGCCTGGCTTTAGTGCAGCAGCCTCAGCCTCAGCGTTACCAGCGTCCTTAGCGAACTTAACCTCGACACCAAGAGCATCACTTACGTTCTTAACAATCTGGCTCAATGAGAGCTCTGGCTTTACCTTTCCCTTTGGCTTACCCATGTGGCTCATCATAATGAGGGCGCCACCGTCGGCCAATATCTTCTTTAGTGTTGGCAGAGCACCACGGATACGTGTGTCGTCAGTTACGTGGCCCTTCTCATCCAAAGGCACATTGAAGTCTACGCGGACGATAGCTTTATGTCCTGCGAAGTTAAAATCGTTAATTTTCATTTGTTCTTTATTATTTGTAATGTTATTATTTCCTTGTGGCAAAAATACTAATTTTTAATGGATTGGTGAAATCAAACACTATCTTTTTTGTATATTTGCAGAAAAATAAGATGGTAATGAAAGATTCGGTTATTATTGTTAGTGGTGGGTTAGACTCCATTACGTTGCTTTATGATAAGGCGGAGACTATCGCCTTGGCTATCTCTTTCGACTATGGTCAGAATCACGGGTCTAAGGAACTGCCTTATGCTCAGTATCATTGTGAGAAGTTGGGTATCCCGCATATTACTATCCCTTTGTCGTTTATGCACGAGTATTTTAAGAGTTCGCTACTTGATGGTGCTGAGGCTATTCCAGAGGGACATTATGCGGAGGAGAATATGAAATCGACGGTTGTTCCTTTCCGTAATGGTATTATGCTTGCGATAGCGACGGGTATTGCTGAGAGTCATGAGTTGAAGCGTGTGTATATTGCTAACCATGGTGGCGACCATACCATTTATCCTGACTGCCGTCCTGAGTTTATCAATGCGATGAATGGTGCTACGGAGGCGGGCACTTTTGTGAAGGTTTGTGTTGAGGCTCCTTATACGGAGATTACTAAGGCTGAAATCGTGGCACGTGGTGCTGCGTTGGGAATTGACTATGCTAAGACTTGGAGTTGCTATAAGGGTAGCGACGTACACTGTGGTAAGTGTGGTACGTGTGTAGAACGTAGAGAAGCCTTTGAAGCGGCGGGAGTGAAGGACCCGACTGTTTATAGTGAGGATTAACAGCATTTGGCTGTTGCTGCTTATCCTTTGATTGCTAAAAATAAAAAGGGGATGTGCCATAATAAGGACGTCCCTCTTTTTGTATCCTCATACTTACCCTGTCAGCAAAAAGGTCTACCTTTTTTGGCAAAAGGGTTGACCTTTTTCGCAAAAAGGGTCTACCTTTTTACTATAAGGAGCGATTGTTTTTACAAAGATCTTGCTTGTTACTAAAAAAAACGAGGATGCGTCTGGTTTGACACACCCTCGTCTCGTTATTTATCCCCTGTTGGGATTAAGTTAATAGTTGTTCTGCCATATTTGCCGCAGCTCTTCTTCCGTCTCCCATAGCAAGGATGACAGTTGCACCACCACGTACGATGTCACCACCAGCAAAGATTTCTGGCTGCGAACTCTGCATCTGGTCGTTGACAACAATGGTGTCTTTGCGACCTAATTCAAGTCCCTTTACAGACTTAGGTACCAATGGATTAGGTGATACACCTACAGCAACGATGACCTGATCGCACTCAACAGTGACGGTCTCACCAGTCAATTCAGGTCGGCAGCGTCCGCTTGCGTCTGGTTCTCCGAGTTTCATTACGTCTAAGACAGCGGCACATACGCGGCCCTTCTCATCTGCCTTATATTCCTGTGGATTATGAAGAGTGAGGAAGTTGATACCCTCTTCTTTAGCATGTTTCACCTCTTCAAGACGTGCAGGCATCTCGGCTTCAGAACGACGATAGACAAGTGTGACGTCTGCGCCTAATCGTTTGGCAGTACGACAAGAGTCCATAGCTGTGTTACCACCACCGATAACCAAGACTTTCTTACCCATAATAATAGGTGTATCGGTCTCTGGATTGGCTGCGTCCATGAGGTTTACACGTGTCAGATACTCGTTACTTGAAAGGATGTTGATAGCGTTCTCGCCTGGAATACCCATGAAGTTAGGCAATCCGGCACCTGAACCAACGAAGATACCCTTGAAGCCTTTCTCCTTTAAGTCTTCTATACTGATGGTCTTACCGACGATAGTATCGGTCTGGAAGTGTACGCCTATGCGACGAAGATTATCTATTTCGACATCAACAATCTTATTTGGTAGACGGAACTCAGGGATACCATATTTCAAAACACCGCCAATCTCGTGCAGTGCCTCAAATACATAAACCTCGAAGCCACGTTTTGCCATGTCGCCAGCAAAGCTTAAGCCTGCAGGACCAGAACCGATAACAGCTACCTTGATACCATTGGATGGTGCAACGTCTGGCAATGCCATGTGTCCGCTTTCACGCTCGTAGTCGGCTGCGAAACGCTCAAGATAGCCGATGGCTACGGCTGGTGACTTCATCTTCAAGTGGATACAACGGCTCTCACATTGCTTCTCTTGTGGACAAACACGACCGCATACGGCTGGTAGGGCAGATGTTTCCTTGAGTATCTTGGCTGCTTCGAGGAAGTCGCCACGCTCTATATTCTTAATGAAGTCTGGTATGTGAATGTTTACAGGACAGCCCTCTACGCAAGAAGGTTTCGGACAGTCGAGGCAGCGTTTAGCCTCTTGCATAGCCATTTCTGGGGTTAGTCCGATATTTACCTCCTCTAAACGGGTCTTCGCACGATAGTCTGCATCTAACTCTGGCATCTTCACACGCTCAATAGCTGTGCGTTCCTTTGGCTTGAGGGCCTTGCGTAACGTGGTGCGCCAATCGGCTCCCTCCAGATCTTCTGATAGGAGGGCTGTAGGTGATGAGGTGTTTTCTTCTTGACAGTTTGCTGCTCCATTTTCTGCGTTGTTCTTATCTCCTGTCTTCCCTTGAGCCTCTTTTTCTGACTTGTTTCCCGCCAGGCACTCCCCTCCTTCGGAGGGGTTGGGGGAGGTCTCAATCTCCTTAAACGTCCCCATTCGCTTGAACATCTCATCCCAGTCGACGAGGTCGCCATCGAATTCAGGACCATCAATGCAGACAAAGCGGGTTTTACCACCAATTGTAAGGCGGCAAGCACCACACATTCCAGTTCCGTCCACCATAATAGTATTGAGTGAAACATCGTTAGGAATGCCGTATTTTTTTGCTAAAAGAGAGGTGAACTTCATCATGATAGGAGGTCCGATAGCTAACACCTTGTCTACGTGTTCGCGTTGTATCACCTTCTCAACGCCCACGGTGATGACACCTTTCTCTCCGTAGGAGCCATCATCGGTCATGATGATAACCTCATCAGAGTATTTCTTTACGTCGTCTACCATGATAACTAACTCCTTAGTACGACCGGCGAGGACAGAGATTACTCTGTTACCAGCCTGCTTCAAGGCTGTAAGGATAGGTAGGATGGCGGCAATACCAATACCACCACCCGCACAGATAATCGTACCATAGTTCTCGATGTGGGATGGAGTACCGAGTGGTCCGACAATATCAACAATCTCATCGCCTTCATTCAACTGGCAAAGCTTTGTTGATGAGCGTCCTACCTCTTGGATAACCATGGTGAGCGTACCCTTTACTGGGTCCGATTTCGCAATGGTGTAAGGTACACGTTCGCTGTGGTTGTCAACACGCACGATGATAAAGTTACCTGGACGGCAGCTTCGTGCAATGAGTGGTGCTTCTACTTCTAAGCAGAAAACCTTCTCTGAAAACTGTTGTTTACGGATAATCTTGTTCATGGAGTGGTAATAGATATGAAAAGTACGGTCCCTATATTCCACTTATACAATGGGTGTTATCCAATTGGATAGAGGTGTATGAAGATAGAATAAGGTTAGATACTTTATTTGTTTAAATTAGTTGTTCGCGGTAATGATGCCCCTCCTTGTTAGGGGAGGGGCTGTATTCTTTAGTCCATTTTGTCGTCGAGCATCTCGAAACCACAGTATGGAACGAGTACCTTTGGTACACGAATACCCTCTGGGGTCTGGTTGTTCTCGATGATAGCTGCAACGATACGTGGCAGAGCAAGGGCTGAACCATTCAATGTATGGCAGAGTTCAATCTTCTTATCTTCGGCATGACGGAAACGACAATGCAGACGATTTGCCTGGTAGCTTTCGAAGTTTGATACGCTTGATACCTCCAACCAACGCTCTTGTGCAGCACTCCACACCTCAAAGTCATAGCAGAGTGCGGCTGTGAAGCTAATGTCCCCACCGCAAAGACGGAGGATGTGATAAGGCAATTCAAGCTTCTTTAAAAGACCTTCAACGTGGTCTAACATTTCATCCAATGACTGATAAGAGTGCTCTGGCTTGTCGATACGTACAATCTCAACCTTGTCGAACTGGTGTAAGCGGTTCAAACCACGTACGTCCTTACCATAGCTACCAGCCTCACGACGGAAACAAGCAGAATAGGCACAGCGCTTGATAGGCAGGTCTTGCTCGTTGAGAATCTCGTCACGGAAGATATTTGTTACAGGAACCTCAGCTGTTGGGATGAGATAGAGGTCGTCAAGATTAGCGTGATACATCTGTCCCTCCTTATCTGGCAACTGACCAGTAGCAAGTCCAGAATCCTGGTTTACTACCAATGGTGGCTGTACTTCCAAGTAGCCACTCTTACGAGCTTCATCGAGGAAGAAAGCCTCCAAGGCACGTTGGAAGCGTGCCATCTTACCGATATAGAGTGGGAAACCAGCACCAGTAATCTTTACACCGAGGTCGAAATCTACCAAGTTAAACTTCTTTAGCAAGTCCCAGTGGCACAAAGCGTCAGCAGGTAGGTTTGGCTTCTCGCCCCCTTCCTTTACAACAACATTGTCCTCAGCATCCTTACCTTCAGGTACGATGTCGTTAGGGATATTAGGAATCGTCAGTAACACGTTGGTCATGTCTTTCTGAGCCAAATCCATAATCTCTTGGAGAGCTTTGTCAGAAGACTTCAAAAGTGCCACCTCTTCCTTTATTTTATTAGCTTCGTCTTTCTTTCCTTCTTTCATCAGTCCACCAATCTGCTTCGAGAGTTGATTCTGCTGCTGCTTGTTTGTGTCAAGCTTCTGCTGAGTCTCACGACGCAGACGGTCATATTCTAATACTTTCTCAACTGCCTCGCGTGCACCGTTGAAGTGTTTCTTCTCCAGTCCTTTGATGACGCGTTCAGTTTCTTCACTGATGAGCTTTAATGTAAGCATAACGTTCTAATCTTTATTTTAATTTGTTTCTGAGAGCAAAGTTACGAAAAAACTTCTATAAGTCAAAAACATTTATATTACTTATTTTGTTCTGCATTGAGTTGAATCAGCTATAGTTGTATTTCTGATGATTGTTGCTATTTGCTATTAAGAGAATCGCACCCTTGATAGTATTGTTTATGCTTGTCTCTAATATTGTTTATGCTTGGTTTATAAACTATCCTGTTGTCACCTTATTCATTTTCTTTGTTATTTGGTATCTCTGTTCATCCAAAAGTTAATTTTAATATTAGTACTTTTATTATTGTAATGAGTCTCAGTATGATGCAAAAGGGCGGTGGGAAAGAAAAGAAAATGCTGATGGGTTGAGGATAGGGTAAGTAGGGCGAGTATCGCCTTAAGGGCTTAGAGATAAGTATTCTCAAGTATGGAGGGATGTTGTCTATTCTTACAAATTAGTGGAGTAGGCATCTTGAGTTTGTGTCCCAGCAGCTTGTAACTTGTTTTATCTGCTTCTTCGAAAGCCTTCAAGTTGGTCGTATTGGTTGTCTTTCATCTTTTGGGCGATACTAATAAGCCAACGGCGGTGGGTGGAAATGAAGAAGATGCCAAGGAGGGAGAGGAGGGTATTAGTGATGATAGGTTGGTTTAGCCACCATGTACCTAATGCGGTGATTGGGAAAGGACTGATGATGGTAACGAGCGTAACGATGAGTTGTATATAATTCGTGTTTACATTCTTTCCTGTGTGGGTAGCTTGCATAGAGAAAGTCACCTTATTATATATTGCCATCTGAAATAGAATACGATAGGCAACACCAGCTGCAAAGAGGGCATAGGATAATATTGTCCAAAAGCTTATCCTCCCAATTAGAGCTAAAGGGAGGAAGGCGATCAGCGGAATCAATAGTAAGGCTGTATAAAAATAATACTTTGCAAGCAAAAGGTTTTGGATACTATTGCGTTGCATCAGTAGGCATTCGTAGTAATTCCCTTCATAACACATGATTCTTGAGAGCGAACTTAGTCCATAGACGATAAAGCTATAGTAGAGAAAGCCGTTACTCTTTACCATGTCACTCTCTGGATCAAAGGCTGTGATTAGACTAAATATAAAGATACCGAAGGTGTTTAGATAGAATATCAAACGGAGTCTTTTGTTGCGTAGTATACTCCAAGTCTCAATCTTTAGAAACTCTCCAATTTTATTGAAACGGTCGAAGATAGTAAGATTGATATTATTCTTGTCGCTTTTAGAAGTTTCTGACGTGTATTGCTCTTGGCGGATACGACGTTCAAGGAAGCTACGATTTAGCAATATCATTCCTATGAGTAACAATGCTAAAACAGCATATATCCCTATCTCTCCTCTTATCATTGCATTACCAATCTCTGCCCAACGGTGGAGGTAACCTTGTGGAGAAGGGAAGAAGATAGTTATGATGACGATAGATAAATAGGTAAGAATCGGTATGAGCCAATACCACAGTCCACGTGCCGTCAGCACTTGCGTAAACTGGAAGAATTGTCCGTTGATAAGTAGAAAGAGATAAAGTCCTGCTGTATAACCAATCATAGCTGTTGCACCTAACTCTGGAACGACAGTCCTAATACCAAAGGGAATACAGATAAAAAGAAGGTTCACATTCTTAAAAACTATCAGTTGTCGCAGAATCAGATAGTCTGTATAGCTATGTTTCGGTAGTGGTAAGAGTAGATATGGGCGGATATTCATCAGCAACCGATGGTCTGTTGTATATCTGAAAAGATAATCAATGAACAGAAATAGCGGCAGCAGGGCGTAGATGAAGTGGTAGCCTCCAAGATTATCATTGATGGTGAGGTCTGCCAATTCACATCCTATCCATGCAAGATAAGCATAAAGAAAGACAGCCAACACGTAGTAAATATACTTTGCTACGCTGTTGGCTTGCCATATTTTATTTCTCCTACCAGACAGGTAGAAGTGCTTATGCAATATTTGAATAGCCTCCCAGTAAGTCATTTATCTCAAGTCTATGATTTCAGCAGATGGATGACTTTTCTTATTGAAAGTAAAGATATTATCAGAGAGGTTCTTACGCTGAATACCAGAAACGGTAATTGTCGTCCACTTATTAGTCTGCTTTATCTTGATTTTCTGCAACTGATAGGCTTTGTTTACAATCACAAAGGCCTCTGGTATGTTACGTTTTGGGTTGGTTGATTTCATGTGTACCACGTAAGCACCCCCTTCATTGGTCATTGAGAGGTCGTAACCTTGGCGATACAAGGTCATCAATGCGTAAGGGTTCATTGAGAGACGCTGTGCTTCGGTAGGCGTTGAGACATTCACCTCATTCGTAGACTTCATGTATGACCACTGTGTTGTACCGTTAAACCATACTGTTGTCTGTGGGGTAGTAGCCACAAACTTAATACCTTTCACAGATATAGTACCTGATGTCCTACCAACGGCACCGGGTCTGGAAAGTTCGAAGCGAGCAGTAAACCCACCTAAATTAGATATTTTGGCTGTAGCTTTATCCATACAAGCCTTAGCCTGATTGGCATTCTGTGCGAATACACTATTTGCCATAAAGATGGCTGCGAACAAAAGTAAATATTTAATTTGCTTCATCGTTTTATTGTTTTTATTATTGATAACTGCTGCTACATAGAAACGTAGTCAGTTGATATATCTTTTTTGTTTACAGACATTTATTACCTTTGAGTGTTCTGACAAGTTTGCGATAGGGCTTTATAAGCAAGACTTCTCAATTTGGTGATGCATCTTATCCACGCAGGACAGTCAGCATATTGTCAAGACTCACCTCGTCGCTTATCAGTACCTCACGAGGTTTTGAACCCTTAGCAGCACCCACGATACCTGCCTTCTCCAATTGGTCCATCAGACGACCAGCACGGTTGTAACCGATAGACAAACGGCGCTGAATCATACTTGTTGAACCTTGTTGAGTGACAACAATTGCACGTGCGGCCTCCTCGAAGAGAGGGTCAAGGTTGTGTGTATCCAGTGAACCGCCTCCACCAGTTTCGTCTTCAGACAGCGGTTCTGGGATTTCTAACGGTCGAACAGGTCCTGGTTGGTTAGCGATAAACTTCGTGATGTTCTCTACTTCTGGTGTATCGACAAAGGCACACTGTACACGAACGGGGTCAGCCCCGTTAAGATAGAGCATGTCACCACGTCCGACAAGCTGTTGTGCACCAGGTCGGTCAAGGATAATACGTGAGTCCATCATCGCTCCTACGCGGAAAGCGATACGTCCTGGGAAGTTCGCCTTGATGTTACCAGTGATGATAGATGTCGTTGGTCGCTGTGTTGCAATAATCATGTGAATACCGACGGCACGTGCCAACTGGGCGATACGTGTGATAGGCATTTCCACTTCCTTGCCTGCAGTGAGAATTAAATCACCAAACTCATCAATGATAACCACGATGTAAGGCATGTATTCGTGTCCTTCTTCTGGGTTCAGTTCGTGTCTAAGGAACTTCTGGTTGTACTCCCTTATGTTTCTGACACGTGCTGCTTTCAGTAGATCATAACGCTCATCCATCAGTACACAAAGACCTTTCAGCGTCTTTACCACCTTCTGAACGTCTGTGATGATAGGCTCGTCTTCATTCTCTTCTACTGCCGCCATGAATGGTTTAGCAATCGGAGAGTAAACACTGAACTCCACCTTCTTCGGGTCAACGAGTACTATTTTCAGCTCATTAGGGTGTTTCTTGTAGAGTAAGGAGGTGATGATAGCGTTCAGACCGACTGACTTACCCTGTCCGGTAGCACCCGCAACGAGCAAGTGAGGTATCTTGGCAAGGTCGACCATATACACCTCATTGGTGATAGTCTTACCCAATGCGATCGGTAACTCCATCGTTGATTCCTGAAACTTACGTGAGTTTAGGATTGAGAACATGGACACGATGTTCGGCTTAGCATTTGGAACTTCAATACCTATTGTTCCCTTGCCTGGCATAGGAGCAATGATACGGATGCCGATAGCCGCTAAGCTCAGTGCAATATCATCTTCGAGGTTTTTAATCTTAGAGATTCTAATACCCTGTGCAGGTGTTATCTCGTAGAGCGTAATCGTCGGACCGACTGTCGCACGGATACTTCTAATCTGTACACCAAAGTCGTTTAACACCTTGATGATGCGGTCTTTGTTAGCTTCTAACTCCTCTTGGCTAACGTAGTTAGTCTTCGTGTCAGAATTATATTCTTTCAGTAAGTCGAGTGAAGGGAATTTCCATCTCGTGAAAGGTTCACGTGGATTAATAGGGGTCAGCGGAAGGTTGTTGTTAGCAAGCGTCTTACTGTTTGCCTTCTCCTCAATCTTCTCTTCTTCAACCTCAAATCCTGGTGCTTCTTTCTCTGCTGTCTTCTTCGCTTTCTCGTTGCTGTCTGGCGTATAGAGAGTGTTAAGCTCTTGTGGTTCTGTCGCAGGCTGTGTCGGTAGGTCGATAGGTTCAGCACGAGTAGGGTCGTCATATACTAACGCCTCTACAGGCTCTCCTCCAACGATAGCCTCCTCGTCACATGCTTCATTAACATTCTCTCCCTTATCATCATGAACCACAGTGAACTTCACCTTATCACGGATATATCCAAAGGGGTTCATCAGTTTTCTTACAACGGTTATTGTTTCGGAGGTGAGATAGGTGAGATAAGCTAACATCACAATCACCAAGATGGCTATCAAACCAGGCGTTCCAACAAGGTTCTCCATGTATTGAACGCAGAAGGCTCCGTGGTCTCCGCCTGGATTATATACTTGGTTGCCCATCAGTGGAGTGAGGGCTTTCGCAAAGGTTACAGATGACCATATCATCACCAAAGCCATTCCCATGAACCATTTCATAAGACTTAGCTTCTTGTAGGCACCCATCATTCGGATACCACACAATGCAATGAAAGCAGGAATGATAAAGGCAGGAATACCAAAGCAGCGGGAGATGAGTCCGTATGACAGTAATGCACCCAATGAACCACAAGTGTTTTGGAAGGCTCTGTTAGCGTTCTCTACCTCGCCAGGGCGTAAGTCGGTAACTAAACTCTGGTCTGCTGCACCTGTATTAAAATAGCTAAAGAAAGCCACACAGATATAGATAGCAACACAAAGGAGGATGAGTCCAACAACAAATCCCGTCTTGTCGTTAATAATGTTATTTAGTCCGAGTGCCTCGGTGAATGTTTTGCTCTTGCGTTCTGATTTCTTCTTTGCCATTTATCGTTATTCATTTATACTTGCAAAAGTAATAAATAAGTGCCACATAAGCATAGTTTTTCAAACTTTTTTTTTAATTTTGCAAGTTAGTATGCAATCTGAAATGAGTATAAAAATATACAATCGATTTGATAAAAGTAAGATATCACAGTTACCAAGGGTTACTTTCCCTGGGAAGATTGTCGTTGTCTTGAATGAAGCTGAGGCTGAGAAGGCGGTTAATTATCTGCTTTCTAAGGATATCATCGGCATTGACACGGAGACGCGTCCTGTCTTCAAGAAGGGGCAGCGACGCAAGGTTGCGCTCTTGCAGGCCTGCGACCATGAGGTGTGCTTCCTCTTTCGACTGAACCTTATAGGTGTGCCTGATTGTATTAAACGTTTCCTTGAAGATACAACGGTACCTAAGGTTGGTCTCTCATTGGGCGACGATATGCTGATGTTGCATCAACGTCTTGACTTCAAGCCGGGCTATTTCATCGACCTACAAGACTATGTCAAATCTTTGGGAATAGAGGATATGAGTCTGCAGAAACTCTATGCCAATGTCTTCCATGAGCGTATCGTAAAACGTGAACAGCTATCGAATTGGGAGAACGAGGTGTTGAATGATAAGCAGAAACTCTATGCTTCAACAGATGCTTGGACGTGTATTAAACTCTACGAGCGGCTACACGAACTAAAACACAGTGGTGATTACGAGCTCATTGTAGTACCTCCAAAGGTGAAGCCAGCGGTTGAAGAGAGCGAAAAGGAGGCGGACGTGACAACAGAATGATAGGTTCTATGTAGATTACTGTCGTGAAGAAAAATATTTTTTATCGTGAAGAAAAATATTTCTTATCATGTAAATAAATCTTTTTGTTCATGAAAGTAATTCGGAGATCATCAAGTAGAAGAAAACGATAAACGCTAAAACGGAACTTTATGTATAAGCAAGTATATTTGAAAAGGGGCAAAGAAGAGAGTCTTCTTCGTTACCATCCATGGGTCTTCTCAGGTGCTATCAACAAGATTGAAGAGGGACTTGAAGAGGGCGATATAGTGCGTGTCCTAACGCACGACAAGAAATTTATTGCTGTAGGACATTTCCAGATAGGTTCTATTGCCGTCCGTGTTCTCTCCTTCCACGACGTAAAGATTGATGATACGTTTTGGGAGAGTCGATTGAGTGCGGCCCTCCAAGTGCGCCAAGCGATTGGTGTTATTCGTGAAGAACCCACGTCGGTAGGGGTGTTCCCTAATACTACTTATCGTCTTGTTCATGGTGAGGGCGATAACCTCCCAGGCTTGGTAATCGACGTGTATGGCAAGACTGCCGTTATGCAAGCCCATTCTGTAGGTATGCATGTATGCCGTGAAGTGATTGCGAAAGCCCTTGTTAAGGTGATGGACGATAAGTTGGATAGTATCTATTATAAGAGTGAGACGACCCTTCCTTACAAGGCTGAACTCGGTCAAGAGAATGGTTTTATCTACGGAGATACCGACAATAACATTGCGATTGAGAATGGCTTAAAGTTTCATATTGACTGGTTAAAGGGTCAGAAGACAGGTTTCTTTATCGATCAACGTGAGAATCGCTCTCTCTTAGAGTATTATGCTAAGGGAAGAAGTGTGTTGAATATGTTCTGTTACACGGGTGGCTTCTCTGTTTATGCTATGCGTGGTGGGGCAGAAGTGGTACATTCTGTTGACAGTTCAGCGAAGGCTATCGAGCTAACTAACAAGAATGTCGAACTCAACTTCCCTCGTGATTCACGTCATGAGGCTATCTGTGAGGATGCTTTCAAATATCTTGACGACCATGATGGTAAGTATGATCTTATCATTCTCGACCCTCCTGCCTTTGCAAAACACCGTAGTGCGTTGAAGAATGGATTGCGTGGTTACACACGATTGAACGTCAAAGGATTTGAAAAGATTAAGCCCGGAGGAATCTTGTTTACCTTTAGTTGCTCGCAGGTAGTCACAAAGGACAATTTTAGACAGGCTGTTTTCACGGCTGCCGCACAAGCTGGACGTAAGGTGCGCATCCTCCATCAGCTTCATCAGCCTGCTGATCACCCAATTAATATTTATCATCCAGAAGGCGAGTATTTGAAGGGTTTGGTCCTTTATGTTGAATAAGATAAAACGATTCATAGCTTCTGAGCATCTGCTTCGGGTAGATGCTCTTTATTTAGTAGCGCTGTCTGGTGGTGCCGATAGTGTTGCTCTCTTGCTATGTCTCAAGGAGTTAGGCTATCGTGTTGAGGCTGTTCATTGCAATTTTCGACTGCGTGGTGAGGAGAGCATGAGGGATGAACGGTTCTGTGAAGAACTATGTCAACGTGAGAATATACCGCTCCATAAAGTCCATTTTGATACGCAGTCTTATGCTGACTTACATAAGGTGAGCATTGAGATGGCAGCACGTGAGCTGCGTTATCGTTATTTCTTTCAATTGAAAGAAGCATTAGAAGCTGAGGGTATCTGCGTCGGTCATCATAAAGAAGACTCTGTAGAGACAGTTCTTATCAACCTTGTTCGGGGCACTGGACTAAGTGGTTTGATGGGTATACGTCCTCGAAAGAATGACATTATACGTCCCTTGCTTTGCGTGGCACGCCAAGAGATTGAGGATTATCTTCGTCGACACGCATCTACATTTGTAACCGATAGTACCAACCTTGTGGATGATGTGGTGCGAAATAAGATTAGGTTGAATGTTCTTCCACAGTTGGCTGAGATAAATCCGTCGGTTACGGAGGCTATTCTTACTACTGCTAATCACCTCTCAGATGTAGAGGCTATTGTGCAGGAGTCGCTCAAAGAGGCTTTGGGGAAGGCTGTTCACTTTTTCTGTTCGGAGAGTTCTGTAAGTCAAAGTAGTCTGAGTAATCATCCTTTCCAACTTGATTTGTCAGTTGTTCGAGCGTTTCCTTCCCCTGCTTATCTCCTCTTTTATATTCTTAAACCACTCGGTTTTTCATCTTCTCAGATAGCAGAGATGGTCTCACACCTTGATGGGCAGACTGGCCAGTTATGGTATTCTTCAACGCATGAACTCACCCATGACCGTGGTTTCTTTATGGTTCTACCTCGTGAAGAAGGTGAGCCTCGCACGCTTGTTATCCCCGAGACGGGGCGTTATGTCTATGATGAGCAACTTTCTCTTCGACTGACAGAACGGACGTTGGCCCCGTCTTCAATTGTTTCTTTCTCTAAGAATCCTATTGTAGTTGACCTTGATACCTCTTCTATACGTTTCCCTTTGACCTTACGACGTGTTGCAGAGGGCGACCGCTTTACTCCTCTTGGCATGCGAGGAAGCCAACTTGTGAGTGATTTCCTTACTAATCTTAAACGTAACCGCTTTGAGAAACGTAACCAACTGGTGCTCCTTGATGCCACAGGTACTATCCTTTGGGTCCTTGGCCTTCGTATCAATGACCATTTTAAGTTGACCCCACAGAGCACATCTTGCCTACGGATTGAAGCATTACAAGGATAATAGCCTTTGTTGTTCAGTAAGACTATAATCGCATACTCTTCTTTACTAAGGCCTACTATACTATTACGACCACCCATACAGAACTCATATACATTGTAATAAGGCGGAGGCATGTTTCTTTCTTGCATTTATCATGGGATGTGTAAGCCTAAGGCTTTATTGATACGAGAGCTATTTTCTGAACTTATACCTTATTAATATAAGGTGTAAGGTATAATGACAGTCGTTTAGTTCAGCGATAGCAGTCAGCTTCTCTTCGTCTAATACCATCTTTGTAAACTATATTTTGGAGTATTAAAGACCTATATCAAAGTTTATACTTGATAATTATTAATCTAAAAAGTAGTATTTAGTTAACTAAAATCAATTATGAGTTATTTCTTAACTTTTAGATGTTAAACATTTAAGGAAATCCTATCTTTGCAGTCGGAAAATAAAGATATAGTGCTGTGAATAGAGTTTCTTTATGAGCAGTTTACATATAAGTCAGTGAGTAATGAAGAAGAAAACGATATGGATAATAGCTATAATCATGGGACTTTCGTTCCTTGGTTTGCTGCTGCTCCAGCTCAACTACATTGAAGAAATGGCTGAGATGAAGAAGGAACAGTTTGACGAATCCGTCAACCGTGCCCTCTATCAGGCATCTCGCAACATGGAGTTGAATGAGACTCTTCGTTATTTAGAGGACGATGTGAACAAGACTGAGCGTTTACATAACGATGCTCAAGCTGCTGATAAGGCTGCTGCTACACCAGCCCATCAAGCTCCTTCGACAGACAACCAGGGTGATGTCTATACTTCTTTTGAAGCAAAACTAAAGCAATCAAAGCCTTCCTTAGTTCCGAAAGGTTCTATTTTACGGAGTGATAGTAGCTCTTTGTCTGCTACAAAACGTAACATGCAAGAGATTGTTCGTAATCGTTATGTCTATCAGAAAGCTATGTTAGAGGAGGTTATCTATAATATTCTCTATTCTGCTTCGGACAAGCCTTTACGCAATAGAATAAACTTTAAGCTCTTAGACCAGGACTTAAAGGCAGAGATGATGAACAATGGTATCAACATCCCTTACCATTTCACGGTGACAACACAGGATGGGCGCGAAGTCTATAGATGTCCAGATTATGTGAGTGATGGCGAGGAGAATACTTATTCTCAGGTGTTGTTCCGTAACGACCCAGTAAATAGAATGGGCGTAGTAAAGGTTCATTTTCCACAAATGAACAACTACATCTTCTCCAGTGTACGGTTTATGATACCGTCAATCATCTTCACTTTCGTACTGTTGGTCACCTTTATCTTTACAATCGTTACTATCTTCCGACAGAAACGATACAGTGAAATAAAGAACGACTTCATCAATAACATGACGCATGAGCTTAAGACGCCTATCGCAAGTATATCTCTTGCTGCGCAGATGTTGAATGATAAGACACTCGTAAAGAGCCCAAAGATGATTGACCACTTGGGTGGTGTCATCAATGATGAGTCTAAACGACTGCGCTTCCTGGTTGAGAAGGTGCTACAGATGAGTATGTACGAGCGCAAAAAGGCTGTGCTAAAGAAGAAATACACAGACCTTAATGAGATGGTGGAGACGATTGCCCACTCTTTCAGTCTGCGTGTTGAGCATACGGGAGGTAAGGTGTACACAGAGATAGAAGCCGTCGATTCCCTCATGTATGTAGACGAGATGCACTTTCAGAATGTTATCTTCAATCTCTTAGATAACGCTGTGAAGTATGCTAAACCAGATGAGCCATTAGACGTCTATTTGAAGACATGGAATACAAACGAGAACCTTTACCTCTCTATACGGGACACTGGACAGGGAATAAAGAAGGAGAATCTGAAAAAGATCTTTGATAAGTTCTATCGAGTTCACACTGGTAACCTTCACGATGTGAAAGGGTTTGGATTAGGCTTAGCCTACGTGAAGAAGATGGTCGACCTACATGAAGGAGAGATAAAGGTGTTGAGTGAGTACGGAAAAGGAACTAAGTTCGTTATAAAACTTCCCGTTATACGTGACGAGGAGGACGAAGAAACATAAATAAAAGTATATAAACAATTTAATACGTATAGATTATGGACGATAAGTTGAAAATTCTCTTGTGTGAAGACGATGAGAACCTTGGAACACTATTGAGTGAGTATCTGCAGGCAAAAGGCTTCCAAGCCGAACTTTGCCCTGATGGTGAAGTAGGTTACAGAACCTTTTTAAAGAGCAAGTATGATATCTGTGTACTTGATGTTATGATGCCTAAGAAAGATGGTTTTACCCTTGCACAGGAAATACGTCAGGCTAATGCGGAGATTCCTATCATCTTCCTTACTGCAAAGCAGCTGAAAGAAGATATCTTAGAAGGCTTTAAGATTGGTGCTGATGACTATATTACAAAGCCTTTCTCAATGGAAGAGTTGGTCTTCCGTATTGAAGCTATCCTGCGTAGAGTAAGGGGTAAAAAGACCAAGGAGTCTACCATGTACAACATTGGTCGCTTTACTTTCGACACACAGAAGCAGTTGCTTACATTGGATAACGACCCAGAGAAGGCTACAAAGCTTACTACAAAGGAGAATGAGTTGCTCGCTTTATTGTGCGCACACTCTAATGAGATCCTTCAACGTGACTATGCTTTGAAGACCATTTGGATTGATGATAACTATTTCAATGCCCGCTCTATGGATGTTTATATTACTAAGTTGCGTAAGCACTTGAAGCCAGATCCACAGATAGAGATTATCAATATCCATGGTAAAGGCTATAAACTCATTGTGCCAGACGAGGAGTAAGATTCCTGTTTCGGCTTAAATCATTAGACGAAACATTATCAACATAACGCTATTCTATCTTCGATTAGGAGATTGAATAGCGTTTTTTCTTGCTTTATAAGGTCGTGGAAGGATAAGGGCTGGACCTCAACAAGAGGCCTATCCGACTTTCTGAGTGATGTTCTACACATTCTTTTCAAGCATAGAACTTATCCCTTCGCAGTCTTTGGAGGAGTCTGTGTGATAACGAAAAACCTTTACAGGGTGTTAAGCTAAGTACCCTCAAAAGAGTAGTATGATGTTAGTTGTAATTAATAATATAACATACATGATACCAGTATGTTATCTGCAGCGTTGAAGAAGACGCCTTTCTTGCTTCAAGAAGGGCGTCTTCTGCGTGCAAGAAGGGCATGTTCTCGAATGTAGAAAGGCCTCTTCTTGTCTCATTCTCGGCCCTCTCTCGAAAGAAGAAGGGTGTTATTGGTGAAATATGTTTACAATCTCGGTGTGCGTGTTAGGTGTTCTTTCTTTTTCTTTTATCAACGTTCTTATAAGTTATCTCGGTGATAGTCAATAGGCGATGGGGAACTTTTAACACGCAAAGGTAAATATATATGCTCATTTCTTACTTATGTTATGGTATTTTTTATTACTTTTGTACCAACTAAAAGAGAGACATCTTACTAACAAACAAATGATACATAAATTCGATTTCTTGGTTATCGGTGGTGGTATAGCTGGTATGAGTTATGCGCTCAGTGTGGCCAATCGTGGAAAGGGTAGGGTTGCATTGATTTGTAAAACCTCTTTGGATGAAGCAAACACAGCTAAGGCACAGGGAGGAATAGCGTCTGTTTCCAATTTTGCCGTTGACAATTTTGAAAAGCATATCCATGACACTATGGTGGCAGGGGACTATATCTCTGACCCTTTAGCAGTCAGACAGGTTGTTTGTAATGCGCCTTCAGCAATTCAAACGCTCGTTGACTGGGGTGTTAACTTCGATAAGAGCCATGACGGAACATACGACCTTCATCGTGAGGGAGGACATAGTGACTTTCGCATACTTCATCACGCTGATGATACAGGGTTTGAGATTCAACGTGGACTGATGGAGGCTGTGAGGGCTAACCCGCATATCACGGTGTTTGAAAATCACTATGCTGTGGAGATTATCACGCAACATCACTTAGGGAGAAAGGTGACGCGAAGGACGCAAGACATAGAGTGTTATGGTGCATATATCCTTAATCCCGATACACAGAAAGTTGATACTTTCTTGAGTAAGGTGACACTCATGGCTACAGGAGGCGTTGGGGCTGTCTATGCAATGACGTCTAATCCGGTGATAGCGACAGGAGATGGCATTGCAATGGTTTATCGTGCAAAGGGTACAGTGAAGGATATGGAGTTCGTGCAGTTCCACCCTACGGTTCTTTATAACCCTTCTGAGACCCATCCAGCATTCCTGATTACTGAGGCTATGAGGGGTTATGGAGGGGTGTTACGACTGCCAGATGGTCAGGAGTTCATGCAGAAGTATGATGAACGACTTTCTCTTGCGCCACGTGATATTGTGGCAAGAGCAATCGACCATGAGATGAAGATACACGGACTCAACCATGTTTGTCTTGACTTGACACACAAGGATGCGGAAGAGACAAAGCGTCATTTCCCACATATCTACGAGAAGTGTATGAGCGTTGGGATAGATATTACGAAAGACTACATACCCGTTTGCCCCAGTGCCCATTATATGTGTGGTGGTATAAAGGTAGACTTAAATGGGGAGAGTTCTATCCATCGGCTTTATGCTGTGGGCGAATGTTCGTGTACAGGACTGCATGGAGGGAACCGCCTTGCCAGTAACTCGCTGATAGAAGCGGCCGTCTATGCTAAGTCGGCAGCAGCTCATTCACTCGAGATGATTGATAAGTATGACTTCAATACGGATGTCCCTGAATGGAACGACGAGGGTACAATGACCAATGAAGAGCATGTCTTGATAACACAAAGTGTTCGAGAAGTGGGCGAAATCATGAGTAATTATGTCGGTATTGTTCGTAGCGACTTACGCTTGAAACGTGCGTGGGACAGGCTCGACTTACTCTATGAAGAAACCGAAAACCTCTTTAAGCGTGTTAAAGCAACAAAGGATATATGCGAACTCCGTAATATGATTAATGTTGGTTATCTGATAACACGACAAGCGATAGAGCGGAAAGAGAGTCGAGGACTGCATTATACGGTAGATTATCCGAAGCATGCTTACGACAAGAAGACCGAAGAAAAGATAGATAAATAATAAGGAGAAACACAGATACCATAGTTTTTTCAACATATAACTAAGAATCAGATGATAAAAGAAAAGTGGTTGGAGCAAGGCTTTATCGACGAGGCTATCCCAGAAGGGGTAGATGTTAAGGCTGAGATACGTAGGTTGTGCAAGGAGAAGAATGCACTTATCATGGCACATTATTATACAGAGGGAGTCATCCAGGAGTTGGCTGATTTCGTCGGAGATAGTCTGGCCTTGGCACAGAAGGCAGCATCGACAGATGCCGACATCATTGTGATGTGTGGTGTGCACTTTATGGGTGAGACGAATAAGATACTCTGTCCTGAGAAGACGATACTTGTTCCCGACCTTAATGCCTCTTGTTCTTTAGCAGAGAGTTGTCCCGCTGATGAGTTTGAGACGTTTGTTAAGGCGCATCCTAATCACACGGTTATCAGTTATGTAAACACGACGGCTGCAACGAAGGCTTTGACGGATGTCGTGGTAACAAGTAGTAATGCCAAACAGATAGTAGAGTCTTTACCAAAAGAGACACCGATTATCTTTGGGCCAGATAAGAACTTAGGACATTATATCAGTGAGCAAACAGGTCGTAAGATGTTACTTTGGGACGGAGCTTGTCAGGTTCATGAGAAGTTCTCTGCAACGAAGATACAACAACTGAAAAGCGAGCATCCTGCTGCTAAGGTACTCGTTCATCCAGAGTGTCCACCAGCCGTAATCAGTCTGGCAGACAAGGTGGGGAGTACAGCAGCCTTGCTGAAGTATAGCGTAACAGATGAGGCTCAAGAGTTCATCGTGGTGACGGAGAGTGGTATTCTTGTTGAGATGCAACGATTGGCACCGCATAAAACATTCATCCCTGCCCCTGCGGAGGACAGTGATAACACTTGTAACGAATGTGAGTATATGAAACTTGTCACGTTGAATAAGTTGTATAACTGTCTGAAATACGAATGGCCTGCTATCGAGGTAGAGCCAGAGATGGGCAAGAAGGCCGTGAAGTCTATTCATAAGATGTTGGAGATATCAAAGAGTTTAGGTTTATAATTTAATCAAATAATTATGTTGTCAGTAGAAGAACTTAACGATAAACTTATCGAACTCGCTTTCAGTGAGGATATTGGAGATGGTGATCACACAACGCTTTGTTGTATTCCTGCAGAGGCAATCGGCGAAAGTAAGTTGCTAATAAAGGAAGAAGGAGTCTTGGCAGGAGTTGAGATTGCTAAGCGGGTGTTCTATCGCTTCGACCCTGAACTTCAAGTTGAGGTGTTTATAGAAGATGGTGCATGGGTGAAGCCAGGGGATGTGGTGATGATAGTAAAGGGTAGGATACAAAGTCTGTTACAGACCGAACGACTCATGCTCAATATCTTGCAGCGTATGAGTGGTATAGCCACAATGACGCGTAAGTACCAACAAGCCCTGATAGATGCCGGTACGAAGACGCGAGTCCTCGACACTCGTAAGACGACACCGGGGATGAGAATGTTGGAGAAGGAGGCCGTTAAGATTGGTGGTGGCATGAATCATCGCATTGGACTGTTTGATATGATACTTCTAAAAGACAATCATGTCGACTTCTGTGGAGGGATACATAATGCTATCTCTAAGGCTAAGCAGTATTGTAAGGAACATGGAAAGGAAGACTTAAAGATAGAATGTGAGGTCAGGAACTTTGATGAGTTGGAGCAAGCCTTGCATGAAGGATGCGACAGAATCATGTTTGATAACTTCACACCAGAGGACACTCGTAAGGCTGTTGAGATGGTTGGAGGACGCTGTGAGACGGAGTCAAGTGGTGGTATCACCTTCGATACGATGATTCCATACGCACAGGCTGGGGTCGACTTCATCTCCTTTGGTGCATTGACACACAGTGTTAAAGGACTTGATATGAGCTTTAAGGCGGTGACAAAGTAGGTTTGGTCGACTTGACTCAATCAATGACTTTGAATTATTTACGTGATAGGAAACGTTTCTTTTCATGAAGAAAAATATTTCTTCTCACGTAAATAATTATTTCTTTTCACGAAGGTAATGTGAAGAGATACGCGTTGTGTGCTCTTTCTCTTTGGTTTATTTGACTTTTCGTAGGCTCTCTCACTAACGATAAACTGTATGAATAAGGTGGGTGAAAACGGAGTTAAAACAGACAGAAGTACTTGGTGAAAATCCTAAAACTTGGGTGACAAGATAAGGCTTAGCGGTTGAAAATTCCTGTTCAGAGGAATAGGACACAAGTAATGTGCGATTTTTAAAAACGAAGTTTCCTGTCATTTCTGTCACATGTTACAGCTTGCTAATTCGTTGACCAATAGGATGTTGACTCGAAATGTTAAAAGTGACAGCAAAACGAAATAAACTTTTTTCTTGTTATAAAGGGGTGATAAGTCTCTTTCCTGCTTAGCTGTCTTTGCTACTCCTTCGCTTGTATGATTCTTTTCTCTGATGTAGAGTAAGCGAGTTAGAGCATGTTGTGATGTGGGGAGTTGCTAAGGCAGCTTTCAGGCGATGATAAGAACGATAGTTACTTCTTGTCTTTGTCCTCCTTAGAGGGTTGGATAGCGGTAGCACCCTCACCCTTTACAAATAAGACAATACCACCCAAAACCAGTGTGAGGCCACTGAACAGGAGTGCATTCCCATGATAATTCAGGACGACATGGAGAACAAATAGCAGAATACCGATAATTATCGCTGCAATACCTAAGTATTTGATATATCTTTTCATATATAATAGTAAATATGCTGTTTACAGACGCAAAAGTACTAAAAATATTTGGTCATTTGTATAAAAAGCAGTACTTTTGCACCGCATTTTGCGTAGGCAGGTGTAAATTAATTCACAATTTTATAAATTAAAGTAGTATGAATCAATACGAAACCGTTTTCATTTTGACTCCCGTTTTGTCTGACGAACAGATGAAGGAAACGGTCGCTAAATTCAAGAAACTGCTCACCGACAATGGTGCTGAGATCTTGAACGAGGAGGCTTGGGGGCTCAAGAAGTTGGCTTACAACATTCAGAAGAAGTCATCAGGCTTCTATGCTTTGTTGGAGTTCAACGCAGATCCATCAGTTATCAACACTCTCGAGACCGGCTTCCGTCGTGACGAGAAGGTTATTCGTTACATTACCGTTAAGCAAGACAAGTATTCTGCAGCATACGCAGAGAAGCGTCGTGCTAAATGGGCAGCTAAAAAGGAGGCTTAAGAACATGGCAGAGCAGAAATCAGAAATCCGTTATTTGACCGCTCCTTCTATCGATACAAAGAAGAAGAAGTATTGCCGTTTCAAGAAGAGCGGTATTAAGTATATCGATTATAAGGATGGCGAGTTCTTGAAGAAGTTCCTCAATGAACAGGGAAAGATTCTTCCTCGTCGTATTACAGGTACTTCTCTGAAGTATCAGCGTCGTGTGGCACAGGCTGTAAAGCGTGCTCGCCAGATTGCGCTTCTTCCTTATGTAACCGATTTGATGAAGTAAAAAGGAGGTCAATAGATGGAGATTATATTGAAAGAAGATATTATCGGTCTTGGATACAAGAACGATATCGTTAATGTAAAGAACGGCTATGGCCGTAACTACCTTATCCCAACTGGTAAGGGTGTCATCGCTTCTCCTTCTGCTAAGAAGCAGTTGGCTGAGAACTTGAAGCAGCAGGCTTCTAAGCTTGCAGCACTCAAGGCTGAGGCTGAGAAGAAGGCTGCTCAGTTGGAGGGTGTAGAGCTTGTTATCGCAACTAAGGTGTCTGCTACTGGCGTAACTTACGGTTCAGTGAACGCAGCTACTGTTGTTGAGGAACTCGCTAAGCGTGGTATTGAAATCGATCGTAAGATTGTTACAATGCGCGACATGAAGAAGGTTGGTACTTCTGAGGCTACTGTACACTTCCACAAGGAGGTTGAGGTGAAGGTTCCTGTAACTGTTGTTGCTGAGAACCAGCCAGCACCTGCTGTTGAGGAAGCTCCTGCAGAGCAGCCAGCAGAGGCTCCTGTAGCAGCTGAGGAAGAGACTCCAGCAGCTGAGTAATCCTAATGGCATTTTGCACTGTAAAGCAGTAATGTTAGATAATAATCCCTTTCACTTTCGGGTGGAGGGGATTTTTTAGTCATTATGAAACGAATTGTACTCACTGGCGGACCGTGCGCCGGAAAAACAACGGCCCTTGTCAAGATTATTGAACACTTCTCAAGTCTTGGTTATAAGGTGTTTATCATTCCTGAAGTACCAACGCTTTTCTCTCAAGCGGGTATGGATTATCTTACTAAAAATGCTGCTTTCTTCTATGAAGGAGAGAAGGCAACGTTGGAGATACAGCTTGCCTTGGAGGATAAGTTTACGCTTATGGCGGAGACAATAGACAAACCTACGATCATTGTTTGCGACCGTGGTACGATGGATATATCTGCTTATATGAAGCCAGAGATGTGGAAAGAGATCACAGCTGGGGTCGGAACAACATCTGAAAAACTCCGTGCTCGTTACGATGCAGTGCTCCATCTTGTTAGTGCAGCCGATGGTGCTGAGCAGTTCTATACCACTGCTAATAATGCTGAGCGTACAGAAGGGCTTGAGCTTGCACGTGAAATGGATAAGAAAGTCATTCAAGCTTGGTCGGAACATCCGCACTTGCGGGTTATTAACAACCACGAGAACTTCGATACTAAGATTAATCGTGTACTGCAAGATATCTCTAATGTCTTAGAAATTCCACAACAGGTTGTTGAAGAAAGAAAGTATATTGTTCGATTGACGGGTGTCATCCCTGATGCTATCGAGAGTGATATCACACAGACCTATCTCACTTCAGAACCTTGTAGTGAGGTTCGCTTGCGTCGTCGAACACTGAATGGTGTGTCTATCAATGTACGTACAACGAAGAAGACGTTGCCTAACAATGAGCAAGTTGTTACTGAACGTCAGATTGATAATAACCTTTATGAATCATTGATGCGCCAAGCTGACCCTTATCGTCAGTCTATTCATAAGATACGTAAGACCTTTATTTGGCGTGGTCAGTTCTTTGAGCTTGATACTTATCTTGCTCCTTGTTCTCATCTTCAGATATTAGAAACAAAGGGAATAGCAGACCATGAAGATGTTAATTTCCCTCCTTTTATTGAAGTAGTGGAGGACATCACGGGTAAGACGGAGTATTATAACTATAACTTAGCATTAAAGAAATAAGACTATAAGTAGGTGGATATCAAAGGATATCTTACTTGACTTGAAACATAAAGTAAATGCCGTAACACTCATCAAGCGTTACGGCATTTATATGTTTGGCCTTTATTTGTATTCGTTACTTCTTCTTTGCAGCCTTATCAGCCTTCTCCCAGTATTTCTTTCCAGTCTCTTTTAGTTTGGTTGTGAAAGCCATTGCGTCTGCAGCAGCTTGTGTTTCGTCAGCTTCTGAGGCGTATGCATGATGGAACCCCTTAACCTTGTTCCATTGACCACGTGTGAAGTCAGGTACCTCAACAGGAAGGTTACCATTGTCCATAGAGATAGATCCTAATTCAGCTAAGCAGCACCACTCTGCTAAATCATAAACATCGATATCTAATGGAAGACCATTCTGCAGGCAATAAACTAATCGTGAGTCCATGATAAAGTCCATTCCACCATGTCCACCAACCTCTTTTGCTTGCTTTTCATACTTTGCAACGATAGGACTCTCATACTTCTTTATCAACGCCTCAGTGTCGGCCTTTGAGAGATAAGAGTGTCCTGAGAGATTGTCAGAAGAAGGAGTAATACCAGAACTCTTCAATTCGTCGGCTGATAAAGCATATCCTTCGAAAGGATACTTATTAGCAAATCCCTTTGTACCAGTGAGCTGATACATACGATTATAAGGTTGTGGCGTCATTACGTTATGGTGTATTTCGATGACTTTCCCGTTCTCCGTGCTGATAAGGGTGGTTGTTTGGTCACCATTACGGAACTCATTACAAGGCTCACCTGTCATCTTTTCCACTTGCTTCTTACCATTGACAGACTTGGTATCCATAGCTACCAAGGTCTTCATCTTGTCTCCTCTGTGGATATTCAACACCTGAGCAATAGGACCTAAGCCGTGAGTAGCATAGATGTCACCACGGAACTTCTGGTTATAATCAAGTCTCCAGCCAAGTTTGTCTTGTGCATCTTTCTTCCAATAGGCATCCCAGAACTTGGATAACTCATGGCGATAAGCACCTTGAACATAAAGAACTTCACCAAAGACATTCTTCTGTGCCATGTTTAATGAGTTCAATTCGAAGAAATCATAACAGCAGTTCTCAAGCATCATACAGTGTAGACGCTTCTTCTCTGATAGGTTAATAAGCTCCCAAATCTCGTGGAGATTCATTGCTGCTGGCACTTCTACGGCAACATGTTTACCGTTATTCATAGCCTCTTTGGCTACGAGGAAGTGGTGTTTCCAGTCTGGTGCAATATATACAAGGTCGATGTCCTTGCGCTTACACAAGGCCTTATATCCATCCTCACCAGAATAGATGTCGGCAGCTGGCATGCTTGCTTTGCGTAGATACTCCTGACATCTTTCTGCTCTGTCACGCTCGTAGTCGCATAACGCCATTACTTGTATGCCTGGAATATGAGTCCAACGTTCTACTGCGTCGTGCCCACGCATTCCTAAACCTACGAATGCTACGCGTACAACCTTCATCTTAGGTGTAGCCAAGTTGAGCGCACTCTCCTGTCCTGCAGGACGTTCTGGTACTTCTGTTACAGCTTTTCCATTGACGACTTTGTATGGCCAATTGAATTGAGCCGATACTGTTGAGGGTAAGAGTAAGCTGCCAAGAATGAATGCTGCAGCTAATGTTCTTTTAATACTCATGTTGTTTTTAGTTATTTATTTATTGGTATATTCGAATTCAGTTCTCGAATGATTCGGTAGGCAAAGTTACTAAAAAATATTTGAACAAAAGAGGTTAAGCGTTCTAATTTTCCCTTTTCAATGGTGGTGAAAACCAATGATTCAAACAGTATGGTTGGTTAATAATCACATTGACAAGCTACGATAATGATTTATAAGTTCGTGAAAGAAATTATTTTTCTTCATGAAAATAAATATTTCTTGTCGTGAAAATAAATATTTCTGTTCATGAAAATAATTTGAAGATGAGAGTTCTCTGTCCTTCTATTCGGGCAGATTTAGAAGCTTAATAGCCAAGTACACTACCTTACTAAGCGTCTAATTGGATCCCACAAAACGATGAAAGATAACCCACAATACGATGAAGGAGATGTCATTAATCAATGAAAGGGAAGTTATTGAACGATGAAAGAGATGTTGATAAACAATAAAAGGGACCCCTATCAACATAGAAGTCCCTTATTGTAATGTCTTTCTTCAACCTTTATCCTTCACGTCTCATCTGTTCAATCAGTTCTTTCTGACGGTCTGTTAGATGGTCTGGAAGTTTCACATTGTAGGTGATGATGAGGTCGCCGAAGGTGCCATCGCCACGGTCGTAACCCTTGCCACGTAGACGCACCTTGGTTCCGCCTTGTGTAAGAGGCTTTACCTTTAGTTTTAGTTTCTGCCCTCCTGACAATTGGATGATAACCTCACCACCCAATAAAGCGGTGTAAAGGTCGATACCAACAGTAGCCTCCATTTGTCCTGTAGGACGTTGGCTTTGTGCTCTACCAGTGTTGAAACCAGATGAGCGACGGCGTCCCCCGCCTCCGAAGAGGTCTTGGAAGAAGCTACTAAAGCCACCACCTCCATTTCCAAAGCTACTGAAATCGAATCCACCAAACGGGTTTCCTCCACCTTGTGAACCTTGAGCACCACCGAATCCACCAGCATTCTCGTAGGCTTCAGCATTACGCCATTGTTCGCCATACTTGTCATACTTCGCTCGCTTCTCAGGGTCGCCAATAACCTCAAAAGCCTCACTTAAAGCCTGAAATTTAGCTTTAGCCTTAGGGTCATTAGGGTGTAAGTCTGGATGAAACTGTTTCGCTCTCTTTCTATATGCTGCTCGAACATCCTTTTGTGGGATGTTTCGATCAACGCCAAGTATCTTATAATAATCTATAAATGCCATAATATATCCTCCTAAATAATGTCTTATTACTTTATTGTATATAAGGCAAAAAGTATGCCATTAGTCCATTCTGTCACGGTAATCTTCGTAAGTATAATTGCGAAGAACCTCCAGTTCGTTGTCTGTATGGAGTAAAGCAATGGCAGGATGACTAATACCATTAAACATTGTTGTCTTGACTGTTGTATAATGAAGCATATCTTCAAAGATGATGTTCTCGCCTACCTGCAGTGCATGGTCAAAGGTCCATGACCCCATCCAGTCTCCACTTAGACAGCTATTAGCCCCCAGTCGGTAGGTTGTTTCACCCTTTGCTGTACCATCCTCGTCAGTAAGTGTAGCATTGCGGACGGCTGGGTGATATGGCATCTCAAGACAATCGGGCATGTGACAAGAGAAGCTAACGTTAAGGATAGCGGTTTTGATATTGTTATCTTCGACTATATCGACTACTTGTGCAACCAGTGGACCAGTCTGCCAAGCAAAGGCACTACCAGGCTCGAGGATGACTTTAATCCATGGGTATCGTTTTCTAAAGCCTTTCAGAAGATGTATTAGTAGTTTGACATCATAGTCTTTGCGGGTCATAAGGTGTCCACCACCAAAGTTAATCCACTTAATTTGTGGGAACCAGTTGGCGAATTTCTCCTCGATATGAGCCAAGGTACGCTCGAAGACATCGCTACCACTCTCACAATGACAGTGAACATGGAGCCCATCTACGTCCTCTGGGAGTGTTTCCGGGAGTTTGTCGGATGATATACCAAACCGAGTACCCGGAGCACAAGGGTTATAAATCAACGTCTCAACCTCAGAGTATTCTGGATTAACACGTAAACCAAAACTTAGTTTACTGTTCACCATCTTCGCACGAACGTGATAACGCTCGTATTGAGTGATTGAGTTGAAGACAAGATGCGATGAACAACGAGCGATATCGTCAATTTCATAGTCGGTATAGCCCGGAGAGAAGGTATGTGTGGGTGCTCCAAACTCTTCAAAACCTAATCGAGCTTCAAAGAGAGAAGAGGCCGTTGTAGCCTTGATATACTCACGAAAGATAGGGAACGTACGCCATAGTGCGTATGCCTTAAAAGCAAGAATAATCTCAACATCAGCCTCTTTAGCCACGTGAGCGATAGTTTCTAAGTTCTTTCTAAGTCTCGCCTCCTCCAGCACATACATCGGGCGGGAGAGTTCAGCGTATGTTAATGGATTTATTTTCATGCTGCAAATATAAGGAAAAATTTGCAGTTATGGGAAATAATCTCTACCTTTGCAATACAAAACAGAGTAAAAGCATGAAACTGGTCATCATGACTAAGTCCACGTTCTTTGTGGAAGAAGATAAGATTATAAGTTTGCTTTTCGAGGAAGGACTTGATAGTCTTCATATCTCGAAGGCAGATAATTCCCCACTTTATTGGGAACGTCTTCTTTCTCTTTTGCCTTCTGAATATCATAGAAAAGTCACAGTTCACCAGCATTTTGACATGAAGAATGAGTTTTCTCTGGGTGGTATCCATCTTGATGACTCATCTGTAGCTGTGCCACGGGGTTATCGTGGTACTTTAAGTAGGACTTGTGATGACGTGATGCAACTGAAGGCTATAACAAAGCAGTCTGACTACGTCTTTCTGAAGAACATCCATCAACCTCGTGAGCAATCGTCACATGACGAGCATGTTCTTTCCGACCTTGAGTTAGACGAGGCATATAGACAGGGCCTGTTGGGACGACGTGTCTATGCAATGGGAGGTGTGACGATAGACGATCTACCCATTTTACGTGAGCTTGACTTTGGTGGTGTGGTGATAAGGAACGACCTTTGGGACAAGTTCTGTATCCATAATGAACAGGATTTCAAGCCCATCATAGATTATTTTCGTAAACTACGTGCCCTCTGTTAGTGGTTACAAGACTTATAAGAGATTTCTACGTTATCAATATAAACAACTAAAAGAAATGAGTGAAAATAACTCTTTTTTGGTATTCTCAGGTACAAAGACGAGATACCTTGCTGAGAAGATCTGCGCCAGCCTTGGCTGTCCGCTTGGCAACTTGGTGATGACCCGTTTCTTTGACGGGGAATTTGTCGTTTCCTACGAGCAGAGTATTCGCGGTAAGGATGTGTTCCTTGTGCAAAGTACTTTCCCTAACTCCGACAACCTCATGGAGCTTCTTTTGATGATAGATGCGGCAAAGCGTGCTTCTGCTCGTCATATCATCGCTGTCATGCCTTACTTTGGTTGGGCACGTCAGGACCGTAAGGACAAGCCACGTGTCAGCATTGGTGCAAAGTTAGTAGCAGACTTATTGAGTGTTGCTGGTATCGATCGTCTGATTACAATGGACTTACATGCAGATCAGATTCAGGGCTTCTTCAATGTCCCTGTCGACCATCTCTATGCCAGTGGTGTGCTGCTTCCTTATGTTCAGGGCCTTCACTTGAAGGATCTTGTTATCGCAAGTCCTGACGTAGGTGGCTCAAAGCGTGCTAACACATACGCTAAGTATCTTGGTTGTCCGCTCGTTCTCTGTAATAAGACACGTGCACGTGCTAATGTTGTAGACACAATTCAGATTATTGGTGATGTGAAAGACAAGAATGTCATCATTGTTGATGACATGGTTGATACGGCTGGTACGATTACTAAGGCAGCTGATGTTATGAAGGAGGCTGGTGCAAAGAGTGTTCGTGCCATTGCTTCTCACTGTGTGATGAGTGGTCCTGCTACTGAGCGTGTAGAGGCTTCTTCTTTGGAGGAGATGGTCTTTACAGATTCTATCCCATACACTGCTCGTTGCTCAAAGGTTAAGCAGATCTCTGTAGCCGACATGTTTGCTGAGACAATTCAGCGTGTGTTGAACAATGAGAGTATCTCAAGTCAGTACCTTATATAATAAGGTGTAAGGTAGGACATAACCCTTTCTTTAAAGGATATATTATAGATGTTGGAATACACCGAGCGTGTGTTCCAACATTTTTTATGCTCATCTGTAAGCTATTGTATATATCTATAAACTTAACTTCATCGTCGACAATCGATCAACTAACATTTTCTTTATTCACAGGACACAGTTTTATGTATTAATCTTGATATATATCAAAAAACGCAGAGAACGATGAATAAAAACCTAAAAAAGTTTTGTTGTGTACGCAAACAGTCGTACCTTTGCATTGTCAAAAGACAAATAATAGATTGTTTAGGTTAGTAGTAATAGATTTAGGTTTTTAGTTATTATTTAAGGTAGAACAAAGGAGATTGTTCAGGTTTCAACTAAATAGGTTTAGTTAAAGGTAATAATAAAGATTGATTAAAGGATAATTATGATGCGAGATGATTGGTGAACGCCGTGAGGCGCGAACCAAAAATCAAGCTCAAACATTCCACTGAAAGGTGGATGCTAAAGGGCACAGCAAATTAATGCTGTGCCCTTTAGTTCTATATATACATTCATTTATTACGAAATATGCAATCTATGACGATTCTGATAATTATTTCTTTGGAGGGTGATGGTGATGTGGTAGACTGAAGAGAGTAGGGGAGTTTGCAATAATGACAAGTATTTTCTTTGCTTATCATATACATGTATAATATTTCTCTACATACGCTTGTTATTTTGTTTATGATGTCTTATAGTCCAATTCGCTCTGTTTTGATATCTATAATCAACTCCTTTTACCTTGAGGAAGATACTTTCAAATATTAGAAGAGAAATGGCTTCTAATGAAAGTCAAACTCTTGCTATTTATACGAAAATAGTTTTATTTTCTTTTGCTGTCATTTTTAACATTTCATGTAACTCTACTGTAAACTAAAGAGTTAGCTTGTTACTTTGCATGACAGTAATGACAGCAACTTTATTTTTCGGTATTTATGCTTTCTTATCGACATACAGAAACAGCGTGTGTAGAGACTATCAAATAGCATGAAAAACTCAAGAAGCAACAACGAAAGAAAGTTGAATGTTATAGCTAAGATTAGTTATACCAGTCGACAAGGTGGTTGAGCCATGATTGTGGGCTGATAGAACGACGATTCTATCGTTCGCAAAATGAATGCAGGCTGTTGTCTTATCTTTCCCTGAGTACCATCATAGTGAGAGAGAATTTGAGGAAAGGAGGAATAATAGCTTAGCAAAGTTAGGCACAAAGATATTATTGTAAATTGTTTTCAAGTGTCTCAATTCTAAGACTTGCCCTTCAAGCATCAAGAAGACGCTCTTCTACTTCCAAGAACATGCCCTTCTTGCATGTTGAAGACGCCCTTCTTACGCCAAGAAAGGCCTCTTCTTCTACATAGCCTATAACTTTCTGGTTTCTTGAAGATTACGAGCTTAATGATTACGCATATACATCTATTTTACAGACAAGCTATTCTTTGTGTTTTGTCATGATATTTCACAACTATGTAAACTGCTTAGATGATACAAAAACTACGTCCCCTACGCATATTCATGTGTGCGAATATAGCGATTATAAAGTTCAAAACAGATAGAACTACAAATTGAGCAAATGGCATGAAGATAGATTGTAAATAAAGCAGCAGACAGTTTTGTGTGTGCCTATCTCGTACGTTGAAGAGGGATAAGTAACCACTTTCGTATGGACTATCTCGGCGTTCAAATCCCTTGTTATTCGGAGAAAGGATAGGGGGCAGGTTTGTCATCAAAAACAGAGGACGAGCGTTAGAAAGACAATAAGGTGTGTTCTCCTTCACTACTCATTTTGCGAAGCAACTTAATTCATCTTTCAGAAGAACATTAAAAAAGCTTCATAAATTTGTTTTTTTCACTTGAAATCGGTATCTTTGCATATAGGTTATTTTAATTATAACAATCTAAAATCGCACAACGTGAGACATAATTATATCGTCATATTATTTCTATTCATATCTACTTGCCTCTATGCTCAGGATATAGAGACTGGTTCGTGTACGACAAAGGACGGCGGACAGTATCATGGACAGATGTTTCGTGGAAAGCCAAATGGTAAAGGTAAGACCACATACAAGAAAGGTGATGTCTATGAAGGAGAGTATATGAAAGGCATGCGACATGGAGAAGGGACCTATACCTTCGCTGATGGAGAGAAATATAAGGGTCAGTGGTTCCAAGACCAACAGCATGGACAGGGCGTTTACTACTTTGCTAACGGCAATCGTTACGATGGTCTGTGGTATAAAGACTATCAGCAAGGACAGGGCACAATGTATTACTACAATGGTGATAAGTATGTTGGCAACTGGGAACATGATAAGCGTAGCGGGCAAGGAAAGTACATCTTTGCGAATGGAGCCTACTATGAAGGGACTTGGAAAGACGATATGAAGAACGGATACGGCAGTTTCAGATGGCCTGACCACTCTTCCTTTACTGGTAACTGGGTGAATAATCTCAAAGAGGGAAAAGGACTTTACATCTATGCCGATGGTGATGAATATAACGGTGATTGGAAGAATGACTTGCAGAATGGTAAAGGCATCTATAAATTCAAGGATGGTGAGAGCTACGATGGAGAGTATTTAGATGGCGAGCGGACTGGTCAAGGAATCTTTCGATATAAGAATGGTGACCAGTATTCAGGCCATTTCTTAAAAGGACAGAAGTCGGGTTATGGTACGATGTCATGGCGAAATGGTGACATCTATACTGGCTACTGGGAGAGAGATATGCAGAACGGACAAGGCAAACTGACCAAGAAGAATAAAGATGTCTATGAAGGGCAGTTCCGCAACGGACTGTTAGAAGGACTTATCATCATCCACTATGCTGATGGAAGTAAGTTCCGTGGAAGCTACCATAATGGTAAGCGTAATGGCACAGCGGTTGAGGAGTCTGCCTCAGGCGTGCGCTTTGAAGGTAACTATCGAGATGACTGTCGTGATGGAAAGTTCATTGAACGTGATAAAAACGGGAACGTTACAGCAAGCGGTTATTACGAGAATGGAAAGCGATATACTAATTAGTCTTTACATAATATAACAACAACATAAAGATTATTCTACCATGGTAACAAAGAAAACCAGCACTAAGAAGGCTTCAGAGAAGAAGACTTCTGCCAGAATAACAAAGGCGAAGGAACCAGCACATATCGGACTTGTGAAGAACGATTCTTATCTGGCTCCATACGAGGATGCTATCCGTGGACGCCACGAACATGCCCTTTGGAAAATGAATCAGCTCACACAGGATGGTAAGCTGTCGCTTTCTGAATTCGCAAATGGCTACAATTATTACGGACTACACCGTACAAAGGATGGTTGGGTGTTCCGTGAATGGGCGCCAAATGCGACCGAAATCTTCCTTATTGGCGATTTCAATGATTGGAAGGAGCAAGAGGCCTACCAGTGTCAACGATTGGAAGGAACAGGAAACTGGGAACTTATACTCCCTGAAGACGCCTTACAACACGGTCAGTACTATAAGATGCGAGTTCATTGGCAAGGAGGTGAGGGCGAGCGTATCCCTGCTTGGGCACAACGAGTTGTCCAAGACGATGCAACGAAAATCTTCTCAGCACAGGTATGGGCGCCTAAGAAGCCATTTGTTTGGAAGAAGAAGACTTTCAAACCACAGACTTCTCCGCTCTTGATCTATGAGTGCCACATCGGAATGGCACAGGATGAAGAGAAGGTAGGGACCTATAATGAGTTTCGTGAGAAGGTGTTGCCACGTATTATTAAGGATGGTTACAATGCTATTCAGATTATGGCAATACAGGAGCATCCCTACTATGGCAGCTTTGGTTACCATGTTAGCTCTTTCTTTGCAGCCAGTTCACGCTTCGGAACTCCCGAGGACTTGAAGGCACTTATCGATGAGGCTCATAAGAATGGGGTTGCTGTTATCATGGACATCGTACACTCTCATGCCGTTAAGAACGAGGTGGAAGGATTAGGTAACTTAGCCGGTGACCCTAATCAATACTTCTATCCAGGTGAACGTCATGAGCATCCAGCATGGGACTCCCTATGCTTTGACTATGGTAAAGACGAGGTTCTACACTTCCTTTTGTCTAACTGCAAGTATTGGTTGGAGGAATATCACTTTGATGGTTTCCGCTTTGATGGTGTCACGTCAATGCTTTATTATAGTCATGGCTTAGGTGAGGCTTTCTGTAACTATGCCGACTACTTTAATGGTCATCAGGATGATAATGCTATTTGTTATCTGACCTTAGCCAACTGTCTCATCCATGAAGTCAATAAGAATGCAGTAACTATAGCGGAGGAGGTATCTGGTATGCCGGGTCTTGCCGCTAAGTTCAAAGATGGCGGATATGGCTTTGACTATCGTATGGCCATGAACATTCCAGACTATTGGATAAAGACTATTAAGGAGTTGCCTGACGAGTCTTGGAAGCCATCTTCTATCTTCTGGGAGATAAAAAATCGTCGTTCTGATGAAAAGACTATCTCTTATTGCGAGTCACACGACCAAGCCTTAGTAGGCGATAAGACTATCATCTTCCGTTTGGTAGACGCTGATATGTATTGGCATTTCCGTAAGGGAGACGAGACAGAGATGGTTCATCGTGGTATAGCATTGCATAAGATGATACGCCTTGCGACGTTAGCTGCGATCAATGGTGGCTATCTGAACTTTATGGGAAATGAGTTTGGACATCCAGAGTGGATAGATTTCCCACGTGAAGGAAACGGATGGAGCTATAAGTATGCACGCCGACAATGGAACTTAGTAGACAATAAAGAGCTGTGTTATCACTTCCTTGGCGACTTCGATCAGAGGATGTTAGAGGTGGTGAAGAGCGAGAAGAAATTCAACGAGACGCCAGTTCAAGAGATATGGCACAATGATGGCGACCAGATCTTAGCCTTTAGTAGAGGCGAGCTAATCTTTGTCTTCAATTTCTCTCCTACTCGTTCCTTCTATGATTATGGTTTCTTGGTACCTGAAGGCTCTTATAATGTAGTCTTAAACACGGATGCTACGGAGTATGGTGGTAATGGTTTTGCTGATGATACAGTTGAGCATTTCACGAATGCCGACCCTCTTTATGAGAAAGATCATAAAGGTTGGCTTAAACTCTACATACCAGCACGCAGCGCTGTGGTGTTGAGAAAGAAGTAAATTACGCATGATGGAGAGTAAGTTTATGCGTGCTATCTGCACGATACTATTTTGTTCATTCACCTTCTGCTTCCTGTTCTTCTATCAAGCAGACGTGATGACAGTAGTACAACATTTGGCTTCTGGGAGGCAGACCTTCTATAATCCATTGTTAGGAGCAGTGCTGATAACAGCTACGTTGAAGCTTTTTCAGGTAGGAGTTAGCTCTTTGGCTAAGTTAGGCAAGCGTGGCTTCGCCTTGACTTACTTTCCATCTTTCCTTATACTAACAATTATCTCCGACTTACGTCCTACGGTTGATGGTGTTACATTTGGTAACTGGCTGTGGGCAACACCGTTATTAATCATCGTTTATGTCTTTGTTTTGATCTCTGTAAAGCGTTTTGAACCTTACGAACCAGAACAACGTAGCTTCGGACCCTTCTCAGAGATGATATGGATTAGCCTTCTTCTATTCCTTTTCTACTTCTTGTTTACAGGACTTCTTAGCAATAATGATAGGTATTTCCATCAGCGGGCTAAGGTGGAGGCCTTGATAGATAAGCGGGATTATGCAGGTGCTTTAAATGTTGTACGTACCATGCCTCATACCGACTCGGTCATTTCCATGCTAACTGTCTATGCTGTTGCACGAAGAGGACAGCTTGCCGATAGTCTCTTCTATTATCCTCTTGAGGGTGGTGCACGCACTTTACGTCCAGGGAAGGTACATTCGTGGTTGCAGCCAGATAGCGTCCTTTACAAGGTGACCCGTAACTCTGCTAACTATCAGTTGACAGGCTTCTTGTTGGATCGTAACCTATCTGAATTTGCCCGCTACCTACCGGAGTATTATCCAGCCGACAGTCTTCGTCCTCGTTATTATAAGGAGGCTATGAAAATATTGCTGCTCAAGAAGCAAGGACTAAGACTTATTCCGCCTTATAAGAAAGGAAGTTATGCAAGTTACTATTATGCAAAGTAGCTCTCTTTTGCAGCTTTAATAAGAGTTGATACCTCGTTTTCTTTCGTGGTATTGGTGCTGATGTCTTAACTCCTTTCACTCCCCCTTCACTCCTTAACTCCTCATCCCTTTGTCAATTATTTTCGCCCCTCTTGAAGATAGTACATGCTCTTCATGGGTTAAGAAGATGCCCTTCAACGTTCAAGAACATGCCCTTCTTGGGTTAAGAAGACGCTCTTCTTGAAGCAAGAAAGGCGTCTTCTTTGATGCTGTATGTAACCTGTTGATTTCTTGAAAGTTATAAACTTGCTTCTAAGAAACGTTATACTCCTGTGTTGAGGTTGTTTAACTCGTTGTGATGTAATGATTTTTCGTATTCTTGTTGATTTCCTCTAAAAGTGGATTGATAGCTGAGGTGTTTCCATAGAATATGCTGATAGAGATAGAGGGGAGTTTTTTTTCTTACAGAGTAACGGAGGTTTTTACATGCAGGTAGAACTCAAAGTGTGGTGGACACGGCCTTCTCTCGCTACGAATGGGGAAGAGGGTAAGCATAAAGATACCCCTGTAAGAGAGATTTGTAATTGGCGTTAAGACAATAAGGAATGCTCGACATATTGCTCAGAAAGGCGGATAAATATAAATATTAAGTAGGGTTTCTGCGTAAATCTCTGCTCTGTGTGATCATATTTATGCATATATTCTACTCTAAAAGTTTATTGACTAATTATAGTTTATGCTATACTGAACGCAAATATATGTCTATAAATGGAGAAAATGAGGCTTTTATAGGTTTATTAAGTCGCCTTTTTTTCTTTTATTTTACTTTCCTTTTATTTATTTTTTATTTATCTTTGCATCGATAAATACTATTTACCATGTAGAAAACAAGGTCGTTTTTGGCTGCTGTCCTCTTGTAATAGAGAAGGAAAGGACCAACTTTAACCTTAAAAAATATAATACAAATCTTTACCAACTATGGCCAAGAAACTCATCTTTTCATGTCTAATGCTACTGTTCCCAATATCCATTCTGGCACAGAAGTCTGTTCTCTTTGATTTCTCAAAGTATTCTAAAGATAAAGAAATACCCTTTAGAATTGAGAAGGAAGGGATTGTGTTGGAGTTTCGTTTTGATTCAGAACAGAGTAACACATTATGGTGTAAGAAAAAGGGTAGGTCTTCTTCTTTACAACTTAATAATCATACTTATTTTACAATAGAAGGTATTAGCTGTGAGATTACGGCTGTAACTATTTTTATAGTTGACTTTCCAGGCCGTTTTAAGGTCTTCGGCGATGATAGTGAGATAAATTGTAAAAAGGAAAAAAGCAAAGGAGAGGAGTTTTTTAAGCAGGATTGGGAGGTTAATAAGCAAAGTATTACCTTCGTTCATGCAACCACTAAGAATAGTTCCATTAAGTCCATAAAAGTCACTTATGAGCCAGTCAAACCTATAGAACCTACTGAGAACACAATCTCTATCGACATCTCTGCAGCCAAGCGAGCTACTTTTTATTATGGTGAGAAATCGTTTGTTATTCCTAAAGGAGTCATAGCACGAACGTATAAGATTGTTGATAATGTTCTTTCAGTAAGTAAGACGTATCAAGAGAATGATGTCCTTCCGAGTGGTACGGCTGTCGTTTTAGAAGCAGAGGAGGGTAATTACCTTTTCAAGGAGACGACTAAAGAAGGCGAACGAGATACTTTTAATGCCTTACGAGGCTCTGATGTGGAGACTGAAACGACTGGGGGCACATTGTATTATGTCTTTGCTAAGGGCAGTAATGGCGTAGGCTTTTATTGGAATAAGCCTGATGGCAAGGCTTTTCAGACGAAGGCTCATAAAGCTTACCTCGTCTACACGCCAACAGTAGCTACACAAGCAAAGTCTAATTTCACCTTTGATATACCTTTAGGAATCAATTCCACCACGGTAAATGATGATGTTCACCAGTGCTGTCCATTCTATAATCTTGCAGGGCAACAGGTTAGTAAGGACTATAAAGGTATTATAATTGTTGGTGGAAAGAAATACTTAAATCGATAAACGACTTTGTTATATACTCCTTTTGACAACTTAAAGCAATTGAATATGAAAACATATATTAAGCCCTTAATAACAGTTTATTATGTATCCTCACGTTCTTTCTTGTTAGGAAGTTCGCAAACAAGAGCGGGGAGTACCACATTGAGAGGTGAACAAGGTGAAGTGCATAATCAATATGAAGGAGATCAGAACCAATTGGCAAAGGGCTTTTCCTTCCCAGACTTAGGATTAGATGATTCCTTCCCAGCGTGGGATGATTAATACAGAACGACCATAACTTAACTTAAAAAATAACTAATATGAAAAAACAAGTAGCATGGATTTGGCTTATAGTATGTATATTAGCATTAGCCGCATGTGAGAAACCAGTGTTAGACAATGTCGATGAGGGGACAAAGTCGCATAACTCAAAGAACAAGCTAACCAGAGTTGTGCGTATTCATCCTAAGGAGTTGCATATCGAAACATTTGAGGATGCGATGGGCGCAAAGCCTCAACCGTTTAGTAGAGGTGTCACTGGTGAAACGAAGAAGAAGTTTTATGCTGTCAATGTGTACGAGAAGAAGCCCAATGAAGAGACGTATTCTATGTATGCCTACGGACTGTTTACCAATGCTTCAAAGATTGCTTTGAAGATGAATGTAGAGAACCTTTACAAGGTAGAGTGCCTTATTGTAGAGGAAGGAGATGATAGAATATTCTTGAAGGATGGCGAGTATCTTGCTCCTTTCTTGCATGGAACGGATAAGGGAACACGGTTAACAAATAGCTTTGTGTTATCTAAAGAGGAGAATCTTAATGGTCTGACAAAAGGTGAAACAACTATTGACGACGGTCGAACGATTCATTATCCACGTATTACGAAGCTGTATGCTACAATCGACTCCTTTAGTCCTAAGGCAACAAAAGACCTGACACTCGATATGAAACGGTCGGTGTTTGGTTTGCATTTTAAGGTGACACCGCCCGATGAAGGAAAACTTGTTGTCAACTATGTAGGCTGGGGTATTCCTCTGACAAAGGAAAGTCCGATGTATGACAATAGGGCTGTTTATTCCTTCTATGACGTGGTGAATGGGACTAAAGACGGTTATCAAACGACAATAGACCTTCGTGTTTCATGGACAAAGGACGATGGGACGGTAGAGAAAGAGCAGAAGCAGCTCACCATCAAACGTAATGTTATGTCGGTAATAGATATAAGTGTGGAAGGAAAGAAGCCTCAAGGCTTTACGTTCCATGAGGAGTCTGGCGACATGGAGACCGAGAATACGGTTTGGAAACTGGTGTTATAAGGCTGGCTATTAAATAATGAGAAAGGGGCATACAACGCCGTATGCCCCTCTTCTTGTTGGTATATAAACAATCTAATATTATATGTTAGCAATGCTCATGATATTGGCGAACACACCAGCAGCAGTCACTGACGCACCAGCACCATAGCCCTGAATCTGCATAGGATACTCCTTGTATCGGTCGGTTGTTAGTAGAACAATGTTGTTAGAACCCTCAAGGTTATAGAAAGGATGGTTCGAATCGACCTCTTTCAGAGCCACATTAGTCTTGCCATGGTCCATCGTTGCGACGAAACGCCAGCGTTTACCTTCCTCAGCAAGTTTCTCTCGACGCTGCTCGAAGTTGGCATCAAGCTCAGGAAGACGCTTCCAAAAGTCTTCTACAGAACCTTGGAAATAATCATTAGGGACGAAGAGGTGCTTCTCAACATCCTCCTGTTCTACCTTGTATCCAGCCTCACGTGTAAGGATAACTAACTTGCGAACGACATCCTTCCCACTAAGGTCAATACGTGGGTCAGGCTCACTATAGCCCTGCTCTTTGGCTCGTTTAACGGTCTCAGAGAAGGGAGTCTCGGCTCCAATCTCATTGAAGATAAAGTTAAGCGTACCAGACAGTACGGCTTCAATCTTAAGTATCTTATCCCCCGAATTACGTAGGTCATTGATCGTACCAATGATAGGCAGTCCAGCACCTACGTTCGTTTCAAAGCGGAACTTGACGCCACGTTGTATGGCAGTCTGCTTTAAGTGATAGTAATCCTCGTACTTTCCAGATGCTGCAATCTTATTGGCTGCTATCACAGAGATATTATTCTCTAATAAAGACTGGTAGAGTGCAGCCACGTCTTGTGAGGCAGTACAATCCACAAATACCGAGTTGAAGATATTCATCTGTAGTATTATGTCACGCAAATGTTCTGGGTTTGACGGCTCACTCGCCTTGAGTTCTTCTCGATAGTTGTCTAAGTTTAATCCGTCACGATTGAAGATTGCATTCTTGGAGGAGGCGATACCCACCACCTTTAGCTTCAGGTTAGAGTTTTGCTTTAACTCTTCATACTGGCTCTTAATCTGTTCGATGAGCATACCACCTACTGTTCCGACACCGCATATAAAGAGGTTAAGCACCTTATACTCCGACAAGAAGAGTGAATCATGAAGTACATTCAGTGCTTTCCTTAGGTCAGTTCCCTTCACAACGAAGGAGATGTTCATCTCTGACGCACCTTGTGCAATAGCAATAATACTGATACCTGAACGTCCAAGAACCTCAAATAGCTTTCCACTGATGCCTGGTGTTCGCCGCATGTTCTCGCCTACGATGGCTACAGTGGCAAGTCCACTCTCAGCGTGCATAGGGAACATACGACCATCTTCTATCTCAAGTCGGAATTCATCATTGAGTACTCTCACGGCATTGTCAGCATCTTCATCTTTCACACCGATAGAGGTGTTGTTCTCTGAAGCAGCCTGTGACACAAGGAAGACACTGATACCATTGTTGGCAAGAGAACTAAAGATACGCCGGTTGACACCAACGACACCCACCATAGAAAGGCCCGTTACGGTGATGACCGTCGTACCTTTGATAGATGACAAACCCTTGATAGGCTTTTGATTGTTCTCAACGTGTGATTTAATAATCGTACCTTTCCCGTCAGGATTAAAGGTGTTTTTCACCTTAATCGGTATGTTCTTCACGCAGACAGGGTATATCGTTGGAGGATAGACAACCTTTGCACCAAAGTTACAAAGCTCCATTGCCTCTGCGTATGACAGTTCATTGATGGTATAAGCACTCTTGATGACACGTGGGTCAGCTGTCATAAAGCCGTCAACATCTGTCCATATCTCCAACACCTCAGCATTGAGAGAGGCAGCGAGGATAGACGCTGTGTAGTCACTTCCACCACGTCCAAGATTGGTGATATCGCCAGAGTCGCGGTCTTGTGCTATGAAACCAGGTACAAGAGAGATACGAGGAAGGTCAGAGAAAGTATCTAAAACAAGTTTGTTGGTTAGCTCTGAATCGAGACTTCTCTTGCCCTGCTTCTCTTCTGTCTTTATGAACTTGCGTGAGTCAAACCACTTCGCACCACGGATGAGCGTAGCTACTATTCTCGAACTAAGGCGTTCGCCATAGCTAACAATAGTATCCTCAGTCTTATGACTAAGGTCGTGGATTAAGAAAACACCATAATAGATAGACTGTAGTTGTTCAAAGAGACTATCCACGTTGTTGAATAGACTCTCACGGTCATGAGGGTCGGTAATAATCGCATCAATCATCTTGTGATGTCGTGCAACAATAGAATCGAACTCATTTCTCCACCTTTCATCCCCCTTCAAGGCAAGCTGAGAGGTAGCAATAAGCTGATCTGTTATACCCCCTAAGGCACTTACAACCACAATAATCGGTTGATGTTTAGCCTCTTTCTCGACAATCTTTTGCAGGCTTAGAATACTCGCAACAGAACCTACGGACGTTCCACCAAACTTTAATACTTTCATTTCTGATATTCTATTTGTTATTATTTAGCATCCCCTTAACAATGGGGGAGGTGCGAAACTTAGCCACAAAAATAATAAGAAATATTGCAATAGCCAACGAATATCTCGATATATTTGATTAAATTTGCGTCAAAAAGAAGAAGTATTACTATATATGACAGAGGAATATCAGCTACGTGTTCTACCCCAGATTGCCTATAGTGAAAACAACTTGAAAAGCTATCTTGCTAAGGAGAAGGGACTGGACGAGCGTACCATTTATCGTGTTCGGGTGTTGAAGCGTTCTATTGATGCGCGTCATCGTGACATCTATGTAAATCTGAAAGTGCGTGTCTATATCAACGAGTTTCCGCAAGACGACCCCTATGTTAAGACTGAATATCAAGACGTAAGTAGCCGTCCTTCGGTCATTGTGGTAGGCGCAGGCCCAGCTGGTCTGTTCTCTTCTCTGAAACTGATAGAATTAGGCTTGCGTCCAATCGTCCTTGAACGAGGAAAGAATGTACGTGATCGTAAGTTAGATATGGCCCTGATTTCAAAGACGCAAGAGGTTGATCCTGAGTCGAATTACTGCTTTGGTGAAGGTGGAGCAGGAGCCTATTCGGATGGAAAACTCTATACAAGAAGTAAGAAGCGTGGCCCTGTCGACAAGATTCTAAACGTCTTTTGTCAGCATGGCGCATCCCCCGCTATTCTTGCGGATGCCCACCCACATATCGGTACAGACAAGCTTCCACGGGTGATAGAGAACATGCGTAACACCATACTCGACTGTGGCGGGGAGGTTCACTTCCAAACTAAGATGACCTCATTGATACTTGATGGCGATAAAGTCGTCGGTGTTGAGGCCGTTGACAATGGTGAGATGGTCAGCGTGAAACGTGAGTTTCATGGTCCGGTAATCCTTGCCACGGGTCATTCTGCACGTGATGTCTATCGCTATCTTGCCGATGCTGGCATTGAGATGGAGGCAAAGGGAATTGCTGTCGGTGTACGATTAGAGCACCCTTCCCACCTGATTGACCAGATACAATACCATAATAAGAACGGAAAGGGTAAGTATCTTCCAACAGCAGAATATTCTTTTGTGACACAAGTAGAGGGTCGTGGTGTTTATTCCTTCTGCATGTGTCCGGGTGGCTTTGTGATACCTTCGGCCACAGGACCCGAACAAACAGTCACCAATGGGATGAGTCCTGCCAACCGAGGGACGCAGTGGTCGAATGCTGGTATGGTTGTTCAATTGAACCCAGAGGATGTAGAAGGAGAAGACGTGTTGCGCATCATGCATTATCAAGAGCAATTAGAGCGTGACACATGGCAGCAAGGAAATCGCAAGCAGACGGCTCCAGCACAACGTATGGCCGACTTTGTAAACAATCGTCTGTCGTATGATCTTCCTAAGTCGAGCTATGCGCCGGGACTAATATCAAGTCCACTACATTTTTGGATGCCATCTTTTGTGACAAAACGACTGCAAGAAGCCTTCAAAACCTTTGGTCGTCAGGCACATGGTTTCCTTACCAATGAAGCCGTAATGATAGCCTCCGAGACTCGTACCAGTTCGCCTGTCCGTATTCTCCGCGACCGAGAACGCCTCATGCACGTGCGCCTCGAAGGTCTTTTCCCTTGTGCTGAGGGTGCTGGTTATGCTGGTGGAATTGTCAGCGCAGGTATTGATGGAGAACGATGCGCTGAGATGGTCGCTGCCTATCTACAACAGTTATAACTTTAGTTCCTACTTTTCTCATACGAAGGTAAGCAAAGGATAGAACCTTGAACCTTGATAGTAGGACGATAATAAAGCGTTGTTAATCGTGTGATTGAGAAGGTGTTAGGTGAGTTATAACAATCTTCTCGACTGCTATAAAATCCCTTTATCGAATTATTTTCACGATAAAAAATATTTTTCTTCATGAAAAGAAATATTTTTTATCGTGATGATAATTCTTTTTTATCATGGTAATAATACAAGGTTTCACAGTCTTCTTATTCCTACGAGGAGTATCCCATGGGTGTTGTTAAGGCCTCTTCTACCTGCTTAAAGAGCCTTTTTAGCTATAAAGAAAATAGTTAATACTTTAGTCTAAATCGCTTGGTGAGAAGGTAGTTGTGTTCCAATCTCCTGTCTCGATACCCTTTTTTAACCAGTACATACGTTGTTCAGAGGTGCCGTGGGTGAAAGTCTCAGGCATAGCATAGCCTCGTGCTTTCTTCTGAAGATAGTTATCTCCGATTTTCTCAGCACAGTCAATAGCCTCTTCGATATCCCCGTCAGTAAGACTTTGATATTTCTCATTATCGTAATGGGCCCAACAGCCAGCATAGTAATCGGCAAGGAGCTCTAATTTCACACTCAGTTTGTTAGCCTCTTCCTTATTTACACGTGCCATCTTAGCATGACATTCCCCAAGAATGCCACGGAGATACTCCACGTGGTGACCCACCTCATGCGCAATCACGTAGGCGTAGGCAAAGTCAAGGTCGCCTTTTGCTTTTAATCCTAAATCCTTGCGCATACCACTAAAGAAACTCAAGTCGAGATAAAGACGTTGGTCGGCCGAACAATAGAAAGGTCCCATTGCAGCGGAGCCATCCCCACAAGCAGTTTGTACAGCACCAGTATAGAGGACGAGGGTAGGGTATTGATAGCGCATGCCATGCAACTGAAACTGTTCAGTCCACACATCTTCCGTACCTGCAAGAATCTGTTTAGAGAAGTTCGCAAGTTTCTCTTCCTCCGCAGAAAACTGATGTTGTTGTCCGCCAGTCTGCACTTCAGTTGGCCCTTGCAGCTCTTGTTGTAAAACATTATTTACCACATCACCCATGTCTCCACCGCTCAAAAAGGTAATAAGAGCAATGAGGATGATACCGCCAATACCACCGATACCCGCTTTAGTACCCATACCCATGCCACGACGGTCGTCTACATTATTACTCTCTCTACGTCCTGTAAGTCTCATATTGTTTGTTTTGTTTTTATTCTCCAGTTATTTCTATGTCGACAAAGGTAAGGCATTATCTTGATATCTGCAAGTATTGTGGTTCCGTTCCTGTGATGATGGAGCTATGAGCTAACGTCAAAAACTTTACGTTATCACCAACAAAAGGTAGTGAGAAAGAGTACGAAAAGCCAGTTATCGATGCTGGTGTACGGAGCTGCAATCTCTTTATAGTGATAGTATAAACAGCTACTTTCGTCCCATACAACGGCTTTTTTCTTTTATCCCTTTGCTATATCTGAGTTTTTTCGTAAATTTGCATGTATTTTCAGAACAAACAAATAACAACATAATGAAGATTTCATATAAATGGCTAAAGGAATACGTTGATTTCAATCTTAGTCCAGAAGAGATTGCTGTCGCGCTCACTTCAATAGGTTTGGAGGTAGGGTCACTGGACGAGGTTGAGACGATACGTGGTGGATTAAAGGGCTTGTATGTCGGTAAGGTACTGACTTGTGAGGCACATCCGAACTCAGATCATCTCCACGTAACAACTGTTGACCTTGGCAAGGGAGAACCACAGCAGATCGTCTGTGGTGCACCGAATGTTGCAGCAGGCCAGAAGGTAATCGTTGCCGACTTAGGTTGTGTACTCTATGATGGCGACAATGAGTTTACTATTAAGAAGAGTAAGCTGCGTGGTGTAGAGAGTCTTGGTATGATATGTGCCGAGGACGAGATTGGTGTCGGTACTGCTCACGATGGTATTATCGTGTTACCAGAGGACGCACCAGTGGGTCAGCCAGCATCAGAATACTATCACTTAGACAGCGACTGGCTGATAGATATAGATATCACTGCCAACCGTGCGGACGCATTGAGTCACTATGGAGTTGCGCGCGACCTCTATGCCTGGTTGATACAGAATGGTTATAAGACGTCATTACATCGCCCTTCTTGTGATGCTTTCAAGGTTGATAACCATGATCTCCCTATCAAGGTGACAATCGAGAATACGGATGCTTGTCGCCGTTATGCTTGTTTGAGTTTAACTGATTGCGAAGTAAAAGAAAGTCCACAGTGGTTGAAAGACAAGCTGAATGTTATCGGTTTGCGCCCAATCAATAATATCGTGGATATTACTAACTATATCATGATGGCCTACGGTCAGCCTATGCACTGCTTTGATGCAGACATGGTTAAGGGACATCACATCATCGTTAAGGACAAGAACGAGGGTAAGAAGTTCGTTACCTTAGATGGTGAAGAGCACATCCTTGGCGAGCACGACCTCGCTATCTGCAATGAAGAGGACCCAATGTGTATAGCCGGTGTGTTCGGTGGAAAGGGTAGTGGTACATACGAAACAACGAAGAACGTAGTGTTAGAGAGTGCTTATTTCCATCCAACATGGATTCGTAAGAGTGCTCGTCGTCACGGTCTTTCTACGGATGCCAGCTTCCGTTTCGAGCGTGGTATAGACCCTAATGGCATTGTCTATGCACTCAAGCAGGCCGCAATCCTTTGTCAGGAACTTGCTGGTGGAAAGGTTAGCATGGAGATATGTGACGAGTATCCAACGAAGATGGAGGGCTTCCCTGTTCGTTTGAACTATGAGTATTGCGACCGTCTTATAGGTAAGAAGCTCGGTCATGATACGATTAAGCGTATTGCAGAGAGCCTTGAGATGAAGGTAGAAAATGAAGATGCAGAGGGCCTCAACCTCCTGGTTCCACCTTATCGTGTCGATGTACAGCGTCCTTGTGATGTAGTAGAAGACATTCTACGTATCTACGGATATAATAATGTAGAGATACCTACAGAGTTGAAGTCTTCATTGACAATAGCAGAAGAGGCCGACAAGAACTATCATCGTGAGAACATTATCGGTGAGCAGTTAGTAGGTGCTGGCTTCTCAGAGATTATGAACAACTCGCTCACAAAGAGCTCTTACTATGAGGAGGCAGGTCTCAATGCTTATCCTTGGGAGGAGACCGTGAAGGTGATGAATCCTCTTTCAGCAGACTTAGGTGTGATGCGTCAGACCCTTCTCTTTGGTGGTTTGGAGAGTATCGTACGTAATGTAAATCGTAAGGCACAGAACCTCCGTTTCTTTGAAGTAGGTAATGTTTATAAATACAATAAGGAGAGATGGACAGAGGAAAATCCTGTTAAGGCATATTCACAAGACTATCACATGGCTTTGTGGGTGACAGGTAAGCGTGTACAAGGTTCTTGGGCACATCCTGACGAGGAAAGTTCATTCTATGAATTGAAGGCACATGTCGAGAATATCCTCCGTCGTATCGGTGTTGCACAGGGCTTACTTGTTAGTGAGAAGTCGGATAACAACGTGTTCGACAAGGCAATAGCTTTGAAGACGCGTGCTGGTAAGGTACTCGTTGAGATGGGTATTCTCAGCCATAAACTGTTGAAGCGTTTCGGTCTTGACCAGAAGGTTTATTATGCAGACTTAGACTGGGCAGGACTGATGAAGGCTATCCGCAAGAATAAACTTCAGTTCCAAGAGATATCTAAATATCCTGCTGTTAGTCGTGACCTTGCCTTGTTGGTCGACAATAATGTAGAGTTTGCACAGATAGAGGAGATAGCTCGTCAAGCAGATAAGAAACTCTTGAAGCGCGTCGAACTCTTTGATGTTTATCAGGGCAAAAACCTCCCTGAGGGCAAGAAGAGTTATGCAGTAAACTTCATTTTGCAGGACGAGACCAAGACGCTCAACGACAAGGCGATAGACGCCATCATGCAGAAACTAATAAAGAATTTAACAAATAAACTCGGAGCAGAACTCCGTTAACAAACAAATCCAATGGGTAGAGCATTTGAATATCGCAAAGCAACTAAGCTCAAGAGATGGGGTCACATGGCCCGTACGTTCACTAAGTTAGGTAAAGAAATCGCTATCGCTGTTAAAGCTGGCGGTCCTGAACCAGAGAATAACCCACGCCTTCGTGCTATCATCGCTACATGTAAGCGTGAGAACATGCCGAAGGACAATATCCAGCGTGCTATTAAGAACGCAATGGGTAAAGACACCAGCGACTACAAGGAGGTGACTTACGAGGGTTATGGTCCTCATGGAGTTGCTGTGTTTGTTGATACATTGACAGACAACACTACTCGTACGGTTGGTGATGTTCGTTCTATTTTCAACAAGTTCAATGGTAATCTTGGTACACAGGGCTCTCTTAGCTTCCTTTTCGACCATAAGGCTGTGTTCTCCTTCAAGAAGAAAGAGGGTGTAGATATGGAGGAGTTGATCCTTGATTTGATTGACTATGGAGTTGACGATGAGTACGATGAGGATGAAGAAGAGAACGAAATCACAATCTACGGAGAGCCTACAAGCTTCGGCGAGATTCAGAAGCACTTGGAAGACAATGGTTTCGAAATCACTTCTGCAGAGTTCACTCGTATTCCTAACGACTTAAAGGACGTTACTGATGAAGAGCGTGAGACTATCGATAAGATGGTTGAGCGTTTGGAGGACTTCGACGACGTGCAGAATGTCTACACTAACATGAAGCCTGCTGAGGAATAATCTTGTCCTCCGCTGCACCTATATATAATAAGGTGTAAGTGGCTTTAAGAATATAGAAAGAGACTATCTCAGAAATGAGTCAGCACATGTGGGTGGTGAGTCATACTCATTCTCCCATATTAATTGCTGCTGCGGATATATGGGTCGTGTATCTTAACATTTCTGATATAGTCTCTTTTTTGTTCTTTGTCTTTTACTGTTTTCTTTCATATTCGCCATTATGTGAAAGGGTTGTAAGTGATTGGGTTGTATTGGTCTTTTATGTTATCGAACTTCATTGTTGCTTGATAGTTTTCGTTTTAAGGCTTATTCGAGATTTTAATAGCAATCCCTTTGATGTGAGAAAGTTCTGATATTGGCTGTTCTACGGTAATTCGTATGAGTTTAAATAAGGCATGTGCGGATTTCTGAATAGGTCTTTCTAATAAGACGATAAGGGTGATAGGGAAATAAAATAAGATTTGCTTAATCCACCTACCATAACTATCTGTGCAAGTAGAGGCTTCTTTCTATTTGTACAAATAGTATGTTTTTCTTGCACAGAGTTTTTGTGAATGTGCAGAATTTTACTTAACTTTGCACGCAAATCATACTTTTGTGCAATGGATGCTATAAATAGTTTCAACGCGTGTATAGAGAAGAGTATCAAGGATAACTGGGACAAAGATGCTCTTACCGACTATCTTGGTGCTACACTTCAATACCATGATGTAGCGCGGAAAATAGAGAAGTTACACATTCTCTTTGCTAATAGCGGCTTGAAGAAGGGTGATAAGGTAGCCCTTTGTGGTCGAAACTCCTCTTCATGGGCAGTTGCTTTCTTTGCAACTCTAACCTATGGAGCAGTGGCAGTACCTGTTCAGAATGAGTTTAAACCCGAACAAATATATAATATAGTAAACCATTCAGAGGCAAAGCTCCTCTTTGTTGGTGATGTAGTAGCTACAGCGATTGATGGCGAACAGATGCGCCAGTTGGAAGGTATTATCTATCTACCAGATTTCTCGTCGATACTTTCTCGTTCAGAGTCATTGACAAATGCGCGTGAAAACCTTAATGCACTCTTTGGTAAGAAATTCCCTAAATTCTTCCGTGCAGAGGATGTCAACTATTTTAAGGATGAGGCTGACGACCTTGCACTGATTAATTATACCAGTGGGACGACGGGTTTCTCAAAGGGTGTCATGCTAAGTTATCGCTCTATTCGTAGTAATCTCGCATGGGCAATAGCTGATATAAAACCACATATCAAGCCCGATAGTAAAGTGCTTTGTATATTACCGATGGCACACATGTATGGTATGATATGCGAGTTCATCTGTCAGTTCTGTTTTGGAAGTCATCTTTATTTCCTCACACGTCTACCGAGTCCTTCTTTGATAGCCCAAGCATGTAGAGACATCCATCCTGCTATCATTATGTCAGTACCAATGGTTGTAGAGAAGATTATCCGTAAGAATGTCTTTCCAAGGGTCCAGAGTACAGCTACCCGAATGTTGTTAAAGATGCCAGTGGTAAGCAAGAAGGTGAAAGAAAAGATTAGAGCAATCGTTATGGAATGCTTTGGGGGCAATGCATACGAGGTAGTAACGGGTGGAGCTGCACTTAATAAAGAGATAGAAGACTTCTTAGTAAGCATTGATTTCCCTATAACAAGCGTTTATGGTGCTACGGAGTGTGGCCCATTGGTAACGTTCAGTGACTACAAAGATTTTGTACCCGGTTCTTGCGGTACACCTGCTTTGAATATGGAGGTGAAGATTGTTAGTTCTGATCCAGAGCATGTTCCAGGTGAGGTAATTACACGAGGTGAGAACGTTATGCTTGGTTATTATAAGAACGAAGAGGCTACGAAAGAGGTGCTTGATAAGGATGGCTGGTATCATACAGGCGACCTTGGGACGATGAGTGTGGATGGTCATTTGTTTATCCGTGGCCGCATTAAGAATATGCTTTTAGGCTCTAATGGTCAGAATGTCTATCCAGAAGAGATAGAAGACAAGCTGAACTCTATGTCAATGGTGAGTGAATGTGTCGTTATCCAACGTGGTGACAAGATTGTCGGTTTGGTTCATCCTGATTTTGATGAGGCTAAAGAGATGGGCTTCTCACAATCAGACTTGCAAGAGATAATGGAGCAGAATCGTATAGAACTAAATGCTATGCTTCCATCTTTCTGCCATCTTTCAGCGATAGAGTTGCGTGATGAGGAGTTTGCCAAGACTCCGAAGAAGAGTATTAAGCGTTATCTCTATCAAGAGAAGTAAGATAATACAGCCCTCCCTAATACCTCTCTTTGTAATGTGGTTGCGCTCAGTGCTATAGCTGATGTGTATTCGTACATGATGTGCTGAGTATTAACACGTTTGAGAGAACTTATCAAGAGGGTTATTATTAGATAATATAATAAGGTAAGGGTCGGCTATTAAGTCAAATTCATAGATGCTGAATAGGACTCTTATTATGTTTTGGGTAGTACCTTGTTCTTCCAATGTATGGAAGAATAAAAGGTTCTTCCGTTAAATGTGTGGACGCTTTTCGTAGTGCTTTAACGTAAGAGCCAAAGTTACTCATTAAACAAAAATATAGCTGAGACAGTCAACT